>NZ_JBWBQW010000001.1:0-888307 GCF_056279225.1 Chryseobacterium sp. UYP7
TATTATTTTAAACCCATTAATCAGCTTATCAAAAAATTCTCGATACAATTTTGCCTTGCAAAATCACTCGAACTGACGTTTTGATCTAGCGACTGATTTTTACATTTCGACCTGCGTCACTTCGAGTAGCCAAGTTCAGTGAAGCACCACTTTCGACCTGCGTTACTTCGAGTAGCGAAGCGTATCGAGAAGTTATTATTTTAAACCCATTAATCAGCTTATCAAAAAATTCTCGATACAATTTTGCCTTGCAAAATCACTCGAACTGACGTTTTGATCTAGCGACTGCTTTTTACATTTCGACCTGCGTCACTTCGAGTAGCCAAGTTCAATGAAGCACTACTTTCGACCTGCGTCACTTCGAGTAGCGAAGCGTATCGAGAAGTTATTATTTAAAACCCATTAATCAGCTTATCAAAAAGTTCTCGATAAAATTTTGCCTTGCAAAATCACTCGAACTGACGTTTTGATCTAGCGACTGATTTTTACATTTCGACCTTAGTCACTTCGAGTAGCCAAGTTCAATGAAGCACTACTTTCGACCTGCGTCACTTCGAGTAGCGAAGCGTATCGAGAAGTTTTTATTATAAACATAGCTGATGATTCTGCGTTAATTTATTAGTGCAGTTTACTGAAGCGCCAACTTTCGACATTCGTCACTTCGAGTAGCGAAGCGTATCGAGAAGCTTTTATCAATGAACGATTGGTAAATTTATAATAAAAATGCATAAAACAACTGAATTTGCGTCACTTCGAGTAGCGAAGCGTATCGAGGAGCTTTAATGATAAAATTTTTTAGATAACATACAAAGTGTAATTATTATTTCTTAAAAACCTTTTTCGCTAAATCAGGAAGGTCTGCGTATCGGCTTTCAATGAGCGCCAATTTCTTAGCTCTAGACCACTTTTTAATCTTTTTTTCATATTCTATCGCGATATTAATATCAGGGAAAGTACAGAAATAGACCAGCTCTACAGGTAATCTAGCTGCAGTATAAGAATCGCCGTGCTTTCCCTGCTGATGTTCCTGTACTCTCTGTTCCAGATTTGTTGTGACGCCAGTATAAAAAGTGTTGTCGGAACATTTTAAAATATAGACGTACGAGAAATCCATTGTAATTTGTTTTTAATCCATTATCAACTTATCAAAAGGTTCTCGATACAATTTTGCCTTGCAAAATCACTCGAACTGCCGTTTTAATCTATCCACTGATTTTACATTTCGACCTTCGTCACTTCGAGTAGCAAAGCGTATCGAGAAGTTTTTATTTTAAAGCCATTAATCAGCTTATCAAAAGGTTCTCGATACAATTTTGCCTTGCAAAATCACTCGAACTGACGATTTAATCCAGCGACTACTTTTTACATTTCGACCTTCGTCACTTCGAGTAGCGAAGCGTATCGAGAAGTTATTATTTTAAACCTAATAATCAGCTTATCAAAAAGTTCTCGATACAATTTTGCCTTGCAAAATCACTCGAACTGACGTTTTAATCTAGCGACTGATTTTTACATTTCGACCTGCGTCACTTCGAGTAGCAAAGCGTAACGAGAAGTTTTTATTATGAACATAGCTAATGATTCTAGGTTAAGTTTATAGTGTAGTTGAATGAAGCGCCAACTTTCGATTTGCGTCACTTCGAGTAGCGAAGCGTATCGAGAAGTGTTTATTGTAAAAATAAATGTTACCCAGAACCACTCTCCTTATCTTTATCGAAACCTAATATTGAAACAACGCTTTTCCCTCCATCATCTGATTTACTTTTGTACGAACGTCTGCGATCTTATTGTCATCATTAATATTCATTACAACGTCATTAATTAGTCCTGCAAGAACTTCCATATCTGCTTCCTTCAAACCTCTCGTCGTAATTGCCGCAGTTCCCAAACGAATTCCAGACGTGGTAAACGCTGACTTGTCATCAAACGGTACCATATTTTTGTTACACGTAATATCGGCTTTTACTAAAGCTTTTTCGGTTTCTTTTCCGTTTACATTTTTATTTCGAAGATCAACCAGCATCAAATGATTATCAGTTCCGCCACTTACAATATCGAATCCCTGAGTGATCATGGCTTTTGCTAAAGCGCGGGCATTGGCTACGACCTGTTTCGCATAGATTTCAAATTTATGATCGATCGCTTCTGCAAATGCAACGGCTTTACCCGCGATAACATGCTCCAGCGGACCACCCTGAATTCCAGGGAAAACGGCACTGTCTAAAACCTGACTCATCATTTTAATTTCGCCTTTCGGTGTTTTATGTCCGTAAGTATTTTCGAAATCTTTGCCCATCATGATCATTCCGCCACGCGGTCCACGCAATGTTTTATGCGTCGTGGTGCTTACAACATGACAATGCTCAAATGGAGAACTTAATAATCCTTTTGCAATTAATCCTGCAGGATGTGCAATATCTGCCCAAAGAGTAGCGCCAACTTCATCGGCAACTTCGCGGAATTTTTTAAAATCCAAATCTCTTGAATAAGCTGAATATCCGGCAATCAACATTTTAGGTTTTACTTCCAAAGCTTTTTGGCGCATCGCCTCGTAATCGATCAAACCACTTTCGCGATCAACACCATAAAAATTTGCGTTGTACTGGATCCCCGAAAAGTTAACGAAAGAACCGTGTGTTAAATGACCACCCATCGATAGATCCAGACCTAAAATTTTGTCGCCTGGTTTTAAAACCGCTAAAAATATAGCCGCATTTGCCTGTGAACCGGAGTGCGGTTGCACATTGGCATAACCGACACCGAAAAGTTCCTTAGCTCTTTCGATGGCTAAAATTTCTACTTCATCCACGACTTCGCAGCCGCCATAATATCTTTTTCCGGGATAACCTTCTGCATATTTATTCGTCAAAACACTGCCAACTGCTTTCATCACATTTTCCGAAACAAAATTTTCCGAAGCGATGAGTTCGATGCCGTGTGTCTGTCTTTGTCTTTCCTGTTCGATAAGGTCAAAAATTGGATCCATATTGTATAATTGATGATTTTAATTCCGGTTAATAAGAAGCCAAATTTATGGAATTTTTCGGGACTATTAAAGAGGGCTTTGAAATTTCTAAATTTAGAAATATTGCGGAAATTAATACAAGTATCATTTTTAATCATAAAGTGTAAAATAAGAAATATGAGCGCTGTGATTTATTTCTGAAATTGATTATTTTCAAGCTTTTGTCTACTTTGAATTATTCAATATTTACATCGCTTTTGCATACTTTGTGGTTTGAGTTTAAACACAAATTGCACAAATATTTTCACGAATGGCACTACCAATACCTGAATATTGTTGTAAATAAATGTTTTTAAGCTTTTGCACCCTTTGATTAGCTCAAAAAGACACATCGCTTTTGCATCTTTTGCGGTTTCAACTTAAACACAAATTGCACAAATGTTTTCACAAATAGCACTATCAATAATTGAATATCGATGTAAATAGATGTTTTTCAAGCTTTTGCACCCTTTAATTCCCTCAAAAAGTCATATCTCTTTTGCATCTTTTGCGGTTTGAGCTTAAACACAAATTGCACAAATGATTTCACGAATAGCACTATCAATAATTGTATATCGATGTAAAGAAATGTTTTTCAAGCTTTTGCACCCTTTAATTCCCTCAAAAAGACACATCGCTTTTGCATCTTTTGCGGTTTGAGCTTAAACACAAATTGCACAAATATTTTCACGAATAGCACTACCAATACCTGAATATCGATGTAAAGAAATGTTTTTCAAGCTTTTGCATACTTTGATTCACTCAGAAAGACACTTCGCTTTTGCATCTTTTGCGGTTTCAACTTAAACACAAATTGCACAAATGATTTCACGAATAGCACTACCAATATTTGAATATCGTTGTAAATAAATGTTTTTCAAACTTTTGCATACTTTGATTAGCTCAGAAAGACAATTCGCTTTTGCATCTTTTGCGGTTTGAGCTTAAACACAAATTGCACAAATTTTTTCACGAATAGCACTACCAATACCTGAATATCGTTGTAAAGAGATGTTTTTCACGCTTTTGCATACTTTGATTCACTCAGAAAGAAACTTTGCTTTTGCATCTTTTGCGGTTTGAGCTTAAACGCAAATGCTAACACCATTATCACAAGTAAATTTATTCTTCAAAAAAATTAAACTTACTCGTTCAGAAAATAAATTTTCTTAATTTCGCCATATAATGAATAACAGACGATGAAACCAGGCGATTCCGTTGCCGTGATCGATGACCGATTGAAGGGCAAAATCATTTCGGTGATAGGACAAAAAGTGGTCATCGAAGATGAACATGGATTTCATTATGAATACGATTCTTCGGAGTTGGTTCTGCAGGAAGCCGAGATCTACGATCAAATGCGGACTGTTCAAAAGCCAGAACCTTCCAAACCTGTTTCTAAAAAGCACGACAAAAGACCGTTCCTCTTAGATCTGCATTTTGATCTTCTGGTAAAGAATTCCCGGGATTATGATTCTTTTGAACGGCTTTTTCTACAAAAAGAAAAACTTCTTAACACCTTAGAATTCTGCAGAAAAAACAATTTAAAAAAGCTCGAAATCATCCATGGAATCGGAGACGGTGTTTTACAGCAGATGGTTTACGATGTTTTAGAAAGTCAGACCGATCTGGAGTTCCATAATAAAGAAATACTGCACCATCAATCAGGCACCGTACTGGTTTATTTGAGATGAGGTTTGGGATTCGAGTTGCGGAATGCGGGTTTCGAGAAGGAATAGGAATTTTGAAAAAGTTTTTGAACTAAACTTCTCTAAGGAAATCCGGTTTGACCCAAAAATTGTTTCTGATATAGGACATCAATCTTCAAAATGAAGAAAATTTTAAAAGCCGATTAATTTTAATAAATTTGCTCCCGTAAAGCATGGAACAACTCAAATTACTTTTTACCAAAGACGGCATTCAATATCAGATTTCAAGAAACAAAACGGTTTCTGAGGAAAATTCTTATTTTGTGACCGAAGATTCGCCGGAACAATTTATTAATGAGAAACTTACGGAGATCTTAACACAGAAAAACTTCAAAGAGATCAACGTTATTTCGGCGCTGAATCATTTCACTTTAATGCCCGAAGGTTTTTCAGAACATGATCTCGGCTACGAATTAGTTGCTTTTAACGCACCTGTGGATAAGGAAAATGAAGAATTAATGCTCTCGGTGAATAAGAAATTTGGCGTTCAGTTTTATTATACTTTTCCAAGATCTACTTATCAGCAAATTAAAGATTTAAAACTTCCGACGAAGTTCAATTTTTCCGGCGAACAATTTTTGAATAGTATCTCAGTAAAAAATCAAAAGGAAATTCATATTAATTTGTATCATCAGCAGTGTGAGTTTTTTGCTTTTGATCATAAAAAAGTGATTCTTTACAATAACTTAGATGTCACTTCGGAAGTAGATTTTTTATATTTCGTGATGTTTACTTTGAGTAAAATCGGTTTTGGAATAAATGAAACTCAATTTTTTGTTTACGGTGAAACCACGGAAAATGAAACTTTTATTTCAGAATTAAAGAAATTTGTGAAGAACCTGAAAATCGTTTATGATAATATCCCGAAGAAAAATTTTGTTTTAAATGTTAGATGATGGATGATCGGTGCTTGACGGTTGACGGTTGGTGGTTGGTGGTTGGTGGTTGGTAAGAATTAAATAATTTATCAAAATCAATTTGATTTCTTACATTTATTTGAAAATAAAAGATGAGTTTCAAGTTTGAAAAATTAATTATTTGGCAAGACTCTATGAGTTTCGCAGAGAAAATTTACCATTGCTCATCGCAGTTCCGAAAGATGAGGTTTTTAATCTCATTTCACAGATCAGAAGAGCTTCTGATTCATTTGCCTTAAATATTTCCGAAGGTAGTATTTTACAGAGTAATCCAGAGTTTCGTAGATTTTTAGGATATTCTACTCGTTCAATTGCAGAAGTTGTAACTTGTTTATATAAGGCAAAATATAGAAATTACATTTCGGAAGAAAAGTTTATAGAATTGTATAATGAATCATACAAAATAATCAACCACATCATTGCTTTTAGAAATAAATTAAATTAAAAAAAAGCATTAAACACCGGACACCGGACATCAAACACCCAGAAACCAATACCAAACACCTCCATGTATAGAATAATAAGTGGCCAATGGAAAGCCAAAAGAATTTCCGCTCCAAAAAATTTCGACGTTAGACCTACGACTGATTTTGCAAAAGAAGCTTTGTTCAGCATTATTGAAAACCGCTTTCGCTTCAATTTTTCCTCTATTTCGGTGCTCGATCTGTTTGCGGGAATTGGATCGATCACTTTGGAATTTGCGTCCAGAGACTGTAAAGATGTAACCTCGGTAGAAATGAATTCCAAACATTCCGGATTTATTAATACGACGGCAACCGAACTGGAAATGGGACCACAAATTAATGTGATGCGTGCCGATGTTTACGAATATCTGAAGAAAAATAGAAACCGCAAAACCTACGAAATTATTGTCGCAGATCCTCCATTTGAAACGGAAGAGAAAAAATATCAGGAATTGATTTCTTTGGTTTTAAACAACAATTATTTAAAAGAAAATGGCGTCTTTATCTTAGAACATCAAAGCCGTACGAAACTGCAGCACCCGAATTTAACCGACACGCGTAAATATGGAAATGTAAGTTTCTCCTTCTTCAAACCTAACGAAGCTGAAACGCTTGAGATTCCAGTAATAGAAGAGGAAACACCAACTGTATAATTGACAGATTTCTAAAGCACCTTTAATTCCAGATCAATACTTTTTCCGAAGAATTTTTTAGAGATCTTCTCGAAATTCTTTGTGATATCCGACAGAAAAAAGTGATAGCTGGGTTTTGGATTGTCTTCATTCAAAAGATGATGTTTTTCCAAAATCATTTTCAGCTGATTGGCAACAATACTTGGCGAATCAATAACGCGAACGCGGTTTCCGTAAAACTGCTTGATCTCATTTAACAAAAGCGGATAATGCGTACAACCTAAAATAAGCGTTTCGATATTTTTTAATTTACTGTTGCTTAAGTAATTATAAATGATTGAATGGGTGATCGGGTGATTTCTGAAACCTTCTTCGATGGCGGGAACCAGAAGTGGCGTCGCGAGTTCGTCAACCTTAATAAACTTGTTGTGTTTTCGGATAGACTTTTTATACAATCCGGAATTCACCGTGGCTTTAGTCGCGATGACCCCTACATTATTGTGAATTTCGTAGGAAACTTTTTCTGCCACCGGATTAATAACATCGATAACGGGAACTTTATGATCGACCAATTCTAAAACTTCTTTCAAGGCATTTGCAGTCGCCGAATTGCAGGCTATCACAATCGCTTTACAATTTTTTTCCAGCAGAAAACTTGTTATTTTAGTCGAATAACCAACAATAGCTTCCCGTGATTTTTCTCCGTATGGAAGGTGTTTCGTATCGCCAAAATACACCAGATCTTCGTGAGGAAGCAATCTTTTAATTTCCTTTGCAACCGTTAAGCCGCCCACGCCGGAATCAAATATTCCTATGGGTTGTTTGGAGGAAAGATGGCTGAAATCGGTTTTCTTAGTTTTCAAGGGAATTAAGTTTATGCAAAAATAGTGATTTTGGAGCCAAAGAAGTAAAAGAGCCAGGTAAAAAGTTAAAAGAGCCAAGTCTAAATTGGTCAATAATCAATTGTCAATAACAAATTTCACTTATTCCAGAATAGCATAATTTATGGTATTTATGAAAAGCATTAGTTCATTTGTGTTTAAATTTCAACTATAAAGGAGACAAATTAAATATGTAGTAAGTTGTTCAAATATAGCTAAAGCTCAATAAACCGCCTTTTATATCACAATTCTTAATCACTTTGATTTCAAAATAAAATCTTAATCGTTAATCTGGAAACTAAAATTCATCAATTTTAATAGAAAATATTTTCTAATAATTGCCAACCACAAATAGATCCGACGCAATTCCATCCGCCAGAAACCAGTGTTTTTCAGGAATTTTCAGATGATTATTTTCAATGGTAAGAATTCCATCTTCCAGCTTTGTTTGAATTTGTTTTTGAAAATATTCTAAAAGTTCTGCACTGAATTTTTCCTTTATAGAAATTAGATCAACGCCCCAAACAGTTCTTAATCCAATCATTAACATTTCATTGAACTGATCTTTCTCCGATAGAATCTCCGTCTCTTTTGGTAATTTATTTTGATTTAACGAATTGATGTACAATTGATTATTCGCAATATTCCAACTCCTTTCGTTACGGCCGTTATAGGAATGTGCAGATGGTCCGATCCCTAAATATTCCTGATATTTCCAGTAGGCAGAATTGTGTTTGGAATGAAAACCGGGTTTTCCAAAATTAGAAATTTCGTAATGATCAAATCCGCGATCTTTCAAAAAATCGGTCATGTAAAAGAATTCTTTATGTTGCGCGGCTTCTTTCGGCGCGGCAATTTTTCCCTGGGAAATCCACGTATTTAAAGCGGTTTTTGGCTCGATCGTTAAGGCATAGGAAGAAACATGCGGAACTTCCAGTTCTATGGTTTTATTTAAATTTTGCTTCCAGATTTCCAGATCAGAAGTTGGGGAACCATAAATTAGATCGATGCTGATGTTTTCAAAACCGAAATCCTGAGCGCGTTTGATGGAACTTTCCGCTTCACCGGAAGTATGAGCACGGTTCATCAGTTTTAGATCTGCCTCAAAAAAACTTTGCGTTCCTATAGACAAACGGTTAAACGGTGTTTTTGATAATTCCTTTAAAAAATTTTTATTCAGATCATCCGGGTTGGCTTCGAGCGTAATTTCGATATCAGGATCAAAGGAAAAATATTTCAGGACTTCATCAACGATGGATTGCAGTTCATCAACTTTAAGAATTGAAGGCGTTCCTCCGCCGAAATAAAGTGATTTTAAATTTTTGGTCTCCATTTCATCTTTACGCAGAAAAATTTCCTTCTTAATGGCCGCAATCATGTCTTCTTTGTAATTTAAAGAAGTAGAAAAATGGAAATTACAGTAACTGCATTTTTGCTTGCAGAAAGGAATATGGAGATAAATCATTGTTGGAAAGAGCCAGGTAAAAACTAAAAAGAGTCAGTTTTTTGGTGCGCGTTGGGAAATTCGAGGTTTGAGATTCGGGTTTCGAGTTTCAAGGTTCAAGATTTGGAATTTAATTTCTAAAAAAGATCGACTTGGAATTAAAAATAAAATTTACTGTCTAAATTGCTGTAGACATCAAACATCCATCATTAAACACCCATAACTAATAGCGATACCCTCTTGTATTAATGAAGTTTTCGATATTATAACCAACACTTAACATAAAACTGCTTCCGGCATATTGCTGAATATCCGACAATCCGAAATTATAAGTTGCACCGAAAAAGAAATTGCTCACCGTCGCTTTAATAACAGGTGAAACTCCTAAATTCTGACTGCCAAATTTATTTTTGGATGTTCGCAAACTTGCACCTGCAGAAAAAGAATTTTCTTCCCCTAAAACGGTCGCCATTAAATTAAAATCTGTAATTCTGGAAGAATTAGTATTAAAATTCATTGCGATCGAGGGCGAAACGTACATTTGCTCATTCAGATAAAAATCGTATCCGGAGTTAATGATAAATTTGGTTGGCTCGGGTTCGATGCCGTTAACAATCGGAATATCGTTGGTTAAGGCAATATCGTTTACAGAAACACCGCCGAAAAAACCACGGTAAGTAACTGCCATTCCCAGATTCGCGTACACTAAAAACAGAGAATTGGTATCGGAAGCAAGCGTTGGATCGCCCGGATCTTGAGGATTCAGCATTGCTAAATCAATATTTAGATTATAAAAATTGACATTCGTTCCAAAGGAAAACTGACTTTTTCGCTCGCCATCGTCATCAATAGGAATAAAATAAGAAGCTCCGGCGCCAATTCCGTTCGCTGAAATCGGTCCGTTCTGATCCCGGAAAAAAGTTAAACCTGCTCCTACTCTATCAAAAATATTCGCGTGCATCCCAATAGACTGCACATTGGGCGACTGGTCGAACTGTGAAAACTGTTTCTGATAGTTTAAATTCAGAACCACATCATCGGTCTTACCATAAAGGGCGGGATTGAAAAGGAAATCACCTTCCAACAAATACTGTTGATAATATGGCAGTGTTTCCTGGCTTTTGTAGCTTCCTAAGAAAACAACCACGAAAAATAACGTATATATTTTTCTCATAATTAGTTCTGCGTGAATTTTCAGCAAATATAAAAAAAGTTTTATGTAATCAAGATTCTAAATAATTCCGCCATTTTTTTATAGCTTCATCCATATCTTGAGGCATTGGACTTTCGAAATACATTTCTTTTTTTGTTGTAGGATGAATAAATCCTAGAGTGTGTGCGTGAAGTGCGTGGCGAGGCAAAACCTCGAAAACATTCTTCACAAACTGTTTATATTTCGGCATATTAATGCCTTTTAAAATCTGATTGCCTTCATACCGTTCATCATTAAATAAAGTGTGACCAATATGTTTAAAGTGAGCCCGGATCTGATGCGTTCGTCCGGTTTCCAGTTTACATTCTACCCAGGTGATATATCTGAAGCGTTCCAGAACTTTATAATGAGTCACGGCATGCTTGCCTAAACTGCCATCTTCAAAAACCGCCATTTGCATTCTGTTTTTCAGGTGTCTGCCGATATTTCCGGTGATTGTTCCTGCGTCATCTTCCATATTTCCCCAGACAAATGCCCAGTATAATCTTTTCGTTGTCCGGTCAAAAAATTGTTTGGCTAAAAAACTCAAAGCATATTCATTTTTCGCGATAACCAGTAATCCAGACGTATCTTTATCGATTCTATGAACCAGACCAACGCGGTCCAGATCTGATTTCTGTCCATTTTTTTCGAAATGAAAAGCCAGAGCGTTAATGAGTGTTCCATCGTAATTGCCGTGACCAGGATGAACTACCATTCCGGCTGCTTTATCCACAATAACTACATCGTCATCTTCATAAACGATATTTATTGGAATATCTTGTGGAATAATAATATTTTCCCGCGGTGGTTTGGTGAGCAAGACCGAAATTTCGTCGCCGGGTTTTACGCGGTAATTTTGTTTTACTGCAACTCCGTTTACAACAACATTTCCCGCACGGCAGGTTTGAGAAATTTTATTTCGGGAAGAGTTTTGACGAAAATTAACAAGAAATTTATCGATGCGCAATTTATCCTGTCCAGGATCTACCTTTAAGGAAAGATGCTCGTAAAGCCCTTCAGATTCCGACTCATTCGATTCGTTATCTACTTCTTCTTCATCGGGAAATTGGTCGCGGTCTTCTATCATTTTATCTTTTGAAAGATAAAGCTTCAACATTTCCGTTGAAGCTTTATTATTTTAATATTTAGTAAAAACTACTCAACAATTACCTTTTTAGCTTTAGGCTTTTCTACAGGTTTTGTAGGGACAGTTTTCGGAGGGGTAGAATTAGTGGCCGTTGTTTTCGGCTTGATCTCAACGATTTTTGGTTTTTGGTCTGCCGGAGTTTTTGGTGTTTCCTGCTTTTTAACTTCCGGCTGTACCGTTTCTCTTCTTGGCGGAACAACTGGTGTTTCTAATGATCGCTCAGGTCTGCTCGGCGCTGGTTCGCGATAAACGGGTTCTTCATAATTCCGGTAAGTGGTTGAAGTATCGACTCTAATTCGGTAAATGGAATTTAACTGCGAGATTTTTCCACCCATTTCAGCGGGCGTTTTCTTGCTGGACCAAATATCGATCTGCATTCCCTGATCACGAACATCGTACGGAGCCGGATCCTGATAATAAACGATATCGGATTCTTCAGTACCGCCGTCTTCGTGCTCCACCAAACCGAATTCGAATAAATTTTGAGCGATAACCGCCTTTGCTTCCTGCACGGTTAATCCGACTAAATTCGGAACCGCAATGTTTCTTTTCGGTCCTGCACCGATCACCAGATCGATCGTAGTAAATCTTGGTAAAAGAGATCCGGGTTTTAAAGTCGCACCATTGTACATCATTCTAATAACGGCATCTCTCTGAATACTCGGTTCAAAGATCGTGTCGCCGATCTTTAAGCCAACCTGTTCTAACTGGCGAAACGCTAAACCTTTGTATCGGTCTAAAATATCTGGAACGGAAACTTGCGCATATGTTCTTGGATTTACCTTCATAATAATGGTTCTGCCGTCTTTTACGCGGGAACCTGGCGAAGGATAAATCTGTAAAACCTGAAACGGACGGTATTTAGGATCGTATTTAAAACTGTCGACTTCATATTCCAGACCGGAATCATCGAGAATTTTAATGGCATCGTGAACTGATTTATTCATCACATTCGGCACGGCGATTTCTTTGCCGTGATTCGTATGAATCTCTAACCAGCGAAAAGTTAACCAAAGTAACCCTGTAAAAACGACAGCCGCCAACAGTACATTGACTAAGACTTTCCAGTGGAAAAGCGATTTAAGCATATTTCTAAATCTTTATTATAACTGCAAATATATAAAATTATCTTTTCTGAAATCGTTCCTAATTTTTCCATCTTCAATTTTTAAGGGAAAGATGCGGTTTGATCTTTTAAAAAGCTTAAAAGTTCTAAGCATTCAGTCTGATAATTTATTTGAAATATCCCAAAAATTTCAAAGAATGAAAGATTTATTTTTTTTAATTTTTTGAATTGCTTCATTTCTACTCCAAAACCTTCCCCCGCGTTCCATTCATTTTTTAGGGTTAAGAGATTTATTTTTTTAGACTGTTCCTGAAAGTTTTGAAATATTTACCTTTGTCTCTTAAAGAAAATACATGATTCTATCCATGACCGGCTTCGGAAGAAGCGAAGGTGTTTTTGAAGGAAAAAAAATTACCATCGACCTAAAATCGCTCAACAGCAAATCTTTTGACCTCAACATCAAAATGCCGCTACGATATAAAGAAAAAGAATTCGACATTAGAAAAGTTCTCAACGACCGCCTTTTGCGTGGAAAAGTTGACTGCTACATTAATGTTGAAACTTTAGATGACACCAACGATGTGAATATTAATCACGATTTGGTGAAAGCCTACATTGCGGAACTTAAGAAAATTTCGGGCGACGGTCCAGACTTTGAATATCTGAAAATGGCCATCAGAATGCCCGAAGCGATTTCTTCGCGACCAGACGATTTAAATGAAAACGAATGGATTTTCCTGATCGAAATTTTGAACGAAGCAATTTCAAAATTCAATAATTTCCGCAGAACGGAAGGCGAAATTTTACAGGAAGAACTGGAAAGAAACATCAGAAAAATCGAGAATTATCTGGAACAGGTTGAACCTTACGAAGAAGTGAGAATGGCAGGAGTGAAAGACCGCTACCGCAAATCTCTCAACGAATTTGATCAGATCGATGAAACAAGGTTTTATCAGGAAATGGCGTATTACACTGAAAAACTGGATATCGCAGAAGAAAAAGTTCGACTGACCCAACATTTAAAATATTATAATGAGGTTATGAGAACGGAAGATTTCAATGGTAAAAAACTCGGTTTTATTTCCCAGGAAATTGGCAGAGAGATCAATACTTTAGGCTCTAAAGCCAATCACGCAGAAATACAAAAACTCGTGGTGATGATGAAAGATGATCTGGAAAAAATTAAAGAACAAACCTTAAACGTTTTATAAGACAAGAAGATAATAGACAGATAGATAAAAGACTTTAAAACTAGATCTTTCTTCCATCTTCAAACATCCATCATCCATCACCCAACAACGATCTATGAACAAAGTCATCATATTCTCAGCACCATCCGGAAGCGGAAAAACGACTTTAGTAAAATATTGTCTGGAAACATTTTCGCAGCTTCAGTTTTCAATTTCGTGTACTACGAGAGCTTTGCGTGGAACAGAAATTCATGCAATTGATTATCACTTTATTTCGCCCGAAGATTTTCGCGTAAAAATCGGGGAAGATGCCTTTGTAGAATTTGAAGAGGTATACGAAGATAAATATTACGGCACTTTAAAATCAGAGGTTGAACGAATCTGGGAAAGTGGAAAAGTGGTCATTTTTGATGTTGATGTAAAAGGCGGAATCTCCCTAAAAAAATATTTCGGGGAACAGGCTCTTTCCGTTTTCATTATGCCACCCTCGGTTGCAGAATTGGAACTGCGATTAATCGCCCGCGGAACCGACGATCTGGAAACCATCAAAACCCGCGTTCAAAAAGCGGCGCACGAAATGACTTTTAAAGAAGAGTTTGATGAAATCGTGGTGAATAACGATTTGAACCATGCAAAAACTGCGATCTCAATCATCATTGAAAATTTCCTAAAATCATGAAAATAGCCATTATCGGTTGCGGTTGGGTTGGAATAAGATTAGCCAAATACCTGAAGTCTAAAAACCATCACGTTCTTGTAACCACCACTTCGCCAGAGAAAATTGGTGCTTTAGAAGAAGTCGCTTCCGAAGTTCACTTGCTCGACTTCAATACCACTCAAAATTTCGATTTTTTAAATAATATTGATGTTGCTATTTTCAGCATGCCAATTTCCCGCGAAGGTTGGCTGCAAGGTTTCCAAAATCTGAACATTAAATTTCCTAAAACAATTCTTTTCAGTTCTACGGGAGTTTATCCTACAGAAAACAGAACTTTTACGGAAAATGATACCGAAAATTTACGTCCGGATATTCTCCGCGCCGAAAATTTAGTCCGGGAAAAATATCCGCAAACAACAATTCTCCGTTTCGGTGGTTTAATGGGAGATGAACGGGCTTTAAAAAATATATTTAGAAACCGACAGCCGGAGAATCCTCAAAAGAAAGCAAATTACATTCATTACGAAGATATATTGCCAATCGTAGAACTCGTTATTCATTCCGATAAGGAAGCTGAGACGTACAATGTTGTTGCACCTGAACATCCGACGATTGCAGAAATTCTCCAGCTGAACACAGAAGAACCAGTCTCCAATTCAAATCAAAATACGCAGCGAATTATTTCCTCCGACCGTTTAATTCAAGATTTTAATTATACATTTATACATCCGAATCCTCAATATTTTTAAACAATGAGCACAGAAAATTTAAATAAGGCAAAGACCAATCTTCCGGTAAGAGGATTTTTAAAGATCGATGACCTCATCATTCCCGAAGGAGAAGCTTTGGTACAGGCAATTTTAGATTTAAAGAAAGAGAAAAATGCCGTTATTTTGGCGCATTATTATCAACCTCCGGCCATTCAGGATATTGCGGATTATTTAGGCGATTCACTGCAATTGGCCCGAGCGGCAAAAGATACCGATGCTGATATGATCGCTTTTTGTGGCGTTCACTTTATGGCAGAAGCCGCAAAAATCTTAAATCCGACCAAAAAAGTCGTTCTTCCCGATACACAGGCTGGATGTTCCCTTGCAGATGGTTGCAGTGGCGAAGGTTTACGCGCGATGCGGGAGAAATATCCAAACGCTTTAATTGCCACTTACATCAATTGTAATGCAGAAACTAAGGCTGAATCTGATATTATTGTCACGAGTTCTAACGCGGAAACCATCATTCGTTCTTTGCCCGAAGACCGACCGATCATTTTCGCGCCCGATAAGAATTTAGGTGCTTATCTCATGAAGAAAACAGGCCGGGACATGATCCTTTGGGACGGAAGCTGTATCGTGCACGAAGCTTTTTCTATGGAAAGAATCGCCCAGCAATTGGCCGATCACCCGCACGCAAAACTCATCGCACATCCCGAAAGTGAAACGCCCGTTTTGGATCTTGCCCATTTCGTAGGTTCCACTTCTGCCCTCTTAAATTTTGTGGAAAAAGATGACGCTCCAGAATTTATTGTTGCTACAGAAGAAGGAATTCTGCATGAGATGAGAAAGCGTGCACCACATAAAACGCTTATTCCCGCCTTGGTTTTCGACGAGTCGTGTAATTGTTCGGAATGTTTTTATATGAAAAGAAACACGCTGGAAAAGCTCTATCTCTGCATGAAATATGAGTTACCCGAAATCACCATGGACGAAGAATTACGTTTGAAAGCCTTGAAGCCTATCGAAAAAATGCTGGAACTTTCGACAATGGTTAAATAAAAATTTTAGAAATTGTTGGGCAATCTTTTTTGGCCAGCGCAAAACCCTTTCAGCCTTCCGAAGGCTGAAAGGGTTTTCCCAAAACAAAAAAAGCCGGGCTTTTCGTTGCAATCTTTTTTGCCTTCGCTTTTCCCTTCAAAAAAAAAGGATTTCCACTGCAATCCCTATTGCGAGATAGTTTTAAACAATATAATTTTTAGGTAATACGAGATTTATTCATTTTATCGAAGTTTAAATCTTACCAAATTTTTAAACAGCTCGATGTGATTTTCCGCTGATAAACGATTTAACTCAAAACCAATGACTTCAAAAATATTCTTAGAAAACCTAAAAATTTACGCTTATCACGGCGTTCTCCCGGAGGAAACCATTATCGGAACCTACTATATTTTAAATGTAGAAGTTCACGCTGACCTTTGGAAAGCCGTCGGAACCGATGACTTAACTGACACCATTAACTACGCAGAACTCAACGATATCATTCATGCTGAAATGAAGATCCCGTCTAAATTAATGGAACATGTTGCGGGAAGAATCATGAAGCAAATTTCTGTAAAATTTCCGCAAATTTCTTTTATCAAAATTAAGATCACCAAAACCAATCCGCCAATGCCCGGCGAAATGGATGGTGTAAGTGTAGAAATTGAATTCCAGTCTTAATTTTTCAACATTAACATCTTTAAGAAATTGAGAAAATTAAGTGTTACCACTATTGTCGATAAAAACCTTAATGCCCTTAATTAAAAAATCTTTAGATTTTCTTAATGAAAATAATAAGAAAGAAAATCTTAATCTCTTAATGGTTTAAAAGATTTATCCTGATTTTTTTTAACATTAAGATCATTAAGAAATTTAGAAAATTAAATTTTTCTGGGAATATATCTATCAACGCTTCTTAATCCTCTTAATTAAAAGATCTTAATCTCTTAATGGTTTAAAAGATTTATCCTGATTTTTTTTAAATATTTAGATTCGTAAGAAAGTTATCTTTTAATGGTTAAAATCCATTTATTTAAAAATCCAAATAAGCGAAGTGAGATCCTTCCTTCGTCAGAATGATAAATACTTTAAAATCTTATTTAGAAAATTGAACAATTGCTTAACTTTACGGTTTCAAACCAAGTTCAAAATTTCTATGAAATATATTATTCTCACTTTACTCTCTGCTACGCTGCTGAGTATTTCCTGGCCAACTTACGGCATTCCCTTTTTTATATTTTTCGCCCTTGTTCCGCTTCTCATCATGGAACATGACATTACCAAATTTTCTAAAATCAAAAATAAAGGACGTGCTATTTTCGGTCTGACTTTCCTTTGTTTTTTAATCTGGAATATCGTCACTACAGGTTGGTTGTACGGGGCCAAAAACCCCGACGGCACGCACTCTATGATGGCCGTTGTTATTCCCGTTCTGTTAACTTCCTTCTTCTACTCCACTATTTTTCAATTTTACCATCTCTACAAAAAAGCGCAGGGAACTTATTTCGGACTCGTTTTCTTTGTCGCGATCTGGATGGTATTTGAAAAAATTAACCTCAGCTGGGAATTGAGCTGGCCCTGGTTAAATCTAGGAAACACCTTTGCCGATTATCCGAAAGTCGTTCAGTGGTACGATACTTTAGGCGCAACGGGTGGGAGTTTCTGGATCCTGATTATTAATGTTTATGCTTTTTATACTTTAAGAATTTGGGAAGCCGGCAGAAAGCGGAAATCGCTCAGTATTAACTCCTCCGTTCTTGTCGTTTTAATCGTTGTTCCCATGCTTATTTCCTTAATTAAGTATAAAAACTTTGATGAAAAACCGATTGGCACCGTCAACGTATTAATGCTGCAACCGGAACTCAATCCTTACACCGAGAAATATTCGAAAGACAGTTTAACGATTTTAAATGATCTGCTAAAATTAGCCGAAGACAATTCAACAGGACAGATCGATTATTATATCGGTCCGGAAACTTCATTACCAGGATTTGGATCCATCTCTGAAAGTGGTTTTGAACAGAGCGAACTCTTAAATGGAGTCAAAGGATTCTTAGCAAAACACCCTAAATCAGTTTTTGCTACCGGAATTTCATCTCACCGGTTTTATCCGAATGCAAAAGATAAAACGCCAACTTCTTATCAAACTTCCGAAGGAATTTTTGTGGATAGTTACAACTCGGCGGTTCAAATTATTCCGAACCAGATAGTTGAAGTTTATCACAAAGGAAAACTGGTTCCAGGCGTAGAAATTTTCCCTTACATCAATGTTTTAAAACCAATTCTTGGAAATGCGATGATTAATCTGGGCGGTACAACTGCATCTTTGGCAGGAGATCAGGAAAGGAAAGTTTTCGGCAATCCTTTCAATAAGGGAAAATTGGCGCCAATAGTTTGCTACGAAAGTATCTATGGAGAATTCGTCACTGAATATGTTAAAAAGGGTGCGAATTTCCTCGGAATTATGACCAATGATTCCTGGTGGGGCGAAACGCAGGGTCACAAACAACTCATGGCGTATGCAAGAATGCGTGCCATTGAAACACGACGAGAAATCGCAAGATCTGCAAACAGTGGAATTTCCGCACATATTAATGCAAAAGGTGATGTTGTTGCCGATACTTTTTACGGTGATAAAACAACCCTTTTTGCGAAAGTCAATCTCTACGATAAAATCACGTTCTACACGAAAGCCGGCGATTTATTATCCAGATTTTCCATCTTTGTTTTTGGATTTTTGATTTTTTACAATTGGATCAAAAAATTTCAGAACCGAAAGAAAACTGAGAAATAATTGATCTCGTTGAATGAGCAGAGCAGTTTATATATTACGCTTCACCCATTCAAACTTCAAGAAATGAAACAAAAAATCCCGGTTCAAGTTAGTGATCCGGGATTTTCTATTTTATAAGGAACCACTTCAACCTGGCTCTTTTAACTTTTTCCTTGGCTCTTTTACAAAGCTACCATTTCCGTCACTTCAACATCATAACCAGCAACAAGCGGTTTTTGATTAACGTTTTGAGTGATCACTCGAAATTTATTAATTCCTAAATTCTTTAAGATCTGCGTTCCAATTCCATAATCATGAAAGTTAGAAGCTAAAGTTGGTCGTTTTTCCTGACCATCCTGAAAATCTAAAAACTGCTGTAATTTTCGCATCGTGTTCTCAGCGCTGGAAACATTATTGATAAAAATCAAGGCGCCTTTACCTTCGTCATTGATCATCTTGGTTACTTTTTCCAGCAACGGAGTTTCGCCTGTAGACAATCTGCTCAATACATCGAAATAAGAATTAGAAGCCTGAACACGAACTAAAACCGGCTCATTTTGAGACCAGGTTCCTTTGGTTAAAGCGAAATGTATTTGATCCGTACTCGTTTCTTTAAAGGCAAAAAAGTCGAATTCGCCGTAATGGGTTTTTACTTTTCTTTCTTCTAAACGTTCGATCAAATCGCCTTTTCTTAACTGATACTGAATCAGATCTTCAATAGAAATAATTTTAAGATCATGCTTTTTTGCCAGCACGACCAGTTCCGGGAGTCTCGACATTGAACCGTCATCATTCATAATTTCACAAATAACACCGCCTTCTTTCAAGCCTGCCAATTTGGTGAGATCGATCGCTGCTTCGGTATGTCCGGCTCTTTTTAAAACACCGCCTTTCTTTGCACGTAGGGGGAAAATATGTCCGGGACGCATAAAATCTGCAGGTTTCGTTTTATCATCCATCAAAGCCAAAATTGTCATGCTTCGATCGCTCGCCGAAATTCCTGTAGAAACTCCTGCTCCCAACAAATCTACAGAAACCGTAAAAGCAGTTTCTTTCGGATCGCTGCTTCTCGTCACCATAATATCAAGTCCCAATTCATCACATCTTTTTTCCGGGAGTGGCGTACAAATTAACCCACGACCATGGATCGTCATAAAATTGATAATTTCCGGCGTCGTTAATTCAGCCGCAGAAAGAAAATCTCCTTCGTTTTCCCGGTTTTCATCATCAACAACGATGATTATTTTTCCATTTTTTAGATCCTCAATCGCTTCAGGAATCGTATTCAATTGTATATCTGACATTTTACTTTTAGATTTTTGCAAAGGTACTGAGATTTAGCGCAACCGACAATTCTAATTTGGGTCTCGTCTGAAGACGAGAGGACGCAAGATTATTTATTTAATCGACATTTTGTTTTTCAGACACCAAGTTCAGTTCATTTACCGCATTTCTCAAGATTTCATAAGATTTCAGTCGTGATTCCTGCTCATAAATGTGAGAAGTAATCATGAGTTCATCGACATTAAACATTTCCTGAAACTGCTGTATTTTACTTTTAACGGTTTTTTGACTTCCAATAAAACTGTAACGTAACATTTTCAAAACGTGGGCTTTTTCCATGGGATTCCATACTGCCTCAATATCGTCAACTGGTGGCGAATAAGGTTTTCTGTCGTCGCGAATAATATTAATAAAAGCCTGATAAAGCGTGGTGGATAATTTTTTAGCTTCCTCATCCGTTTCTGCTGCAATTCCATTAACGCAAGCAATAATGTAGGGTTTCGGGAATTTTTCACTTGGCTCATAGTTGGTGCGGTATATTTCGAACGCAACTTCCATCATATCTGGAGCGAAATGTCCCGCGAACGCGTAAGGCAAACCCATTTTAGCCGAAAGCCACGCACTATCGGTACTCGATCCTAAAATATAGATCGGAATATCGCAACCTTCTCCGGGAATAGCCCGCACGGCGCTTCTTGAGTTTTCTACAGAAAAATACTGTTGCAACTGCTGAATCTGTTGCGGAAAGTGTTGATTAATATTCATGGGATTTCTACCGAGCGCCTTTGCGGTGATGCCATCAGTTCCGGGCGCTCGTCCAACTCCGAGATCAATTCTTCCGGGGAATAAACTTTCCAGAGTTCCAAATTGCTCTGCGATCACGAGAGAACTGTGATTCGGCAACATAATCCCACCCGAACCGACTCGAATCTTTTCTGTTCCGTTCGCGATAAAGCCTACCAATACTGAAGTTGCAGAACTTGCGATACTTGCCATGTTGTGATGCTCGGCAAGCCAAAATCTTTTGTAGTTTAATTTTTCGGCCTTTCTCGCCAATTCTAAACTGTCGTTAAAAGTATCGTGAATGGTTTTATTTTGTTTGACTGGCGCTAGATCCAGCACAGATATTTCTAAATTTTTCATTGTTATAAGGTACGAAAATCGTTAATAATTCTGCAAAATTACGCCTTTACCTAAAATCATAAAACTTTGCAGGCAATCAAAAACAGATGATGCAATTAATTTATATCTATTATTCAAAATTTACGCAAATTTGCGTTATCTAGAAAATAAAACATGCGCAATATTATAGTAATCATCTTTCTTCTTTTAATTTCGAAAATTTATTCCCAGGAAACCACGATGATTTCGGAGGATGAATATAATTTCCCGAAAATTAAATCCTCTATTTCGATGCCTGTGAAAATTCCGCTGGCAGAGATTGGAAATATGATCAACGCATCTGTCGGAAATTTGGTATTCCAGGACGATTCTTACACCGATAATAACAACGATCAGTTTAAAGTCAAAGTCTGGAAAACCCGTCCAATTCGTTTGGTTGGTGGAACGAAGCAAAATTTACTCATCGAAGTTCCTTTAAAAATATGGGCAGAAAAAGGGATTGGAAGTTTCGGTTTTTATAATTATCAAAGCACGACGTTTGAAACGGTCATGTATTTTAATACCGAACTCACCTTTAATAACAACTGGCGAATGACGACCAGAACAATACCGATGGGATTTAAATGGGTGACAAAACCAGTTTTAGATTATGGGAAAATAAAAATCCCGATCACGTCTCTTGTAGAATCCAGTTTGCGAAAACAACAGGTTGATTTTTCAAAAACCATCGATGACATGATGCTTGCACAACTTAACTTTCAGCAATATGCGATCATGGCCTGGAATCAGTTTTCGCAGCCCTTTAATGTTTCTGAGGAATATAATACTTGGTTAAAGATCACACCTGTCTCAATCAATATTACCCCTCTAATTTTTTATGGAAATCAAATTGAAGCCAATATTGGAATTGACACCTATTCTGAAACGTTCTCCGGACAAAAACCCGTAGCTTCGCCTTTAATAAGAACGATTGCTAACTTTAATTCGGTGCAGAACTTACCTCCAAAATTCCTTTTGCAAACAACGGCAAACATTCCTTTTACCGAAGCAACCGCTATTGCGGAGAAAACATTTCTCGGAAAAGAATTTGATTTTCGGGATGGCAAATCTAAAATCAAAATTACAGCGATCAATGTTTCCAGCGAAGACGATAAAATTATGATCGAAGCAAAGACAGAAGGAACGGTGGAAGGAACCTCTTATATTTCAGGAATTCCGGTTTACGATGCGATAAAAAGAAAAATTGTATTGAGTGACACCCATTTCAAATTAAAGACGAAAAATATTTTGCAAAAAACCGCGACGCTTTTATTTCGAAAGAAGATCGTGGACATGATCGAAGAAGAATACGGCATTCCTACCTCGGAACTGGAAGATTCATCAAAGAAAAGCATCGAAGAAACCTTTAATAAAGAATATTACAAAGGTTTAAAGATGCAGGGAAAAGTATTTAAATTAACGCCATCAAAAATTTTACTCAATCCTTTGGGAATTACAGCGGTAATTGATACCGAAGCTCAATTAAAACTTTTTGTGCAGGGAATTTAAGAATGGAAAGATCACTTTAAATATTAAATATGGCCAGAACTTTACGAATTGTAGAACGAAATAAAGCGGAAAAGGTATATCGATTTATCAATTATGTGGTTGATTTTTTATTCGCCGTTGTCATTATGTGGATCTTACTGGCCATTTTCGGCTTGCTTAAATACTTTTTATTGGGCATAGACATCGAGGAAACTGCCAATGATCTGGAAAATATGGATCCACTGGCAGATCGAATTTTAACCCTTTTGATGTATGCATTTATCATGTTTTTACTGGAAACCGCAACAAAAGGCAGAAGCCTTGGTAAATTAATCACTGGAACGAAAGTGGTAAAAGTTGACGATAGCAACCTCACAGTCATTGACTTACTGAAAAGAAATTTTATTAGAGCAGTACCTTTTGATCAATTCACGTTTATAGGAAGTAAAGGATGGCACGACAACTTCTCGAACACCGCAGTTGTACGTTTAAAGAATTTCGAAAATTCAAAAAAGCTTGAAAGCGAAATGGAAAAGCTGGGTACAAAAGAAAATCTTTAAATAAATTTTTGCCCAAAAATAAAAAATCCTATATTTGCAAACCCAAATGGTTCTTTGGCCGAGTGGTTAGGCAGTGGTCTGCAACACCATCTACAGCGGTTCGAATCCGCTAGGAACCTCACAGATAATCCCTACTTGACTGTTAATTAAGTTTTTAGGGATTTTCTTTTTTTAAGTGTGTCAACATTTGTGTCAACCATTTGATTTTAAAATATAATCATCCTTTTTTAGGGTGTCGGATTCGTTGGAATGTGATCGGCTGTTTTTCGTAAATGTGTAAAAATGCACTTTCTTATTTCATTCTTAAAATGGTCACTTTTTTTTATTCCTTATGGACTCCAAAAACTAGGAATTATATCAAATTATTAGAGACGAGTGTCGCGTGTTGGTTTCCTTTCTTTTTATGCTGTAAGGTTCGTTAAGTTTCAAATCATCTATTGACCGTAGAAAAACCTTTCAATTGATATGTGACCGTGTTAAAACCTTTGCACACGTTATGACTTCCAAAAAATCATCTAGTTTCCGGCACGTACGCGCGCGTATTGTTTTACTTTTGCTGTTTTACCGAAATATACCGAAACATTTTTAATCCCTTACATACAGTGTTCGTAATTCGTTCATTTTTTTTATAGTGTTAAAAACAATTTTTCAAATGTTAAGTTTTACTAAGTTTTCGCGCACGCGTAATGAGTCCCAAAAACAACTTTTTCAATGTTAGGTTTTGTAAGGTTTTCGGTTCGCCTGTTATTCGCCTGTTAATTTAATAATGTTAGTGAATTAACACGCGCGTACAGATAGGGAGATATTAAATTTCTCCAGTTGTTTTCCCAATTGTTTTCAACCGTTTGTCTGCCGTTTTCGGTCGTTTGTTCGTCGTTTGATTAGAGTGGTTGTTGAGTGTTTTTAGGGTTGTTATTAATCAAAATCTTTGCAACATATTGAAGTATACTTTAAAGAGAAAAACCTCCATAATTTAGGGAGGTTCTTTTTTGATTGACCGTTTTCCGACCGTTTATTTATCGGATGAAATTAAAATAATGGTAGTTGACCACGCAAAATATTTTTATCAATCCTATATCGGTTGTTATTGTATCGGTTCCGTACATTGTGAGAAATAATTTTGTGGAGGTCATCATCTTTTTTGTTCCTACATTCTAAACTCCAAAAATCTCTCAATACTTTTTCATACAATTTCGGATCGTGTTCTCTGTAATAATTCAAACCAGTGATAAATATAAATTTACTCTCATCTTTTTGCATCGTGATATTAATATTTGTCATTAAACATTTGCGAGGTTGTTCCGTTGTTGGTGCAGTTTTACACTTTACCACGTGCGCGTGAGGGTAAATTTGCACCTCTTTGGTAATTGGTAAATCTTTGGTTTCCTTTGTTGTGATGGTATTTGATGAGGTTCGGGCGTGTTGTCGTTCCTGTGGTACAAATGCACCAATCCCAAATGACAATATTTTCTCATTCAATAGGTTGAAAATCTCATCTCGTAGGTTATCATTTCCTGTAAGTGTATTAAAGTATTTTTGTTTTTCTCTTTGGAATTTATTTCGGTTTTTATCTTCAATGATGGTTTCCCAATCTTTGGCGGTTGAATGTTGTTTGATATACTTCAAATCCTCGCGCGTATAGGTTAAGAAATTCGGCTCCAAATTGATAATGAGTTTGTTGCCATTCTTTTAAAAGGGTGTGCGCTAATCGTGTGAAAACCTCATCTTTGAACAAATCATTTAGAGTGTTGATGCCGTGTTTTCTGATTGCAAACGATTTTTTATGTTTTACCTCAAATCGAAAAGTATTTATATGAATTTCAGGAGAGTTTAAATTTCCGTGACAATGGATTCCTTTTGCGTACGCCTTTATATTTTTTTGTTTCGTTGCATCCGTTATTTTAAAGAATGGGATTTTATCATCATCAATTATAAAAGGTGTTTTTTTATAAAATGAAATTCCGTTTATAATTTTCTTTATGTCGGTTGTCGGGATGATATTCAAACCAAACTCCAAATTAACCACTTTGAACAAATCAAATTCGGATCTGTTTATCCCTAGATAGGTGAATGTATCAATAATTGATTTTCGGGCGTTTTCGGGCGTTAAATCATTTCCGTTGTGTTTATACCTATTGAAGTGATAATGAGGTGAAATTGACACGTACACGTTATGGTATCCGACAAATTGACCATTTTCAAAACTTTTGCGGAAATCCATTCTCAAATGTTTACCAAATACCTCAAAACCATCGGTTGTGTTGTTGGTTGAGTACGGTTTCATATTCGGGAAATTTCTCAACCGTTTAATGAGTTGTTGATCCGTACAATTAAGTTTACTATTATCAATCATTTTCTTTATCTTTGTCCTGTGATGGTTGCCAAATCATTGCATTTTTGAACAAATTAGAGAGGGTTTTTAATCCTCTCTTTTTTTGTTTTTAGCTCGGTTGTAAATCGTTTATCATTACTTTGATAATTTCTTTTATCATCGTTTTTCTGTCGCCCGGAATAAAAGGGTAAAATTGCGGACAAATACGAATGTATATTGTTTCCCAATCTGCAGGAATGTAACACACGAACAATGATTTTTTTCCCTTTATTGGTAAATCTGCATAATAGAAATTAGGCGTTTCGGTTGTTCTTAATCCTGTGATTGTACATTTACTCCAGTTGGTGGTGTCTCTAATTTTCAAAAGGTTTTCCGCGCCTGTGGTTGAGTTGTAACCGTTATTTTTTTCAGTTCGTATGAGTTCGGAAAATGCAATCTTTTTATAATTTGATAGTTTGTATTGTCTGAATGATTTTTTAACCTCATCGAGTGTGTAATACATTGGATAATGGTCGGGTGTGTGAGTGGTTGCCATTTTTTTGAAGTATTAAATTAATTGATTGTCTGTGATGAGGTTCTCAATTTCATTTCGTTTAAAATAGACACGGTTTTCTATTCCATACGCTGTGATGATTTTTGATTTTCTCCATCTGTGGAGTGTGGAGAGGTCAATTTGTAGCATTTCGCAAACCTCCGCACGTGTTAAATACTTTGTCGGTTCTTTGGGTTGAAATTCCTTTGATAACTCTAATTTGAGTTGAGGGATGATTGCGTTTTTAATTTCGCTAATCAATGCGTTCGGAGTGGTTCCGATAAATTGAATTGATGTCATAATTTTTTTTGTTTAATTATTATGACAACAAAGGAATGTTTGGAAAAAATTTGGAACAACTAGAAAAATTCCAAACTTTGAAAAATGGGATTGTATAGAATTGAAAAACGCACCTTATTGGTGCGCTGTGTTATTTGTCGGACTGTGGAGAGATTCCGAATTGTTTGAGTTTTAAATCAATCTCATCTAAACTATTACGTGAGTAAAACGGATGTTTAACGTTGTCCGTATTATCAACCAAATGAGTATTAATTGAAGTTTTCTTCATTGGTTCGGCTGTGAGTAATTCGATAAAACCAGAAATTTGATTCTTTGATATTTCAGGATTCTTTTCTCTCAAAAAATCCACTATTCCCGACCGAATTAATAAACCGACCTTTTGTTGTTGTTTTGCTGTTAGCGGTTCGGGTTCGTCCTGTGGAGGTGGTGGCGTTCCTCTTAAAATTTGGATCCTTTCACGTTCAATTTCTTTATCAATAATATCTGAAAACTCATCCGCTAAATCATTGTACAAAGAATCTATTTCAACTGTTTCGGAAACTATTTCCTGCAGTGTTAAATCTCTGTTCCAAATTGAAATATATTGGTCGTAATGTTTTCTATTGATGTCGAATTTAATCTCATTTTTAATACTGTCATAAATATTATTTTTTTCAATTCTAACATAATTTACAGTATTTTCTGCGTGAGAAATTTCGTCAAAATCCTCGCTCCACAAATCTAGTTTTTGACCAGTACTAAAAAATTCTTGAAATATATTATCAAAGTGAATTTTACAATTTTTCAAATACTGTATAAAAGTTATTTCATTTTGAAAACTCGCATATCCATCTGTTAAATTTTCTTCAAAATCTTTTAAACTTTGATAATTTGGTAACTCCATAACTTTACATTTTTGAACAAATCAAATTTACTTTTTTTCCGTGAGTTCCTGTTTGAGATATTGTTCAACTTCATAAAACTCTCCACTCACATCAAATAAGGGTTGTAATTTTTCGGTAATTACATCCAATACGGCAAAAAGTTCAAAGGTTTTGTTTTGAGTGTCGTCGGCAAATCTTTTATAAATTCCTTTGATTGTTTCCAAATCTCTCTCTCCGTTTTCATTCTTTGCGATCTCCGAATGATTGTGACAAGACTCCATTAATTCAGAATTATATCTCTTAACTATTTTTAAAAAGTTTTCAATTTCTAGTATTTTATCCTCACTGAATTTCTTTTGTAATTCTTTGAAGTTTGGCGTTTTTGTTGAAATCATTGTTTCCATAATCTTAATATTTTTAAATCGTTATTGGTTGTTAATCGGTTGTTAATTTGCAATTTTTTGGCTCTCAATTTCCTTAAATGTTTTCGCGGTTGTCATTGCGTGATCGGATGAGGATTTTCCAATATATCCTAAAAAAACACTCTCCGAACCGTGACCAGTGATTGCCATTATTTGGGGCGTTGTAAATCGTTTATCTCCGTAGAAATTAGTAGCAAATGAACGTCGGCAAATATGCGATGAGGTGAGTCTCCATTTATCCGTTTCCTTTATCTCATTGCGTTTTTCTATGTTGTCATAAACTTTGCCTTTCACGATGTCATTAATCTTTGAAATCTCGCAAACCTTTTTAATATATCGGTTGAACAAAGTAAACTTTGAGTCTCCAGTCTCTCCAAATGTTGGAGGGAAATTTCCATCATATTTGTTGATGATTTTCAAAACCTCATCGTGTAGTGGGATTGTAACCTCTTTGCCTGTCTTTTGTTGCGTGAGTTCGATAAACTGAAAACGCTCTCCGTTTGAGTCTGTTTTTGTGAATACCATCTCTTTTGTCATTCTCAACAAATCGGAAACTCTTTGACCGGTGTAGCATCCAATAATTAACCAATCTTTGGCGTGTATCAAATCATTTCCTATGATGGTAGATTCTTTTATTTTTTTAATCTCATCAAAATTTAAAAATACTTTGGTTGAGGGAACCGTGTCAATACTGAAATTATTTATTTGATGGTTGATTGTTTTGCCGTTGTCCCTTGCATCCAGTAAGACCGTTTTAAGATTCTTTAAAGTTCGGTTTGCTGTGGATTCCATTACTTTGAATTTATCAATTAAATGGCTCCTAAATACCAACATAAATTTTTTATCAATTTCCGAAATCAAATATTTCTTTTTTTTCGTTTTCTCAAAATCCGTGAATTTCGTTTGCAACTGAATAAATTTTTGATCGGTTGTTTTCTTCGTTCGTGAGTCAATTTTTCTCAACTCGATATTATTTTTGAGATATACAGAAAATAAATTATCATCATCCTGTATTGGTGTCTCACGATCAAAATATTTATTGATTTTACTTTTTAACCAGTCATTGGAAAATGTAACTCCGTTTGCAAAATCGGTGTTGTACTCTTTTAATATTTCGGCTTCAAGTTCTTTGAGTTTCGTGTTCGTGTTTTTGTTTTTTCCTTGTTTTGGGAAATTGGTCTCTGTACTCCATTCTTTAGAATTTATTATCAATCCTGTGGAGGTTCTCATTTTTATTTTCCGGGAAATTGAAAATTGCATTTGAATATTACAATCATTTCCTTTTGATCGGAGATAAAATTTTGTGGTTGCCATTGTATAAGTTTTTGAACAAATCAAAGATACAAAAAATTTGATGTGTGTCAACATTTGTGTCAACCATTTTGCAATAATATGCAATTTGGTGCAATTCGTTAACATTAGAAAAGGAAATAAAATCGTTCTTAAACCCTATTGATAAAGGGATGTTGAATTGTGTTTGTGGATGTTTTGAAAAATCCCGTGTTGCATTGTTCGGGTTCGCTAGGAACCTCCAGAAAGCAAGTATCTGAACATCAGGTACTTGCTTCTTTTTTACTGCATTTTAATTATTTTAACATTTCGTTAACACAACAATGGTTTCCTTTTTGGCTATACACTAACCAAGAATACTAATTGTTACTATTCTAAACAATCTTCTTAAAATTTGAAATTATGAAAGCGACAACCCAAATATTACCCCTTAACGATAAGACACGAATGATTAAGAGTTTTTTTTTAACGGGAGCAATGTCTGTACTTTTGCTTACCGCATGTACTAAAGACAATTCCGTTGCTGAAAAATCTTTAGATCAGCAGAAAATGGAATTTCAATCCAGACAACTGGAAATTGAAAAACAAAAATTAGCCATCGAAAAAGAAAAAATGGCTTACGAAACTCAGAAAAAAGCAGATAGTATCGCGGAAGTTTCTCAAGCTAAAGCAGCAGCGAAACCTCAGGTAATAAGAGAAACAAGAACAGTTTACGTAAATAATACGCCGCGTACTGTTGCGAGTTCAGGATCAAATAACGGATCATCGGCCGGAACTTCACAAGGAACGACTCAGAGAAGAGGGATGAGTAAAGCCGCCAAAGGAACAATCATTGGAACAGTTGGTGGTGCCGCAGCAGGTGCGATAATCTCTAAGAAAAACCGTGGATTAGGTGCCGTAGTTGGTGGTGTTGTAGGTGGTGCAACTGGTTATACGATTGGTAGAGCTGGAGACCGTAAAGATGGTAGAGTTCAACCTAGAAACTAAAAGATCTAATTATATATAAAGAAAAGATTGCTTATTTTTAAGCAATCTTTTTTTATGGTTTTCATTTTATGCATGCTCTTAATTTTGCTACCTGTTTTGGCAGGATTCGGCAGAATTTTCCAACATTTTTTTGGACAGATCTTCTCCGGAGTTTCATCGCTTTTACTAAGTGGAGTTATTACCGTTTCGCTTCTTTATACGATTATTGCCTTCTTTCTACCGCTGAATATATTTGTTGAAATTATCACTCTAGTGATCGGCGTGGCTTCTTTCTTCTACTTTAAAATTTACAAAGAATTCTGGAATTTCATCAGTGCAAACAAATTTATTTTCCCTATTCTTTCATTTATCATTCTATTTTTCGGTTCGTTTTATCCTTTTATACTGGACCATTTCGGATATTATATTCCAACAATAAAATGGCTTTCGGAAGTTGGGTTGGTTCAAGGCATTTCGAATCTCGATTTATTATTGGGACAAATGTCGGTATGGCATATCTTTCAGGCAGGATTTTCCAATTTTACCGACCCATTTTTGAGGATTAATGTGCTGGTTTTATTCGTTTATGTTATTTACATTATGGAGAAAAAGTCCTGGATTCATCTTCTTTTCGTGCCTGTTTTATTTTTGTTGTCTCAATCACCAAGTCCCGATTTGCCTGTGATCGTTTTTTCTTTAATTATTTTAAATGAAATTTTAAGGTCGAACAAAAACGCAACACTGCTTTTTGCAGTTTCAATTTTTGTATTTGCGATTAAACCGACCATGATCTGGTTGCCACTCTTTACATTTCTCTATTGTTTAATCATTTTAAAGAGCAATATAAAATTCAGCGTTTTTGGTGGAATTATTTTATTTCTTTTCATTTTTAAAAACATCTGGACATTTGGATTTCCTGTTTTTCCTGTTCAGTTTCTTGATTTAGGATTACCGTGGATTCCTAATGCTCACCTATTGCAAAATTCTTCGGAGATAGCGATCATGAAAACCTATGATATGCAATATGAATATCCTTCAATTCAAGAATTTTCTACGGTGGATTATATAAAAAACTGGCTATTTTTAAGTGGAATAAAAGGAAAAATCCATGTGTTATTTATATTGAGTTTGATCGTATTCTTTATTTATTCGCTGAAGAAAAAATCGACAATTATTTGGTTGCTCTTTATTTCAATATTTATAAAAAGTATTTTAGTGCTCCTTTTCTCTGCTCAATATCGGTTTTTTGCGGAGGTCTTCTTTGTGATATTCCTGATTCTTTTTTATGAATTGATTTCAAAGAAATCAGCTTTAATCATTTTCTCTGTTACTTCGATCTTCTTCGCGGGATTTATATCATATCCTTCAATGGTTACAAAATTTTTACCGAGTTTTAAACTTGGGAATTTCATGACCGGCTTCAATAAAAATCAGTTTTATAAACCTTCTTATTTTGAATTGAAGAAATTTAAAACCCACCAAATTGGAAATTTAAAATTCAATGTTGTAGAAAATTATCCTTTTAGTTTTGATACGCCTTTGCCAGCCATTTCGCCAGCATATATACAGGAAGATCTAGACGCCGGAATATTTCCACAACTAAAAGGGAACACATTGAAAGAAGGATTTATCTGGCGCAAGATCACTGACAATGAAAAACGAGAAATTCAGCTAATTATAAATGAAAACCAAAAATAAAGTTTTCGAAGAAAATAGCAGAAAATTTCAATTTCTAAAACCCTCGAATCCCGAAACTCACAACTCGAATCTCGCACCTTTTAACTAACTTTGTACTATGTTCAATTTAGGAAATTTTCTCTCCCTTTCAACGTTTGGCGAAAGCCACGGACTTGCTTATGGTGGAATTATCACCAATTTTCCAGCGGGTTTAAATGTGGATCTAAATGAAGTTCAACATCAACTCGATCGCAGAAAGCCCGGGCAATCTGCCATTGTTACCCAAAGAAAAGAAAGCGACACTGTAAAGTTTCTTTCCGGAATTTTTGAGGGAAAAACAACTGGAACTCCCATTGGCTTTCTTATCGAAAATGAAAATCAAAAATCAAAAGATTACGATCATATCGCGCAACAATACAGACCGAGTCACGCAGATTTTACGTACGACCAAAAATTTGGAATCCGCGACTACCGCGGCGGCGGAAAATCTTCTGCTCGCGAAACCGTCAATTGGGTCGTCGCCGGAAGTTTAGCCAAACAAATTCTTCCCGAAAATATAGAAATCGACGCTTACGTTTCTTCTGTGGGCGAAATTTTCTGCGAGAAACCATACCAGGATCTGGATTTTTCAAAAATAGATTCCAACGATGTTCGCTGTCCGGATGCAGAAACTGCAGAAAGAATGATCTCCAAAATTAAAGAGGTCAAAAAAGAAGGAAATACCATTGGCGGAACGATCACTTGTGTCATCAAAAACCTTCCTATTGGAATCGGTGAACCTGTATTTGGGAAATTGCAGGCAGAGTTAGGGAAAGCCATGCTCAACATTAATGCGTGTAAAGGTTTCGAATACGGGAGTGGATTTTGTGGCGCAAAAATGACCGGCAAAGATCACAACGATTTATTTAATGAAGATTTCACGACGAAAACAAATCTCTCCGGCGGAATTCAAGGCGGAATATCCAACGGCATGGATATTTATTTTCGCGTAGCTTTTAAACCCGTTGCAACAATTTTACGTCCGCAAGAAAGTTTTGATAAAGACGGCGATCCGATCATAGTAGAAGGAAAAGGCCGACATGACCCCTGTGTTCTGCCAAGAGCAGTTCCGATCGTTGAAAATCTAGCGGCATTTGTTCTCGCCGATTTATTTTTAATAAATAAGCTTCGAAAATTCGATTGGTGATCTAAATCACCTTACCCTAAATGGTTTTTGTCGAAATTTGTATAAAATCTAAAAGAATGAAATCAACAATTGAAGAACAGATCAATAAAAAAGAAATGAATAAAAAATACTGGGAAAACGCCCTGACTTTCGAAGAGTATCTTAAAGTTGCGGAAGAACGCGCTCAAAATAATCCCGATAAAACCGATGAACATCAGGAATATTATGAGTTGGGACTTCACCGGATGGAACGAACTTTAAAAACGTACAAAGTTGATTCTGACCAACTCTCAAAAATTAAAGACAAGAACTTTAAAGGCAGAATTCTAATGATCTCGGAACCTTGGTGCGGCGATGCAAGTGCAACTGTGCCTGCAGTTTCTAAATTTTTCGCGGCAGCGGGAACTGAAGTACGTATATTTTTAAGAGATTACGATCATACCTTGATCGATCAGTATTTAACGAATGGAACACAGTCGATCCCTAAAATCCTTATTTTAGACGAAGACTTTTCTGTAAAAAATATTTGGGGACCACGGCCTCAATATGGCAATGATCTGCTGAAAAAATTCAAAGAAAATGAAGAAACGTATCCAAGAGAAGAGTTTTACAACGATCTGCAGGTTTACTATGCAAAAAACCGCGGCAAAGACGCCATCCAAGAAATCATAAATTTAATCTAAATGAATTTCCTGAAAAAAAACATTCTCAATATGCTCGTCATCGCATTTATTGCGGTACTTTTTATTTTCCCACAAGTAAGATTGAAACTTAAAGACCTCTTTTTTCCCATCGCAGCCATCGAAAATGCGGTTACTTTGAACGATGCCGATCTGGATATTGAACTTAAAGGCCTGAATGTTCCCGATATCAATTTAAAAAGCCTTAAAGGGAACAAACTTATATTTCTTAATTTCTGGGGAACCTGGTGTCCACCGTGTCGTGAAGAATGGCCGACCATTCAGAAATTGTACGACGGCAAAAAAGATAAGATTGATTTTGTGCTTATCGCAATGCAGGATGAGGAACCGAAAGTTCTTCAGTTTTTGAAAGACAACAATTACACGGTACCGGTTTATATCGCAAAAAGCCCGATTTCTACCAATGTTTTGCCGAAGGCTTTTCCCACGACTTTTTTATTGGATAAAAATGGCAGAATCCTCCTGAAAGAAGACGCTTCAAAGGACTGGAACAGCGAGTCTGTGAACCAGTTTATCGACACGTTTACCAGATAATTAACAAAATGTTACGAAATCGTGGTACAGAATTTGCGAATTGTAGAGTGTTTTTAACTTAAACACAGTAAAATGAAACTATCAAAAATAGCACTTGCTAAAGAAGCATTCAAGCACAAAGGATTTATTCGAAAGATTCCGGTAATCATACGAATGGTGAAATCGATTATGGCAAAAAACGGATACAAACCCGAATTTAAAAACGTGGTCCTTCCAGCTCTAGTTTTGGTTTACCTGATCTCGCCTTTAGATCTGATCCCCGACTGGATCCCTGTAATTGGCGTTTTAGATGATCTGGCACTACTCGCTTTTGCGATGCCAATGTTGATTGCCGAGGCCGAGAAATTTGTCGCTTGGGAAGTTTCCTTAAAGCCCGAGAATAACGCAATAGAAGCCGAAATCGTCGGTTAACATTTAAAAATTAAAACCATTCAAGAAATTGAATGGTTTTTTTTGGAGCAATGAGCGAAGTTTTTTCTTCGAAATTAAGTTCCCGCTCTGCGATCGGGGCTAGAATATCAGTCAATTCTCTATCCCAATTAAACGTCGCAGAACTGGCTCATGAGTAAGGTAAAAAGAATTAACCCTCTGCTAAATTATCTCTCGTATTTTTCTGAACCGCGATCGCGCCAAAGAGTGCCAGTAAAAATGCAAAAGCATAAAAACCCTTTTCACTCGGCAAAATCGTTGCATTAAATAATCCGATGGTTAACAAAACGATAGATGATAAGGTTGCAAACCAGCAGATTCCATAATAAATATCGGTCACTTTTATGTTTTCTAAGCGGTCGCGAACTGCTTTCTGCAAAGAGACTACCGCAAATAATCCGTAGAGGAGAACGGTGAAATAATATCCCTTTTCATTCAGTTCCATTTCAGCTCTTGCCAAACCTACAATAAATCCAATTACACCAGCTCCGAGAGCGACCCAAGAAGCTGCGACGAAAGCGCTCGATACACCTTGTTTTTTCATTTTTTTTCCTATTTTTAATGTTTATTTGAGCCAAATATATTCAAATTTTTATGAATACCTGATATTAAAATCTATTTCGATATTTAATCATTAAAAAAGAAGGATATCGTTTATAAAATCTTCATTTTTTCAAATATAAAAAAGAGAATCTTTGTAAATTTCAGTGTTGATACCGTTCGCTGTAATTCAAAAAAAATGAGGAAATTAGCGCCGTGAAAAAACTCATCTCCATCGTAGGGACCACCGGAATCGGCAAAACAAAACTCGCCATCGAAATCGCAAAATATTTCGACACCGAAATTATTTCCTGCGATTCCCGCCAGTTTTTCAGAGAAATGAAAATAGGTACTGCAACTCCATCTTCAGAAGAATTAGCGCAGATTCCTCATCATTTCATCGGGAATTTATCCGTAGAAAATTATTATTCCATCGGACAATTCGAAAAAGATGCTCTTCGAAAAATAGAAGAATTATTCCAGACAAAAGAGGTTGTTGTTCTGGTTGGAGGCAGCATGATGTACGAAAAAGCAATTCTCCAGGGCCTCAACGATTTACCCGAAGCTGATGAAGAAAATCAGCAGAAGCTGGAAAAAATTTTCATTGAAGAAGGGATCGAAAGTTTACAGAAAATCCTGGTAACCTTAGATCCGCACTATTTTGAAAATGTAGATCAGGATAATCCCCGCCGGCTTTTTCGCGCAATTGATATCATTTGGCAAACCGGCAAAACTTACACTGAGAATATTGCGGAACAAGTGAAAGAGAGGCATTTTGAAGTTATTCGAATTGGTCTTCAGGCGCCGCGGGAAATCATCTATGAAAGAATCAACCAGCGCGTTGATCAAATGTTAGCCGACGGTTTGGTGGAAGAAGTAAAATCGCTAACTCCCTTCCGAAACCAATTGTCCTTAAGAACGGTGGGCTACACAGAACTTTTCAAATATTTTGATGGCGACTGGAATTTAGATTTTGCAGTGGAGGAAATTAAAAAAAACTCCCGCAGATTTGCAAAACGACAATTAACCTGGTACCGAAAAGAAGAAAATATCAACTGGGTAAATTTTGAAAATTCGGTAGAAGAATCCTTATCTTTGCTCAAGACTTTAATTTAAAAATACTACAATGGCAAATACGAATTCCAATATGATCGAACTCGGCACCAAAGCTCCATTTTTTGAGCTTCCGAATCCTTCGCACAGCAACGAGTTAGAATCTCTAAACGATTTAAAAGGCAAAAAAGCCACCCTTATTATTTTCATGTGTAATCACTGCCCTTTTGTGCTTCACATCATCGATAAACTCTCCGAGTTATACGAGGATTACCAGGATCAGGGAATTGAATTCATCGCCATCAATGCAAATGATGCGGATAAATATCCGGCAGATGCATCTGATAAAATGGCGGAATTTCAAGTGGAACGAAAATTTGATTTTCCCTATTTATACGACGAAAGTCAGGCAATCGCTAAAGCTTACAATGCAGCGTGCACGCCAGATTTTTTCCTTTTCGACGACAAGCTGGATCTTATCTACCGCGGACAAATGGATGATTCCAGACCCGGAAATACAAAAGAGATCACGGGCGAAGATCTGATCATTGCTTTCGAAAATTTACTCGCAGGTGAACCTCAAGATGAAATCCAGCGACCAAGCATGGGTTGTGGAATCAAGTGGAAATCTTAAGAAGAGCTATATAGAAATAAAAAGAGCCAGGTAAAATACATATTTTTACCTGGCTCTGTATTTAGATCAACTTCCTATTCTCTAAAAAAATGGATTGTGTTCTTTCTCAAATCCGATCGTCGTAGGATTTCCATGACCGTTGTAAACCTTGGTGTCGTCGTGCAAAACAAACAGTTTTTCTTTAATACTTTTTAGTAATTGTTCAGAATCTCCTTTATAGAGATCTGTTCTGCCAATACTTCCTTCAAACAAAACATCGCCCGAAATCATTAGTTTTTCTGCTTCATTGTAAAACGCAACATGACCAGGTGAATGTCCGGGAACGTGTAAAATTTTGAATTCATCTTCATCCAGTTTGACTACTTCATTTTCATTTAAGTAATTGATCTCGCCGTTAAAAGGTTTAAAGAAAAAACCAAATCGCTGTGCATCCATCGGATTTCGATCCAGAATTTCCTTTTCGATCTCGTGCATTAAAACCGGGACTTTATATTCATCGGAAGCGTTCTGCAGTCCTAAAACATGATCAATATGAGCGTGAGTTAGCAAAATATTTTTAATCTTCAAGTCATGATCTGCAATAAATTGATTCAATATTTTTGTTTCTTCTTCGCTAAAATTTCCGGGATCAATAATAAAAGCATTTTTATTTTCATTAAAAACGACGTACGTATTTTCTGAGAAAGGATTGAATGCGAAGGATTGTATAGTGATCATAATTGATTTTATATTTTAATTTGATCTCGCAAAAATACGACTTTAGATGTAAAAGCCTTTTCGGCAGCAAGAAAATAGCTCAAATTTCGTTATCTTCGTATTAATGAAATATCTAACACTTTTACTTCTTTTTTTCAGTACAGCGCTATTCGGACAAGACATTCGAAGCGTTCAGCTTTTTAATCCTCAAACTAATGATGAAACAGCAGTTATCCGCTTCAATGAGCAACTAATCTTAAAGTTCGACGATCTTTCAAATTCAAGTACAGTTTATCGATATACACTGAAGCATTTCGACCGAAACTGGCAAGATGACGGCTTGTTTTTCACCGAATACGCAAACGGAAGTTTAAATGCGCTGATCGATGAGTTTCAATATTCCTTCAACACTTTGCAACCATACACGAACTATACGTTAACCTTCCCGAACACTAAAATTCAACCCAAAATCTCTGGCAATTTCGAGATCGTTGTTTATTTAGATTCTCCCAGTAAACCTTTATTTACTAAAAGATTTTGTGTTGTAGAAGATGGCGCAACGTTGGGCGTAAATATCAGCAGAACGACAGATGCAAAAAATCCGAGCATCAATCAACGAATTCAAGTTCAGGCCGTCGGAACTAATTCTATGTTACTGCAAAACGCAAATTCTGCCACTTTAAACGTGGTGCAGAACAACAATTGGAACGTAGCAATTAATAATCAAAAGCCCAGCTCAACCCTTGGAAACAAGCTGCTTTTTCAGCAACTCAACTTGTCATTTCCCGGTAATAACGAGTTTTATTATTTCGATAATAAAAATATGAACCAACCTTTTGATATGGTTTCAGGAGCGGAAACGGTGGAAGGCGTTAATTACACCTATCTTTATCCCGTTTGGGCTTTTCCTTTAAATTATCAATTTCAGCCCGATGTAAATGGCGCTTATTATTTCCGTAGAAATGACTTGGGAATCGAACGTACTGCCGACAAAGAAGCCGATTATTCCTGGGTTTATTTCGCCTTAGATTCCGAAAAAACGGATCAGGAAATTTTTGTTTTGGGAGGATTTAATGAGTTTATTCCAAGCAAGATAAATCAAATGACTTACGATGAGAAGACCAAAAAATACATTGCAAAAATTTATCTGAAGCAAGGTTTCTATAATTATATTCTCGCGACTAAAAATACAGACTACACTCTAAATTTCGGAGAAATAAACGGAAGTTTCTGGCAGACAGAAAATTTATATCAGGCATTTCTCTATTACCAGCCTTTCGGTAGAAATTACGACGGATTGATCGGATACGGAGAATTTCGAACACCGGTTCGGTAGATTTTTTCAGAAGCTGATCCCGCTTCTCACTCTACCTGTCTGCCGACAGGCAGGTCTTTTTTTCTTCATTCTTCATCGCAAAAGGATACCGCTCCGATCTGGGCAAGTTAATCTCGTTTTTAAATAAAATTTATTTATAACTAAGACCTGCAAAAATTGTAGACCAAAATTATAGCGCTATTCTTTCGGCAGAAATAATAATTGTGTAAGAGTCTGGATCCTGAAAACAAATACCGTGATTTTTCCAGTACGGATTTTTAGTTTCTATGAGTGGAATATCTAATTTCTTCACCTTTATCAAAATTTCATCATAAGATATTTTTGTTTTCGGATAAAAAACCAAAGCATCATCTTCATCTGGTTTAGACTGAATCTTGTCCCCATTTTGGGTAAACTCCAGATGCCAGTTTTCGTATTTTATTCCAAGAAAAACACCGGCATAACCGGCGTGATCTTTAAATTTTCCCAGCACTTCAAAATTAAGAACTGAGGTATAGAAATTTGTTAATTTCTCTAAATTCATAGTATGTCTTGCGTAACGGAACTGCATTAAATTATAAGTTTTAAACCAAATAAAACTCGTGCAACTTCTCTTCGCATAAAGTTTTCACCACTTCGATCCAACGGTCTTCATCATTCAAACACGGAATATAATGGAAGTTTTCTCCACCGCCATGTTCAAACTGCTCCTTGCCTTCAACAGAAATTTCTTCTAAAGTTTCCAGACAATCAGACACAAAAGCCGGACAAACAATTGCCAGATTTTTAATTCCTTTTTTGCCTAAACCTTCTAAAGTTTCATCGGTATAAGGTTCCATCCATTTGTCATTTCCCAATCTGGACTGGAACGTAACCATCACTTTTTCTTTCGGTAATCCTAACTTCTCGATCACCTTCTCCGTCACTTTAAAACATTGATGTCTGTAGCAAAACTGATGACTTGGATTGTCATCTCTGGAACAGCAATCGTTTAAATTACAGGTATTTGTAGGATCGGTTTTGTAGATATGTCGTTCCGGAACGCCGTGATACGAAAATTGTAAAGCATCGAAATTTTCCGGCAATTTCTCGCGAATACTTTCTGCTAAACAATCGGTATAAATCTCGCGGTTATAAAAAGGCTGAATGTAATTAATTTTAATATCGGGGAAATGTTTTTTACGAACTTCCTCGGCTTTTTCAATCACCGTTTCCGTTGTACTCATCGCATATTGCGGATATAGTGGGAACAAAACAATTTCGGTAACGCCCTGTTCTGTCAGTTTTCGCATTCCAGTTTCTATGCTTGGTTCTGCGTAACGCATTCCAATTTCTACAGGAACATCAACAATTTTCTCCAGCTTTTTCTTAATTCTTTCGGTGATGAAAATTAAAGGCGAACCTTCATCCGTCCAAACTGTTTGGTAAGCTGCCGCAGATTTCTTCGGGCGCGTATTCAAAATAATTCCACGAACCAATAAAGCACGAAAAAACCAGCGAAAATCAATCACCTTTTCATCCATTAAAAACTCATCCAGATACTCTTTTACATCCGCTACTTTTGTAGATCTTGGCGAACCGAGGTTCACTAATAAAATTCCTTTCATATATATAAGTAATTGGTAATGCGTAATGAGCAATTATATATTGCCCATTACTTATTACTCATTTTTTTAACCATTTACCGCTTCCACTTTCTCTACCAATTCAGGAACGAACTGTTTCAAAAGATTTTCGATACCTCCTTTTAAAGTAGCCGTGGAACTTGGACAACCTGAGCAAGCGCCCTGCAATAACATTTTTGCTGTTTTAGTTTCCGGAACATATTCCATTAAAGAAATTTTACCACCATCGGCTTCTACAGCCGGAGCGACATATTCTTTTAAAATGTCAGAAATTTTCTGTTCTGTTTCAGTATATTCCCGATTGATCATATTTTCAACCGGACTTTCATGCTTGTGCGGCTTCTCATTCGAGACTTTACCACCATTTTGTAAATACTCAGCAATAAAATCTTTTAGAACAACCATTACTTCGTGCCATTCTACGGAAACATTTTTGGTAACCGCCACAAAATTATCAGAAATAAAAACTTCTTTTGTAAAGTCGAACTGGTCGAAAATCGCTTTAGCTAATGGAATCGCAGCAGCTTCTTCTTTATTTTTAACCTCAACAAAACCATCCAGCAGTGCAGTTGTAGAAACAAACTTCATCACCATTGGATTTGGCGTCATCTCTGCGTAAATCTGATATAATTCTTTCTTTTGCTGAAGATAGATTCTGGGATTATTTAAAAGTTCATCTTCAATAATATTTTTTAAACTTTCCACAACATGTTCCCACTCCACAGTATCCTGCTTTGCTACAGCGATAAAATTAGCGGTAATAAATATTCTCTCGATGAAGGGATAATTGAAAAGTTGCTGAGCCATCGGAATTTCTGAAATATCCGAAGTCCTGTCTAATTCCAAAGAACCCGGGATCAAGTTGTAATCTGCTACAAACTTCATCACTTTTGGGTTTTCAGTAGGCTCTATAATAATTTGTCTCATTTTATTTCCTTAAATTTGAGTACAAAAATACGGATAACAATTTAGATTTTATCGGTGATGTTTTAGACCTTATCAATAAGTACTATTAAATCAAATTGAAAGAAATTATCCAAAATTAATTAGAAATTTTATGTATTGATTTGTGACGTTTAAATCATCAAATTAATACCTCATCAAAATAAAAAATAACATGGCATTAGTTAAAGAACTTTTAGGAAAAACACCGCAAATCGGCGAAGATACTTTTTTAGCAGAAACAGCAACCATTATCGGCGATGTTACAATGGGCAAAGAATGCAGTATCTGGTACAATGCGGTGATCCGTGGCGACGTAAATTTTATTAAAATGGGCGATAAAGTGAACGTTCAGGACAACGCAATGTTGCACTGTACCTTCGAAAAATTCCCGTTAGAGATTGGCGATAATGTATCAATTGGTCATAACGCTATTGTTCATGGCTGCACCATTCACGATAATGTGTTGATCGGAATGGGAGCTATTGTGATGGATGACTGTTTGGTCGAGAGTAATTCAATCGTTGGAGCCGGCTCCGTTGTTATTCAGGGAACTCATGTTAAGTCCGGTGAAGTTTGGGCCGGAATTCCAGCACGAAAAATTAAAGATATTTCCGCTGAACTTTTGGAAGGTGAAGTGAACCGAATTGCAAATAATTATGTGAAATATTCGGGTTGGTATAAATAGTTTTTTCCCAATAGATCATTCCTTTAAAAGAATGGTTGCATTTTCTGAAATCACATCCGAAAGATTAATTGTCAATCACCCAACTGCAAAAGGTCTGGAGAGTTTTCTACATCAAATAAATTCCACCAAAGGTTTTTCGAAAAATATTTTTAATGTTACTTTTCTTTTTGATGGGAACATTCAGAAAATGATTGGAGTAGCTGATGTTAGAATTGAACCTCAACAAAATTTACGCAATGCATCTCCTGTATAATCCGGCTTGCGGAAAAGTGTTGTATAAGCAAGTTTGACATTTGAAAATTTGCAAAAACTAAAATATTTACAACATGGAGAATTCTTTGACATTAACAGATATACATCTTGATTGAAAAATTAATCTCTGAAATTTCTTACTAAATAGACTGCTTGAAATGAAACATCTAAAACTTGCCTGGAAAATTCTGAAAGACACTTTTACAGACTGGAATAATTCTGCCGCGTCGAAAGATTCTGCAGGTATGGCTTATTACGCCATTTTTTCCTTACCCGGTTTGTTGATCATCGTTATTTGGGTTGCCGGATTATTTTTCGGTGACGAAGCAGTACGAGGAGAAATCACGGATCAGGCAAGTGGAATTGCGGGAAAAGCGATTGCCGAAAGCTTGCAATCCATGATTTTAAGCGGTGTTTGGGATCATCAAAATTTCTGGATGAAAATTGTGGGCGTACTTACTTTACTGTTTGGAGCAACTACCTTGTTTTTCCATATGCAGCGAACCCTAAATGATCTTTGGGAAGTAGAATCGGAACCCAAAAAAGCGCTTCTAAAATATATTGTAGACCGCGCCAATTCTTTAGGAATGATCTTAATCATTGCTTTTTTACTTTTAGTGAGTCTTATATTATCTTCAGTTTTGGGATTAGCCAACAACTGGATCACGGCAAATTTCGGTCTCGAAACTTTTATTATTGCACAGATTCTGAACGTGGTAGTAAGTTTCCTGGTGGTAACTGCTCTTTTTGCATTGATGTTTAAAGTTCTTCCCGATGTAGAGATCGAGTGGCGTTCTGTTTGGGTAGGTGCAATTGTAACGGCAGTTTTATTCAGTATCGGTAAATTTTTGCTCGGATATTATTTTGAACTGTCAAAACCAACAACAATTTTCGGAGCTGCGGGAACTATTATTCTTCTTATGATGTGGGTTAATTACACTTGTCAGATCGTGTTTTTTGGCGCAGAGTTTACAAAAATTTACGCCAAAACAATGGGACACAGTATTGCTTTGTCCTCTCACGCGAAATGGAACGCCAAAAAATTAGCGACGGATGCTGAAGCTAAAAACGAAACTGAACCTTCTATTTAAAAACTATTGAACTTCAGATCCAGATGAACCTCCACCCATCAAAATGGCTTTTCCTTCTTCGCATTTTATTCCTGCAGGTGGCATCACCATTGCACAATCGGAGATCATTTGATACTTTTTGTTAAATGATGTCTGCATTGTTGTAAATATTTCGACTTTCGGCAGAATTTCTCTTTCTAATTTTTTCGGATAAGCGATATAGGAACTTGGGCCACCACAAGGTTTTGATCCGATCGCGGTGAAAGCCCAGTCGGCAGGATCAGCGCAAGTTTCTGACTGTGCCAAAGAATCAATTTGTTTGATGATTGCACTCAACTGCTCTCTATCCTGTTGCTGAGAGAGATTATTTTCTGGTTTTAAAGCAATGTCTTTCGGTAAATTTTCAGCATCTTCGACCGAATTCTTTGATTTGCAAGCTGATAGAGAAAAAACCGCTACAGCGATGATGATCAAATTTCTCATTTCTATATTTTTTTTGATGTTGTACAAAAATAAGATCTTTTTGCCAATAGACACGCCTATTAATATAGAGGAAAGTAGGCTTCAGTAAAATATTTTATTACCTTAAAAGTCCGGCACTCCATTTTAATAAATAAATGGATTTAAAGAGTTTGGTTTTGATGTCAATTAATTTCTCTTCTGCTTGAATGGCTTTCGGTTCGCGGCGGTTGATCAAGAAAAGGGAACTTTTTCCATTTTAAAATTTCGTTTCCTCAACCTTAACCAAGGTTTTATAATCCGCTGAATTTTGCGATCGTAAGGCAATTTGCGTTTTTAGCGTTGTAAATTGATTGAAATAGTATGTGATTTTTACCTCAATACTTCTTTCTTTTTGAAATTGATCTAATTTTAGTTCTTCAATTTTTAGTTTCGCGATCTTATAATTGACTCTTCCTTGCGTATAGAAAATAGGGATTTCTACTTTTAATCCGAATTGATAATTATTTTCAAAAGGCGTAGGATCAGAAATTACCTTGGCATAATTGAATTCTTTCGCTAAGAAATTATATCTAAAATCGATCTTTGGCAGAAGATCCTGCAATTTTAATTTTTTATCAATTTCTAAAATCACAACAGCTTTGTGAATCACTTTAGAAATCATCATTCTTTTTATTTTTTTAATCGTTAAAAAATGGCTTTATTATTAGGATCAATTTTCATTGATAAACCGCAAAGAGACCTGTGATTTTATTTCTAAAACCTTTCCCTCTCTTGTTGCTAAATCGACCAATTTTGAAACCTCTTCCAAGGCCTCTTTCAATTTCTCGATTTTATTTAACGCTGCCTGATCTTCTTTTCCGAAACATTCCTGAGCGCTGAAATTTTTCATCTGGTGAAAATGAATTTTACTTTTGAAAACACTCAAGAGCAGTTCCCGGCTGTCTTTCGGACCGAATTCGCCATCTATTAAAGTGAAGTTTTGATGATTTCCCATTGAATGTTTTTAAACGTTTTTGTTGAAATGAAACAGATGAAATTCCATAAGAGAATACTTAAAAATAAAGTCCAATACAGGATCGGACTTTATTCATTCTCAATTATTATAAAATGTAAATATGATCTTTAATTTACTGCCCTTGACCTAAAGAATAAGCGGCTTTGCCATCAAACTCGTATAGATTTTCTGTCTTCACCACATCAATTTTAGCATCTAAAGCTTTGGCTAACAAGGTGATGATATTATTTTTATAAAGGGTTTTTCCTGGTTGAGCTTTGTAACGACATCTCCAGTGATCAGTACAAAATGTTTCCGAAAAACCATCTGGCCAAACCTTGATTCCACGGTTGGTGATCATGGTTAGATGTTTATTTTCCGTATTGATTTTTTGTAATTTTTCTGCTAATTCATTCGGATCAGTTCCTCTCCAGTCCACAAATAAATCAACGCCGACCAATTGTTTATTCATTGCAGGTTTCTTCACATATTTCGGTAGATTGAGGACGGCATCTTTTACAAATTTCACTGCTTTTAAAACAGAAGGTTCAAGACCCAAATTTTTGATGACCGCATCTGCGAACTCGATTGTTCCTACTTTTTCTTTGCTGACACCTTCTTTAAAAATATCATAAGTATGAATTCCATCTTCTATCGTTTTCAACCAGGCATTTTGAACTTTTTCTGCAACTTCAGTTTGTCCGATATGATTTAGCATCATGATTGAACCTTGCAGCAAACCTGAAGGATTCGCCATATTTTGTCCGGCACGTCTTGGCGCAGAACCATGAATTGCTTCAAACATCGCGCATTCTTCTCCGATATTTGCAGAACCTGCCAAACCAACGGAACCTGCGATTTGTGCTGCGATATCTGAGATCACATCTCCGTACAAATTTAAAGTAACAATTACATCGAAAATTTCCGGCGTATCTGCCATTTTTGCCGCACCAATATCGACGATCCAGTGTTCGTTTTCAATCTCCGGATATTCTAAAGCGATCTCATCAAAAACTTTGTGGAATAAACCATCGGTTTGCTTCATGATATTGTCTTTGGTGAAGCAAGTCACTTTTTTTCTGTCGTAAACTTTAGCATATTCAAAAGCATATCGCACAATTTTTTCACAACCGGGACGACTGATTAATTTTAGACATTGCACCACCTCGTCAGTTTGCTGGTGCTCGATTCCACCATATAAATCTTCTTCATTTTCACGGATAATGACAATATCCATATTGTGATGTTTCGTTTCCACAAAAGGATACAAACTCATGCAAGGTCGCACGTTAGAATACAATCCCAGAAATTTTCTGGTGGTTACATTCAAACTTTTATAACCGCCACCTTGAGGAGTCGTGATGGGCGCTTTCAAAAAAACTTTGTTTCTTCTGATCGTGTCCCAGGATTTGGCGGCAATTCCGTTGTTATTTCCGGCGAGATATACTTTTTCACCAACTGGAATTTCATCAATTTCGATCTGCGCTCCTGCTGCCATGATCATTTTCAAAGTCGCATCCATAATTTCAGGTCCAATGCCGTCTCCTTTTGCTACTGTAATTCTTGTCATTTTATTTTTTTTGATCACGCAAATTTGAAGCTTCTAAACCATATATTTTTATTTATATTTGTAATACTATCCATAAATAATTTTTATGAATTACACTTTAAATCAACTTCGCATCTTTCTAAAAGTCGTGCAGACCGAAAGCGTTAGCAAAGCTTCGGAAGAACTTTTTTTAACTCAACCAGCAGTTTCCATCCAACTCAAAAATTTTCAGGATCAGTTTGATATTCCTCTAACTGAAGTTGTGGGGAGAAAACTTTATATCACCGATTTTGGAAAAGAAATTGCAGAAGCTGCAGAAAATATCATCAATCAAGTTCACGCCATTAATTACAAGACTTTAGCGTATAAAGGTCGATTGACAGGTAAACTAAAAATCTCGGTGGTCTCGACCGGAAAATATGTGATGCCTTATTTTCTGTCGGAATTCATGAAGGAGCACACCGGCATTGAACTGAACATGAATGTCACCAATAAATATCAGGTTTTAGAAAGTCTGGAAAATAATTCGGTCGATTTTGCGCTTGTTTCTATTTTACCAACAACTCAAAATATTGAAAAATTAGATCTGCTTCAAAATAAATTATACTTAGTTGGAAGCAGCGATTTAGAATTTAAAAAAGGAAGTTCTACAAAAGAAATCTTCGAAAATCTTCCGCTTATTTTTCGGGAGAAAGGTTCGGGAACGCGACAAACGATGGAGAAATTTTTTGCCGAAAATAATATTTCAGTTCTCAAAAGAATGGAATTGTCATCTAACGAAGCTGTGAAACAATCTTTATTAGCAGGTTTGGGATATTCAATTATGCCATTGATCGGGATTAAAAATGAATTGCAAAACAAAGAATTACAAATTATTCCCATCAAAGAATTGCCCATTAAAACTACGTGGAGTTTGATCTGGTTGAAAGGTAAAAAGCAAACACTTGTTTCTGCTGCCTATTTAGAATTTCTGAAAAAGGAAACCTCGAACATTGTAAAAAGTAAATTTACGTGGTCTGAATCGTATTAAAATCTGTCTTTCTTAAATTGTATTTCTAAATTGTATTTAAGAAAACAACACAAATTAGGATGAAAACACCTTAGGTTCATTCAACCCAATTTTCTTAAATTTGACCGATGAACGAATCTCTCTTCAACTTAGCCGAACATACGAACCGCAGTATTTTTCTCACCGGGAAAGCCGGAACCGGGAAAACGACTTTTCTGAATGATTTTGTAAGCAAAACCAACAAGAAACATATCGTTGTTGCTCCAACCGGAATCGCAGCGATCAATGCAGGCGGCGTTACGATTCATTCGATGTTCGGTCTTCCGTTGAGAACTTTTCTACCAACGACAGACAGAGTTGACAGCAACACTGCGAATAATATCGCTGATCTGATGCATCATTTTAAATACCGAAAAGACAAACTAAAATTGCTTCGGGAAATCGAAATTATCATAATCGATGAAGTTTCTATGCTTCGTGCCGATGTGTTGGATATGATGGATTTTTCTTTGCGTTCGGTAAGAAGAAATCAGCAGAAATTTGGTGGCGTTCAAATGTTGTTTATCGGAGATCTGTATCAGTTGCCACCGGTTGTCCGAGACGAATATGTCTTAAAACAATATTACGGTTCACCCTTCTTTTTCGACAGTTATGCTTTAAAGGAATTGCCTTTGATCACTTTAGAATTAACGACGGTTTATCGCCAGAAAGATGAAAAATTTCTAGAGATCTTGAATGAAATCAGAGACGGTGCAGTTTCAGATATTGACTTTGAAACGCTGAACGAGAGATATATTCCAGATTTTGAACCGACCGATGAACCTTATGTTTATCTGACTTCGCACAACAAAATGGCGGACGAAATTAATTTGAAGAAATTAAAAGAGCTTAAAGGAAAGTCCTATTTTTATAAAGCTGAAATCACAGGAAACTTTAACGAAAATCAATATCCAAACGAGGAAGTTTTAGAGTTGAAACAAGGTTGTCAAATTATGTTTCTGCGAAATGATGCAAGCGGAGAAAAAAGATATTTTAATGGAAAACTAGCTGAAGTCATTGAAGTTGGCGAGAAAGAAATTTCAGTAATCATTGATGGTGAAGATGAACTTTTCCAGCTTAAAAAAGAAACCTGGGATCAAAAGCGATATTCTTTGGGCGATGACAAAAGTATTCAGGAAGAAGTTTTGGGGAGTTTCAAACAATTCCCGATCCGTTTAGCCTGGGCGGTTACGATTCATAAATCGCAGGGTTTAACTTTTGACCGTCTCATTATTGATGCCGGGAAATCTTTCGCTTCCGGACAGGTTTATGTCGCACTTTCACGATGCAGAACTTTGGAAGGAATTGTTTTAAAGTCTAAAATTACGCCGGCTGTTATTTTTTCCGATAAAAGAGTTTCAAAATTTCAGGATGAAACGCACGCCAATGATCGCGTTGAAGAAATTCTTAATACCGAAAAATATGATTACAGCATCAAGAAAATTGCAAGCCGACTCGATTGTAAATGGATTTCTGCTTCTTTGGAAATATGGTACAACAGTGCGAAGTTCAGTAAATTTCTGGATCAGGACAAAGCCAAATTCGTTTATGGAAATTTAAAACCTGACGTTACAAAATTTGGGCAGATCTTTGAAAAATTTGAGAAGATCATTCAGCAGAAAACACATAAATTCATCGAGGGCAAAGAAGAATGGACTGAAATTGAAACCAAAGCAAAAGGCGCTGTCAATTTCTTTTTCAGTAATATTAATGAAAAAGTTTTCAGTCCACTAAAAGAGTTTTATGCCGAAAGCAAAGGTGTAAAAGGTCTCAAACAATACAACGAAGATTTCCGGGTTTTTCTGGATGATCTGGAAGACTATCTGAATGATCTTAAAACCGTTCACCTTTTAGAAACTCCACTTTTCGACAAAACCATCGATGTTCCGGTTACTTCAAAAATTGCTAAAATTCCGTCCCATATTTTGACGTTTCAGTTATTCGAAGATGGAAAAACAATTCCGGAAATTGCGAAGGAAAGAGGTTTGGTCACGGAAACGATTTACGGACATTTGGCCAAGTTTGCCGAACAGGGTTTGCTTGATGTCAAAAGAATTTTCGATAAAGACAAAATCAAAACCTTCGAAAAGGAATTCAAAAAAAATCAACACGAAAATTTAAACGACTGGAAAAGAGTTTTGCCAAATGAATTTGAATTTAATGAGATCCGTTTGTTGCTGAATCATTTTAATTATAAGAAATAGGTTTTTGAGTAGAGGAAAGAGAATAGATGAAAGAGAATAGACTTTAAATCTTTCATAAAATTAGGTCAGACTTAAATCGTGATAACTAAAAAATCAACTTTCAAAAGATAAATTGAGATTAAAAAACATCTTTTCGTAAGTTATACGTATATTTATCGAAACTTTAGATAAATGACACCTACAAAAAATAGAAAAGAAATAAGTTTGGATGATCAAACGATTGCTATTTTGCAAATTCAGGCAGAAAAGGAAGGCCGAAAGCTTAAGAATTATTTAGAGTATATTCTAAAAGAAAAAGCCAAGGATTTTGAACTCACCAATGAATATAAATTGATGATTGATGCAAAACTAAAGCAACATTACAGTGGTGAATCGCAGTATATTTCTGAAGATGATTTTCGCAAATCAAGCGCTCGGAAATGAAATATAGTATAAAATTTGAGGAAGGTTCTTTAACCGATTTTTTGGAGGGAATTGCCTATTATGAAAAGATATCAGATAGTTTAGCTGAAAAATTCCATACCGAATATTGGAGGACTGTAGATTTAATAAAGGTAAATCCTCTGCATTATCAGAATCGATATAAGGAAGTTCGAATCGCTTTCACAGATATATTTTCGTTCGGAATCCATTATGTAGTGGATGAAAATGTGATTACTGTACTTAAAATCCTTCATACGAAAAGATTTTTCAAGTAAAAATGATCCCGATTCAAACTAGTGAATCGGGATTTCTATATTTAGGGCGAAAATTATAATAACAACTTATTCTTTTACTTCAACTCCTTTCCAGAAAGCGACATAATTCTTAATATTCATCGCGGCATCTTTTGGACTTGGATAAAACCAGGCGGCGTTCTCATTCTTTTTCCCGTCTACTTCAATATTGTAGTAAGAAGCCTGACCTTTCCATGGACATGATGTATGGTGATTCGTTAGAATAAAGTAATCTTTGTCGATACTGTCTTCGGGGAAATAATGATTGTTTTCTACCACAATTGTATTGCTGCTATCTGCGATTGTTTTTCCGTTCCAAATTGCTGTCATATTCTGTAAATTTGTTTGATTCTTGAACTATTCGATGATAAATTTAGAAGTATTAATTGATAATTGTTTGAAAGTATAATTGATTTTGACTAATTATGCTTTTAACATATTTTTTGCAGACGTTGTAATTTTTTTATGTGCCGTACTTTTGATCGACTTTTGCTCTTGATTATCTGAATTTTTTAAATACTCATTTAAGATCGTCTCGTAATAACTGAAATACGTTTCGTCAATCAAAGCTCGCAATTTTAAAACAATAATAGCTTGTTCTTGTTTTTCTGTTCGTTGTAACTGGACAAAATAATACATCATGGAATAATACTTTTCCCAGCCAATTCCTAAATTCACCAGATTTACGCGATTCAGATACCATTCCGTGTTGGCATTGTCACCCATTTTTTGATAAGCTGCAGCACAGAGAATATTCCATACTTCATCATGCGTTTTCTTTCTTTCTGAGGGAATATAATCGTGGTCCAGATCTTTTTGAAAGGTATTATTTTCGATGAGAAATTTCATTTCTTTCGTGCGATTCGTAAAAATGAGCGATTCTAAAACAGTATATTCGAAACTACAAACGGACTGTTCTGAAGCCTTTATATAATTTAATCTCACCTTTTTCATTTCTGTAAAATACTTTCTGAAAAGAGAATCGTTACCCGTTAAGTCAGCGTGCAGTAATTGAACGCCGTATTTTAAACCCGCGGGAATTAAGTAAACATCATTAATAATTTCTGTATCCTTAATTTTTTTGATGTACAAATCCATCAACTCCCGGTTCTCCAGAAGGAAGGCGCTTTTAAAAAGAAATCCGTATGCAAATATTTTGGCTTCGTTGCTTTTACTGAATTTCAGATAAGCTGAAAAATACTGTGAATATACCGTACCGATCATATCCCGCAAAGGATGATTTTCAATAAAATATTTTCTGGCCATTGGCAACGACATGAGTCGACGATGCGTTGTGACCAGCAGTTCTGAAGAAAAAGTGATCTGTCTGCACAATTGTTCACTTTTACGCCAATAATTTTGATCATTATTTTCGGTATCTGAAAAGAATATTTCGATTTCGGAATTGCTGTAAGACTGTCCAAAGTCTTTGAAATCTTTGTAACCGCAGAATTTGCTGAGAAGATCTAAAGTAAACTTACTGGACGCAGAACCTGATTTTATTAATCCAAAAAACCGTCGCAAAGTCTGCGAACTGATGTTAACATTGAAGTTTTGCGTAAGTAACCGTGCTAAGTCAATACAATCTGTCGCAGTAACGATCTGTTTTCCAAATTGATTTATGACACTTTCTTTAAGTTGATGCACAATGCTGATCTCTCTATACATAATCTAAAATGACTAACAAATATAGCGATAAATTGAAATTATTGTACAGAATTGTACAATTATCGTAAAGTTATTTGTCTTATTTTTGCAGTAACACAAATGATGACGAAAACTCCTTCTAAATCGTAAGATCAAAGGTCTTGTTGCTTAGAAGTAATTACAGAGAAAAAACTTGCAAACATAAAAGTAAGAAACAAACTCTGAAAATCTTAAACCTTACTTTCAAAAAGTGAGGTTTTTTTGATTTACACCCTAAAACAACAATTAGAAAACTAAGATTATAAAATTTTATTTAACAATTACTAATTTTGAAGAATGGAGAATTTCGAAATTTAACATTGTAAAACAGAAAACTTCCCGAAATTCTAGCCACGATGGAAGCGGCATCCTTTTTTTGTCTGGCGAAAGGCAGACAGAAAAAGATAGAGCGGACAGCGGGTGGAGTTTTCGAAAATAGCCAAAACTTTTTTGCTCCGTATTTCTAAAACACCGCATAAAAAAATCCCGATTCAAATGAATGAATCGGGATTCTTATATTGAAAAGGTAAATTATGCCTGTACGTTATTTTGTCCTAATATGAATGGCTCAACTTCTTTGATCTCTCCAAATTGTTGTTCGTAGTTCGTGATGTTCTGCTGAAGAGCTGTTAAGACTCTTTTTGCGTGTAATGGAGCAAGAATTACTCTTGATCTTACATTAGCTTGCTGAACTCCCGGCATCATTTGGATGAAATCTACAACGAATTCTGATGGAGAATGATTTACAAGAGCTAGGTTGCAATAAACTCCCTGGGCAATCATTTCGTTAAGGTTAATGTTGATGTTGTTTGGATCTTGATTTTGGTTTTGATTGTTGTCCATTTTTTGGAATATTTTAAAATTATAAATTTTAGATTTAGATAAAAGATGATAGACGAATAGATAATAGAACTATTTCATCTATCATCTATCGGTCTATTATCTTAAAGTCTTTTTAGTTAATGTCTTCGAATTCTTTTTTAGAACCGACGATTACGTTCTGGTAATCTTTAAGACCCGTTCCTGCAGGAATTCTGTGCCCTACAATTACGTTTTCTTTAAGACCACTTAAGTAATCGACTTTTCCTGAAACTGCTGCTTCGTTCAAAACTTTGGTCGTTTCCTGGAACGATGCTGCCGACATGAAAGATTTGGTTTGTAGTGCCGCTCTTGTAATACCTTGCAATACCGGTGTTGCCGTTGCAGATAATGCTTCGCGAACTTCTACTAACGCCTGATCTTCACGCTTCAGTTTAGAATTTTCGTCTCTTAATTCTTTCGTGGTAATCATTTGACCAGGTTTGAAATCTTTCGAATCACCTGCTTCTACAACTACTTTCAAGCCGAACACTCTGTTATTTTCTAATAAGAAATCATATTTGTGCTCTAAAGCTCCTTCTAAGAAGTGAGTGTCTCCACCATCAACAATTGAAACTTTGGTCATCATCTGACGAACAATAATCTCAAAATGCTTATCATCAATTTTCACCCCTTGAAGTCTGTAAACCTCCTGAATTTCATTTACCAAATATTCCTGTACGGCAGTTGGTCCTTTGATTTTCAAGATATCATCTGGTGTAGTTGATCCGTCAGAAAGTGGGGAACCTGCTCTTACGAAGTCATTTTCCTGTACTAAAATCTGGTTAGATAGTTTCACCAAATACTTAGAGATCTCTCCAGTTTTTGCTTCAACGATCAGCTCACGGTTTCCTCTTTTGATTTTTCCGTAAGATACAACACCATCAATTTCTGTTACTACTGCTGGGTTTGAAGGATTTCTCGCTTCGAACAATTCGGTAACTCTTGGTAGACCCCCTGTAATATCTCCAGATTTTGCAGATTTACGTGGAATCTTGATCATTACTTTACCGGACTTAATTTTCTCCCCGTCGTTTACCATAAGGTGGGCTCCGACTGGAAGGTTATACGCTTTTTGCTCAACTCCTTTGGAATCAACAACTTTCAGCGTTGGTACAGCTTTCTTGTTTCTGGATTCAGAAATTACTTTCTCTTCGAAACCTGTCTGCTCATCAATTTCCAACTGGAATGAAATCCCCTGGATAATATCTTCATACTCTACTTTACCAGCAGATTCTGCAATAATTACCGCATTATACGGATCCCATTTCGCAATGGTATCTCCTTTTTTCACTTTATCACCTGGTTTCACTAATAGCTCAGAACCATAAGGTACATTCGCAACCATCAAAGGCGTTCTTGCTGCATTGTCTGCAACCAAACGAAACTCTGTGGAACGTGAAACTAAGATCTCGGCTTTTTTACCTTCTTCGTTTTCTGAAGTTACGGTTCTTACCTCATCCATTTCTACGATACCATCTCGTCTTGCAACGATTGATGGGTTTTCGGTAATATTACTTGCAGTTCCCCCCTGGTGGAAAGTTCTCAATGTTAACTGAGTTCCCGGTTCCCCAATAGATTGTGCTGCGATAACTCCTACTGCTTCACCCATGTGAATTGGTTTACCTGTTGCTAAGTTACGTCCGTAACATTTCGCACAGATTCCTTTTTTCGCTTCGCAAACAAGTGGTGAACGAGCTTCCACCATATCGATTCCTGCTGCTTCAACTAATTTAGCCAATGCTTCGTTAATCAACTGATCTGCTTCAACAATAATTTCATCCGTTTCCGGGTCATAAATATTGTGAAGAGAAACTCTACCTAAAATACGCTCAGAGATTCTTTCAACGATCTCGTCATTTTTCTTCAATGGCGTAATTTCAGTACCTCTTAAAGTTCCACAATCGTTTTCAGTAATGATCACATCCTGTGCAACATCTACCAATCTTCTGGTCAAATAACCAGCATCGGCAGTTTTTAGAGCGGTATCCGCAAGACCTTTACGAGCACCGTGAGTAGAGATAAAGTATTCCAAAATTGATAAACCTTCCTTAAAGTTGGCTACAATTGGATTTTCAATAATCTCAGCTCCTGTAGAACCCGCTTTTTGAGGTTTCGCCATCAATCCACGCATTCCTGAAAGCTGACGAATCTGCTCTTTGGAACCCCTTGCTCCGGAATCAAGCATCATATAAACTGAATTGAACCCACCTTGATCGGTTTTCATTCTGCTCATGATCATCTCGGTTAACCCTGCGTTGGTATTGGTCCAAACGTCAATTACCTGGTTATATCTTTCTGTATCTGTGATAAGACCCATGTTATAATTGGCCTTAATCTCATCTACATTTTCTACTGCACTTGCGATCATTCCTTTTTTCTCTTCAGGAATCGCAATATCACCTAAACTAAATGATAATCCTCCTTTAAATGCATTTGAATAACCTAAGTCCTTCATGTCATCCAGGAAACGTACAGTTGTTGGGAAATCGGTATCCGCTAAAACGCGTCCAATTACGTTTCTTAATGATTTCTTGGTTAAAAGTTCATTAACGTAACCGGATTCTTTCGGTACGATCTGGTTGAATAAAATTCTACCTACAACCGTTTCCGTTAGTTGAGTAACGATTCCTTCTTCTGTTTTGATCGGCAATCTACATCTCACTTTTGCGTTCAATGCTACCATTCCTTCAGCATAAGCGATCTCTACTTCTTCCGGAGAATAGAAAGTTAAGCCTTCACCTAATACTTTCTTGTCTTCTGTTGAAGCTAACTCTTTGGTCATGAAATAAAGACCCAAAACCATATCCTGAGAAGGAACGGTAATCGGTGATCCATTTGCAGGATTCAAGATATTCTGAGAACCTAACATTAGCAATTGTGCTTCCAAAATAGCTTCCGGTCCTAAAGGTAAATGCACCGCCATTTGATCCCCATCAAAATCCGCATTAAATGCAGTGGTTACCAATGGGTGAAGTTGAATTGCTTTTCCTTCGATCATTTTTGGCTGGAATGCCTGGATTCCTAATCTGTGCAAAGTAGGTGCTCTGTTCAAAAGTACAGGGTGACCTTTCATAATACCTTCTAAGATATCATAAACAACAGGTTCTTTTCTGTCGATGATTCTTTTTGCAGATTTTACAGTTTTTACAATTCCTCTTTCAATTAGTTTTCTAATGATAAACGGTTTGTATAATTCTGCAGCCATGTCTTTTGGAATTCCACATTCGTGCAATTTCAAGTTTGGTCCTACAACAATTACGGAACGCGCTGAATAATCCACACGTTTTCCAAGTAAATTCTGACGGAAACGACCTTGCTTCCCTTTCAATGAATCTGAAAGTGATTTCAATGGTCTGTTTGATTCAGATTTTACCGCTGATGATTTTCTTGTGTTATCGAATAATGAATCTACAGATTCCTGCAACATTCTTTTTTCGTTACGAAGAATTACTTCAGGAGCTTTAATTTCCAAAAGTCTTTTCAAACGGTTGTTTCTGATGATTACACGACGGTAAAGATCATTTAAATCTGAAGTTGCGAATCGACCTCCATCCAGTGGAACCAATGGTCTCAATTCTGGTGGAATTACTGGAAGAACACGCATAATCATCCATTCCGGACGGTTCACCATTCTCGTATTAGCACCTCTGATTGCTTCTACAACGTTTAGTCTTTTTAATGCTTCAGTTCTTCTTTGTTTAGAAGATTCGTTGTGTGCTTTGTGACGTAAGTCGAAAGACAATGCGTCAAGATCGATTCTGCTTAATAATTGCTCAACCGCTTCAGCACCCATTTTGGCGATGAATTTATTCGGATCGGAATCATCAAGATACTGATTTTCAGCAGGAAGTGTTTCTAAAATATCAAGATATTCTTCTTCTGTTAAAAATTCTTTATCATCGAAATCAGCACCATCGGCTCTTTTTGCGATACCTTGCTGAATCACGACATATCTTTCATAATAAATGATCATGTCGAGTTTCTTAGAAGGCAATCCTAACATGTAACCAATTTTGTTCGGTAAAGAACGGAAGTACCAAATGTGAGCTACAGGAACAACCAAACCAATATGTCCGATTCTTTCTCTACGCACTTTTTTCTCAGTAACTTCTACTCCACAACGGTCACAAACGATTCCTTTGTATCGGATTCTTTTGTATTTCCCACATGCACATTCGTAATCCTTCACAGGACCGAAAATTTTCTCGCAGAAAAGACCATCTCTTTCCGGCTTGTGCGTACGGTAATTAATTGTTTCGGGCTTTAGAACTTCACCACGGGAATCCTGTAGGATATTCTCCGGAGAAGCAAGACCGATCGTAATTTTAGTAAAATTACTTGTTTTATTTTTATTTGACATTTGATTTTATTTAGATTAAAAGATAGAGAGAGTGGAGATTAAGAGACTTTAAAATCTCTTGTCTCATGTCTAATAGTCTCTAGTCTATTCCTCAAGTCTTACATCAAGACCAAGTCCTTGCAACTCATGTAACAATACATTGAAGGATTCCGGAATACCTGGTTCAGGCATTGCTTCTCCTTTTGCAATTGCTTCGTAAGTTTTAGCTCTACCAATCACGTCATCGGATTTCACAGTTAAGATTTCTCTAAGGATATTCGAAGCACCAAATGCTTCCAATGCCCAAACTTCCATCTCACCAAATCTTTGTCCACCAAACTGCGCTTTACCACCCAAAGGTTGCTGCGTAATCAATGAATAAGGTCCAATTGAACGTGCGTGCATTTTATCATCAACCATGTGACCTAATTTCAACATGTAAATGATTCCAACGGTTGCTGGTTGAGAGAATCTGTCTCCGGTACCACCATCATAAAGATAAGTGCTACCAAATTCCGGAAGACCCGCTTGCTTCGTATATTCTGTGATCTGATCGATGTTTGCACCATCGAAAATCGGCGTTGCAAATTTCAATCCTAGTTTTTGACCAGCCCATCCTAAAACGGTTTCATAGATCTGACCAATATTCATACGGGAAGGTACACCCAGTGGATTCAATACGATATCAACCGGAGTTCCATCTTCAAGGAACGGCATATCTTCTTCACGTACAATTCTGGATACAATTCCTTTGTTACCGTGACGACCTGCCATTTTATCACCAACGTTCAGTTTACGTTTCTTAGCAACATATACTTTCGCCAGTTTGATGATTCCTGCAGGTAGTTCATCTCCGATAGAGATTGCAAACTTCTCACGGTTTTTAACACCGTTCAAGTCATTGGACTTAATTTTGAAGTTGTGGATCAATTGCTTGATCAACTCATTTCTTTCTGCATCAACCGTCCAGTCTGCTCCACTTACATTTACATAATCTTCAACAGATTGAAGTAATTTTGTAGTAAATTTCACTCCTTTCCCGATGATTTCTTCATCAAGATCATTATTTACACCCTGAGACGTTTTACCGTTAACAAGTGTTCCTAATTTTTCTAAAAGTAAATTTCTTAATTCGTCGAATTTCGCTTTGTACGTGTTTTCGATTTCTTCAAGTTTCAATTTCTCTTCAGATCTTTTCTTTTTGTCTTTGATATTTCTTGAGAATAATTTTTTGTTGATGACAACTCCTCTCAACGATGAATCTGCTTTTAATGAAGCATCTTTTACGTCTCCGGCTTTGTCTCCAAAAATCGCTCTCAATAATTTTTCTTCCGGAGTTGGATCTGATTCTCCTTTTGGAGTAATCTTACCAATCATAATGTCGCCAGGTTTTACATCGGCTCCAATTCTGATCATTCCGTTTTCATCTAAATCTTTGGTTGCTTCTTCTGAAACGTTTGGAATATCTGCTGTTAGTTCTTCCATACCTAATTTGGTATCCCGAACTTCCAGAGAATATTCATCAACGTGGATAGAAGTAAACCAGTCTTCGCGAACTACTTTTTCGTTAATAACGATTGCATCCTCAAAGTTGTATCCTTTCCAAGGCATGAAGGCAACAACTAAGTTACGTCCAAGTGCCAATTCTCCATTTTCAGTTGCATAACCATCACAAAGAACCTGACCTTTTACTACTTTGTCACCTACTCTTACGTTTGGTCTTAAAGTAATGGTTGTTCCCTGATTGGTCTTACGGAATTTGGTCAGTTTATATGATTTAGTCGCAGAATCAAACGATACAAGATCGCTGTCTTCGCTTCTTTCATATTTAATGGTAATTTTTACCGCATCAACATATTCTACCGTTCCGTTTCCTTCCGCATTAATTAAAATACGGGAATCTGAAGCAACTTGTTTTTCTAAACCTGTTCCAACAATCGGAGCTTCCGGTTTTAATAATGGAACTGCCTGACGCATCATATTCGATCCCATCAAGGCTCTGTTCGCATCATCATGTTCCAGGAATGGAATTAATGAAGCAGAAATACCAGAAATCTGATTTGGCGCAACATCAATTAAGTCAACCTGTTGTGGCTCAACTACTGGATAATCACCATCTAAACGGGCAATTACTCTATCTGTAGAAATAGTACCATCTTCTTTCATTTCAACGTTGGCCTGTGCAATCACTTTATCTTCTTCATCCTCAGCATTTAAGAAAATAGCAGCAGTTTTAAGATCTACTTTACCGTTGTTTACCTTTCTGTAAGGCGTTTCGATAAATCCTAAGCTGTTAATTTTTGCATAAATCCCTAGAGAAGAGATCAAACCAATGTTTGGTCCCTCTGGAGTTTCTATCGGGCAAATTCTTCCGTAGTGCGTATGGTGAACGTCACGTACCTCAAAACCTGCTCTTTCTCTTGATAATCCACCAGGTCCCAGGGCAGAAAGTCTACGCTTGTGCGTGATTTCTGATAATGGATTGGTTTGATCCATGAACTGAGACAATTGATTCGTTCCAAAGAATGAATTAATTACAGAGGTTAATGTTTTTGCGTTGACCAAGTCGATCGGAGTAAAAATCTCGTTATCTCTAACGTTCATTCTTTCTCTAATTGTTCTCGCAATTCTTGAAAGTCCTACACTGAACTGACCAGATAATTGCTCACCAACCGTTTTAATACGACGGTTTGACAAGTGATCAATGTCATCAACTTCTGCTTTCGCGTTAACCAATTCGATCAGGTGTCTAACGATAGAGATAATATCTTCTTTCGTTAAAACTTCCGTTTTTTCAGGAATATTTAATCCTAATTTTTTGTTCAAACGGTAACGACCAACTTCTCCTAATGAATAACGTTGCTCAGAGAAGAATAATTTTTCGATAATTCCTCTTGCTGTTTCTTCATCGGGTGGATCTGCGTTACGCAACTGACGGTAAATATATTCAACCGCTTCTTTTTCGGAGTTGGTTGGATCTTTTTGTAACGTGTTCTGAATGATAGAGAATTCATTAGAATTTTCTTTGTGGATCAAAATTGATTTCACACCTGCTTCAAGAATAAGATCTAAATGTTCTTTTTCAAGAATGGTCTCTCTATCTAAGATGATCTCGTTTCTTTCAATAGAAACTACTTCACCAGTGTCTTCATCCACGAAATCTTCAAACCAGGTGTTCAAAACTCTCGCAGCCAAAGTACGGCCTTCTACTTTTTTCAGCGCTGCTTTAGAAACTTTCACTTCTTCGGCAAGGTCAAAAATCTGAAGGATATCTTTATCGGATTCGAATCCGATTGCTCTTAATAAAGTCGTTAACGGTAATTTTTTCTTACGGTCGATGTAAGCATACATTACGTTATTAATGTCGGTTGTAAATTCCATCCACGATCCTTTGAAAGGAATAATTCTGGAATAATACAATTTAGTTCCGTTGGCGTGATAAGTCTGACCAAAGAACACACCCGGAGATCGGTGTAATTGAGTTACAATAACACGTTCGGCCCCATTAATAATAAATGAACCTGAAGGTGTCATATAAGGAACCGGACCTAAATAAACGTCCTGTACAACGGTCTGAAAGTCTTCATGTTCAGGGTCAGTACAATACAATTTAAGACGGGCTTTTAGAGGAACTGAATACGTCAATCCTCTTTCCACACACTCGTCGATCGAGTATCGTGGGGAATCTACCAAATAATCCAAAAATTCTAGAACAAAATTGTTTCTGGAATCGGTAATTGGGAAATTTTCTTGAAAGGTTTTGTACAGAGATTCGTTGAGTCTCTGCTCCGGAAGGGTATCCAACTGGAAAAAATCTTTGAAAGATTGGATCTGAATGTCCAAAAAGTCAGGAGTTTCAATTTTTCCTTTTGCTACGGAAAAGTTGATTCTTTCGGTTCCCTGAGTTTTAGCGACTGCTTTAGATTTACTCATAAAAATTTTAAAGAATGAAGGGTTAAAAAATATTTTGTTTAAAAAATATCAGGATTTAGATTAAAAGAGAATAGACGAGAGAGAATAGATTTAAAGCTCTGAATCAAAAGATATAGAATGGTGTTTGAAGCCCTACCTTTTTTCCAGTATTGTAAAATCTCTGATCTCCAATCTGTTAGTCTCTAATCTGAGCCCTAACTGCAACACCGGTATATCTTTTCACGGGGTAATGCAAAATATTTTTTCTGAAAGAAGAGAACTATAAAGATCTAGTGAGAAAACGACGAAACCCTTTTAAACGAATAAAAGAGTAAGTTATTGATTTTCAATAGATAATATGATAATTGGCTTCAAACAGGACTGCAAATGTACGATAATATTATGGATAATAGAAATAATAATCGTATAAGTGAACTGCTTAGCCTAAATAAAGGTAATGTTTTTGCCTCGAAATATTTTAAAAATCTGGTGGCGTAAATCTTGATTGTAATATTAACAATAAAAATTCAAAAAATGCCATACATTCAATCAAAAAGTGACACCAATCAACAATTTTATTATGAAGACTTCGGCTCTGGGCAGCCAATCATCTTAATTCACGGCTGGCCACTGAGCAGTAAGTCCTGGGAATTACAGATTCCTGTACTCGTAGAAGCAGGTTTCAGAGTTATTGCTTACGACAGAAAAGGTTTCGGAAAATCTTCAGTTTCTAACAAAGGTTACGATTACGATGGTCTGGCTGCAGACTTGCACGAAATCATCACCGAACTTGAACTTAAGAACGTTATTCTTTTCGGATTCTCAATGGGTGGCGGTGAAGTAGTTCGATATCTTACAAAATACGGTACCGAAAATGTAGATAAGATTGCTTTAATTTCTTCTATTATTCCAATTGTGAAACAGACGGATGATAATCCAGCCGGCGTTCCGGAAAAAGATCTGATGGGGATTCTGGATCAGGTTAAAAAAGACCGCGTGACTTTTCTGGCAGGATTTCATAAAAACTTCTACAATTTTGGAATGTTGAAACATTCTGTGAGTGATCAACAATTGCACTACGACTGGAGTATTTCCTCCCACGCTTCTCCACTTGCCACGGTGAAAACTGCAGAAAGTTGGGCTGGAACAGATTTTAGATCAGAGTTGAAAAATGTAACCGTGCGAACTTTGATCGTTCACGGAGATGCAGATCAAATTGTTCCTATTGACACGGCCGGAAAACAAGCTGCGGAAGGAATTTCGAATAATGTTTTCAAAATAATAGCAGATGCGCCCCATGGTCTAAATGTAACGCATGCAGAAGAACTGAATAAAATTCTGGTTGATTTCTTGAAAAATTAATTTGACTTTAAATATAGAAAGAGCCACTTCAAAATAAATTGAAGTGGCTCTTTTTTCAATTAAAAATTTTGATTTTTATCTCGTTTTTACAAAAAACCGGCTCATTAATGAACCGGTTTAATATTACTTTAGAATTCTAGGGTTTCCAAAAACTCCATTTGTTGCCATTGAAAACAGCTAAACGTTTGTTAAAATTTGGAGTTACCCCTTTCACATAAACCATCATTCCTGGAGAGGGACTTAAAACATTATTGACGTCCATAACAGTGGGTAAAACCATCGCTTTAGTTGTCGATTCTAATACCAAGACGCCATTCGCACTTGAACTGTTGGCTCCAATAATTGATTTGGCGCCAGTTTCCAAGGCAGATGTAGCAGGCTGACTGGCTAAAGATGAAGTAACGTTTGCATCTTGACCACTTAAGTCCACCCATGTTGTTCCGTTATAAAATTTCATTCTTGCCGTGGTGGCATTTGTCGCATCCAAGATAATTGCTCCGCCAACCAAAGCTGATCCAGTTGGAAGTGTTCTTACATAAGGAACAATTAGTCCTTTATTTTGCCCTGCTGCAAACTCTAACAACACGGAAGTTTTGGTCGAGGCCGTTCCTGTGGCATCTCCGATAATGACCTGAGCGTTAATGCTCGTGATCGCTGCCAGTAGTATGATCGTGAATATATTTTTCATTTTGTAAATTTTGTGAAATTATTTTTTTTATTTATTACGGACAAGCAGGAGTATTAAAACAACTCCAGCCCGTACTTGTTCCAGTTGTATTTAATTTAAGACATTTTAAATCAGTGTCGTAAACCATCATACCCTCTTGTGGAGAAATAATTCCGGTAATCTGAATGGTAGTCATTCTTGAAATCACAAAACCTTTTGCATTGGATTCTAAAGCGCTGAGTGCAGACTTTCTAACCATTGGCCAATCTGTGCTTGCTCCACCTGCTCTTTGTAATAAAGTAATACCGTGTTGCGTATCTGAACCGGCGGCTGTGGTATTCGGCAGATTATAACAGAAACATGGATTAATGGTTACTGTAATCATTGTTGTCGGACTGTAACAATTTCCTACAGAATCATAAAATGACGCATAGTAAGTGCCGGCAGTTACTGCTGTTCCTGAAATTAAATTTGCAGTAGTAGCGGTGGCTCCTGTATGAAAAGTAAGTGTGGTTCCTACCGGTTTGTTAGTCGCAGTAATGACAGTTAAATCTGCTGTAGTAGCGGGGCAAATATTGCTTATTGCAGTAGCACTTAATGCAGGTGCAACAGTTCCCGCCAAACATGGTGAGCTAATACCAGTACTCGTAAAATAGACAACATTAATATAATCATCATAAACATTATCAACATCTAACAAGCTGTAAGAAATCTGAGTCTGTCCATTTGTTAAAAATGAAGCAACATCGTACAGTTCATCTGCATTATTCGTCGTCGGGCTGTCTCCATAACCACCCAGTGTGATCAAAGCTCCATTCGCAAGCACACCATCATCATAACCTCCGGCGTTACTCGTAACTATTGCAGTAGGAGTTGCCGCACCGATCTTTAATTGTGATAATTGATAATTCCCGTTAAAGTCCCCGGTGGAAAAACTAATTCCCACTCCCATTGTTGCACTGAAGCCAGGCAATGTTTTATTGATCGCGTTTACGGTGAATGATTGAGAAGCTGGAAGTGGTCCGGTAATTAATGTACCCATTTGGATAACAAATCTACCCAGTGGTTTTGATGGGACATTCCATAAAACTAAAATTCCTACCCCATCAATTTTTGCCGAGTTGATTCCCTCATTTATAGTTACTGCAGTGGTTGTTCCGGCTGTAAGCGTATTTAAGGTATTGACAAAAGCGGTTGCGGTGGTGCTCACTTCGGCATAACGGGTATATCCCACAAGAGAACTACCTGAGGCAGTGTAAGTACTTAAATTCGGATTAACACCATTAACTGTAATGGCATTTGCTCCTAACTCCGAACCCGTAAGAAGCGTGTGAGCATAATAGATGAATACTTTATTTACTGTAGTAGCTCCAACAGGTTTAGGTAACGTGATATTATAAGAGGACGAAAGGGAACCACGCGCTACAGCGGTAAGTTCACCATTTATTTGGGTATTTAGAACGGTGTTGATCTGCGCAAAACCTAACGAGCTAAAAAGCAACACCAACGTCATGCTTAGTGAAAAGCGGACCTGGTAGTCTTTAAGTTTAAAATATAGATGTTTCATTTGTAAGTGTTTAAAATTTTTTTGTTACTAATTATTTACTTCAATTTGGTAGTAAACGAGCGTACCGGTGAGCACCCCTTTTGCAAAATAAGTTCCAGGCGTTACTGCGGAAAAATTAAATTCACGCTTAACGATTGTATTGTTAGCATCGGTCAAATTTGTAGCGATCACACTTTGTAATGGTTTATTAGTTCCATCTACGATGCTCAATTCCTCAAAATAAGGTGTTGCAGCGTCAAATGCCAGGACTGGGTTTGCTGTTTTATTTACAGTAAATTCAGTAGCGGAAAGAAATTCGGTAGGTATCTCATTCTTGCCTCCTCTTGCTGAGCTTTCAACGGTTTGTGCATTAATCTGGGAAGCGCCTGCAGCTAACATTAGCAGTGTTCCAAATGCCAGTTTAATGGCAGTTTTTTTGAATTGAATCATTTGTTTTTTCATTATATAATTTTGTGTTGTGATAATAATTAATGGGGGAGATGGTTGAGTAATAACTTGAATATCAAGTTTTTACGCTAGTTTTAATAGTTGGGTTTACTCAGTTCAATGAAATAGTTTTACACAATTTTAAAACAATTGTGTTATCTCAGGAATTGGAAATCGAAAAATATTAAAGAAATACTGGCGGTGCCCGAAGAGATGAACTTCTGAATTTACCAAACTGTAAATAAGACAGAGAGGTACAGTATTTTTGCTTCAAAATCTGCGCGCGATATATGTTCAGCAAAAGTGTACTTGACACAAATGCGTAGGAGAATTTAAAGGAAGACGTATCAGCGGTTACAGCAGAAAGATCGAGTTTAGATTTTGCAAATTTTAGCGATTCATTATCTTGAGAAGATGAATAAAAAGAATTTTTAACTTTCTTATTAATCTTTTCCTGCAGTAATTTTAAGGATTGATCGTTGGCTTCTTTCTTTGCGACTAATTGCTTAGCAAGTCCAGTATCTGCTGATTTTTCTTTTAGAATTTTTTTGGAAGGGGAATCACCTTGAATTTCGACAATGCGAGCATTAGAAAACTGAGAAGTTCCAGCGACTACTGCACCAGCGGAAACATAAATAATGGCTTGTGGATCTTTTTGAACAATAGCGCTATCTACAACAGCACCATTCACTTGCGTATTGCAAAATAGTGATAATAGAAAAACGGCAATTAAGCGCAGCGTGTACGGCTTAAAATGCTGTATCCCTAAAGGTACAGTGTATGAATTCTTTTTCAAAATTGTGTTTGTGTTGTGTTAGATTTCTTTTTCACAGAAGTAATCTGTGGCAAAAATAAGAAAAAAAAGATAGATTACTCTATAAAAATTCAGGCTATTGTATAAAGGGTCAAAACACCCTTAGAAAAAAATGTAGAATTCAAAATATAAAAATCGTTCGCAATACTTAAAGATTATAATTAGGTGTGAACTAGACTATTATCTGTGAATAAAATCTTCAAAAAAAACTACAAAAGATACTTTGCGTTGGGTTCACATACACCTGGAATAACTTATTCCTTTGAAAGCATATTTCGCTTATTTAGTCATCAAAAAAAACTTATAAAAAATCAAATTTTGAAACCAGTAAATCTCTGGTATTTATCTTATAAAATTGAGCTAAACAAAAAAAGCCGGCTCCCAATGGGAACCGGCTTTATATTTAAGCGTAGGCTTGAATAAGAAATTATTTAATTTCTACTTCAGCACCTGCATCTTCTAATTGTTTTTTCAAAGCTTCAGCTTCGTCTTTAGAAACGCCTTCTTTGATAGCAGTCGGAGCTGTATCTACCATATCTTTAGCTTCTTTAAGACCTGCACCAGTTAAATCTTTAACTAATTTTACAACTGCTAATTTACTAGCACCTGCAGCTTTCAAGATTACATCGAATTCTGTTTTTTCTTCAACCGCTTCAGCACCTGCACCACCTCCGGCAGCAACAGCTACAGCAGCTGGTTCGATTCCGTACTCATCCTTAAGGATAGTAGCTAATTCGTTTACGTCTTTTACAGTAAGGTTTACAAGCGTTTCCGCTAAGTTTTTTAAATCTGACATTTTAATAATGTTTTAATTGTTGAACGATTTATTTTGATTTGTTTTGAGTCTAATTACTCTGCACTTGGTGCATCTTTAGCTTCAGTACTTGCTTCTGGAGCAGTTTCTGCAGCTGGAGTTTCTTCTGTTTTCACTTCTTCAGCAACTGGAGCAGCTTCGTCCGCTTTCGCTTCTGTAGTGTCCGGTTTGTTTTGAAGCGCAGAAAGTACATTTCTAAGTGGCGATTGAAGCAATGTGATGATTTCACCAATCATTTCTTCTCTGGACTTAATGTTAACAAGTGCTGCTAAATTTTCGTCACCTACGTAGAATGTGTCTTGCAAATAAGCAGATTTCAAAGATGGAACTTCAGCTTTTTTTCTGAATCCCTGAATCAACTTAGCGGGAGCGTTCGCTGTTTCAGAAATCATTAAAGCAGTGTTTCCTTTGAAAGACGGGAACATTTCTGAGTAATCTACATTACCTTCCATTTGTTCCATTGCTTTTTGTAGCAAGGTGTTTTTTACAACTTTCATTGTAATATTTTGCTTAAATGCCTGTCTTCTGAAATCTGAAGTTGCAGCAGCATTCATTCCTTCAAGATTTGCTACGTAAACCACTTTCGCGTCCTGTAACATTCCTTTTATATCTTGTATTACTAATACTTTATCTTCTTTTGTCATTGTTCTTCAGATTTTAGTTTACAGATTTAGTATCAATTGCAATACCTGGACTCATGGTAGAAGACAAATAAATGCTTCTTACATAAATACCTTTGGATGCTGTTGGTTTCAATTTGATCAAAGTCTGAATTAATTCAGCAGCATTTTCTTTAATTTTTGCAGCGTCGAAAGATACTTTACCAATTCCTGCGTGGATGATACCGTACTTGTCTACTTTAAAATCAATTTTACCTGCTTTTACTTCAGCTACTGCTTTACCAATATCCATAGTTACGGTACCGGATTTTGGATTAGGCATTAAACCTCTTGGTCCTAAAACTCTACCTAATGGACCTAACTTACCCATTACTGCAGGCATTGTTACAATCACATCAACATCGGTCCAACCATCTTTAATTTTCTGTAAATATTCGTCAAGACCTACGTAATCTGCACCTGCTTCTTTAGCTTCCGCTTCTTTGTCAGGAGTTACCAATGCCAAAACTTTTACATCTTTACCAGTACCGTGCGGAAGAGAAACTACGCCTCTTACCATTTGGTTGGCTTTTCTAGGATCAACTCCTAATCTAACTGCTAAATCAACAGAAGCGTCGAATTTTGCAGTGTTTACTTCTTTTACCAAAGCAGAAGCTTCGTCTAGAGTGTAAACTTTATTTTTTTCTAATTTGCTTAAAGCTTCTTTTTGCTTTTTTGTTACTTTTGCCATATCTATAAGTTTTAAGCGTTAGTTGGTTTAGTTCCTGTTACTTTTAATCCCATAGATCTTGCAGTTCCGGCAACCATTGTAAGAGCACCATCTAATGTAAAGCAATTAAGATCTACCATTTTGTCTTCGGCAATTTTTTTAACCTGATCCCAAGATACAGAACCTACTTTGATTCGGTTTGGCTCTCCTGAACCTTTTTTCTGCTTAGAGGCATCTAAAAGTTGGATTGCAGCCGGAGGAGTTTTAATTGCGAATTCAAATGATTTGTCTTCGTATACTGTAATTACTACAGGTAAAACTTGTCCCGGTTTGTCTTGAGTTCTTCCGTTAAATTGCTTACAAAACTCCATAATATTCACCCCTGCAGAACCTAATGCTGGACCTACTGGTGGAGATGGGTTTGCTGCTCCTCCTTTTACTTGGAGCTTAACCATTTTAAAGACTTTTTTAGCCATTTTGATTTTTTAAAAATTAAGAAATTTATGAATGTGGAAGCATTTATAAATCTGCAAAGCGTTATCTCATCTAACTACTTTACATTTCGGACTGCAAAATTAAGAATATTTTTTGATTACACAAATGTAAGATGTTGATTTTTAGAAGAACTTTATCATTTTTATAATAAACCAGTGGAATTTGAAACGATCTCAAAAAAAGTTTCTCCAAGAAAGTTGATTATTTTGCCTGTAATAAAGTGAGATTCAAAAAAACCAGCCAAATAAATTGACTGGTTTTGAAAAAATTTAATAAGAAATTTTTAAAAATCCAAAGTGATAGATCCTCTAACAGCGGCTCCCAAAATTGGTCGCGCCATTCTTACATTAGAGCCTCCCGCATCGGTAGATCTTGGATCGCCTTCTGTAATTCCGATGGTGTTGAAAACATTGGTCGCATCAACTGCAAATCTTACTTTTCCTAATTGATATGATGTTCCTGCACCAACCTCACTAAATTGTGGCAAAGAAAAATTCTCGTCGTTCGCTTCATTTTGAAAACGTTTTCCGTAATAATTATAACTTACATACGTTCTCCATTCTTTGGTGATATTCACTGCCGGAGAAATATTAAAATATAATTTCGGAATCCTTCTTACAAAATTACTATCGTAATCAAAAGTGCTTCCGTCGCCATTTGTCCCGGTAAATTTTTTATATTTCGGACTTTGAATGGTCCCGTTAAAAGTAATTTCCAAAATATTATTGAAAAGTTTTGCAAAACCTTCAATCTCTACCCCGATATTATTGGTATCTGCGAATTTATTTTCAGAAGATCCGTCAGAGAAGACATCGGTAAAAGATAGATTTTTCAGCGTAGAATAAAATGGAATTACGCCAATATCAAACGAAGGAGAATAATATTTATATCCCAATTCAATTTGATTGGTCAAAGCCGGTTTCAAAGCAGTTAGATCATCGATATTATTGTAATACGCTTCTTCATTTGGCGATCTAAAACCATGGGAAAAACGCGCATATACCGCATTTTGAGTATTTATTTTATAATTTAAAGCGGCTGTATAGGACACTTTATCCACATTATAACTCCAATAAGTATATTGATTGCCCAATACACTCATATTATCATCGGCAGTTGTCGTTAAAAAACCATGTGTTCCATCGGTTGTTAAGCCAGAATTATTTAAGTTAGCAGAGGTTGTATTTACTCTGTAACCTTTGTAAAAATCGTGGCTGTAACGCGCTCCACCATTAAAACTTAATTGATTGGTAATGTTATAATCAACATTTAAATAGATTGCATTTAAACTTCCCTGTGTTTGAGAATCTCTTAAAAGGAAAGACATTTCTGTGACGCCATTGTAGGTTTTTGAGTACCCAACAGAATTTGGAGTAAGCGATTGATCTACCAAATTTAGCAATTCCGGACGATCGGTCGCAGTGACTAAAATATTACTCCAGTTCCAGTATTGATTAGATTTCCAGTTGGATTTATAAAAACCTGCCGTAAGATTACCGTTTTCTAATTTATAATTAAACTGCAGATCATTTACAAAATTGGTCATCTGTTTATTAATCGCCCAAAATCCTAATTTCTGAACATATTGAGGACTTACGATCTGTCCACCACCTACTAAAGAATACTGAGCATTCCCAGCGGCAATTCCGTAGCCACTTGCAAAATCATTCGCAAGAGTTGGTCCTCCAGCCGGGAAAATTCCTGTATAACTTAAATCGATATTGGTATATCTTGTTTTATTAATGACACTAAAATTACTTCCCAGATCGTATTTAAATTCTGCACCAAAAACATCCATTTTGGGGTGAATTCCGTCTTCAAGATCTCTTTTGAAAAAACCTCCTCCAGCTTGTGGAATATTTAATTTGCTGATTGTACGGTAACTGTACGTTCCATAATTTGCATCAAAACCCGGAAATTCCTCCAGATCATTCGTTAATGGAATCGGTAAATAAAAAGTATTACGATCATCTAATTTTTTGTAGTACACTTTCGCATATCCTTTATCAAAGACATATTTTAAATTCATTTTAATTTGCCCACCATTATTGGCTTTAAAACCTGTTTTTCTAATGCCACTATCAATTCTATAAAAACCGCCAACATTAAAAAATAATTTATTCTCAATCAATGCACCACCAACATTTAAATCCGTTCTCATTAAGCCATAAGAGCCTGTTTCTAACTTTGCGACCCCTCTAAAAACGTTCGTTCCTTCTTTTGAAATAAAATTGATCAAACCGCCCGGAGAATTTGTGGCAAAAATAGATCCTGTTCCTCCTCTCAGCGCTTCCAGCCGACTGATGGAATTGTCAACCCGGAAAAAATTATCCGCATTGGCAAATTGCAAAGCGCCATCTTCGAAAACCGGAAGTCCATCTTCCTGAACCTGCACAAATTCATACGCTCCTGCAGAAGGAATACCTCTTGCGAAAAGGTTATTTCCGACTTCTCCACCGGAAGTTTCGACCGCAAAACCCGGAACTCTTTGCAACAAAGCGGCAGTTGAAATTGGATTTTGTTTTTGAATTTCTTTCGCCGTAAAAGTTGAAATTGCTGTTGCAGATTCCAACTTTGATTTTGGCCGGGATGAACCCGTAATCACAACTTGGTCTATGGCTGCACTTCTGGTGGAATCCTGTGTAACTTCCTGTGCAAATACATTCTGGTAATACAGTGTTGCTACACCTGCTACTAAGAAAAGAGTAATCTTTTTCATGTTGATTTGGTTTGATTATTTATAGTTTATTAATTATGTTTTAGTTTAAGATAAACGCCGTTGGTCCAACCAAAACCGTCTTGATTCGGATATTCCCCTCCACCAGCTTTACTTTCGGTGTCGATGGCGTTGTATTTTTCCATTATTTTTCCCGTATTTTCGTAAACACGTTCAACATTTTTACACCAGTTATTCTTAATTTTTTCGGCCAAATCATCTAGACCGTAATTTTTTAAGGCATCAAAACCCATCCATTGAAATGGTGCCCAGGAATTTGGCGAATCCCATTGTTGTCCTGAATCAATGTTGGTTGTAATTAAACCGCCATTTTTTAAGAAAATATTTTCTAAATTTTTCGCTACTTTTTCTGCCTGCTCCTGGCTAGAAAGTCCAAAATACAAAGGAAAAATAGTGGCAATATTTACTGAATCTGTCTGCGAATTATTTTTAAAATCAAAATCGAAATACATTCCTTTTTCTTCGTTCCAGAAATATCTCCTGATTAAATTTTTCCTTTGTAGGGCAAGCTTACTATAATATTGGGACTTACTGTAATCCTCAGAATAAACGTTGGCTAAAGTTGATTCCAGATGAAAAAGCAGGCAATTCAGATCAACAGGAATAATATGTTGAGTTTCAATAGTTGAAATATCTTTCTGGTTTGAAAACCACCGACTAGAAAAATCCCATCCCGATTCACAGGCAGACCGAATGTTGGAATAAAAATCAGGTTGTCCAGACCTTTCCTGATCTTTTATATCAATTAAATAACTTTCGGGTCTGGGTTTGTTTTCTGCATCATAATAACGGTTCAAAATATCATTACCATTTAAATTTACGACTCTCTGATCAGGATTATTCTGATCTAAATTCTCCAAGCCTTTCATCCAAAACTCATATTCTTTCTTTAGAGAATCAGCATATTCTGCAAATACCTTTTTATCATTTAAAATTTCTGCGAGCAATTCAACCATCAATGAAAAAAAAGGCGGCTGAGTTCGGCTCAAAAAATAGGTTCGGTTTCCATTTGGCACAAAACCAACAGTTTGAATCAAAAAACTACAGTTATCAACAATATTTTTTGCCATTTCATTTTCCCCGGAAACCTGCAAACCCAACATTATAAAATAACTGTCCCAATAAAAAAATTCATTAAATCTGCCGCCGGGAACAATGTAAGGTTTCGGAAGCTGCATTAAAGTACCTCTATTTTCCTTCGCATCACGGGAAAGAACTTTCCACAATTGATGAATATGTGCTTCGATGGGCAAATTTTCTTCAATTTGTATTTTTTCAGTTTCATTAATAATAAAATGTTCCAGAACAAATTGTTTCAAATCAAAACCCGGATCTTTTATTTCCTGTTGATATTTTTTATTAATCATCTCAACACTATTCTTCGGAATTGCATCGGCCATCACCTTTTGATCCTTGAAAATTTCGTTTTTTTGAACAACTTCAAATAAATTAAAAATATTTTCTATGTATAAATTGGTTTTCATGAATGTCCTAATTTTTTATTGATTTTATTAATAAAATAAATCACCACAATCAGAATGGTAAGCGGAATCAGCGAAAAATAAAATGCTTTGCTCCCACCGATCTGCTGAAATAAATATCCGATGATGACAGAACCGAAAGTTCCGCCAAATGCAGAAAAAAATGTAAGTAAACCTGCAACAGCGCCGTGATGTTCTTTTTCGGTCGCACTTAAAATAGTTGAATTAATTAAAGGATAAATTGGTGCTAAAAAAAGTCCGATCAAAGGGAACACAAATCCAACTAAAGGCACATCTTCTAAACTGGAAATTTCTGTGACCGCTAAATCTGAAGCCATTGGTAAAACAAAAATGATTAAACATGCTGCAGCGATCAAGCAAACCGTCAGATATGCGTACCAATGAATTTTCTTCACAATCACACCCGAAATAAACCGTCCGAAAGCAATGGACAGCATTAAGATCACCGCCATTTGTCCGGCTAATTTTTCATTTAGATGAAGAATTTTTTGATTAAAAGTTGGCAACCACGACATAATTCCCTGTTCCGTCATCACATACATAAATGCGAAAATTGCGAATAAAATAAGGAGTGGTCTTTTTAATAAAGTGACCATCTGCAAAAAATCTTCTTTAAACGTTTTTAAAGTTTCGGCTTTTGGTAAATCGAAATTTGAAAATAAAATAAAGAAAAAAACCACTGCGATGAGTCCTGCCAAAACCAGATAAACATTTAACCAGGCATCTGGATCAGTGTCGCTGTAAAACATGGGAAAAATAATGTAAGCGAAAACAATTCCGAGCATAAACACACTTTCGATGTAACTCATAAAGGTTTTATGCTGATTATCATTAGAAACCACCGTCCCAATTAACGCCATAACGGAAACTTTAATAATGGCAAAAGAAAAACCGGTACAGGCAAAAAGTAAAACCACACTCAGAAAAGAATTTCCCAAAAACATGCCCAAGCAACCAAAAAAGACCAATGCGTAACTAATCAGCATTCCTTTTTTATACCCGAATTTGGGTAAAAAAGACCCAATAAAAAAGGCGACCAACGCAATAGTTAAATCTTTTGCAGGTTCCAGTAAACTTGCCTGAGTTTCGTTGATTCCATAGACATTCTGGGACTTTTGAATGAGCAAACCCACACTGTTTAACAATGCCGCAAACACGAAATAATTAATAAATAAAGCGATCTTAATTCCTAAGTTTTTCATTCCTTTTAATTGATTTAACTAAATTACAGCAAGAGGTCTTAACATTAATTTAACATTACTAACAAATACTAATACTATATTAATATTTTATTTACATTTACACCGCATATAAACATTAATACAATGAAAGTTCATTACGAAATCGTGAATCCAGATGATGGAAGTTGTTTTCGGATTTTACATTTGAATGAAGCAATTTCTACTTTGACGTGGGAATATCATTATCATCCGGAAGTGGAATTGGTTTGTGTACTTTCCGGCAACGGCAGCCGACATGTAGGTTATCACAAAAGCAATTTTATTGATGGCGATCTGGTTCTTATCGGATCGAATGTTCCGCATTCTGGTTTTGGATTAAATGCAAATGATCCGCACGAAGAAATTGTGGTTCAAATCAAAGAAGATTTTCTACTGAATGCATTAAGTAATATTACAGAACTTCGGAAAGTTGAAAACTTAATCAACATTTCTAAATTCGGGGTTCTATTTAGTAAAGAGACAAAAGATAAAATAAAGCCAAAAATGATTCTTCTGAAGAATTATGAAGGGTCAAAAAGATATCTTTTTTTTCTGGAAATATTAGCAGAACTTGCTAACTGCAGTTATGAATTGCTGAATGAGGAAGTGATGCCTTACTCGATCATTGCGAAGAACAAAGGAAGACTTCAAACCTTGTTTACGTTCGTAGAAAGAAATTATCAGAAAGAAATAGAAATTAAAAAGATGGCAGATCTGGCGAATTTATCATTGCCCGCATTTTGTAATTTTTTCAAAAAAGCCACCAAAATGACTTTCACAGAATTTGTGAATCGGTACAGAATTAATAAGGCCTGTATGCTGATCTCGCAGGATAAAAGTATTTCAGAAGCTTGCTATGAATGTGGCTTCAACAATGTACCGTATTTTAATAAAATTTTCAAAAAATACATTGGGAAAACGCCTTCTGAATTTAAAGGAGAATTTTAACAATACTTGTTTCGGGAAAATACAATTTTACAAAAAACTTAATCAAATTATTTTTTTAATCTTTACCGATTATATTACTCACTGAAATGGATATAGGAAAATGTTAGCGCAAAGAAAAACAAATGCTGGTCGGAAAAAAACGGCAAAGATCGTGTGGAATTAAACCATCAAAGAAGGAAATGCAAGTATAACAACTGCCAGTGAAATTTTATGAAGCTCCATATTCTTACGCTTTCAAGATTTAAAGACGGATCAGGAACAAATCCTGAAGAACTAATGGCAGCAGCACGACAAAAAATTACGATTTCACTGCCTTTTAATTAAGGTTGAAATCATCTTCAAAACCTCAATAATTTCCTGTTAAAAACAAGTTTATTTAATTTTTTAAACGAAAAAAAAGAACCAATAAATTGATTCTTTTTGTATTGTAATAGTAAGATTTAAACCTTTTCTACCTGCATGTAGCTGAGTTCCATTGGGGTCTTTCTTCCGAAAATCATCACCGAAACCTCTATTTTCTTTTTGTCTTCGAATAATTTCTCAATTGTACCGTTAAAACCATTAAAAGGTCCGTCGATTACTTTAATGTTTTCACCAACAACAAACGGAATATTAGCTTCAACAGCAAATTCTGATAGTTCATCCATTCTACCAAGCATTCTGTTTACTTCAGATTTACGCATTGGAACTGGATCACCACCTTTTGTTAAACTTAAGAAAGATATAACTCCGGGAATATTTTTGATAATGTGGGGAACTTCTCCCACCAAACTAGCTTCTACCATTAAGTAACCAGGGTAATAAGGTTTCTCTTTCGGAACTTTCTTACCGTTTCTCATCTGGATTACTTTTTCCATAGGAATAACCACCTGCGTAACGAAATCTTCCAGACCATGGTGTTTCATTTCGTTTTCAATATAGGTTTTCACCTTATTTTCCTGTCCGCTGATGGATTTTAGTACATACCAGTTAGTGTCACTCATTGTGGAAAATAATTTAATTGAATAGGTTGATAAAAATAGATAAGAAGTTTGAAATTGATTTACTAAAGAGAGAATCTACCCCAAAGACAAACAACGCCAAAATAACGGTTCCAATCGTTACTACAATTGTAGACGACTGTAAATCCGGCCACTTAGGCCACTCTACTTTATCTTTGAATTCGGTGTAAGAACCTTTTAAAAAATCAACTAAGCTCATTATCTTTTTTTTGCACGGGCACAAGGACTCGAACCCTGATCAACGGTTTTGGAGACCGGTATCCTACCATTGGACGATGCCCGTAGATTAAAAAATGTCCCGTAAGTTTCCCTACGGAACATTAATATTTAATTTAGAATTAATCTAAGATTTCAGTTACCTGACCTGCTCCAACTGTTCTACCTCCTTCTCTGATCGCAAATCTAAGACCTACGTTAAGAGCGATTGGCTGTAACAATTCTACAGTAATAGTTAAGTTGTCTCCTGGCATTACCATTTCTACACCTTCTGGTAAGAAGATCTCACCTGTAACGTCTGTAGTTCTTACATAAAACTGTGGACGGTATTTGTTGTGGAATGGAGTGTGACGACCACCTTCTTCTTTAGAAAGAACATAAACTTCAGCTTTGAAGTGTTTGTGTGGTTTAACAGAACCGGATTTTACGATAACCATTCCTCTTTTGATATCAGTTTTCTCAATACCTCTTAAAAGAATTCCTACGTTATCTCCAGCTTCACCTCTGTCTAAGATCTTACGGAACATTTCTACTCCTGTTACAGTTGATGTTAATTTTTCATCACCCATACCTACGATATCTACACCATCTCCAGTGTTAATAACACCTGCTTCAATTCTTCCTGTAGCAACTGTTCCACGACCTGTAATAGAGAATACATCTTCGATAGGCATTAAGAAAGGTTTGTCAACATCTCTTGTTGGAAGTTCGATCCAAACATCAACAGCTTCCATTAATTCGTCGATTTTTTCTACCCACTTAGCATCTCCGTTAAGTCCACCTAAAGCAGAACCCTGGATTACTGGGGAGTTATCACCGTCATATTCATAAGCAGAAAGAAGTTCTCTTACTTCAAGCTCAACAAGCTCTAATAATTCTTCGTCATCTACCATATCAACTTTGTTCATAAAAACAACAATTCTAGGTACGTTTACCTGACGACACAAAAGGATGTGCTCTCTAGTTTGAGGCATAGGTCCGTCTGTTGCAGCAACTACCAAGATAGCTCCGTCCATTTGAGCAGCACCTGTAACCATGTTTTTTACATAATCGGCGTGACCTGGACAGTCTACGTGAGCATAGTGTCTGTTTGCAGTTTCATATTCGATGTGTGAAGTATTGATTGTAATACCTCTTTCTTTTTCTTCTGGTGCAGAATCGATAGAAGAGAAATCTCTTGCTGTTCCGAATCCTTTGTCAGATAATACTTTGCTGATTGCAGCAGTAAGTGTAGTTTTACCATGGTCTACGTGACCGATGGTACCAATGTTCAAGTGTGGTTTGTTACGATTAAACGTTTCCTTTGCCATGATATAAATTATTTATTAATTAATTATTTAATTTTTCAGTGTGCAAATATAGTAATTTTTTGAATATTGAAAATCTTTTTTTAGCAAAAAATTTCAACACTCAAAATATTATACGATGCAAAACTGCTCCGAAGGTAAAAATACCGGACTGCAAATTTACGGAAAAATATCTGTTTATAAAAACGCAGAAAAATTGACGACGTTATTGAGCAAAAATCCTAGTGGTCATTTCATCTTAATTATAAGAGAAAAATTATAATTCACAAATTTTTTAAACTTTCAGGAAACACGAAATAAAAAACATTTAATCAGCCAAATTTTTACAAAACTTCTTCCGATATTTCAATGTGATTTTACGAATAACTGTAAAACAAAAAAATCTCCCAAAAAAGAGAGATTAAATTAGAGCCAACTATGAGATTTGAACTCACGACCTCTTCCTTACCAAGGAAACGCTCTACCCCTGAGCTAAGTCGGCGAAAATATTAAAAAAAAATCACAAGCCGGTATGTTGGTTGTGATTTTAGAGAGCGGAAGACGAGGGTCGAACTCGCGACATTCAGCTTGGAAGGCTGACGCTCTACCAACTGAGCTACTTCCGCATTTTTGTTTCCAAAAACTGTTGGTAAACGGTTTGCAAATCTACAATAAATTTACAAGTTCGCAAAAACTAATAATAATAAAAAATGTGGGGAGAGTAGGATTCGAACCTACGAAGTCGTAAGACAGCAGAGTTACAGTCTGATCCATTTGGCCACTCTGGAACCTCCCCAATTTTTATTTTTTACATGAGCCTCCAGAGGGACTCGAACCCACGACCTGCTGATTACAAATCAGCTGCTCTAGCCAGCTGAGCTACGGAGGCAAAGATTTTAAAGAACTACTTATCTCTTTTTGCGAGTGCAAATATAAGTGAGTTTTTTTGAAATCTGCAAGTTATTTTAAAGATATTTTAATATTTTTTTCTAAGCCAATTCTTTTTTCTTGATTAACAGCTTTTTAGCTACTTCAGCACACAGATCTAAACTCTCTTCAAAACTCGCTGTGGTCTTTTTTACGACCAAATCATCACCCGGAACGGCCAATAAAATCTCTACCGTCTTATTTTCTTTATCAGATTTGTTCTCTACTTTTAGAAAAACTTTGCATTCTACGATCTTGTCATAATAATTTTCAAGTTTACCTAATTTTTTTTCAATATGCTCTTCAAGCGGCGCGTGTGGTGTCAATCCCATTGACTGTACTGAAATTTTCATAAATCTACTTTTTTTTAGCTCGAGGATGAGCGTTGTTAAAAACTTTTTTTAATTGTTCAATATTGGCATTCGTATAAACTTGTGTGGAAGCCAGCGACGAATGACCCATTAACTTCTTCACTTTAGAAATTTCAGCCCCATGCTCTAAGACGTGCGTTGCGAAACTGTGTCTTAAAATATGGGGGCTCTTTTTCTTCTTCGAAGTTACAAGACTAAGGTAGGAATTAACGGCAGAGTACACAAACTTATCATTCAGTTTTTTGCCTTTAGCATTGATGAAAAAGTACATCTCCCACTCTTTCAGTGGCTTCCTTTCGAGCAAATATTTTTGAAATTCGAGCCCGAGTTTTTCCGCGATCGGAATGATCCTCGCCTTGTTGCCTTTTCCGATCACTTTAATTTCCATTTTACTGAAATCGACATTTTCAAAAAGCAAATTCACCAGTTCTGCACGCCGGATTCCTGTCTGATAAAGCGTATCGATAATTAATTCCTTTAAAAAACTTCCTTTCTTTGGATGAAATTCCTCAAGCTGCTGATTATTCATTTCCTCTTCGGAAAAAGGAATTTGCTTTTCTGCGTAAAATTTTAGGGACTGAATATTTTCTAAAGGGGAGACCTGGACCTGGCCAACTTTCAATAAAAATAAATAGAAACTCCGTAGAGAAGAGAGTTTGCGGTTAATGGAGCGTTTAGAAATTTCTTTTTCGGTAAGTGCTACCATAAAATTCCGAACGATCTTTTTATCGACCTGATGATAATTTTGGTGCGCTTCTGTTTTAAGAAGAAAAACAGAAAAATCCTCCAAATCTTTTTTGTAGCTCGTTAAGGTATGCGGAGAGTACCGCTTTTCTACCGAAATATATTCCAAAAATCTTTCTATCATCATATATCAACAAAAAATCACTCTTCAAATATAACTATTTGAAAAGTGATTTAAGTATTTTGCTAAGAAAATTTTGACTTACGCCTGTTCTTCCTTGCTCAAAAGTCTTTGTTTGTGAGCAGCTTTAACATTGGACTGTCGTTTAACGACAGACGGTTTGTTGAATTGTTGACGACTTCTAAGAGCTCTGATAGTTCCTGTTTTGTCAAATTTCCTTTTATATTTTTTTAAGGCTCTGTCGATGGATTCACCATCTTTTACTGGGATTATTAACATAATTTACATCTCATTTTGGATTGCAAAAGTAAGTTTTTTTTTCTAAATGACAAATTATTTGGTACATTTAAAGTCAATTTAATTCTTACGATGCAAAAAAATTATACCGTCATCAATGCTTCAGCGGGTTCCGGAAAAACGTATGCGCTGGTACAGAATCTCTTAGCGATTTGTTTAAAACATCCCTCGCAACCCGACAAGATCCGAAATATTCTGGCTCTAACATTTACCAATAAGGCAGCAAATGAAATGAAGCAGCGGATTATCGAATGGTTAAAAGATTTTTCTGCAGACTCTTACGCAACGAATCAGGATCTGATCAACATTCAGATAAAGCTCAAAAATCAAGGGTTTGCGATCTCTTTACCCGACCTTCATTACCGGGCTAAAAAGATTTTGGATTATGTGCTTCACCACTACTCCACTTTAAATATTGGGACCATTGATAAGTTTAACGCGCGTTTGGTTCGCAGCTTTTCCTATGAATTGGGTCTCGCCCAAAACTTTAATCTCGAGATAAATCCAGAACCTTTCCTTATGGAAGCGGTGGATAAAATGCTGGAAGATATTGGGGAAAACAATGCTGTTTCCGGAGCATTTATGGATTTTGTTAATTACAGTTTAGATAATAACGACCGCGTCAACCTCAACAAAACTTTATACGATTCAGCGAAAGAATATGTTCAGGATAAGCATTATTTCCGCCTTCACGAAAACAAGAATTTTGACTGGGAAGTTTATGAAAAATCAAAGACCAATCTTCGCGAAGATCTAAAGAATCTAAAAAACGAAAGTATTGAACTGCTCGAAAGCGCTGTGCAACTCTTTCAGGAAAAAAATCTGCAAACAGGCGATTTCGCGGGTGGAAACAGCAACAGCATTGCAAAGTTCTTCTTCGAATCGCTGAAATTTTACAAATCCGAGAGAAAAGATTTTCCTTTTCCTGCTAATGAGGAATCAGCCATTAATAAATTTAGAGCCGGAGCATCTGCCACAAGTAAGAACAGAGAAAGCGAAATTTTAGAGATTCTGGATTATTTGCTGGAAAACAGACTGAAAATTATCATCAACTATATTCTTTCTCAGAAAAAAGAAAAAATTCTTCAAGCGATTTTACCTTTAAAAGTTAACAAAGATATTCAGGATAAACTCGCGGAAATAGAAGCGGAAAACGACCTGGTTTTGCTCAGCAAATTTAATATTCTCATCCACGAAAATCTGCGCGAAGAACCATCATCATTTATTTATGAGAAAGTGGGAACCAAGTTCGCCCATTATTTCTTTGATGAATTTCAGGATACTTCCTTTCTGCAGTGGCAAAATTTTATTCCTTTGAGAGATCACGCGATTTCCTCAAATGAAATGAGTTTTACTTTAGTTGGCGATCCCAAACAGAGCATTTACCGATTTCGGGGCGGTGATTCAAAACTTATGCTCGATATCATCAATCAAAAAGAAATATCACTAGTTCTTGCTGAATTAGAAAATTTAGGAAGCAACTGGCGAAGTGCGAAAAATATTGTGGATTTCAATAATAAACTCTACCTCTATTTTTCTGATCATACTTTGGAAGAGCATAAAGAGATCTTTGGAAAAGGTTCACAACAACTTGCGGAATCGAAACTGGAAGGAAGAGTGCGCATTAATTTAATTGAGAATGCCACCAAGTCTGTTTTTTACGAAGAAGTCGCCGAAAAAATGCGAACCGATCTTCAATCCTGTATTGATCATGGTTTTTCACTTTCGGATGTGACTATTCTTTGTCGGGGGAATTTTGATATTTTCAGTTTTTCGCAATTGTTAGGGAGTTTAAAAGTCAACTATCAAGGCAAAGAAGAATTTATAAAATCCATTTCGGAATCGGGTCTTACTTTGAATTTATCTTCAACTTTACGCGCACTTACGGAATATCTGCGTTGGGAGCAAAACCCAAAGAATTTTCAGTTTCCGGTGAAGATGCTTTACTATTTAAAAGTTCTGGGACGAATTGATATTGAGGATTTTACCGCCGATATGATGGAACTTCTCGAGCTTGCCAATAAATCTGAAATGGAAGATTTCATAGAAGCAAAATATGGCATTCAGCTCAAAAACAAACACTTGCTTCAGCTCAATCTTTATAATTTTATCGAAAATTATTTACAGGAATTTTCTGTACAAAATAAAGAAACCGATTTCCTTTTAAATTATCTGGAGATGCTTTACGCCTACTCCCAAAATACAGGTTCAACGCTGAAAGATTTTCTAAGATTTTGGGATGAAGAAGGAAATGCGAAAACAATTCAAGCGTCTGATAATTTGGATGCGGTGAAGTTGATGACGATTCACAAAGCAAAAGGCCTGGAATTTCCGGTTGTTTTTTTACCCATGCAAAATGCACATAAAGACGGAAAATTCAGCAACTGGTTAGATATTGATGCTGAAAACGGATTGTCGGCGGTGAATGTAAATGCGTTCGCAAAAGAACTGGAAGTTTATGATAGTGAGATGGAAAAATTCAATCAGGAAAATATCTATCAAAATAAAATAGACCGTTTCTGTCTTCAATACGTTGCTACGACGCGAGCCGTGGAACAACTCTTCTTTTATATTGAAAAGCCCAATAAAACCAAAAATAATCTGGAGATCTATGACTTTTTAGAACCGGGAATTCCAAAAAATGAACAGGGCGAAGACTTACCTTCTTTTGATTTGTATGAGATTTCTGCGGAACATTTGAAAAAGCAGCGAAAAGAAAAAACGGCGGAACTGCTTACAAAACCCATCAATTTTAAGACGGAAAAGAAAGCAGATCTGGAAGCAATAAAAATAGCAACTCCCTCTAAAAGTTACCAAAACCGCGTGGAGAAAGTGCGAATTGGGATTTTTACGCACGAAATTTTAGCGCACATTAATTCAGAAAAAGATGTGGAAAAAACGCTTGCATCTTATCTTCTGGAGGGAACATTAACGGCAGAAGAAAAACTGGAGGTGAGTGAACGCCTTTACAGCATCATTAAAAACGCCGATTATTCCCGATATTTTATTGAAGATCAGAAGGTAATCAACGAAAAAGACATTATGATCTCCGAAAACGGCGATTCAAAAATTTACAGGCCAGACCGAATGATCGATACAGGAAATGGCTTTATTATTATCGATTTTAAAACGGGTGAAGAAAAAGAAAAACACCAGCTTCAGCTGAATGAATACCAATCGGTGCTGGAGAAATTAGGAAAGAAAGTCATTGAGACCAAGATCATTTACGTTTAAAAAAATCCTGTCTCGATACTGAGACAGGATTTTTAAGTTATTGATATTGTGTTGTACAATTATTTCTTAACCGCGGTTACCACTTGTGCTTCCAGCTTTGTAATGTTATCGAAAATCTGTTTGAAGGCGGGATAATATTCTTTTGGAAAAACCGAATCATCAACCTGAACGGTAGTTTCCACCGTGAGTTTATTACCTGCCTGTGTCACGAGATAAGTGTACTGCAAAGCATTATCATCGGTTCTGAATTTTTTAGATTTCGGTACATTATCGAAAACGTAATTGTCAGGAATCGTAACCGTCACTTTTTTAACACGGTCATAAGCGGAATAAAATTCGAGTGGCGCTCTTCTTGGTTCTGATTGATCGAAATTATGACTTTGAGAATACAAAAACAAAAGTGGATTAAAGACCAGCTTACTTCCAATTACGTCTGCAAAAGTATCAGACGAAAAATCGAAACTCGTCTCAAAATCATTATTTTCCTGAACGCCCTGTTTCACATTTGAATAAGGAAATTTATAAAGATCTTTGTAAGACTGGGCATATTTATCTTTATCATCAACATAAGATTCATTAACCATCATTGCATATAATTTGGTGTCCCGATCTGCAAAATGACCTTCGAAAGTTCCATCTGCATTCATTTTAGCATCTATATTAAGAGAGGTTTTACTTACGTCCGGATAAAAGATATCCATTTGTTTCGCGTCATCTTTCTTCATCACTACTCCATAATAATTTAAGGCTCGTGGTGCGATCATATTGATTTTCGACATTTTAGAAGTTCCATCTAATAAATAGACTTTGCTGTTATCTTCAAAAGTGCTCAACACATAATTAAGTTGTGTAATAGACGGATTGTACGCAAGTAACATTCCTCTTTTTACGGTAGAAAGTACGATTGGATTAGCCTCGATATCGGCACTTCTCAGAAGCATGGTAAGGAGCAGATTAATTTCTGCGGTATTACCAACTTTCGTAGAAATTAAATTTCTTACTCCTTCATCTGTAAAAACATCATCTTCTTTATTCCAGGTGTAATTTTTCTGGACGAAAGTGAGTATCGCTTCTGCTTTTTCCATTGTTGTTGGTAGCGCTAAAATCTCTGCCGGAAGGAGATTCTTCACAATATTCTGTTTCTTTAACTGTAATCCAAAATCATCATGATCATAAAGTCTTTTCTGAATATCTTTCCAGGAAAGCGAATAGGATTTAAATTCGTCATTGATCATTGTAGAATTTAATTCTGCCTTGATTCCGGTTTTATAATTGTCGTTATTCAGCACATATTTTTCATCTTTAAAAGCAGGCACATCTTCGTAAGCAAAACGATAGGTTTGATAATCGTTTCCATACATTACTTTAGTGTCTGTATTCCGGTGATTTGGCGTTAAACTTCCTTTATAATTAATGGAATATGCCAAAGGTTTTGGCGTATCGAAAACAAATTCCACATATCTCACCGGGATTTCATCTTCGATCAAAACTCGGGGTGTAGAACTTAAAAATGGACTAAAAAGCGTGTAGGAATATTCTACAACGGAACCATCTCTTACATTGGCATAAGCAAATTTAGTAATGGTATAATTTTTCTCTTCTTTTGATTTATACTTCTCATCCTTTTCTACATTAGTAGTTACTATTTTACCATTCTCGTAGTTTGAAGTAAAAGCTTTCAGGTTGCTTAAAGTTTCCCGCGATCCATTTTTATTATCGTACACTCCGATCTTATGATCCAGATATTCATCGGCATTGTCTTTCTTATAAATCTTTACGCGTTCCACGATCTCTTGTGTTAAATAACCATTGTAATCAATAAGAAAATGAATCGAACGATACAAAACTTCAGCGGGTGCATCGGCATCTTTGGCGGATTTGGTACTTTTTAAATCTTCTTCTGAAAGTTTAGGAACCTCCATGAATTTATGTTGAGAATGAATGAAGCCAAATAAAAGCAGGGAAAGAGAGAGTAGAATTTTTTTCATTATATTTTTGATATTAAAACTTTAGTATTGTCTTTGTTAGCGGTCTTTTTCCGAAATTCCACATATTCCTGAAATTTTTCTTTCGGATACATTCCTTTTTTGATGGTTAAAATCCGGTGCACCAACAATTTATTATCATTCAGTTTATAATTGATAGAATAGGAGCCAAATTCTGTTGCGAAATCGGAGGACGCCGGTAAATCTGCGAAATGATATCCATCGGGAGCTGAAAATTCAATTTCGTAATCATCCTGAAACGGAAAAGTAGTTTCGAAGGGAAGCTTCCGGTCATTATTGGTGGAAAGCATGACCGATTGATAAAAAGGCATCACTGGAAAAAAGAGATCGTCGCCAAGTTTTTTAGAAAAACCTTTCGCTTTTAAACTCACATTATATCCGATCTTCGCGTCATCTCTATTGTTCACTAAGTTTTGAATATTCACATGGTCGATCTGTAAATTGTAATGTCTGTTTTTTAATGCTTCCTGAATTTCGTCATTCTTCAAACTGAAGAGTCGTAAATTGGTATCGTATTGTCCACCGCTGAATTCAAAATTTGCCTCAGAACTTATTGTTCCGTCTTCTGCGAGTTTTATTTTAGCAACCAAAATTTCTTTACTTTCTTCGGGTTTGTAGGTCGGAGTGTCAATAATTTTAACGCCATTTTCGTTGAATGCTAAGACATTCCTATTATGTGAGGTGTAAGAAAGATGATTGAAAGCGATTCGCTGCGAGGTATTTTCGAGCCATATCGGATCTTTTTCTGTAGGAACCATTAAAATAGCGTGATTCCCTGCGAGTTTGGGAAAATCTTTATCAAAACTGATCACGGAATCATCATTATAAATTACGGCAAAATAAGATGGAATTCCTGCCGCAGAAAGCAATGTCCGCATATAGTTCGTTAAAGCTTTACAATCGCCATATCCTTTTTTGCTCACCTCTGAAGCCGGCATAGGTTGCCAACCGCCGATTCCCATTGCGATAAGAACATAACGGGTTTTGTTCTGCATGTATTGATACAGGATTTTGACTTTTTCAGAAGTTGTTCCTTTTAAATTAAGCGCAGCAACTTCGGCAGCAATTTCCGGTGTAATTTCAGAAACAGGATTGATCAGTTGGCTGTAATACCATTTTCCAAAACTGTTCCAGTCGGTAAGATCGCCCTGTCGTCCGGCAAGTGAAAATTTTTCGGGAGAAAACTCTACGCTGGGGATCATATATTCTAAACTCGGCGCTAAATCTTCTTCGGTTAAGGCTGCAATATTTTGGTAGGAATATTTCCACACATTTCCATCTTCAGAATTTGTAACACTGCCTAAGGGTTTATTGTTAATTTTTTTTCTGATCGTAATTCCGGAATTGTTGGTGATGCTTAAATCGCTTTTTTCTAAAGCGACCCGATAAGAATTAAAAGGCGAGAACTGACTCAAATAAATGGTGTTAGAAGTATTAGTCTCATAAGTTGATTTAATGGTGAAGGGATATTTTGAAGAGATCGTTCGAAGCACCAAAATGCGGTCATCCACATATAAACCTGCGCTTGGATTGTTGGTATAATCAGAAAAGTCTTTTTTACTGTAGGTTGTGGTCAATTTTCCGGCGGCGTCAAAGAGTTCGACTTTTATATTACTGACTTTGGTTGTAGGATTATACGGGATGAAAACAGTTGAATACCGATCTCCGGCCGCGCTTAAAATGGTAACGGCATGAGTTTCCTTCACGGTCATATCATTAACAGACTTCAAAACATATTCTTCAGAATGTTCTCTGATGACGGCATTTGCATTTTCGAGAAGATTTTCGGGAATCGCAGCAACACTGTACTTTTGAGCGGAAAATAAAAAAGAAAAAATTAAGAATAAAAGAGAATAAAAATGCTTCATATTGAATGGATTAATTGACAGGATTTGAAATGGAAAACTCATTCATCAATTCCTGAAGGAAAAAGAATTAGTAATTATGGTTGCAAAATAAATAGCTGTTTTTCAAAGGAAAAGATTCCACTTTCTGAATCACTATTAATTAAAAATTATATCGGTCGGCATATTGGTTTTCTACTATGTGATTATTAAGAAAATCATCAATTCCGTTCGATATCATAAATTTGTTTTGTCCAAATATATATAATTCGCAGTTAGCGTACAAAAAAAGCGGAAAATAAATTTTCCGCTCACCTTAAAAAAAATTAAAATTATGAACTAGTTTTTCGCAGATGTTTTCATCATTTGATGATTTTGCATTTTATGATGTCTGTTCTGCATTTTATCGTGTTTTTTAGCTTCCCATTTTTGGTACTGATCTGGAGTCAAAATCTGTTTCATCTCTGTATTCCATTGATCATTTTTAGATTTCATCATATCCATTCTGGCTTTTCTCTGCGCCTGCATTTGCGGTGCATTCTGCTTTCTTTCTGCCATCTTTTTATTCTGTAATTCTGTGATCTGTGCAACTTGCGTCGTAGAAAGATTTAATTCGGTCTGCATCATTTTCATCTTGTCTGCTCTTTTCTGCTCCATTTTTGCGGGATCTTTTTGTTGCATATTTGCTCTGTTTTGTTGAGCCATTGCAAATGTTCCTATCGCTAAGAAAGCTGTGCTTAAAATTAAATTTTTCATTTTTATTATTTTGTTGTTATTTGATGTTTTGATAAATTATTTACACCTTAGTTAAACAGAGGAATTATAAATTTTTGTTAAAATAAATTAATGGTAAAATTTCTACTTTTTACTTTTAGTCTGTTCATCATAAATTCTACCAACTTACCTTCCAATTTTTAGAAAAAAAAGAGCAGTTTCTGACAACTGCTCTTCTTCATTATTAACTATAAAACTAACATTACTGAGAGGTAAATCTCTGTCCGGAAGAATTTATACTTCTGGTTGCTGGAGCCTGCTTCCTTTGAGAACCTGAATTACGATCTATTTTCTGCTGCGGACTCGTATTTCTTATTCCCGCGTCATTATTTCTAATGTTTCCATTATTTCTTGGCGCGGTAGTTTCTGTTCTTATTCCGGAATTATTTCTTATTCCATTATTTCTGTTCTGTGGTAGGTTTTGATTCTGTACTTTATTTTCTGACCGAAAACCGCCATTACTGTTATTAGGCAAGTTCGCATCATTTCTAAATCCATTATTATTGGAGCTGCTGGGCAATGCCGCATCATTTCTAAAACCACCGTTCGAAGAATTATTTTGCCAGTTTCCATTCCCCGTTCTTGGAGTATTTGTGAAACCTATTTCAGTTCTTGGATTGGTTTGATGATATTGCGTTCTATCTACTCTATATCTGTTAACATTAATGTTTCGGTATCTTGGGACAACGTAAATATTGGTAACGTAGTGCTGTCTTCTGTAATTTTGATAGTAAACTACAGGATTGTATCCATTATAATAATTGTTCTGGAAGATAACAAAAACCCGTGGCCCCAAAATTCTTTCTAAAGCGTAAAATCGGTCGTAATACCAACGGTCTGGATTATATCTATAATAAGAACTCCATGAATTGTAAGAAGAATAGCTGTCATTTAACCTCATAATCTGATCAATCTGCCACGGTGCTAATCTGTATGTTCTAAATAAACGGTTCCAGTTCACATCGTAAATACTGCTTCTGTAATCATTGTAAGAACTTTGATAAAAATCGTTGGTATAATAATCGGAAGGATATTCGTAATAATAATCATCAGGAAAATAGAAGGAATCTTCTTCGTCGCCATAATAACCATTATTAGTATTGTTATTTGTATTGCTCGGATAATAATCCGGATAATTCTGCGCGGAAATCAATGCTGATAAAAACACCGATAATCCAAAAAGTATTTTTTTCATTTTATATAAATTTGCTTTTGTTAATTACATTTTACTATTAGAAAAGCATGCCACCATTTTAAATAGAATTCAGTTAAGTCCTTTTAAACAAAGGTTTTACAAGCCTCGCTACCTTATTTGATGCAAAAAAAAAAGAGAAGTTAAAACCAAAATTTCAACTTCTCTTCTCAGTAAGATAAATCACTGATTATCAAACCTTAAAATTTGATAATTTTTTACAGATTATTCTAAAAATATTTTTATTTCTTTTTAAATTCTGTTTGAATCTTTGACCCAACCGCTGATTTTTTGATTAAAATCGTCCTTCTTTAAAAGATCTTCTACATTTAAATGCATCCTATATCTCCAGTAATGTGGAAAAACCGCGGGATTGTTAATTCTTTCTTCATCGATATTTGCATTGCTTAATTCAAAATCTGTGGCCAAAAATTCCTGAATTGGGAAAATCGTCAACATCGCATCATTATAAAGATGTTGCTTCATAATGATCTCCGCGAGTTGCGGTTCTAAATTCCAGGGTGCAGTTCCCGATTGACCAAGCTGTTTGTTAAAATATTCCTGAGTTAAAGTTCGGTCTTCATGCCACCACTGGCGCAACGTTGAACTGTCGTGGGAACTTGCCGTAACCACATTCAAATATCCTGCGTTTTTCGGGTTATACCAAGGAATATTCTCGGAAGGCATTCTTTGAACTTTCAAAGCTGTGATTCCCAATCGATCCATTACTTGTGGAACAGAATCCGGAACCAATCCCAGATCTTCACCACAAATCAGCATGTCGGTTGAATTTAAAATCACGGGCAGTTTCTCCATGGCTTTCTGATACCAAAGTCCATCTTGCCGCTTGAAGAAGTAATCTACATACAGATCAGAAACTGCTTTCTGTTCCCAGTCAGAAAGATATTGGAAAGATTTGGTTTTATTAATATTAAACCTTGGATGATAAACTATGTCACCGTTTTCAGTTTCTTCCGGTAAGAAAAGTACATTTGCGCACAAAGAAATTAACTGTTCTTCTGCCCAACCGATCGGGGTTTGCTTAAAATGATCCGAGAGTTTTCTTTGCGTATCAAATTCTTCTTTAAAGGAATACATTCCATTAAAATGATTGTTCATGAACTGATTGTGGATCGCATCTCTTTCATCTCCAAAATAGTCCCAAAGAATTTGATCATTGATAAAAGGTTTGCAATATCGATCTTCATTAAAAGGGATATTTCTGGCCTGGAATTCTTCCAATCGCACCGGAATTGCGGGATAAAAATATCCTAAAATTCCTTGAGTCGCGCTCATTGGCATTCTCCAGATCCTAAAAAAACCGAGGATATGATCAATTCTCATCGCGTCAAAATACTGCTCTAAAGCTTTGAAACGGTTTTTCCACCAGCGATAACCATCTTTCTTCATGGCTTCCCAATTATAAGTGGGAAATTCCCAGTTCTGTCCTAAATCGGTAAACTGATCGGGTGGCGCTCCAGCCTGGAAATCCATTCCAAAAAGTTCCGGTTCCGTCCAGGCTTCTACGGAATAACGATAAATTCCAATGGGAAGATCTCCTTTTACAGAAACTCCCAGCTGATGTGTATAATCGATCGCGTCTTTCAATTGTAAATGAAGTTGATACTGAACCCAGGCATGAAGTATAGTCGTATCATAATCTTTACTTTTTACACTGAAAAAAGGTGCAATCTTTCCGGCGATATATTTTTTGTGTGTTTTCCAGTCGTTGAAATTCGGCGTTTTGTACTTGTCGCGCTGTACACAAAAAGCGGAATATGGAAGAAGCCACTCTTCATTATCTTTCATGAATTTCTTGAAATTGCGGTCTTTCAAAATCTTCTCTTTATTAAGATCGAAAATTGCTTTTATGTATTTCCATTTTCCGGAAATCATTTGCTCATAGTCAATCAAACTTAAATCGTTGAGTTCTAATTTTTTTGCATTGAAATCTTTTACTAAATCTTTCGGCAAAGAATATTCTAATTGATCGATCGATAAATACTGCGGATGAAGTGCATACACCGAAATCGCGGCGTAAGGATAAGAATCGGTCCAGGTATAATTTGCAGTAGTATCATTAATAGGCAAGATCTGCAAAACTGAAAGGTTGGTTTGTTTTGCCCAATCGGCTAAAACTTTTAGATCTGGAAATTCACCGACGCCGAAACCGCTTTCAGATCTTAAAGCAAAAACCGGAATCGCAACACCAGCTGCGTGATACATTTCAAAAGATTTGAATTTGAAAAAATGATCCGCTTTTATCTGCAAAATATTCTTTTCGGGATTCGGTAAGGCCCAGCGGTTGTCACCATATTCAATATCAAAAACTTCTCCCGAATCGGTATTTAATAATCCGTATTTGTATTGAGTAAGTTGATCAGCAGGCAATTCGAGAGCAGCTTCCCAAATACCAAAATCTGTTTGCGCCATTTGCACTGCTTTCAAATATTCCCAGTTTCCTAAGGCTTCGCTATTTCCAAGCAAAACGATTTTCCAGTTGGGATGATAAATCGGTGCTTCTAGACGAAATAAATGCGTATGCTTTTTCAAAACCGACATTTTCTCCGGTTTAAAGCCGCTTAATTTATTTTTAAGAATCTTATTATTGAGATAATTTTCAGGGAAATTCTTTTTATTCCAGACATCATAAATGCAGAATTCTTTGTAGTTGTGGGAAAAACTTAATTCGTGAACAGAAAATTCTTCATCCAGAACAGTTCCACCGTCGTTCACCAATTGGTATTTATAGGTGATGGATTTAGAAAAGAAGTCGACTTCTGCATCCCAGTTTCCGTTCTCGTTATAATTTAAAAAGTGGTATTTATCTTCACTTCCTTCTTCCATGACTAAAAGCTGGAGTTTCTCTCCCATTTTAGTTCTGAAATTAATTCTAAAATACAGTTTCATAAGTTTACCGTTTGAATTTGCAATTTAGGAAAAATATGATCAAATTTTCTATTTTCAGTATTAAATTTAATGTAAATTTTTTAGGTTTAATTACTGATTTACAGATAATTGCAGAGATAAATTTTAGGTATGCTGAAAATCCTTAATTCAGAGGAATTAATTTTTCATAAAATTAAAAAACCTCTCATAAAAGTTATTTATGAGAGGTTGAATATTTGTGCAACGCTATTTTGCTAATTTATCTGAATGTTTTAAGATAATTCTCGGGAGTCATCACTGCCAAACTACTTGTTTTGTAATCTTTTAAATTTCTTGTGATAATAAGTTCAATGTTACTTTCATTTATTGCCGAAAAGTTTTGCAAAGCGTCTTCAAAATCATTAAAATCTGAATTTAAAGCGTTTAAAACAGTTTGCTTATCGATGATCGCGACATAACTATATTCATAAGCATTTTTAAACTCTCAATAATTTTATAATGTTTAGAAGACTTTCTTAAAATATAGTAAATATTGCTGATCATTACCGAAGTTACGTAACCTTTTACAGTCCCATTCTCGCATAAACTAAGGATTTGCGACGCATCTTCTGAGAAGGGTAAGGGTTTTCTATCAAAAAAGAAATCAAGAATAACGTCCGTATCAATTAAAACTGTATTCATTATACATGTTTTTCAGATAACTGCTCCGTCAATTCCTTTCTATAATCAAAATCGTCTGGCATTTTAAACGAACCTTTCAGAGATACAACCACTGGTGTTAATTCTTCCTGATCTTTTGGTTCTTCTTTGGTCAGTGCTTTAAGATAGTTTTCAATTAGGTCAGAAAGGCTTCTCTCTCGGGTACGAGCATACTTTTTTGCTTTTTCAATAACTGACTTTTCTATTGTTAAAGTTAATTTTGTACTCATGGTTCTTTAATTTAAGAAATGAATTTTAAATACGTGTTACTTTTAAATTTTTAGCACGTATTTAGCGATTACTTTAATTTTCACGAAATCGAATAACTCGTTCCTTCTCTTCCATCTTTTAACTCAATTCCTTCTGCGAGCAAACGATCACGGATCTGATCTGAAAGGTCGAAATTTTTTGATTTACGGGCTTGATTTCGTAATTCAATTAAAACCTGTAACGTCTTATCAAGTTTTTCATTATTATTTTCTTCGACATTTTGTAAACCTAACACATCGAATATAAAACCACTCATGAGTTTATGTAATTCCGCCAAATCGTCAGAAGAAACAGTTTCTTTTCCATCTTTTAATTTAAAGATAAAATTAACGGCCTCGAAAAGATGCGCGATCAATATCGGTGAATTGAAATCGTCTGTCAACGCAGCATAGCATTTTTCTCTCCAGGCTTTTACATCAAAACTGGAAACTTCAGCAGTGGAAAAATCGGTATTAGAAAGTAATTTAAACGCTTCCATCAACCGCTGGTATCCTTTTTCACTTGCGACCATGGCTTCATTAGAAATATCTAAAACACTTCTATAATGAGCCTGCATAAAATTGAAACGCACAATAGAAGAATGAAATGGTTTCTCAAAAAAATCATTGCTTCCGGAAACAAGTTCCATCGGCAGAATATAATTTCCGGTGGATTTACTCATTCGCTGCCCATTCATGGTCAACATGTTCGCATGAAGCCAGTAATTTACGGGTTCGGTCCCATTACAGGCTTTTCCCTGAGCAACTTCACATTCGTGGTGCGGAAATTTCAGATCCATTCCACCACCGTGAATATCGAATTTTTCTCCTAAATATTTGGTCGACATCGCGGTACATTCCAAATGCCAACCGGGAAAACCTTCGCCCCAGGGAGAATTCCAACGCATAATATGTGCGTTTGAAGCGGCTTTCCAAAGCGCGAAATCCTGTGGATTTTTCTTTTCAGACTGACCGTCTAAATCTCTTGTGTTGGCAAAAAGCTCCTCTACATTTCTGCGGGAAAGTTCGCCGTAATTCATACCCAAATCGTTGTAATGCAAAACATCAAAATAAACAGAGCCATTACTTTCGTAGGCAAAACCTTTATCGATTAATTTTTGAGTCAATTCTATTTGCTCTACAATATGTCCGGTCGCAGTTGGCTCAATGGTTGGGGGAAGAAGATTAAAAGTTTCTAAAACCTTGTGAAAATCTACCGTGTATTTTTGCACGATCTCCATGGGTTCTAACTTTTCCAGTCGGGACTGTTTTACAAAACGGTCGTTATTTACGTCGCCATCATCGGTTAAATGTCCGGCATCCGTAATATTTCGAACGTAACGAACCTTGTATCCCAAATGGATCAACGTTCTGTAAATAAAATCGAAAGACATAAAAGTACGCACATTCCCCAGATGAACATTGCTGTAAACGGTGGGTCCACAAACATACATTCCAACGCTGTTTTCGTGAATGGGTTTGAAGATTTCTTTTTCGCCGGAAAGGGAGTTATATAGTTTGAGTTGCATTTGATAATATTGAGATTGTGACAAAAATTAAGAAAAGAATCGCTCATTAAGAACAACACTTTTAATCCAGTTTCGCGTGACTTCCGACATAATGAAGGAATTCCTGACGGGTAATTGGATTTGTGCGGAAAATCCCGCTGAGCTCTGCTGTAATGGTTGAACTTGACGTGTCTTTTATTCCACGACAATTTACACATAAGTGTTTCGCATCAATAATACAGGCAACATCGGTAGTTCCAAGCGCAGATTTTAGAGCATCAACGATCTGCATCGTCAACCTTTCCTGAACTTGCGGACGTTTTGCGTAGTAATCAACCAACCTGTTAATTTTCGAAAGTCCAATAACGCTGCCGTTGGAGATGTAAGCAACATGCGCTTTCCCAATGATTGGCAGGAAATGATGTTCGCAAAAAGAATAAACCGTTATATCTTTTTCTACCAACATTTGCCGGTATTTGTATTTATTTGAAAAGGTAGAAATACCGGGTTTATTTTCGGGAAGCAAACCGCCGAAGATCTCATTCACATACATTTTTGCAACGCGTTTTGGCGAATCTTTCAGGGAATCATCTTCCATATCCAGACCCAAAGTTTCCATGATCTGGTGAAAATGGTGTTTGATGATTTCTATTTTTTCGTCGGCAGATTTGTCGAAAGCATCTTCCCGCAAAGGAGTATGATCCTTTCCTGTGAACACATCGTCGTCGTTATCGATATCTTGATTCATAGTATAAATTAATGAAGACGCAAAATTAACGATTTAATTTTAATCTTCACCCTAATTCTCCTTACCCAAAATCCCTCTCCAGAAAGGAGAGGGACTTTATCATTAAATTATTTAAAGTGTTTTTTTAAAAACCACCGCTTCCAGCGAAAGTAAACGTTGCCGTTAAACCTGCCCTGATCGTAGAAAGTGGAAAGGCGGTAGAAATCTTATATTTCGTCATAAGTTGATCGTAGAAAAAACGAAGATTAAAATTCTGTGACATGTTATAGTCTGCAGAAAATTTAAAGCTCATCATTCTTTGTCCGCCCGTGATCTGCGAATCATTCTGCAGAATATTGGTAATTCTGGTCTGGCTATCTCTTAAAGAGAAATCGCCACGAATATTTAAATCACTTTTAATGGTTGTTGATTTTCCTTTGAAATTCATTTTCATTTTTAAGTCTTTCAGAATATATCCGAAACCAACAATGTATTCATTTCCGGCATCTTCTGTTAATGTTTGATTCACCAAACCGAGCATAAACAATCTGTCGCGATTGTACTGCGCACGGAACTGCATATTATTTCTCATCGTAACATCGGCCCCGATCAGTGGTGCAAAAGCTTCCACATATCCAACCTGAGAGAAGGTGTAAGGATTAAATTTATTCTCGAAGGTATCGAACTGAGGTGCGGTTGGATTGTTATTTTTGTTATAAAAGTCAACACTCGACTGTATTCCCGTCGCAGTGTACGTTGAAGTATAACCGTGAAGAATATCAAACTTAGAAAACTGACTGTTGATCAATGGAATGTTTTTCAGACCGGAATAAGTCACTCTCCAGTTTGGAAGCGGAAAGCCGGATTTTTTAGGATCCGAAAGTCTTCCATTCACAGATCTGCCTTCAACGGCCGCCTGGAATGCCGGTATTAAAACGTAAGCATCGGCTAAACCACGACCATTTCTGAAGTCAGTTTCGTTGTAAGAACCGCCGGATTGTACAAAGATCTCTTTCGCATTTTCGTACATCGTATCGTAAATACTTTTTCCGTCTTTAAAGGCAGTATTAAAAGTCCACGTTGTTTTGGAATAGCTGATCAGATCAGTACCGAAGGAGTTTTGGAAACCGTCTCTCGTTGGATCTGCATCTACATTGTAACCACCCTGTATAAAATTACTGTTGTAATTTTTCAGGAAATTAATATCAATTCGGAATTCGTTGATCGGAGCGACCTGAACATTCGCCAAAAAGTTTTGATTCTTCATTTGGGAATACGGATCGTTCATATAATTGGAACTAGAGACCCAACCATTTTCGATGATCGTTCTGCGGATATCTGCCTGCGAACCTAAAAGGAAACCTGCAGTTGGCCCGCCCAAAGTTTGTCCGTAACCATACCAGTTTGGTGCAGAAAGCAAGCCCGGGAGAACAGTTCCGTTGTTTTCGTTATAAGAAACATCGATCTGTTTAATGGAAGTTAAAGCATATGCAACTCCCTGAATTGGACTCAGTTTATTTTTGAATTTATAGCTTTTAAAACTTTTCTTCTTGCCCTTTTTCTGCCAAGCCAGATTATATACATTGTTCAGGGAATCAATTTCCTGTTTGCGTTTCTGCATCGTGGTATTGATCTTTTGGAAATATTTAAACTTGCTGAAGAATTTCGGAACATCTACTGCAGCCGTTGCCACAATATTATTGGTGTTTTGACCAATGTTTCCTAAACTTTCAGATTGGTTCGTATCGGGATTTACAAAATTGGTTTGCACGGTACTTCTCGCATTCCAGTTATAGGTAAAGCCGTAACCCAATTCTGCATTAACAAAATCCAGATAAGGCAAATATTCAAAAGGGAACTTATAATTAAGCTGAACTCTGTGATTGTATAAAACCGGTCTTCCTGCCCGTAAAGGGTTTTCGAAGATGGATTTACTGTTCATATCATATACATTCAAATTATCATTCAGCGTTCGCATGGCTGAATTAATTTCCAGTTTTAAAGATTTCGTGAAGTTGAATCCAAGCGCATATTGCCAGCCAAAGTAGAAATTTCTGTTTTTAATGACATCAAAATCCTGACCTCCATTTCCATTAAGGATCGCCTCAATATTTCTAAATTCCAGTTCGTTATAATTACGGTCAATCTCTGTACGGAAAGAAACTCTTGTCGGCACCGGATTAAAATTAATCTCTTTGATCCATCTTAAATATTTGTAAGATTTCGCCGTGTCGCTCACTAACTTATTGAAAGGACGCAGAACAAAAGGTTTGAAAGAATAGTTGTAATCAGCGTAACCCCGCAAATATTGGCGGTAATTTTTCTTGGTGTAAACATCCCGGTAATAATCGTCGTTGTAAACGGTCGTCAGCGAAACATTTTCAATATCGTAAAATTTAGGTTTTCTGTTCGGATTCATTCTCTCCTTGCGCATGTTTACAACGCCTAAACTTCTCTGTTGCGTGTAAGTTCTGGCAACTGTTTTCAGTTCCTCTTTATTCGAAGCCTGATCGAAAGTGACATCGTTATCCAACGGATTATACTTCGGATCTTCAATTGTTTGAGTGTAAGAATAGTTCACAGGAATCTTCATCCCAATTTTTTCAGGTAAAAATTTATCAACATTTACGGTCGTGTTGATGCTGAAAGCAGAAAGTGCAGACTGGGATCTTTCGGCAGGTTTTTCTGTAATTCCACCAAATCCAATAGTAGATACAGAAGCGTTTGCGTTAACCAAAGCAAAATCACCCAGGTTGAAATTCACACTCGCGTTTCCGGCATAACCGCCTTTATTTTCAATTTCCGAAAGACGGATCTCATTCACCCAAAGAACCAGATCTTTGGACTTCACTGCATCTTTATTTCGAACACCCAACATAATGGTCGTTACATTTCCTAAACTAGGGCGACCTCTAATAAAGATCTTTTTGTCTGGATCCAGGGTCGCATATTCCGGATCTTCGGTTCGCTGATCGATCACGACCGCCGAATTTTGATCCCTTCTTAATTTTGCATCTACAAAGTTCTGAATTTCCAGATTCACTGTATTTTCAGAAGGCCAAATCTCCAAAGGTGAGGTTGCATTTCTTGGCGTATATTTTAAAGAAGTTTCGTATTCGTAATAATTATCGGTAGCATCACTTCCGAAACGGATAAAGAATTTTGCATCCTTATCGATACCGGTGCTTTGTGCGCCCTGTCTTACATCTTCAGCATGTACAAAAAGTTCTAAATTTTTGTAACGACGCATATCTAAAGCTACATTTTTGAAAACCCCTTTTGAAGTTTTTGCTTCGATCGGCGCTGTTTTGATATAAAGAGAAGCCTCATTTTGTCTTTGTGCACCAGCGTTTCCACTCAACACCTGTCTTTCGATCCCCGGAGGAAGAACGTAAGGTGGCTGGCTTAATCCGTTTTCTTCTAAATTCACGCTTCCAACGTCAACGAACTGGTTATCTACAGGATTTACTCCTTCGGTATCTGTAATGTTTGTCGCGATATCTTTGGTGTATTTTCTCCAGTCACTTCTAACCAGATCCAAAGTTCCAAAACGAATTGTTGAAGCCTGATCAAAACCAGTTAAAAGCATTCTTGCAAACCTTACGTTATTCAAGATCGAGAGATCTTTTACGCCTCCTTCATTTGCACCCTGATCGAATTGAGTAACAGGGACACGGAATAAATACCACTTATTTTTCCCGGCTTGTCCGTTTTGGAATTTCACATCAACTTCCTTTTCATCAACAATAAACTTCTGACCTAAAGCAAGGCTTGATTTATCAAGATTGATGGTGTATTGCGTGTAATTCTCATTTTGATCTAAATTGTAATCTCTGTTTACATCTTCAGCATCCGGCGTTTGAGTAGCAACTTCCAGCGTATTGCTTTGAGAATTCCCTTCCGGACCACGGAAATATTTATATCGTTCAGTTAAAGAAGAAGCCTGTGTTCCCTGAAATTGATCAGAAAGGTAGAACACAAAATCATCAGAGGCAGGATCCTCAACATTTTTCACAGGATTAATAAAGTTTGTACCAAATTTCGCCGCTTCACCTTCCGCACCTAAACCATCATATCCTAAATCCTGCGCAGTTCTTTCTTCATTTTCCGTAGAAAAAGCATATAGAATTGGAAACTGGTTTGGTTGATCACCCCAATTTGTAGTCGTTGTATTTGCAGGAACGTTTGGTGTTGGCAAACCATTTTCATACTGCAGTTTTCCATCTTTTAAAACATCTTCGCTCACGTTTCCTAACTGAAGCAATAATTTAGGATTTGCTCCCAAAGTATTCCCATCTGCATAAGGATCCATCATCCAGAATTCTACATATTCGATATTCGAATTAATAAAATTGGACACGGAGATGGGCCGCATTAAACCAGCCCATCGATCCTGAGTGGATTCGCTGTTTGGATTTACGTTGTAAGGCCCTCTTTCATTAGGGAAATAACTAATGTCAAACGTGTTGGTGAACAACTGTTCGCCGGCAACGAAATCACGGGAATTGTATAGTTCTTTCGTCTGAACTCTTCTGGAAGCATGATTAGAAACTGCGAGTGCATCAATTCCGTTCGGCGCTTTACCGCCAATCCCGTAAAATCTTGGATCAATATTATACCAGGTCATTAGACCTCTACCGTTTCCGAACGCCAGATCATCATTTAAATTAGCGTTGGCAAAATAAGGTTCCGGATTTTTTTCTGGTTTTGAAGCCAGACTCCACATGGCAGGTTCTTTTAAAGAAATTTTCGAAGTCGTTTGCTCGAAATCATCAATATAAGACTGGTTTCCGATCCCATTACTTTGTCCCGGAATTAGATAAGCTCCTTCTGCCATAAAACTCAAGTTCGAAGGTGCTTCTGTATTAATCAGTGGAATTTTATCAGTTAATCTTGTAAGGAAGGGCAATTCGTTATTGTATAAAATATTGAAGCCAGCCATTGTATTATTTACGGCTTCCTGCCCGAAATTTACTTTCTGGGTTAAAGGAGTTTCCGCATAATTCACAACCGTCCCGCCGATCGTTAAATGTTCATTGAATCGTCTTTCTAAATTTAAACCTAAAAATCTTTTTCGCTGCGTATTGAATGTTAGTTGATTCTCCAGGGAAATATTAATCGCCTGACCCGACTGTTTCACAGTTTCATTGATGATATTTACCGTACCCAGCATATAATCTACGGTATAATCGATGCCTTCCTGAAGTTGAACGCCATTCGCAGTTACTTTCACAGAACCTTGTGGAACATTGATGGCTCCTAAAGAAATCCCGGTTCCCTGAGAACCTTTAAAACGACCTTCAAGCGTATATCCTAAAGCCAATCTGTTTTCTGAAGCTACATTTTTAAACTTATCGTATAATTCATTAAATACAAATTTCGGGTCGCTGCTGCCTAAAACGTTCTGTAAATAGGCGCCGAAAGGTTTTGCTTTGGTGAAGATGATCTTCCCATTTTCCGGATCGATCGTAATTCCAGGCACAAAGTCGAAAATCCCATCTCCCGTTGTAGTTCCGTTTTGTTGTAAATCGTTATTCATATTCAACCGGTCCCAGTTGAATAATTTCAGCAGGTTGATATCCTGAACTGGTGTATTTGGTAAGTAATTTACTTTCCCATTCGTTGGATCACGTAAATAAACATTCAGTAAAAAACCGTCGCTATTGATCTGATTGGAATTTAATGAATAAATATTTTTCATCATCAAATCCCACATCGGCGTTGTAGTGGTGGTTTTAATATTAGATTTCAACAATTTCGTAATTAAGACCGGACTTTCTTCAGAAAATTCTCCGACTTTATACACTTTATTGTCTCCATTCAAAGTAAAAGTATAGGCAACCGATAAAAGCTGATTATCATTCAAACGTTGATTAAGAGAGATGTAACCGAGTTGCGGATTGTAAGTAAATTCGTTTTGATTTAATTTCCGTGCTTTCCTGTTGAAGATAAACTGTTCGCCATCTGTATAAGTTTCAGGTGAACCATTTGCATTCGGGAACGACTGTCCGTTGATTGCATTGTATGTCGTATTTACATCCCGAATTCCAGTTCCTAAATTTACAATTCCCTGGTAAAGTCCATTTTGAGAATTATCTGGATATCCGGAAGGTCCTTCACCCAAATCACGAATCCCTAAAATCCCTTTCTGATCCTGAAGATTCCCGGAGCCTTGATCTAAAACCCAGGCTTCAATTCTGGTAATGCTGATTCTGGAATTAATTTGTGGGTAATTCAGTAAAGCTTTATCGTAATTATCTAAGAAATAATGTCCGATATAATAATGCTGATTATCTTCATAATCGATCGCATTTAATTTGAAGGTGTTCATTATACCGCCACCCTGAGCGATAATATTTCGGGATTCGCCCTGTTGCTGAGAGAATACCAAGGTTCCCGTTGTTTTTCCGAGCTGGAATTCTGTCTTTAAACCGAACAAAGATTCTGAACCTCGAATTAAACTCGTAGAAAGCGGCATATTTACATTTCCGAATTCTACTCTTTTGATGATTTTATCTTCACCACCCGTGGTTTTATCTGCTAAACCTTTGCTTTGCAAATCTTTCCACGTTCCTTTTGCCTGCCAAACCAAGTTCATTCTGTTCTCGAAAGCGAAACCGCTTTGAGTGTCGTAGTTGGCTTTCAGTTGTAAATTTTCCCCGACTTTACCGAGTAATCCAAGTTGAATTCTCTGTTGAATATCAATGGCAAAACTGGTTCTGTTTTGAGGTAAAATTAAAGGATTATCGATTTTTTGATAAAGTCCACCAATATCGAAAGAGGCGAAACCTTGGGGAATAATTTCAATTTTATTACCACCAAAGATCGATTCGAAAAGTTTGTTTTTTATATTGACGCTGGGCAACAATCCTTTTTTAACCGCATCACTTTGATCCCTGCGATATCCTAAATTATTAGTTGAAGATTTTTCATTATAATAAGCACTTAACTGATTGTTAAGCATATACTGATTATACTCGGCAGATGTCATAGAAACTGGATTGCCGACTACCAAATTTCCGATCTTGGGATACAGGAAATACATGCCGCTGGAAACATCATAAAACGCTTCATATCGGGTAGGATCCGGAAGAGCATAATCTTCTCTTACCGATGTACTGTCTTGTGGAATTACCTGCGCAAAAATGCCCGTAGCGGAAAAACACAGAAATATTAAAACTAAAAATTTATGCTGAAAAAAATTATTCTTCTCCAAATGTTAAATGTTTTTTAAGATTTGCTTCACTAACTCTTCGACAGAAAACTCCGGATTTTGCTTTAAAATACGGTCCGCAATCTTCTCGCTCATCTTTTTTGGGATGCCCAAAACTTCTAAAGCAGATAACGATTCTTCTTTGATTTTATTATTTGCAAATGTAGAAATATTTTCTTCAGAATCTTTGAATTTCTGCACTTTATCCCGCAGATCTACAATAACTCTTTCGGCGGTTTTTGTGCCAATTCCTTTCACCTTTTGGAGCATTAAACTGTTGTTGGAAAGGATGCCGGAAGCAATCTCCTCTAAGCTCAAAGATGAGAGCATAATGATGGCAGAAACAGGTCCTACTCCATTAACACTTATTAACAGATTAAACATTTCTTTTTCTAAAATTGTGTTAAAACCGAAAAGCAAATGGGCGTCTTCCCGAATAATCTGCTGGATATTTAGAAACGTAGGTTTTCCCAGCAACAACTTTTCTGAAGTCTGCAAACTAATGCCTACAAAATAACCCACTCCGCTTACATCGACGATGACAGAAGTTGGATTAAGTTCCTGAACGATTCCTTTGAGTGAATAAATCATTTTTAGTGTTTTTTTGAAAGTGCCAAAGTTAATAATTTGAATGAACAAAAAAAACAGTCTTTTCAGACTGTTTTTGTAATAAATAGTGCGTTTATTTATGATTATGATTCGCGTATTTGAGCAACATCATTACAATCAGAAAAGAATCGCTGAATAATATTTAAGTTTTAATTTTAAACTAATCCTTTTCTCTTCTCTGTGCATCTAAAACAGCGATCGTTGCTAAATTCACGATCTCATCAACGCTTGCACGCATTTGTACAACGTGAACGGGTTTTTTAAGACCCATTAAAATTGGACCTACAACCTGCGCTACTTTTAAACCGCGAATGATCTTATAGGAAATATTAGCACTTTCTAAATTTGGAAAAACAAATACATTTGCTGGCGTTGTTCCTAGTTTAGAGAAAGGATAATCGGAAAGATGATCAGCATTTAAAGCGAAATCCGGCTGAATTTCCCCATCAACGATCATATTCGGAAATTTTTCATGAAGAATATAAACTGCCTTCGCTACTTTTTTGGAAGTTTCGGAGATCCCGGAGAAATTCTCGAAGGAAAGCATGGCAATTCTGGGTTCTATGGCGAAAGATTTCACCGTCATTTCCGACATTCTTGCGATCTCTACCAAATCTTCCGAAGTGGGATTTTGGTTGATAGAAGTGTCTGCAAAGAACAAAGGTTTCTTTCCGGTCATGATCATCATCATGGAAGAAATTTTTTCTACACCTTTCTCCTTTTCAATGATCTTTAAAATAGGTTTTAGAGTAGAAGAATAATTTTTTGAGAAACCGACGATCAGAGCATCAGTATCTCCATGATGCAACATCAAAGGACCAAAATAATCTCTCTGACGCACGTACCGTTTAGCTTTATACTCGTTCATGCCTTTTCGCTGGCGTAATTTCCAAAGCGTTTCTCTGTATAAAACGCGGTTTTCTTCCTGATCATCATCCATAGGATCAACAATTGGAACATCGATCTCGATACCGAATTTCTTCATTTGCTCCAGAACATATTTCTTCTCTCCTAACAAGATCGGTTGCGCGATTCCTTCTTCATAAAGGATTTGAGCAGCTTTCAGGACATTATATTCCTCTGCATTTCCAAGAGTGACTCTTTTTGGATTAGAACGCGCTCTGTTCTGCATCATGCGGATCAATTTTTCGTCACGACCCATTCTGTCGAGTAAAGCATTTTCGTAATCTTCGAAATTTTCGATCGGTTTTCCGGCGATCCCACTTTCCATCGCTGCTTTTGCAACTGCAATAGAAACTTTGGTGATCAAACGGTTATCGAAAGGTTTCGGTATAAAATATTCTCTGCTAAAATTTAAATTTTTAAGATTGTAAGCCAGAATCACAGCTTCCGGAACGGGCTCTTTCGCCAGATCAGCAATTGCTTTCACGGCTGCGAGTTTCATCTCTTCGTTAATTCCGGTCGCCTGAACATCGAGCGCACCACGGAAAATATAAGGAAAGCCGAGAACGTTGTTGACCTGATTAGGATAATCGCTTCTTCCTGTTGCCATAATCGTATCTGGGCGGGTTTCCATCGCGAGTTCGTATTCAATTTCCGGATTTGGATTTGCTAAGCCAAAAACGACAGGATTTTCCGCCATTGTCAAAAGCATTTCTGCAGTCATCACGTCGGCTTTGGAAAGTCCGATAAAAACATCAGCACCTTTCAAAGCTTCTGCTAAAGTCTCCATGTCGGTATTGGCAATGAAATCGAGTTTTTCCGGCGTCAGATTTTCTCTTTTATGATTGATGATGCCTTTGGAATCGCACATCAAAACGTTTTCTTTTTTTAATCCAAGCTCTAAATATAATTTTGTACAGGCGATTGCTGCAGCTCCGGCGCCATTAACGACCACTTTTACCTCATCAATTTTTTTACCGGCAATTTCTAAAGCATTGATCAACGCTGCTGCAGAAATAATTGCAGTTCCGTGCTGATCATCGTGCATTAAAGGAATATTGAGCTCTTCTTTTAGTTTCTTTTCAATATAGAATGCTTCGGGTGCTTTAATATCTTCCAGGTTGATTCCACCAAAAGTCGGCGCGATCCCTTTTACGATCTGAATGAATTTATCAGGATCCGTTTCGTTAATTTCGATATCGAAAACATTGATATCTGCAAAAATCTTGAACAAAAGTCCTTTTCCTTCCATTACTGGTTTGGAAGCTTCTGCACCAATATTTCCTAATCCTAAAACAGCTGTTCCGTTAGAAATTACTGCCACTAAATTTCCTTTTCCTGTGTATTCGTACGCTAATTTGGGATCTCTTTCAATTTCCAGACATGGAATCGCTACACCCGGCGAATACGCTAAAGACAGGTCTCTTTGTGAAGAATGGGGTTTTGATGGAATGACTTCTATCTTACCTTTTGGCTCAACACTATGATAATCGAGTGCTGCCTGATTAAAGTTTTTTTCGTCTCTGTTCGTTTTACTTGACATATTTTTCTTTTTGTTTGCAAGTGTAAAGCTGGATGAGCTTTTATACTTTGCTGATGATTATTTTGAATTAAATTTTAATCCAAAATATATTTTTTGTGATAATCTACAAGACTTTCGATGGGTTTCTGCACCACTTTTCCAATTTTCAAATTGAGTTCTGCCGCGGCGGATCTTAAAATATCTTCGTAGATAAAAGCGATGTATCCGATGAAATTAATTTCAACTTCGCCGGCTTCAGGATAAGGAAGCACCTGATAATCAAGGAAATTCTTCAATTCATCGAAAACCATATTCTGAAAATACGGATGCTTTTTCCGTTCTGCAATAAATTTATTGAATTCTCCCAAATACGCATTGGCTCTGGGATTGTGATACATGCTTCGAATAGCTTCTTCGATGGTGAGATTGTAAGTATCCTTAAAATCCTTTTCTAAATCCTGCGGTAATTTCTTCATGAAAAACCTTCGTAAAAGGTGTTTTCCCAAAGCGCTTCCACTGCCTTCGTCGCCGATCAGAAAACCCAGTGAGGGTAAATCGATCCTAATTTTTTCTCCATCAAAAAAACAGGAATTAGAACCTGTACCCAAAATACAAACAATTGCCGGCTTGCCGTTGTAAGCAGCGTACGCAGCAGCAGTCATATCTTCTTTAATGTTAATCTCGGCGTGAGGAAAAGTTTTCACAAACTCTTTTTTCACCTTTTCCGCATTATCGGGCGTGCCACAACCTGAACCGTAAAAGAAAACTTTTTCTATATGGTTTTTCAGAAAGAAAAGTTCTGGATTTCTGTCAATTTCCTGCAGGATAAAATCAGGATTAATGATATTTGGATTGAATCCCAAAGTCGTGGTTTTCAAATGGATCTTCCCGGAACTTTCGAGGATAACCCAGTCACATTTCGTGGAGCCGCCGTCAACAATGGCAATCATATTCTGTAAAATTTAATCCGCTAAAATATCAATTTAAATTTAAAACTTTTCTTATTTGCCGCACTATTTTAATTTAGAGCAGCCTTTATAAGGATCGAGGTAAAAAAAAGCAATTCAAAAAAATGAATTGCTAATATTATTTGATGGTGATTTTTTGTTCTTATTCCACCTCAACAACACCTATAATTTCTGGTGCGAATTGCTTGATGGTATTTTCAACTCCAAGTTTCATGGTAGAAAAACTCATAGGACAACCATTACAGTTTCCCTGAAGTTTAACGGATACAATATTGTCTATCACATCGATCAACTCGATATCACCGCCGTCTTTATTCAAAAACGGACGAATACTTTCCAGCGCAGCCATCACTTTTGTTACGGTTTCTTCGTGCATTATGTCTGTTTTCATTGTTGTATTCTGCTATTCTTGATCGTTTGGAAATATAATTTTTTTTCAACTTGTCTTTTTTAGCTATTTTTTCGAGGAGCAACCTGCCATTGTCGTGATCTTAACTGCTTCTGTAGGTGGAAGTAATTTGTTTCTTTCTACCAGACTCTCAATCATATTCTGGGCAGTTTTAATGTAGATCTCTTCGATTAGAGAACCTTTTTGCAAAACAGCGGGTCTGCCAACATCGCCAGCTTCACGGATGCTCTGAATAATTGGAATTTCACCTAAAACAGGGATTCCAAGATCTTCTGCTAAAAATTGTGCGCCTTGATTACCGAAAATATAATATTTATTATCTGGTAATTCTTCTGGAGTAAAGTACGACATATTTTCAATTAAACCTAGTACAGGAATGTTGATGCTTTCCATCTGGAACATTGCAATTCCTTTTCTTACATCGGCAAGCGCGATATGTTGAGGCGTACTTACAATTACAGCTCCTGTAACCGGAACTTCCTGAATGATAGACAAATGAATATCACCAGTTCCCGGAGGCAGATCGACTAAAAGGAAATCAAGTTCTCCCCAAGCTGCGTCGCGGATCATTTGATTTAGTGCTTTCGAAGCCATTGGACCACGCCAAACTACGGCTTGATTTGCACCGGAGAAATATCCGATCGACAACATTTTGACTCCGTAATTTTCTACAGGCTTCATTAAACTCTTGCCATCAACTTCTACGGAAACCGGTTTTTCGCCAACCGTATCAAACATTGTTGGGATTGAAGGTCCATAAATATCAGCATCTAAAATGCCAACCTTGAAGCCCATATTCGCCAACGTTACCGCCAGATTTGCCGCAACTGTTGATTTACCAACGCCCCCTTTTCCGGAAGCAATGGCGATGATATTTTGGATTCCTTTGATTTGTTTTCCTTTGATCTGACTCATCTGAACTTCTGAAGGTTCCGGTGAAGCAATTTTTAATTTTAAAACCACTTCTTCGCCAAATTCCGAGGCAAAAGCCTGTTTCATCGCAGCTTCGAGTTTTTTCTTTTCGTGCATTGCGGGTGAATGAGCGGTCATATCTATATAAACATCATTTCCCATCACCTGAAAATTGTGTACTAAATCATCAACTTCTATCTCCTTTAAAAAGGCCTGAACTTTTTCTTTCGTCAACATAATTCTTTATAATAAATTGAACTGCAAATTTACAGAAACTTTTGCTATTTAGAATCAATAAAAGCTATTGATAAAGTTCATGTATTCTTTTCATTTCTAAAAAAATTATCTTTTACTGGATTAAAAACAGTAAAAGAAGATGCTTATTTTTTCCGGAAGATATTATTTTGATAAAGTCCGTTGTAGTTGAAATTCGCAGACAATTTATTTTATAATTGGAAATAATAAAGCTCAAAAATGGAGATCAATTTAAAGCATTCTGTTTTCAAGGGAGGACAAATAATGTATTGAATGTCTCTTTTGGCAAAAAAATTGCTCAACTAACTCTGTCTCAAACATTTTGAGAATTATAATCAACCTTAAAAATTTTATTATTATGAAAAAATCAATTCTTACCATTCTTATGGTTGCTGCTTTGGTAGCTTGTAAAAAGAACGAAACAACTGTTGTAGATAATTCTACGGATAGTTTAAACATGGTTGCTCCAACCGATTCCAGTATGATGCCAGCAGACTCAACTGCAATGTCTGGAACTGCTGCAATGTTGACCGATCAAGACAAAATGTTTACAGACGCAGCAGCAAAAGGCGGAATGATGGAAGTGATGTTGGGTGAATATGCCGAAATGAACGGGACAAGTGCAAAAGTGAAAGCTTTAGGAAAAATGATCAAAGAAGATCATATGAAAGCGAATGATGAACTTAAAAGCTGGGCTTCAACTTCAAAATATATGCTACCAACTCAACTGGATGCTGATCAGCAAAAAATGGTTGATGATTTAAAAATGAAGAAAGGAATGGATTTCGATAAAGCGTATACCGATATGATGGTGAGCGATCACAAAAAAGATATCGCTGAATTCAAAAAAGAAGCAGCAGAAGGAACAGGTGATTTGAAAGCATTTGCTATGAAAATAGTTCCAACTTTAGAAGCACATTTAACAGCTTCTGAAGATGCAATGAAGTCTCTGAAATAACTATAGACTTTTTAAAGTACAAATCCCGCGATATTGCGGGATTTTTTATGCTTAATATTTGATTTTGAAGAGAAGTTACATATCTCCGCCATGATTTTCCAGCTGACCTTCCCATTTAGAAACAGAAGAAGTAGCTAAAGCATTTCCTAAAACATTCGTCATACTTCTACCCATATCACAGAAATGATCGATCGGAAGGATCAGAGCAATTCCTTCGGGTGGAATGCCGAACATAGTACAGGTTGCTACGATAATAACCAAACTGGCTCTTGGAACTCCGGCGATTCCTTTTGAGGTTAACATAAGGACTAAAAGCATTGTAATTTGTTGTCCGATCGTCATGTCGATTCCGTAGATCTGGGCAATGAATATAGAAGCAAAAGTCATGTACATCATACTTCCGTCGAGGTTAAAGGAATATCCGAGTGGTAAAATAAAAGAGACAATTCTATTATTACAGCCAAATCTTTCCAGCTCTTCAACCAGCTTCGGGAAAACCGCTTCGGAACTTGTTGTGGAAAACGCGATCAATAAAGGTTCTTTTATTCTTCTTAGTAATTCGAATAAACGGTTTCCTAAAATCATGTATCCAACGATACAGAGTACGAGCCATAACACACCTAGGGCAAAGAAGAAATCACGCAGATAGATCGCATAGACTTTGAAAATTTCGAAACCGTTGGTAGCGACCACTGCAGCGATTGCTCCTAAAACTCCGAAGGGCGCGAACCACATAATATAACCTACCATTTTTAAAATAGCGTGGGCACAAATATCGAAAGCTTTAATGATCGGTTTGGTATATTCCTCGCCCATATTTGCTAAGGCAACACCGAACATGATGGAGAAAACTACAATTTGAAGAACCTCATTCGTAGCAAAAGCTTCGAATAAACTTTTTGGAATAATATGTTTTACAAAATCTTCTAAAGAAAATCCTTTTGATGTTTTAAGCAATTCGTCCGCAGAAGAAGCGTCCTGAATTGGAAGTTGCGTTACATGTCCCGGTTCTAACCAGTTCACGAAAATTAATCCGATAAACAGGGAAACTAAAGAAGCGGTAATAAACCAAAGCATTGCTTTCGATCCTACTCTACCAATCATTTTCATATCGCTCATCTTTGCAATTCCTACAACCAGCGTGGTAAAAACTAAAGGAGCAATGATCATTTGCACCAAACGAATAAATATGGTACCTAAAAGTTTAATGTTATTTGCAAATTCCTGAGAATTGTCGGGATATTGAAGATGCACGACGCCACCCATAATTACGCCTAAAATTAAGGCAATGATGATGAAGATAAACAGTTTATTTTGACCTTTCATATGTAGATTTTTGTAAGATTTACAAATATATGTTTTTTTAGGAAACACTTAGCCGGGAATTGTACTTGCTAGACCTAAAACTATTTAACGCTAAATATCCGAATTCTACTGTTTATTATTTTCCTTGAAATTTTTCTTGATGCAATAATTAAGTTTTAAAACGCAATCCCGGACAAGCGATTGTAGTGAAAATCCTTTTTAGCGTTGGGAACGTAAGGCAAAAAGATTGCAACGGAAAGCGCGGTCCCGACAGAAAACGAAAGTTTTTTGTCGGGATGGCCCATAAAAAAACCCCTGAAAAATCAGAGGTTCTGTATTATTTAAGACGTAAAATTAAGCCTGCAAATATCTTGAATAGGCGTAACCTTCTTCACCATCGGCAGTTTTTACTTTCCACCAGTCATCGGAAGTCTGCTCTACTAAAGTAACAGATTCGCCTTTCGCCGCTTTACCAACAATAGCACCGTCTGTAGAAGGCGTTTGTCTGATGTTAAGATTAGAATCTTCGGTAACAACTTTTAAAGAAGCTCCGGAAGCCAGACCCGCCACCTGAACATCTACATTAATATCGGAAGCAGAATACGTAGAATCGATCGATCCTAAAGCGTTCCAAACAGCATCTTTCGCGGCTGTAGAATTAGCATGTCCGGAAACATAAAGAATCCCATCCTGCTCATTTACCTGAAGATTTGAAACTCCGGCAGATTGTGCTGCAGAAATTACTCCTGCATATTTATCTTGTAATGTACTCATTTTTAATTATTTAACGATGTAATTATAATTTACTTTCCCTGCGTTTAAGGCATCAACAGACATTTTGATCTGTCTTGCCTGTGCTGAAGATACGTTTCCGGTTAATGTTAATTCACCATTCACAACCTCTACCTTTACAGAAGGGAAATCTTTAACAGCATCCGTAACTTTTTGCTGCACCACAGGATCCACTGCAGAAGCAGTTTCTACGACAACGGGAGCGGCAATTGTTGCCATATCCATAACATCTTTAATTCCCGGAATCGCTTTTAAACTGGCGATCATATTATCTTTAGCAGCCTGATCAGCGAAAGTTCCACTTAAATGGGCAGTTCCGTCTTTTACTTCTACCGTCGCGTTAGGATTAGATGTTACAACCGTTGTAGCCTGAGTTTGAAGCTCTGCATCTGAAACTTTCTTTTTACAGGAGATAGAACCGAATGACACAGCAAGTGCCAATGCAGCCATTGCAATTGTTTTTTTCATAGTTGAATTTGTTTAATGTTAAAAATTATAATCTCAAATTTAATAATAATATCTCCGCTTAGATCTTTACAAATGATAAACTTTTCTTAAAATTTAAGAAGTTGGTGCGATTTCCTCCTATTTAGGGCGTATTCAAATTCCGTTGATGTTTAAGATATTTCAATCGTTCGGAAGGTTAAATTGATCCTCGGCGTAAAGATCTTTTTTGTGGGTGGAAGGCGATGCAGCCAGAACTTCTGGGTTTGGTCTTTCATTACTAATAGACTTCCGTTTGCTAAGTAGATATCTATTTTTTCTTTTGTCGTTTTATGTTTGAAGGAAAATTTTCTTTCGGCACCAAAACTTAAAGAGGCGATCGCACCATTATTTTTAAGATCCTTTTCGCCGTCGCTGTGATAAGCCATTCCTTCATTCCCATCATGGTATAAATTCAGCAGACAGGAATTATATTTTTCGCCTGTTTTTTCTTCCGTTAATATTTTAAGATGCAAAAGTTCTTTCGTCCAGGGAAGCGCTTTTTTTGTTGTTTTGGAATAGGTGTATTCGAAAGTTTGATCGCCGTACCATGCCACTTTTCTTTTTGTAATGATTTTTTTACCGAAAATTATGGCTTCATCATTGCGCCATTCAACGGTTTTAAAAAGATGATCGTAAAATTGATTTGCTTTGTCCTCCTCCAAAATTTTACCGTAATAATTCACAGTTCCATCTTGTGGCAGAAGGTTAAGTGTTGGATCAGCAATGTTCTCAAATAATTCCATGAATCTAATTTTAAGTTCAAATTTCTGTTTTTTATTTTATAAATTCGTTCAAAATTATTTCTATGAAAAAATACTTTCAAATTACTTTTGTTTTCTTAATGATCTTTACGTTCGGTCAAAACAAACCAGACAATACTTTTGTAAAAGAAAATTACAACAAAAAAGAAGTTTATATCACCATGCGCGATGGCGTGAAACTCTTCACTTCTATTTATACTCCAAAGGATATTTCGAAAAATAAAAAACTGCCTTTTTTAATGCAAAGGACTTGTTACAGCATAGCACCTTATGGAGAAACTGAATTTCCAAAATCTTTGGGACCGAATAAATATTTGATGCAGGATGAATATATTTTCGTTTATCAGGATGTTCGGGGCAGATTTATGAGCGAAGGAAGCTGGACGAATATGACGCCGCAAGTAGAACACAAATCTAATAAAGATGTGGACGAAAGTACCGATACATATGACACGATCGATTGGCTCATTAAAAATGTAGACAACAACAATAAAAAAGTCGGTCAGTACGGAACTTCATATCCGGGATTTTATACGGCTGCAGGAATTTTATCGGATCATCCAAGTTTGGTCGCCTCTTCTCCACAAGCGCCAATTTCTGATTTTTGGAATGATGACTTTCTGCACAATGGTAAATTTATGCTGGGATATTTCCGGACTTTTCCTGTGTTTGGAATTCAGAAAACGAAGGCTGAAAAAGAAGGTTGGTATATGGACACTTTCATCAAACCTACTTCAGAAGACGGTTTGAAATTCTACAGAGATATGGGAACTTTGAAAGACGGTTACGAAAAATATTATAAAAATAATTTCTTCATGACGGAAATTATGGAGCACACGAACTATGATGAATTCTGGCAAAAGAGAAGTTTATTACCTCATCTAAAAAATGTAAAACATGCCGTAATGACTGTTGGTGGTTGGTTCGATGCTGAAGATCTTTCAGGACCTTTAAATATTTATAAAACGATTGAAAAAACCAGTCCGAAAGCAAAAAACACGATTGTGATGGGACCTTTTTCTCACGGAGCCTGGGGAAGAGAAACCGGAAAAGCATTTCATAACGATATTTATTTCGGCGACAGTATCGCGACTTACTACCAGAAAAACCTGGAAACTAAATTCTTTAATCATTATTTAAAAGGAGATACAAAAACTGATGCAGGAATTCCGGAAGCGGTGATGTTTGATACAGGAACTGATGTTTGGAAGGAGTTCGCGCAATATCCACCAAAAAACGCGAAGAAAGTGAGTTTTTATCTGGCTGATGGGACTTTAAAAAATACGGCTGCCGATGATTTTTCTGAATATTACAGCGATCCTTCGAACCCGGTTTTGAGTTCAGTGAACTTGAAAGAATTCAATGGATTTACCCCAAGAAATTACATGAGCGAAGACCAACGATTTTCTGAAGGAAGACCAGATGTCGTTACTTTTACAACAGACGCTTTAACTGAAGATATGACTTTCGGTGGAGAAATCATGGCGAAATTAAATATCGCATCAACTTCTACTGATGCAGATTTCGCGGTAAAACTGATCGATATTTACCCGGAAGATTTTGTACCAAAAGAGAAAAAAGACGGTGTGCTTTATGGAAACTATCATCAAATGGTTCGAAGCGAAATTATGCCTGCACGATTCAGAAATTCAAGAGAAAAACCGGAAGCTTTGGTTCCAAATCAAAAAACCGCGGTGAATTTCAAATTGCAGGATGTAATGCACACGTTCAAAAAAGGACATAAAATCCAGATTCAAATTTCGAGCACCTGGTTTCCTTTGTTCACAGTAAATCCTCAAAAATTCATGGATAATCCAAACTTTGCAACGAAGGAAGATTACACAAAAGCGCTTATTAAAATTTTCGGGGACAGTTCTTTGGAGGTCGATGTTTTGAAATAGGATGAAAATGGTAAAAAGAAGTTTTATTAATTTTTTTAGTCTTTTATTATTCCTCTTCATCATCAGTTGTGAAAATAAAAAGGATGATACAAAGGCGGAGATTTCAAAAATAAAAACTGATTCAATAAAAAATCCTCAAAAAGAAATTTCGAGTTCAAAAATTGTATTTGAAAGTTATTCGAAAGAAGGAATTTTATTAAAAGGAACGTTGTCTGTTTTCGATGAAAATTTAGTGGAAACAGGTCAAATTGAAGTAAATGAAATTTCAAAAGTGAAAATTTTAGCAAAGAGCAAACAAATTTATAACATTGGAAATAGTAAGGATTATTGTTTAAAATCTAATTTTGTAAAGATCAAATTTAAAGGAAAATGGATTATTGTTTTTGGTCAAAATATTTATAAAATAGATGCGGATCGAAAGTTTGCATTTCAAAATGATCAAAAGGAAGATTTTTTAATTTTTCCGGTCACGAATTTTGAAATGGGTGCTTCTGATGATGATGGCTTGACCGGTTGCGATGATTTCAGCTATTTAATTATCGCTGACCAAAACAATCGTTACTTCACTATATCTTCACCTAAAAATGAGGGAAATCGCTCGAAACAAAAATTTGCAACTCTAGTTCACGATGATGGAATGCTCGAGCGGATCTACGATGTTAAAATACTTAATGATTCCGTAATCATAAAAGTCGGTGCTCAATATCAGGAAGGGCTTGGTGCTTATAATTTGAATACCAGCATAAAAGACTACTTTTCAAATTCTAGGATTACCAGAGAAACAAGTTTTGCCGAGCCTATTCACCATAGATAATATAAAATTCTTTCAAAAATTAATGGACCGTTTTTATTGAAATTGTTGAGGGGTAGTTTTTTGGGGTTGATGTTTTAATATAATTGCAGCAGAGCAAAGGAAAAAGTAAAAAGAGCCAAGTGAATTTAAATCGACTTTTTTTTGATGAATTCTTTTAAATTTAATATAAAAAACATCAAGTCCTTCAATTTTTTATCCAAGCACAATGAAAATATTTCTTCGTATTTTTTTACATTTTTTAAGGTTGCATTGGGAATATTGATTATTTATTTCTTGCTGACCAAAAGTGAATTGTCTCTGATCGTTGCGCTTTTTAGCATTCCCATCTTTCTATTTGATTATAAGTTTAACAGGAACGGTCTTATTGCTATTATTCTTTTTGTAGTTGCGGCAGCAGCGAATGCAGTATTCCGGGAATTTTTTCATCGCGAAATTCCAGAGTTGATTAGCATAAGTGCAGTACTCGGACTTTTCATCTCTGCGTATCAGGGTAGAAAATTTAGATAATCGAAAACTTAATTAAAAAAGCCTTTCAAAAAATTTTAAATGGCTTTTTTAGGTCTAATAATTTGTTTCTATCATCTTTTAATCTTTTGCACTAATCTCTCGAAATATGATAATAAGCCAACATTTTGTAATACAATTTCGCAGCAAGAAAAGCAGTTGGTTTCGGCATCGGAGAATCCATTAATTCTACAATATCAAAAGCCACCACATTGCATTTTTCAAAAACTTTTTTCAGTAATTCTAAAGTTGGATACCATTGCAAACCGCCTGGTTCTGGCGTTCCGGTTGATGGCGCAATTGAAGGATCGAAGGCATCTAAATCAATCGTGATATAAACATTTCCGGAAACTTTTTCTAAAACATCATCGATCCAGTCTTCTTTTTTAGCGATTTCGTGTGCCCAGAAACATTGCTCTTTATTCACATGCTCCATTTCTTCGATGTCGCAAGAACGAATTCCAACCTGAACCAAATTGTGTTTTTTACTCGCTTCAAAAACCGCACAAGCATGATTGGAAGTCGATCCGTGAAAATCCGGACGTAAATCGGTATGCGCATCTAACTGCAAAATCGTGAGGTTTTCATACTTCTCTCCAACCGCACGAATTGAACCGATAGAAACAGAATGTTCACCACCAAAAAGAGTGAATAATTTTCCGTCGTTGCTCAAAAGTTCTTTTGTTTTTTGATAAACCGCTTCCGTCATCGCTTCGGGCGAAGATTTTTCAATGATGTCGCCACCGAGAAAAATGCCTTCCAAATAAGGTTCAGTATTCGTTTCGATATCGTACAATTCCATGTTTTCGGAAGCATCTAAAAAAAGAGCCGGACCTTTATCAGCACCTTTTCCCCAGGTGGAAGTTCCGTCGTAAGGAACGGTAACGAGCATTACTTTGGAAGTTTCTAACTGCGCATTTTCTTCCGGAATTCCTGCGTATGTTTTCATTATATTTTAAATTTAATATTTAGAGCGTCAAAGATAAATATTTTCGGTTGAAATATAAATTGTGAAAACGAATTTAGTTGTGCTATCGATTTTCTAAATTTCTCCACAATTATTTTGCAATTACAATATAATTTTTAACTTTGTTAAAGAAATATTTAATTTTATTAAATTTGAAATCAATTAAACGAATGAAGCTTCCTACACATTGCCCTAGTTGCGAAAATTCACTCAATGTGAGCCAAATGAAATGCAATCATTGTGACACGACGGTGAACGGAAATTATGACCTTCCACTTTATCTAAAATTAAACAGAGATGAGCAGGATTTTATCCTCGAATTTTTTCTCTCCAGCGGGAGCATTAAAGAAATGGCAAAACAAGCGGAACTTTCCTATCCGACCATGCGAAATAAAATGGATGATTTGATTGAAAAAATCAAGCAACTTAAAATTAAATAATATGAACTGGAAAACGATTTTTAATCCGTTTGTGAAGTTTTCGGAGAAACAGCTTTTGATTTTCGGCAGCGTCTTCTTTATTATTAACGGATTAGTCCTTTATTTTGGGAAAATGAAAATGGATAGTATTTTTCATTTTTCTCCAGTAGAAAATTCAAATCTGACGACCACTTTTTTTTACTGTGCCTTCAGTATTATTTTCGCGGTCCTTGTTTTATTTATTTTAGGTAAAATTTTCAACAGCAAAACCCGACTCATCGATATTTTAAACGCTGTGCTTATTTCTCAGGTCTTGAATTTCGTTGTCATTATCGCCAGTCAATTAATTGATCTCGGAAAATTTGCGAATAAAACATCGCAGAACGCTCCGTTAGAAATCGGGGATTTAATGATGGTTCTTCTGTTTGTTGGTCTGACTTTACCGTTTATCATTTACAGCATTGCTCTGCTTTACAATGGCTTCCGAACAGCGACCAACATTAAATCCTGGCAGAAGATCTCCATTTTTGCGATCGTATTATTTATTTCACTTCCAGCTTGTCAATTTATTACCTCTATTATAAAACTTTAATTATGAAAACAAAATTAATTGCAGTTACGTTCATTCTTTTAGTGCAAAATTTATTTGCTCAAAGCATTTTTGGAACGTGGTACGGAAATCTTGATGTTCAGGGACAAAAGTTACCGCTGGTTATTCACATTGAAGAAGATGAAACTCAGATCAAATCTTCTTTTGATAGTCCAATGCAGGGTGCGAAAGGAATTCCTATTCAAAAAACTACATTCGAAAATAATGAAGTCACTTTCGAAGCTTCCAATTTAGGAATTAGTTACAAGGGAAAACTCAATGGGGAAAAGATTGAAGGAAATTTTACACAGAATGGAATGAATGTGCCCTTAGTTTTAACGAAAAACGATACAGCGCCAACAGGCAATAGACCGCAAGAGCCAAAACCTCCTTTTAACTACGATACGAAAGAGATTACTTTTAAAAATGATGTTCAGGGAAATCTGCTGGCCGGAACAATTGCAACTCCAAAAATTTTCGACAAAAATTCCCCGATTCTGGTAATGATTACAGGTGGTGGTGCACAGAATCGCGACGAAGAAATTTTCGGGCATAAACCGTTTCTCGTCATTGCTGACGATCTGGCGAAAAAAGGAGTTGCTACTTTGAGGTTAGATGACCGAGGAATTGGTGGTTCTGAAAGAGGTAAAGACGGCGCAACAACTGCAGACTTTGCAACCGACATCAATTCTGCTGTTAATTATTTAGAAAAGAGCGGTTACAAAAACATCGGGTTGCTCGGTCATTCTGAAGGCGGAATGATCGCGCCGATAGTTTCGGATTTGAATAAAAAGGTGAAGTTTTTGGTTTTGCTTGCAGCACCCGGAATTCCGATTGAAGATCTGCTGCAGAAACAGAGTTCCGATATATCAAAAATTTCCGGCGCAGATGAAAATGTATTAAAAACAAATACCGAACTTAATAAAAAAATCTACGCTTTTGTTAATAGTTATAAAGGTGAAAATTTAGAATCCGACCTAAAATCTATTTTAATTGAAGATTTAAGCAAATTACCAAAAGGTCAGATTTCTCAGGAGAAAATAGATGAAACTGCCGCAATTCAGGCAAAGCAAGTTTCAACTCCTTGGTTCAGGTATTTTATTCAATTTAATCCTGATCGCTATTTATCAAAAGTAAAAATTCCCGTTTTAGCAGTTAGTGGAAGTTTAGATCTGCAGGTTTCTGCCAAAGAAAATTTAGCCGGAATTAAAAAATCACTGGAAAAAGCTGAAAATAAACATTTTGAAACCGTAGAATTTGAAGGTTTGAATCACCTTTTCCAAACTGCAAAAACAGGAAATCCTGCCGAGTACAGTCAAATCACAGAAACATTTTCACCAAAGATTTTAGATAAAATCAGTTCCTGGATCTTGTCCTTGAAATAATTTTAAAGATTTATTAATTTCAAAATAGATGCGATGAAAACAAACATTCCTACGAACGATTCAGAAAATCCAGAAAACTGGAAATTAGGTATTTTCTATTATAACAAAAACGACAAGCGTTTATTTCCACCTAAAAGATTCAAATATTTAGGCTGGACGGTGAATTTTGCGAATCCTTATTCTATTTTTGCATTCTCAATTCTACTTTTTGCAGTACTTGGAATCTTTTATTTATTCCAGAACAGAATTATCTTTAACTAAAAATTTATGGCATTAAAAGCAGTCTTATTCGATATGGATGGAGTCATTGTCGATACTGAACCACTCCACCGAAAAGCTTATTTCACAATGTTTGATGATTTGCAAATTGAAGTTTCCGAAGAATTATATACTTCTTTTACAGGAGCTTCGACGAAAAAAGTTTGCACGACCTTGATTGCAAAGTATCAACTCGAAAAAAAACATGAAGAATTAGCGGTCATTAAAAGAAAATATTTCAAAGATTATTTTTACAACGATGCAGATTTTCATCTTCTTCCCGGCGTTAAAAGTTTGATTGAAAATTATTTTGAAAACGGAATTAAACTCGTACTGGCTTCTTCTGCAAGTATGATCACAATAAATATGGTCTTTGAGAAATTCGATTTAGGAAAATATTTCGTTGGAAAAATAAGTGGTGCAGATTTGAAAGAATCGAAACCTCATCCGGAAATTTTTCTACTTGCCGCAGAAATTGCAAATGAGTCCAAAGAAAATTGCATGGTGATCGAAGATTCTACGAACGGGATTTTAGCAGCTCACTCTGCAGGAATTTTTTGCACGGCTTACAAAAGTGAACATTCGATAGGTCAAAATTATGACAAAGCGAATTTGGTTATTTCAGATTTTGGAGAAATTGAGTTTGAAAAGATCTCGAAATATTTTTAAGGTTTTTCTTATCCTTCGAACGACAAACTACCTGTAATTCTAGCCGTGATGGAAACGGCATCCTTTTTCTTTTTTGCAAAAAAAAAGAAAAAGATAAAGTGGACAGCGCGACCTCAATTAAAAAGGAGCAACTTACTGGTTGCTCCTTTTTATTATATGTGAAATTATTTTTTTTAATATCCAAGAATCTTCAAAACATCTTCTGCTTTTTGTTCTTCGCGAAAAACTTTGTAAGTGAAGTTTCCTTCTTCGTCTTTATCAATCAAAATATGTTTCGGTTGCGGCATCAAACAGTGATGAACGCCGCCGTAACCGCCGATGGTTTCCTGATAAGCTCCGGTGTGAAAAAAGCCGATGTATAAAGGTTTTGTCTCGCTGAAAACGGGTAAATAAATGGCGTTCGTATGTTGCTCAGAATTATAGTAGTCATCAGAATCACAGGTTAATCCACCCAGAAAAACACGTTCATAAGTATCTTCCCAACGGTTGAGTGGAAGCATAATAAATTTTCGGGAAATCGCCCAAGTATCGGGTAAAGTGGTCATGAAAGAAGAATCGATCATGTTCCATTTTTCACGGTCATTCTGGCGCTTTTGAGAGATGATTTTGTACAAATGCCCCCCACTTTCACCAACGGTAAAACTACCAAACTCAGTGTAGATATTTGGTTCTTCAACACCTTCTTCCTCACAGAATTTTTTAATTTGTGATACGATTTCGTTCACCATATACTGGTAATCGTAATCGAAATTTAAAGAAGTTTTAATTGGAAAACCACCACCAATATTAAGAGAATCAACTTCCGGAGCAATTTTTTTCAAACGGGCGTAAACGCGCAAACATTTGTATAATTCGTTCCAGTAATAAGCAGTGTCTTTAATTCCGGTGTTGATGAAAAAGTGCAACATCTTCAGTCTTGCGTTCGGATGTTCTGCAATTTTCTGACTGTAATAAGGAATAATATCCTTGTAACCAATCCCTAATCTGGAGGTATAAAATTCGAATTTTGGTTCTTCTTCAGAAGCAATTCTAATTCCGATATTAAAAGTAGTGTCGATACTTTCTGTCAATTTATCGAGCTCCCGATAGTTATCGAGAATTGGAATAATATTTTGAAAACCATTATTGATAAGATCTGAAATTTTTGCCAGATAATCGTCGGTTTTGAAACCGTTGCAAATGACTTCTACATCTTTTCCATACGTTCCTTTTTCGTAAAGCGAACGGATAATATCCATATCATAAGCCGAAGAAGTTTCCAGGGAAATATCATTTTTCAAAGCTTCTTCTACGACAAAAGCAAACTGACTGGATTTGGTACAATAACAGTATTTATAGCCTTTTTTGTAGTCATGTTTTTCGATAGCTTCTTTGAACCAGCCTTTAGCACGCTCGATATTCATCGAAATTTTTGGCAGATAATTAAACTTCAAAGGCGTTCCAAACTTTTCTACCACTTCCATTAAAGGAATATCGTGGAACTGTAAAGTATTATCCGCAACGTTAAATTCTTCGGTTGGGAAATATAGGGTTTGGTCAATAAGCTCTGAGTATTTAATCTTCATTGTATAGAAAAGTGTATATGAATTAGAAATGCAAATTTGAGAAAAAAAAGTGGTTTTAATGATTTATTTATTCAGATTTAATAAGACTGCAATAGAATTATGTTTGAAGTTTTTCATTCATAGAAAAACAACTTTTTCTACTTAGAAACAAAAACTACCAAATCTCCACTTTCAAAATCAACAGAAACGGTTTCTTCACTTGCAACATTTCTTGTTCCAATTCTTTTCGTTATTTCTAGATCTCCTTTATTTAAAGGCCATTGCAAACCCTTCGTCGTAATATTTTTAGTAAATGGAAAAGGATACAAGGAAATAGTTTTTCCTTTTGCATTATTTAAAACGAATTCTTTCGGTGAAAAGAAATAGGTTCCATATTCATCAAAAAAAGTAATGTTGAGATTATTTTTAAAGAGAAAAGCAACGGTCAAATTCCCTAGGAAATGATCCATTTCGCCGCCACTTCCACCATAAACATCAACTTTTGTATAACCTCGTTCTTTGATAATTTCTAAGGATTTTTGAAAATCAGTTTTATCCTGATCGGGAGTATAAATGAATTTTTCTTCGTAGATATTTTCATCTTTCCCGGAATGCGAATCGAAATCACCTGAAATAAAATCTAATTTTTCCAGCGGAAACTTCTTCTCTTTTAAATAATGAAAAGCGCCGTCGGAACAGGCAATCAAAGAATAACCTTCCGTTTCGGGAAGATTATTGGGCGGAACTCCGTTGATAAAAAGAAGTGCTTTCAATTCAGTATGTAAGTATTTGAATGTTTGAGTGTTTGAGTGTTTGAAACTAATCTAAAGACTTCTTTACAACTCAAAAACGTTTCTACTTTCTATTATTTGGATTCCAATATTCTTCCTCCTCGTTATGTAAATGCGAAACATAACGCGCTAAAACAAATAAATAATCAGAAAGTCGGTTGAGATATTTGATTAGTTCCGGACGAACTTCTTCCGATTCATTCAGGAAAACCAAGCTTCTTTCGGCTCTGCGACAAACCGTTCTGCAGATATGAAGTGAAGTTGGTCCTTTTCCGCCGCCGGGAAGAATAAAATATTGAAGCGGTTTCAGTTCTGTTTCAAAATCATCCATCCAATGTTCAAGCTCTTCAATCTCTGTGTCGGTAATCATTAAAGCCAGGCGTGATTTCCCATTGGCTAAAGTTAATTTATCAGTTGGCGTTGCAGATTCTGAACCGACAGTGAATAAATCGAATTGAATTTTTTTAAGTTGATTTAAAACTTTTTCATCAGAAATCTCAGATTTTGCGAATCCGATAAAGGAATTCAATTCATCAATTGTTCCGTAAGATTCTACTCGTGCGGAAGCTTTGGAAACGCGGGTTCCACCGTACAATGCAGTTTCACCTTTGTCGCCAGTTTTAGTATATATTTTCATATTTTTTAAATGCTTGATGTAAATTTAAGGAATTTAAAAGACGCGCTGAAATTGAGAACTAAAATCTTTGAGCTATTTTTTTAAAATTTTTGTAATAATTTCAGAATAATTATATCCAATGTAAAGAAATTGGAAAAAGAGCTTTTATGAACCAGAAAACTTTTCAAATGAAAAATCCAAAATTAAAAATTGACTTCTGCAAAACTCCAAAAAGATGACTTACGATTTTGATCAACTTTATCACGAATTTTCTCCCAGGATCTACAAGTTATGTCTGAGTTATTCGGGTGACCGACTTTTCGCAGACGATCTTCATCAGGAAACCTGGATCGCAGTCTGGAACAGTTTGGCCAAATTCCGAGGGGAAAGTAAAATTGGAACCTGGATTTACAGAATCGCCATCAATACGTGTTTGGTTGGATTGAAGAAAGAAAAAAACAAAGATCAAAATTCCGAAATAATTCTTTCAAAATTGGTGCACGAAGAAACCTACGATAACTCAAAAGAAATCAACCGTTTGTACGAATGCATCAGTAAATTAAAGGAAAGCGAGCGAATTATTATCACATTGGTTTTGGAAGAGAAACCTTACGAAGAAATCGCAGAAATTACAGGAATCACGGAAAATAATCTGCGTGTAAAAATTCACAGAATCAAAAAAGAACTTCAGGAAATATATACCAATTATGGAAGAATTTAAAGAACTGGAAAATCTTTGGCAACAATCTGAAACAAAGATCCCAACAAAAAAAACCAATATTTCAAAAATAAAAAACAATCGTATGAAACTTAAAAACACTTATACCAAAGGTGCAATTCTGCTCCTGGTAACCGGAATTTTTATCATTGGTTTAATGATTTCATTAGACTCAAATTTAAAAACAATGCCTATTATGTCATCAATGATCATTATTTCGATCGTCTGTTTTCTTCAGGCCTTTCTAATGATCTTTACGGCAAAAAAAATCAGCAATATTGATGAAACCCAAACGCCAGGTTTTCATTTGAGACAATGGCAGAATTTCAGAGAATTTCAGAAAAGTCAAAGACACTGGAATATGCCGGTTTACTACCTTTTCCTTGGAACAGCATTGGGAATTTACATGTACGAATTACTAAAGAATGTAGATCTTTGGAAAATGATTCTTGCATTTGCCATCACCTATTCCTGGATGCTTTTCGCCTATTTTTATCTCGGTAAAAAGGAAATTAAAAAACAGGATGCAAAGTTAGACGGCATTATTTCGGAATTGAAAAGTCTGGAAAACCAATTTCAATAATTAAAGAAATCCGGAAGCTAAACGGTTCCGGATTTTTTTTAAAGTTCATGTAAGACTATTTTCCACAGACTTTTATTAAAACTCCGGAAAAAATTGACGTGACCGATTTCCTTTTTGGGAGATTCTGAAACCAGAACTTTTCGGTAGGTTTTCTTTAAATTCGGATAGACATTATTCATGAGATTTTCCATTCCTTTCATCGTCACCCAAGGATCGTCTTCGGCGTAAATAATGAACGTTTCCTGAGTTAAATTTTTTGAAAAATCCTTCTCAATTTTTTCATAAAGCCGGCTTGTCGATTTTTTATTTAGAATTAAAGTTCGCCAATCGTAGGCAACTCCTTTCGGTAAAGATTCACCCAAACCGAAACGATGAGCAGGAAAATAACCAAATAGCTCCGTGGTAAAAGGAACCGCAATTCCAAAACCGAGGATTCCGGCGATTTTTACTTTCAACGTAAGGTTTCCGACATATGCATCTTGCGTAGTCACGAAAATGAATTTTTCGAAAATGTCAGCATCTCTATTCATTCCTAAAATCAATGCTCCCACAGAATGTCCGAGACAAAATTTTCGATGATCTGAATAATTGTTTTTAATAAAATCGGTAACCGTTTTAAAATCTTCAGTTCCCCAAATTCGCATTGAGGCTTTGAAACCTTTCATTTTTGAAGGCTTCGATTCTCCGATCCCACGATAATCGTAAGTAATAACCGTGAAGCCATTTTCGGCGAAGTATTTTGCGAAGGAAAAATAGATCTGTTGTTTTACGCCTGTTGCAGAATTGATGAGCAGTAATTTTCCATTCGGAGTTTGAGGCTCAAATATTTTAACAGCAATTGAATATTGGTCCGAAGTTTTTAGAAATAATTCTTGCATTTTTAACAATCTTTCTCTACTAATAAACAGAGAAATAATTCTTTAAAAATAAGGAATTTATAAAGTCTTGAGAAAATTTTCGGTATGTTGAAAATAGGATTTACTCTTCGATCAGATCTTTTAAATAAGGTAAGCCACTTTGGGAACCTCTTTTTTTAGCCACTTTCAAAGAAACATCATTTCCGAATTTCACGCATTCGTCCACCGAATTACCGTGACAGAAAGCGACCGCAAAACCCGAAGTAAAAGCGTCCCCAATTCCTATCTTATGTAAAAGAGAATCGTGATCGTTGCGGTAATATTTCATTACAGACCCGTTGAAATACGTTGTAGAATTAGAATCATCGCGAACAAAAAGTTTATTCGGATATTTTCTTAAAATTTCTTCCCGCTGCTCATCACCAAAAACGATAGAAAGCTCGTTGCTTTTTGCTACAATAAAACTTGCATTTTCGATGATCTTCGCAGATAATTTTTTTGCCGGCGAAGCATAGATACCAATTTTATTATTATTTTTCAGCGCCAGATCCACTGTGAATTCTACAACTTCCATTGGAATCTCTAATTGAAGCAAAACCAGATCTACGGTTGCAAATATTTTTTCTGCTTCGGCAATATGAGAAACGGTCATGCAGTAATTAGCAGCAGGAACAACGACAATTGAGTTCACTCCATGCGAGGAAGTAACGTATGCAGTTCCGGTTGGGATATCTTCATCCTCTGAAACAAAACCAACATTTACACCTTCGTCGACCAGGTTCCGAAGTATTTGCTGTCCTTTTGGATCCATTCCGACACAGCCGATAAAATACGTACTTGCGCCAAGTCGTGCTGTACCAACGGCCTGATTTGCACCTTTGCCACCAAAAAAACTTTCAGACTGAACTGCCATCACCGTTTCATTGGGGTTCGGAAGATGCTCTGTATCCAGCACTAAATCGATAGAAGAACTGCCTACAACGATAATTTTCGGTTGCTCTGAAGTGATATTCATTATTTCTAAGGTTTGAACTTTTTAATTTACTTAAAATATAAAGACGCGATAAATCGCGCCTTGTGGGATTGCCGAACAAATTTATTCTTTTAATTAGAGATTCGGTAATTTTTAACTTTAATTTAACTACCTATTTCTATAAATTCTGTAACTATTTTTAAAGGCTGATCGTCTAATCCGAATCCGATATAACTTGCATAAAATCCTTCGCCATAACCAGTCTCGAAAGCAAATATATTTCCTTCTTTTTCTTCGTCGGGTTTTAAGAATGCAAATTGATCAATCGCACCATTTTCATCAAAAAAATGTTCGTGGAAAAACTCTTCGTAAATTCCCATAAACTCAGCGGCTTTTCTATGAAACAATCTTTTCTCTAACTGGTTCAAACATTCCTGAGTTTCGAAATCCATAAAACATCCCATTCCACTTTCTACAGGATAACCAAAAATTTCTTCGCCTTTCAGTTCTTCAATATTCTGATCTTCGGTGGTTGCGAGTTTCCACTCTACAATTTCCTCTTCGCCAAAAACTATTTCTACGTAAGCGATGCAGTTGCTGTCTCTTTCTTTATGAACTAAAACAGGAAATTCGCCTTGAGGAAAATTGATCTTAAACTCCTTCATGTCATTAGTGATCAAAGGATCGCACGCAATTAATCTTCCGGTGGGAAGTGTAATTTTTCCGGTTTCGAAAGTTTCAATTAAAGGATTTTCGACAAAATTTTTGCTGAAAAGTTTTTGAATATTTTGCAGGTGTTCCATAAGTATGATCAAAGAGCAAAGGTAAAAGAAAAAAGGCTAAAAAAAGAGGGTTCTTTTAGCCTTTATAAGTTAGTTTTCAGGAAATATATTTAGAGCGTTTTTAATTTTTCTTCGAGCAGAACAATTTTATCCTGCGCATCTTTTTGCTTCTTACGTTCAGATTCTACAACTTCTGATTTTGCATTGGCTATAAATTTTTCGTTAGATAATTTCTTTTCCACAGAAATTAAAAAACCTTTTAAATATTTGATCTCGTCTTCTGTTTTAATTTTTTCCTCCGCTAAATCGAGTTTTTCGCTTAAAGGAATTGAAATTTCCGTTCCGCCAATTAAAAAGGAGTAACTTGGTTTATCGGTTTTTGTGGTGAAATTAATTTGCGAAATGTTCGCTAATTTTCTTACCAGATTTTCATTATCAAAAGCTGATGCATTGGTAAATACTTCCACTTCTTCGCGCGGAGAAATTCCTTTGCTCTGGCGATAATTCCGAACTCCCGAAATTAATTCTTTCGAAGTTTCGAACTTTTTAATGATCTCTTCGTTAAAGCTTTCTACTTTTCTCTGCTGCGTAATCACTAAAGCTTCATCGGTACTTCTTTCTGCAATATTCTGCCATAATTCTTCGGAAAGGAAAGGCATGAATGGATGAAGCAGTTTCATTAATTCCTCAAAATAGGTAATCGTCTGATCATAAACTTCTTCAGAAATAGGCTCGCCGTAATTCGGTTTGATGGCTTCGAGATACCAGGAACAGAAATCGTCCCAAATCAATTTGTACAATAAGTGCAGCGCATCTGAAATCCGGAATTTGTCGAACTGATCGGTAATTTCTGTGATGGTTTTATCCATTTGATTGCCGAACCACGCGATGGCTTGTTGGTCGGAATCGTTGGCTTTTATCGTTGTCTCTGTTTTCCAGCCTTGAATTAGTTTGTAGGCATTCCAGATCTTTGTAGCAAAATTTCGTCCCTGCAACATGAGTTCTTCATCGAAAAGCAGATCATTTCCGGCGGCGGAACTTAATAAACTTCCAACACGGACGCCATCTGCGCCATATTTTTCGATGAGTTCAATTGGATCAGGAGAATTCCCTAACTGTTTAGACATTTTCCGACGTTGTTTATCGCGGACAATTCCGGTGAAGTACACGTTTTTAAATGGAACTTCCTTTCGGTATTCAATTCCCGCCATGATCATTCGGGCTACCCAGAAAAAGATAATATCTGGAGCTGTAACCAGATCCGAAGTGGGATAATAATAATTAATTTCTTTATTATCAGGATCTGTAATACCGTCGAAAACTGAGATCGGCCACAACCAGGAAGAAAACCAGGTATCGAGCGCATCTTTATCCTGCTTTAAACTTTCTACGGTAAGTTCCTGATTTTTGGATTTTTCTTTGGCTAAAGTCAAAGCTTCTTCAATCGTTTCTGCTACGACAAAATCATTTTCACCTTCGCCAAAATAATAGGCTGGAATTTGCTGTCCCCACCATAACTGTCGGGAAATATTCCAGTCGCGGATGTTTTCCATCCAATGCTTATAAGTATTCTTGAATTTTTCCGGATGAAATTTCACCTCATCATTCATTACGACCTCTAAAGCGGGTTTTGCCATATCTGCCATCTTCAAAAACCACTGTACAGAAACTTTAGGTTCGATGACAGCGCCAGTTCTTTCGGAAGTCCCGACTTTATTTACATAATCTTCTGCTTTCAACAAAAGACATTTTTCTTCTAATTCTTTCGCAATTTGCTTCCGAACTTCGAATCTGTTTTTTCCGGCGTAATGTAATCCGTGTTCGTTTAAATTCGCATCATCATCCAGAGAATCGATCATGTGCAAACCGTGTCGTTTCCCGATCTCGTAATCATTAGTGTCATGAGCAGGTGTAATTTTCAAAGCACCGGTTCCAAATTCAATATCTACATAATCATCTTCAATAATTGGAACTACCCGATCAACAATAGGAACGATTACTTTCTTACCACGCAAATGCGCATAACGCTCATCATTTGGATTGATACAAACAGCCGTGTCTCCGAAGATCGTTTCCGGGCGAGTTGTTGCGACGGAAAGAAATTCTTCCGTTCCTTCAATTTTATATTTTAAATAGTAAAGTTTTCCGTTTTGTTCTTTGAATATTACCTCTTCATCAGAAATATTCGTTTTGGCTTCCGGATCCCAATTCACCATTCGGTAACCTCGGTAAATTAGTCCTTTATTATATAGATCAACAAAAGATTTAATGACTTGGGAAGATAATTTTGGTTCTAAAGTAAAACGCGTCCTTTCCCAGTCGCAGGAGCATCCTAATTTTTTTAACTGCTCCAAGATCGTTCCTCCATATTTATCGGTCCATTCCCAGGCGTGTTTTAAAAATTCTTCGCGGGAAAGATCAGCTTTATTGATACCTTCAGATTTTAGTTTTGCCACGACTTTCGCTTCTGTTGCAATAGAGGCGTGATCGGTTCCCGGAACCCAGCATGCATTAAATCCCTGCATTCTTGCACGACGCACCAAAACATCCTGGATCGTATTATTCAACATGTGTCCCATGTGCAGAATGCCCGTAACATTAGGAGGCGGAATTACAATCGTATAAGGTGGTTTTTCGTTCGGTTCGGAATGAAAATAATTATTTTCTAACCAGTATTTGTACCATTTATTTTCGGTCTCCTGAGGATTATATTTTTCTGAAATTTGCATAAAGTCTTTTCTTTGGCTTAATAGTTGCAAAAATAGGTAAATTAAAAAAAATGATATTCATATTGAAATAATTTTTAACTTTGTCTTTCAAATTTTATCAAACAATCAATAAAAACAAATTAAAAATATGAAAAAGATTTTATCAGGTTTATTCCTAACTGCTTCTTTAGTATTTGCTTCTGCACAAACTATTTCTTTCGATAAAACAACTTTCGACTACGGAACGGTTAAAGCTGGCGCAGACGGACACCGTCTTTTCGTTGTAAAAAACACAGGAGATAAGCCATTAATTATTTCTAAAGTTCAGGCTTCTTGTGGCTGTACAACTCCGGAATGGAGCCAGGATCCAATCATGCCAGGCAAAACTGCAGAAATAAAAGTAGGTTACAACACGACGATTGTAGGACCTTTTACTAAAATTATCGAGGTTTATTCTAATGATCCTGCAAACAGCAGATCGGTAATCAACATTAAAGGTACAATCGATGGCGCAGCTGCAATGCCAGCGACAGAAATGAAAATGGAAGCTAAAGCAATGCCTGCAGCACAAATGCAAAAAAGCAGAAAAGCCACTCCTGTAAAAGCTAAATAAGCTGCTTTGTAAAAAACAACTTTCAAAATAAAAGATAAAATCACTTCGTAATTGAAGTGATTTTTTTATTTTTATATAAAATTAAAAGAATGGATCTAGATTTTAGCGACAATTATATTGTAAAAGGAAAGTTCTCTATGAAAGATGCCAACACCGAATACTCCGGTAAACTGGAGAAAAGTGAAGGCAAAAAAATGCTGGATAAAGAGCAGGAAAAACTCCGCGAATTGCAGGAAAAACTATATGCAGACGGAAGCCAATCTTTATTAATCGTCTTACAGGCGATGGATGCGGCGGGAAAAGATTCTTTGATCGAACACGTTTTTGGTGGAGTAAATCCCCAGGGTTGCGTAGTGCACAGTTTTAAAGCTCCAAGTACCAAAGAATATGATCACGATTTTTTGTGGCGACATTATATCGCACTGCCCGCAAAAGGTAAGATCGGGATTTTTAACCGAAGCTACTACGAAAGTGTTTTAGTCTGCAAAGTTCACCCGGAATATAACTTAAGCGAGAAAGTCTGGGATTCCGTAGATGATTTTGACAAAGAATTCTGGAAAAACAGATATGAAAGTATTCGGAATTTCGAAAAACATCTGTCGGAAAATGGAACTACGATAGTTAAAATATTCCTTAACGTTTCTCAAAAAGAACAGAAGAAAAGATTTTTGGACCGAATTAACGAACCCGAAAAAAACTGGAAATTTGCAGCCGCTGATTTATCCGAACGTGCATTGTGGCCTCAGTATATGAAGGCTTATGAAGAAGCAATTAACGAAACATCCAGAGATTGTGCGCCCTGGTTCGTGATTCCCGCAGATCACAAATGGTTTGCAAGAGTTGCAGCAATCCAGATCATTATTGATGCGATGGAAAACATGAATTTGAAATTTCCGACGCTCTCAGAAAAAGCAACTGCAGGTTTAGATGATGCGAAAAAAGAATTGGAGAATGAATAATTTGAGTAAAGACTGATCCAAAAAAAAATTAGTCTTTATAAAATCAGTAAAAAAGAAGCAGAAATTTAAATTTCTGCTTCTTTTATTTTTTTTTAAAAACCCACAAGAGAAACTATAAGCCGGATTCTGTAAACTGGCCGAAACCAGAATGCCTGTTATTTATCTACGCGTTACATTGCTGCAAAACTTGAGCTGTTTACCCCTCGGTTTTTGGAGCGAGCCACTCCTATTTTCATTGCTGAAAAAATCCGATATACTTAACATTGCACCGCAAAGAGTTTACCTGGTTTCACTATAAATTAATATACATACTTTCTGTTGCACTTGTCCTGATCTCGCGACCGACGGATGTTATCCGCTTTGCTGCTCTAAGGTGTCCGGACTTTCCTACCCCAAACGAATCTGGAATCAACAAGCCGTTTTTCTTGTGGCCGACAAAGATAGGTTTTTTTGCGTTTGGCCCGAAGTAATTGAACCGTAGAGTGATTGGTTTTTGAACGTTTTAGTTTTTGAATTTTTCAGAGATCGGAATGAAATATAGTATTTCTAACAAAATTGTTTATATTAAAGACCGCTTTACCTTCAAAAAAATTGACTGTAACAGCAGTACAAAAATTCTGTTCATCGCTTTTTTTCCTGCAGATTTGTATAATAAACTTTTGGAAAGCATTTTGCTATGAAGAGAACTTAATTTAGTGATACAATTAATTTATGAATTATTACGAAACAATAATGTCTGTCCTGAACAAATGGTACAGCGGTTTTGCGAGGGCTACACCAAGCATTGCGGTTGGGATTTTGGTTTTCCTCCTCTTTCTAACGTTGAGCAGTTTTTTAAGTAAAATAGCTGTAAAAATTTTCCACAAGTTTTTTCCGAAAAGCGAAAATACGTCTGTGGTAACTTTAATTAAAGTTTTTAAATTCCTTATTGTCCTTTCCGGAGCTTTCATTTCTCTCGAGATCATGGGAATGGGCGGATTTGTCTTGAAGTTTATCGGAAGTTTGGGAGTTGCAGGAGTAATTGCCGGAGTTGCCTTGAAAGATTTAGTGTCATCGATGTTTTCCGGTGCTTTGATCAGTGTTGATAAAGCTTTTGCCGTAGGTGATTATATCACAATAAAAGATATCTCCGGAACGGTAGAAAGTATTGATTTTTTAACTACCAAAATTATTACAGACGAAGGTAAAAAGGTACATGTTCCGAATCAGTTGGTTTTCAGCGCGCCATTTACTAATTATTCTGCGTCCGGACAGCGAAAAGTATTTTTAGATATTCAAATTTCAAATAATCAGGATCTGCAGAAAGTGAGTGATCTGATTTTGGCTGAAATTAAAACTTTTGATTTTGCTGATCATGTCGAAGATGCACAGGTCTTTATCCAAAAACAATCTTTCGGAGTTTTTTATATGCAGATTAGATTTTTTATGAAAAGTGGTGCAAGCATCAACAAAGTAAAAACAGATGCCTTGATGAGATTAAAAAGTAAGCTCGAAAGTGAAGGCGTACAATTAGCCACACAAGTAGATCTCGCCGCTCAAATGGTTAATAAAGCTGGAGCGGAATGAGGTCCGAATAAATAATTTCGATTCATTGTAAAGCTGAACTTTTTTTTGAAATTGGTGGAATTATTCACCAGGATTTATCAAAAAAAATTAGACTATTTCCATTGCTGTAAAGAAGAAAAATATTTTTTTAGTAGTCGGATAAACTTCAGGAAAAATAAGAAAGAGGATGCTATTGTTTAGCACCCTCTTCTATTTCAAAATCTTTTTAATTATTTTTTGATCATTAATTTTTCGGAGAGTTGTTCCCCATTTTTCATGACCAGTTTCAAAATGTAATTGCCGTTGAGTAATTTCTCAACGTTAATTTTTCCGTCGCTTGCAACATTTCCTGAGCTCACTACTCTTCCTGAAACATCATAGATAGTGAACTGAGCATTTTCTGCATCGTTCATTTTCACATTTACTTCATATTTTGCAGGATTTGGATAAATACCAATGTTTTTACGACTGTTTTCAACGGTGGCTAAAGTTTTCTTAATAGAGAAGAAAGAAGCGTTTAGTGCATAATAAATATTATCGTCCGCCTTCACCATGATTCTTGCAGAAGCAATATCTTCATTTGGAAGATTTACATTGGCTGAACCATTGTTTGGAACACCCGCCGCGAGAACTACATCGAAATTAGCGCCATTATCTCTGGACAAAAGAAGCGTTACATTCTGTGTGTTTACCGGTGCTACGTCAGTTCCAGCGACATCCCAGGTAACGGTGATCGTATCGGCCGCATCAAATTCAATATTGGAAGGTTGAGAGGTTACGATAAATGGTCCGGCATCATCAACTTTTACCACCATTAGATCTCTGGCCGCCTGATTTCCGGTTGCCCGATCATCGTTAACTAAAAGAGAGAAATTTAATGTTCGCGCTACACCTGGAGTTACTTCCCATTTCGGCACAAGATTATTTGCCAGTACAAAACTCATCGCAGGAAAATACCTGTAAGGCGAAGGTGTTGAATATAATGAACGGTAAACAGGACCTGCTATCGCAGTGGATACGGGCGGCTGTGTACTTGATTGATTATCTAACTGTTCCCATAAATAAGAAACTGGATCATTATCCGGATCGGTTCCCACTCCTGTTAAAACAAAGGCAGTCCCTTTTGGTATTGTATAATCCAATCCGGCGTCTGCAGTGGGTACCTCATTATTATTAGATACTTTTACAGAACAGTCGGTTGCTCTTTTAATCACCGAATACATTTCATTTACACTGGCAGAATGGAAGTAAGCGTCGCTATTTGGCTGCACATTGTTTACACCACAAATTCCGGCATAAGCCATAATGGTAGTTCCACTACCTACTTCATACGCAGTAGAATTATTTGCATTTCCGCTGCAAGAAGCAGTGCTTGCTCTAAAGGTATGATTTCCCCCAAACTGATGTCCCATTTCGTGAGCGACATAATCAATATCGAAAGGATCGTTAACCGGTGCTCCGGAACCTGTAACTCCTCTGGCTTTTCCCGTGGTACAAACAACTCCGAGGCCAGCTAAACCACCACTGTTAGTACCAAAAACGTGTCCAATGTCATAGTTTGCAGTTCCAATTACCGTATTCGTGTTCGTTTGATTTTGGGTGATCATTGAGCCGGGATTACCGTTTGTGAAAGGATCTGTCGCTGCATCTGTATAAATGATCAATACATTGTTGGGTATCATAACCATGGTGACAGAGATGGTTTTTTCATAAATCCCATTAACTCTTGTCATTGTTACGACCATTGCAGCTAAAGCTCTGGCTACCGTACCTCCGTGAAAAGCAGTATATTCTCCTGTAGCAGATAATGCCAATCTGTAAGTTCGGAACTGACCATCTGAAACTAGAGGAGCTTTCCCCGTAAGATCATCTGTCATCTGACCTTTCAAACCTTCGACATTGCATTCGAAAAGGCGATCGTTAATTGGCAAATCACTTCTTTTATAAATGATATACTGAGAATTATCATTGGTATATTTATCCAGATAACTAATATCCCAACCATCAAAATACATGGCGCTAATCCCCTCTTCTGGAGTTACGCTGAAACGGATTGAATTTTTTGGCTGGTCTTTTTGCCAACCGACATAAGAACGAAGATCTGGATACTTTGCCTGCATTTCTGCAGCCATAACCGGTGCTTCCTGTACTATATATTCCTTAAATTTCCCATCGGTTCCGGGAAAGGTAATTAAGTGACTGTGATCCGGTGAAAATCTTTGCGGAACATGAGAAAGGTCACTTTTTATTTTATCTAAGTTGACTTGATAAACCGAACTCGTTTTAGGCTGAACCCATCTCTGAGCTAAATTTTCTTTAGCCGCACTGTTTGTTTTCTGCCAGTAATTTTGGCTGAAACCCATCATTGCGATGAGTAAACACGAAAGAGTAAAAATTTTTGTTTTCATTAGATTTGTTGTTTAAGATTATTTAACGATCACTTTTTTCGAAGAAACTTTCTGTAACAATTTCACCAGTATGTTCGGCGTGATCCTACCCGAACTTTTTATTTGAGGATTATCGAGTGGCTGTATAATTACATAAAGGATATCGTTTTCTAAATAGATTTCTTTGATCTCGATATCGTTCGAATTTTTCAACAGCGGTTTAAAGATCAAATAGGATTCCGTGTCATTAACAAATGGAATGGGAGCTAAGCGGTTGCCTTTGGACTTAGAATGAATGATAGAAAATACACCATCCATCTGAACCTGAGAATCTATTATCTTAAATTTCTCTGAAATAAGTTCGTAAGGAAAGTGGTTTGCGTCCTCAAATTTAACAGGGACTTCGTTTGAATTCGGTACTTGAGAAGCACAACCGAAAAGTGAAATCATTAGCAATGAAAAAAGGAATTTCATGATTTTTTTGCAAGTAGTAAATATAGCAATATTGCGCAAGATCCTAATATATTTATCGCAACAAATATTGCGAAATAGTCGTTTTTTAGATATTAACGAATTTAAAAACCATTTATATTTTCACTGAATCTTACTTTTTATTGATGATTTCCTTTTTGCATCGAGCTAAACTAATGTTATCCATAAAAAACAGCGTCTTCAATTTTTGCCGCATCATTTACTTATAAGAATTAAAAAGCGTTGGGAGCGGAAATCGTAACTAGCCCGGATTGAAACGGCATCCTTTTTTGACGAGGTACGAGGAGAAAAAGATAAAGTCCTTCGACAGGTCAGGGTAAATTCCAAGCCGGAAATAGCTCCTAAAAAGAAATAAAAAAAAACCGTCTCAAATTAATGAAACGGTTTCTCTTTTATATTTTGAAAATCTTAGTGACCTAAAACTTCTTTTACTTTATTAGCAGCTTCTTCCAAAGTGATCACCGAATGAACCGGCAGACCAGAATCATCGATCAACTTTTTCGCTTCAACTGCATTGGTACCTTGAAGACGAACGATCAAAGGAACAGGAAGGCTTCCCATTGCTTTGTAAGCATCTACGATCCCCTGTGCAACACGGTCGCAACGTACAATTCCACCGAAGATATTGATCAAAATTGCTTTTACGTTTGGATCTTTCAGGATAATTCCGAAAGCTTTCTGAACTCTTTCTGCATCAGCAGTACCACCAACGTCTAAGAAGTTTGCAGGATTACCACCAGATAATTTAATGATATCCATTGTCGCCATCGCAAGACCGGCTCCGTTTACCATACAGGCAACGTCACCATCCAACTTCACGAAGTTCAAACCAGCTTCACCCGCTTCAACATCAGTTGCATCTTCTTCTCTTGTATCTCTTAATTCAGCCAAATCTTTGTGACGGAATAACGCGTTGTCATCTAAAGAAACTTTAGCATCAACCGCGATAATTCTATTGTCAGAAGTTTTTAAAACTGGATTAATTTCGAAAAGTGAAGCATCAATTCCAACATAAGCGTTGTATAAAGAAGCAATGAACTTTACGAAATCTTTATGAGCAGCACCTTCTAAACCTAAGTTGAAAGCGATTTTTCTTGCTTGGAAACCTTGCAAACCAACACCCGGATCAACAACTTCGTTATGAATTAAGTGCGGCGTTACTTCTGCAACGTGCTCAATATCCATTCCACCTTCTGTAGAATAAACAATCATATTTTTTCCCTGTGCTCTGTCTAAAAGAATAGAAACATAAAATTCTTTCGTTTCCGTTTCGCCCGGTTGATAAACGTCTTCCGCAATTAATACGAAGTTCACTTTTTTCCCTTCTGCCGAAGTTTGTGGAGTCACCAACTGCATTCCGATAATGTTTTTGGCATTTTCCTTCAGTTTTTCCATGGTTGGAGAAAACTTTACGCCGCCGCCTTTTCCACGTCCACCTGCATGAACTTGTGCTTTAACAACCCAGCCTTCGTTTCCGTTCATTTCTGTCAACTTTTTCGCTGCAGCTTCAGCTTCGTCAACATTATTTGCGATAAAACCTCGTTGGATGTTTACGCCGTATTTTGCCAAAATTTCTTTCGATTGGTACTCGTGAAGATTCATATTATTTTTGTTAGATATTTATTTTTTTTAAAGATTTACAAATTTAAGAAAATTTGCTTAGATACTGGGATTCGTGTTTAAATTATTTGGGCGCACATTTGACGTTGTCGAAAGGCTTATTTTTTAATTTTTTTTAGGGCGCCTTTCCGCCCTCCGTTCCCGCTTTTTTTATTGGTGGCTTCGACTCCGCTCAGCCACCAATAAAAAAGAGCTCCACTCAAGTCGGGGCGCGATTGGTTTATCACTAGAAGATTTGTAATTTTCAGCAAGTTTTCATAGGTGTTATTTTTTTCGCGCACAGATTTACACAGATCATTTAATAAGTTCTTTTCTCAAAAGTGTCAAGAGTTCATCCGTGTAAATCTGTGAAATGTGTGCGGACGAAAACAAATTGTTGAATCATTATGATAGTCGACTAAACCTGAGCATTTGTGCCATTCTCAAATTTTGTTTTAAATTGCAAATATTGACCAAAGTGTTTCAATGATTAACTAAATTTGTCGTTCATCAACTTATAAATATGAAATTTAAAAAACCAAATAAAAAATGGCTCGCAATATGGTTAATTGCAGCAGTCATTTTCTTTCTCGCAATTTTTCCCGTTCCGCCCCAGACACCTATCAGATATGTGGAGAGAGCAACCGGACAGGTAAAAATTGAAAATGTTTACGGGGAAAAATGGTTAGATTGGCTCTACCATAATCCCGTTGGCGAAGCGACTTTATGGACCATTGCAAAACGAAAAATAGTAAGTTCCATCTACGGCGATATGATGGACGAACCATCGTCAGCTGATAAGATTAAGCCATTCATCAAAAATTACGAAGTAGATATCACGATCGCACAAAAACAGAATTTTTCCAGTTTTAATGATTTTTTTACTCGAAAACTCAAACCAAATGCAAGACCAATTGTTGCAGATTCCCTCGCAGTAGCTTCTCCTGCAGATGGAAAAATTTTAGCGTACACCAATGTAAATAATTCTGATTTTTATATAAAAGGCTTCAGATTTAATGTAGACTCCTTTTTAAATAATCCCGACTTAGCGAAGAAATATGAAGATGGAGCAATGATCGTTTTTCGGCTTGCACCACCGGATTATCATCGGTATCATTTCCCAGTAAGTGGAACTACAGCAAGTTCAAATACTAAAATTGATGGTTATTATTATTCCGTAAATCCTTTAGCACTTCGTAAAAAAGCCGAAATTTTCTGGCTGAATAAAAGAGAATATGGCATTATAAAAAGTCCCGCTTTTGGCGATGTGATTATGGTAGAAGTTGGTGCAACAATGGTCGGAAGCATGATTCAAACTTACTCTGGTAAGACTGTTAGCAAAGGTGAAGAAAAAGGTTACTTCAAATTTGGAGGATCAACCGTAGTTTTGTTGTTCGAAAAAGACAGAATTAATATTGATCAAGATTTACTGACAAACACTTCAAAAGGTTTAGAAACGACCATCAAAATGGGCGAACAAATTGCGGTGAAAAAATAAAAAGGATCAGTAAAAACTTACCAATCCTTTTATTAAATGTTTAAGAAAATATAATTCCCTAAAAATTATTTTACGTTAAATTTACCTTTCATTACGGAATAATGTCCCGGGAAAGAACACAGGTAATCATATGTTCCTTTTTCAGGAGCCATGAATGTTACAGTGTCACTTTCTCCACCACCAATTAGCTTGGTATTCGCAATAATATCGCTTCTATCAGTTGGAATATATCCATCTTTTTGAGCTTTACCAGCTTTCTCTTCGAATTTGTTAAGATCTGTCCCTTGTTTTAATAGTACGAAGTTATGTCCCATTGAAGCAATCGGCATAGTTCCCGTATGGTTTAAAGTTAGAACAACTGTTTGCCCTGCATAAACATCGATTTCTGAAAGATCATATTGCATCTTATCATTAGAATTCAATGTAATTTTGATCGTATCCTGCTTAGCAGCATCATTGGCAACATCATCATTGGTAACAGTTTCAACAGGTGCATCGGTTACTACTTCACTTTTTTCAGTTTTATTACAAGAAATTAAAAGCGTACTGCTAATTGCTAATACCGCTAGAACGGATTTGATTTTAGAATAATTCATATTATATTATTTTTAACAAATATAGATTTTTAATATGAATAAAGCAAGTTCTAGTTTTTATAATAGGAAATAAAATTGAGCAAGTCGTTTCAATAATAGCGTTCTAACTTTTGATTTTATAAATTAAAGCAAAGTAAACAATGCATCAACCTATTTTTTATCTAATTTTTTGGACATAATTATACGCTATATTGGTTATTTATTAAGAAATGACTGCAGTATATTCAAATATTTTAATTGACCTACTAAAATTTTAATTTACTGAATTATGAACGTAACCATTCTCCACTTGAAGTATTATTTACTTTCAATATAAATTAAATTTTGGCTACTGCGTTTTTCTCATAAAAAGTTGTAGCAATTCCGGTCAGAATAATCAAACTACCGACAATTTGAACTGGAGTTATTTTTTCACTCACAAATATCGCAGCTAAAATCGTTGCAAAAATCGCCTGACTTAATAAGCTAAGTGAAACTCTTGTTGCCCGCATATTTTGAATGGAATAACTGATGAGTAACCAGGCGATCAACTGGCAAACAATTCCCTGTATTAAAAGCGAGATCCAGGCTTCATTTGAAAAGCCAAAAAATGCTTCACCGAAAATTAAGTTGATAACGAAGAGAAAAATAGTGGAAAACAGCATGCTGTAGGTAATGAAAGTGATGACTTCCAATTTCGCTAACACATTTTTACTGACCAAAATATAAACCGCGTACAGTAACCCCGAAAGAATTCCGAGGAAAAATGCAGCATTAAGTTTTAAGTCTAAAATCGTGTCAATGCCCACAAAAACGATCATTCCAATTAAAGCAATCGATGTTCCGAGCCAAAAACTTTTGCGCGGCCGGTAACTCAAAAAAATAAAAGAAAAAATGCCCACCCAAATCGGGGAAAGATTGGTTAATAAAGTTGCCTGTGTCGCGGAGGAATTTTGAATGGAAATATTCCAAACGGCAATGTCGGAAGCAAATAAAATTCCGCAAACCGCTATTGAAAGAAGGAGTTTGTAATTCTCCAGTTTAAGTTTGTTTTTATAGATCGCAACAGGTAAAATGACCGCTGTTGCGATCGCCATTCTGTAAAATGCAGAGGTTAAACCCGACGTTAAATTCATCCTGACAATTACAGGGAAAATCGAGATGCATAAAATCCCGATGAATAATGCGATTCTTGGTTTGGTCAGCATTAGTAAAGTCTTCCAACCTGTTCACAAATCTCTAAATATTCGACGGGCATTTTTCCAAAAAATCCCTGTTCATAATATTCATCAAAATGAGGTATATAAATACTGTAACTTTTTCCAAGTGGAATTATGGGGATTAAGAAAAGTTCAAAATACCTCTTGTAAACCGTAATGATCGCGTTCACCTCAACGCCATTTTTCACAATCTTGCGTTGTTGTTTGCCTTTTGGCTTTTTGTTGAAACCGAATAGAAAAAACATTTAAATATAATTTTTAAAAGATCTTTAAACTTTATTTTTTACAAAATAGAAAATCAACATCGCCCAGGAAATGATCATCAATAAACCACCAAGCGGGGTTACCGGTCCGATAAGTTTCGACGGAATTGCAGCAACTTCACTAAATGCCAAGAGATAAATACTCACCGAAAAAATAAATGTTCCGGCGATCATTAAAATAGAGATCCATTTTTCTGCAGGCGTTTCAAATTTTAAAATGTAGCCAACTACTAATAAAAACAGGGCGGAGTACATTTGATAGCGAACTCCAGTTTCGAAACTTGCCAACTTTTCAACAGAAATGACTTTCTTTAAAGCATGTGCGCCGAAAGCTCCTAAGATCACGGAAATTAATCCATAAACTGCTCCGATAATTAATGTGGTGTTTTTCATTTATTTTAATTTTTTTTATTTAATTTATTCAAATTGCATTTTTACAGGAAGTTGATATCTGGTGAGAACAGGTTTTCCTTTGTAAGTAGTAGGTTCGTATTTCTTATGCATCATGTACAAACTTATCGCACAAAAATAGGCGAATTCTTTATTTCCTTCTACAGGTTTTATTTTTTTAAAGTAACCGTCATCATCTAAAACAAAAGAAATCTTTGCAGACAATACGTTTGCGCCAGAATCACTGAAATAATAACTATCAAAATTCGCAACAAAATCTTTTCTTATGGTTTGAATTTTATCTTTATCCTCAATTAAATCTAACTGTTCATCGGTTGTGATCCCAATAAATTGCAAGTGGGAATATTCGGGATTTTTCTTGGCTTCATCTATTTTTTCTACCTCTTCTGGTTTGTCTTTGGAATATACTGTTATCTTTCCTATCATTGGATTTTCCTCATTCAGTAATCCCAAAAGCTTCTCAAGACTTTCAATTTTTTGTATTTTATATGGACTTAATTCCACGTAATATTTCTTAAAATCTATTTTGTGTAAAGAATCTGAGACTTTTTTTTCATCGATATTTCCTGCTTTATATGGGGATTGGTATTTACTCAAATATTTTTTATTTAATTCTGAATCTTTCTTTTGAAAATCACCATAAATTTTGCTTAGTTCTTTTTTAATATCAACGCTCTTATTCTGAGCAAATAAAAAATGAGTACTAAAAAAGAACAGTACCAGCAGCGCAATTTTTTTCATAATTCCTCTAATTCTAAATTTAAATTCTTTTTTGTCTTATAATCCTGCCAAGTTCCAGTGATCCTACTTCCTTTCAGATCGGCTTCGATTTTTGCTCGTGGAATCCATTCTCTTAAGTTCTCATCATGATAATCATCCTCGGTTGCAGAAATGTGATTATTATTAAAGTTTCCGTGCCACTCAATGAGTTTCTTGTTTTTTTCATACCAATAAACACAGGAGAAGGAACTGTCATCGTAAATTTGTTTCATGAAAAGCATGATCGTGTATTTCCCGTCAATTTTTCCTTTGTATAATTTATTCTGAATGCTTCCCTGAGAAATCGCTACATCAGAATCCGACAATAAATTTTTCGCATACGGACTAAAATACGTCTCGAGTTCCTTATACTTAAAAACAATTTCGTGACTTCCCAGATCGTCTAAATCACGCAAAGCATGATTGGAACACCGACCCGCAACAACGGTCATTTGGTTCATTTGAAAATAAAATTTTAAGTAGGCTAAAGTATTTTCAGTAAAACAATCTTCGTACATCGTAATCTGTTCTTCCGCATCCTGATCACGTGTTGGCGTAGATTTCAGTTCTACGATGTAATCTTTGACTCTGTTCCTTATTTTATCATTGATGATTTTTTCGATTTTCGAATAGGAATTAGGCTGAAAAAGATCTTCCAGATTAATAAAATTCCCTGTTCGTAAATCAAAGTTTCTATAGTTTGTAAAACCTTCCGGATAAGCGCCACTCGCTTCACCTTCCATTTCAAAAGAAAGAATATTTCGTGGAGTTTCTAACTTTTTCCAGCTGTAAAAATAGAGATAGTTTTGATAAGAATTTGTAGCAGTAGAAGCTAACTGATAAGGATTTTTGCCTGAATTTGGGACAAACTCCAACTCATCCACCTGCAAAAAAGTATTGATCTTTTTTTCTACTAAAGGTTTCTGCGAATACGAAATTAGAGGAAATATAAAATTTTCAGACTGAGGCTCGAGATTAGTGATCTTTAAATTTCTCTGCTGCGAAAAACTCAAAACCGATAGCATTATCAACACCAAAAACAATCCTTTTTTAATCTTAAAATTTTCCATCATGCTATAATTCTAGTTTGATACATTATGACCAATTCTGCGATGATGGATAAAAGTCCGATTGCAATAAACATCCAGGAAAACCTTTTTGATTTTGCAAATCCCGGCTCTTTGGTGACTTTCAGAAAAATCCCAAATATTAAAATTAAAAGTCCCAGAACGAGTTGAAACATAGTTTAATTTTTAAAGTTTTCCCAAAATTCTGCTAAAGAAATTACCGATACTCTTTTAACCATATAATTAAGCAACTTTTTATCTCCTGAAACAATAGTTTCTGTTTTTGACTGAAAAGCTAAATCAAAAAGAAAATCATCCTTAATATCTGGACTACCGAAAAACTCCTTTTGAGTATTAATGAAAGTTGAGAAAGTATCAAAAAACTCCATTGCGACAACAATATCTTGCGCAGAAAAAATAGATTTGAATTTCTTTCTCGAAATAACACTCACTAATTCATTTCTCAAATTGTTATCAGCAATTAAAACTATTTCGTTATTTACAATAAATTCCAAGAAATCAAGATTTTTCTTTCTTAAAAATATAGAAATCCAAATATTGGTATCAAGAATTATTTTCCTTTCCATAATCCTGCCTTTCTTCTCTTACCAATCGTACTTCTTCTACAATTTCATCCATAGAAATTTCGTTTGGAACGACAGAATCATCTAATTTTTTAGCCAATTTGCGAAGGCGATCATATCGGTCTTCTTCGTTTGAAACTGTTAAGTTCAAACCCAATTTTTTTGCAATCTCCAAAAGAAGATCTAAGTCTTTTTTTGAACCGTTATTTAAAATTAAAGTTTCCATTTGGGATCATTTATTACAAATATAATTTATTTATTTCTCATTAAATTAAACTCACTAATCACTTCATGATGCGTAACGGTTTTGTCTTTAAAATAAGTCACGAAATGATTTTTTTCTTCTTCTGTCGCGCCAAGCTGATTTAAAATATTGAAGAGGTGCATTTTCATATGACCTTTCTGAATGCCAGTCGTCACCAAAGAACGCAGTGCGCCAAAATTTTGCGCCAATCCGGAAACTGCCAGAATACTCATGAGTTCCTGTGCAGAAGGTTTTCCTAAAAGCGCTAAAGAAAATTTAACCAACGGATGAAGATTTGTTAAACCACCGACAACTCCAACAGAAATAGGCAGATCGATCCAAAACCGAAAAATTCCATTGTCGATCGTACAATGCGTTAGACTGGAATATTTACCATCTTTCGCGGCGTATGCATGAGCACAAGCTGCGGTTGCACGAAAATCATTTCCGGTGGCGATCACCACCGCATCGACACCGTTCATAATTCCTTTGTTGTGAGTTGTAGCGCGGAAAGGTTCAATTTCTGCGATAGTTACTGCACGTTTAAATTTCGTTGCAAATTCTTCGTTTGAAATTCCGCTGTCGTCTTTAAGATCTTCGATTTTACAGGAAACCTCCGCTCTTACAATACAATCGGGTGTGAAGTTGGAAAGAATGTTCATCACGATTTGTAAAGAATCTTTTTCTTCCTGCGTAAAGCTTTCGTCCTTTTGAACTTCTTCTTTCAATGTTTTACCGAAAATCTCTAGGCAGGAATTGATAAAGTTCGCACCCATAGAATCAACCGTATCAAAACTCGCTTTGAGCTGAAAATAATTTTCCAGATCTGCAGTTTTATCAACGAGTCGGATGTTTAAAATTCCGCCGCCGCGATTCCGCATGTTTTTGGTAATGGCTTCGGTGGCTTCAAATAATCTTTTCTTTAGTTTAAAATTGAAAAAATGCTGCAACTTATGCGCCTCCACATCCATAATAAAATGAGTGTGACCTAATTTTTTTGTGTTGATGATGGTCGTTTTAAAACCGCCCTTATCGATCCAGAATTTCGCAGCTTTTGAAGCTGCTGCAACTACCGAACTTTCTTCGACCGCCATTGGTAAAGCGAGCAACTTTCCATCGATCAGAAAATTGGGTGCAATTCCATAAGGCATGTAAAAGTTGGAGATCGTGTTTTCTGAAAATTCTTCGTGGAGTTTTTGCAGTGCGTGATCGCCATTCCAATATTGCTGAAGAATCTGTTCATAACTGCGGTCTTCATTCAGATATTCTTTAATGAGCCAATCTATTTTTCTTTGTTTAGAAAGTTTAGAAAAACCTTCAACCGGACTGTGATTCATAGAAATTAGGTTAAAGTTCAAAGATAGGAAATTCGGTCGGATGTTAGGCGAGGGTTGTTGGATGTTGGATGTTGGATGTTGGATGTTGGATGTTGGATGCTGGATGTTGGATGTTGGATGCTGGATGCTGGATGCTGGATGCTGGATGCTGGATGTTTATAAAAATAGTTATCTTTAAAATATGAAACAACTTTGTATTCTGGGGATTTTTGTTCTGTTCTTGAACTGCGGAAAATCGAAAAACCTGAAACCTTCTATTTTGAAAGAAGATAAAACGATAAATATTGAAATAAATCCTTCCATTAAAATTAATGAAGACAAAAACACAATAAAAGAACGGTTTCCTGCACCCGAAGATTTCGAATATGTAAGTGAAAAGCCAAACTCATTTGGTGAGTACCTGGAAAGCTTTCCGCTAAAAAAGTACGGATCGCCCATTTTGAAATACGATGGAACTGAAATCGCAACCCAAGATCTGCACGAGGCTATTTTTGATATTGACACCGGAACGAAGGATCTGCAACAATGTGCCGATGCGGTTATCCGGCTTCGGGCGGAATATTTATTCAAAAACAAAATGTTCGATGAAATTAAATTTCATTTTACAAGCGGCGATCTTCTGACCTGGAATGATTTCCAAAATGGAACACGTGCTTTTGTCAATGGGAATTCTGTGAAATTCAGAAAAACTGCATCTTTCGATGATTCCTATGAAAACTTCAGAAAATATTTAGAGTTGATCTATAATTATGCGGGAACAATTTCTTTGAATAAAGAAACTCAATCGATCCTGAAAACAAGTGATCTAAAAACAGGCGATATTTTGATCAATGCCGGAAGTCCGGGACACGTTGTTTTTATCGCAGGAGTCTCGGAAAATAAAAAAGGAGAAAAATTATTTTTACTTGCGTAGGGTTTTACGCCGGCTCAATCGATTCATGTTTTGAAAAATCCTTTCAACCCGAAAATTTCGCCTTGGTATGAACTTGATGTAAATAACGAGGAAACAAAAACAGCGAGATATTATTTTTCACCGAGTAATTTCAGGAGATTTTAATTTCTCATTATTTATTAAACCAAATAATTTTCGAAATTTTTAAATAAAACTAATTTAATAGATTTACCATATTCTATTTAGAAAAAATTAAAAAAAAAAAAATGAGCAACAAAACGAAAATTTTATTGTTTACACTTGTCATCGAAATGCGTAAGCACGAAAGGAATTGTTATTTTTCCCGATAAAGCTTGTAACGAACTAACAAAACCTTTAAGCAAAGATTTGCAAAATTGGGTTGCCAAAAGAGTTCAAGATATTTTCCAAGGTGAAGAGGTCAGCATAAAATATCAAATTAATTTTACTGTAAATGCAAATTATGAAATAGCCGTAATGAAAATAAATATGAAAAATATTTCGGAACCAAATGCTCAACTAAATAGTATGGAAAAAAAAGTAATTGCAATCATTAAAAATATTCCAACAAAATTCTTTGAAGGTAATTTGTCGAAAATTGGTGGAAAAACAGCATCTGCCAATTACATTTTACCTATTCATATCATCAGTATGGCAGACTAATCCGTCTTTATTGTTGACTACTTTATGAAAAATCTTAAAATCAATATTTCTGGAAATGAATTAATTAAAGATGAAATCTTGCATTTTTTACGAGAAATATCAGGTCCCAAGATTGAAAAAAAAGAAGAAGATTTACGGCTTTTTTTCGGACAACACTATAGTTTCGCAACCAATTCTGATGTAATGATTGTCTTCATCATTAAATTTGAAATTGGTAAATGCACAATCGAAATAATTTCTGGTGGCGGTGGAGAAGGGATTTTCGGATTTACCCTTGGAAATGAAGATCGATTAATAAATAATTTCAAAGATAAAATTAAAGTGTTTTGTAGCGAAAAAAAATTTCAATTCAATTCAGAAGTAATTAACATTTAAGAAATTTATTTTTTTTCCTCTCTAATAATATTCAGCTGCTTTTTTTAATCTTCCAACTGCGTTCCCAAAAATTCCCATTCCTGCAAAGCCAGATCAAGATCTGCTTTCTTCGCATTGTACAATTCCAAAGTTTCCTCAGAAGGATTTTCTGAAGTGAAAGTCGCTTCCATTTCTTCAATCTTCAATTCGAGTTCAGAAATTTTCTCTTCTACTTTCTTAATTTTATTTTGAATGTTCTTTTGATCTTTGGTAACGATAACCGGCGCTTTTTCCACAGGCTTTTCAACAACTTTTGCAACAACAGGTTCGTTTCGCATTTCCTGTAGTTTCGACTTTTCAGCAGAAACTTCGCGGATGCTTTCTTTCTGACGGAACTCCAGATAATCATTAACATCACCCAAAAATTCTTTCATTCTTCCATCACGAAACTCGAAAATCTTATCGCTTAATCCCTGTAAAAACTCCCGGTCGTGAGAAATTACAATCAGCGTTCCTTCAAATTTCTGTAGCGCTAACTTAATGATCTCTTTCGATTGAATGTCGAGGTGATTTGTCGGCTCATCCATAATCAAAGTATTGAATGGACGAAGCAATAATTTACACAAAGCTAAACGGTTACGCTCCCCTCCGGAAAGGACTTTTGTTTTCTTGGTCACATCATCACCTTGAAAGAGAAAACTTCCCAACAGATCACGAACACGAGGACGCGTTTCTTCAGTCGCAGAATCTTCGGCTTCCTCTAAAACAGTTTTATTTGGGGTCAAGACTTCTTCCTGGTTTTGGGCAAAATAGCCAATGTTTACGTTGTGTCCAAGATTCCATTCACCAGAATAATCGGTAATTTCTCCGGAAAGAATTTTTGCGATCGTGGTTTTACCCTGACCATTTTGTCCTAATAAAGCGATTCGTTGTCCACGTTCGATGAAGAAATCAACCTCATCAAAAACTTGTTTATTACCATATGCTTTTCCGAGATTCTTCGCTTCAAAGACTACTTTCCCAGGAGTAACTGCGGGTTGAAACCTAATATTAAATTTGGAAACGTCATCAGTATCAACTTCAATTCTTTCCATTTTATCCAGCTTCTTAATCAAAGATTGCGCGAAAGAAGATTTGGTCGCAGAAGCACGGAAACGATTGATGTTATCTTCCATCTGCTTAATCTCCACATCCTGATTTTTCTTTGCCTGCGTTTGTTTCTCTTTTCGCTCTTTACTGAGTTCGAGATATTTGGTGTAGTTGGCTTTGTAATCGTCAACTTTTTTGTTATTAATGTCGAAAGTTCGGTTACAAACTGAAGTCATGAATTGCTTATCGTGACTAACCAGGACGATCGATCCGGGATAATCTTTTAAGAATTCTTCTAACCAAATGATCGATTCCATATCCAGGTGATTGGTCGGCTCATCCAGAAGCATAAGATCATTTTTCTGTAAAAGCAATTTTGCCAGTTCGATTCTCATTCGCCAACCGCCAGAGAACTCATCGGTTATCTTTTGGAAATCATCTGCTTTGAAACCTAATCCTAATAATACTTTCTCCACATCACCTTCCAAATTATAGGCGTCGTAATGCATCAAAAGATCATTCAGTTCGGTCATTCTGTGAATGATGTTTTCATAAGCTTCACTTTCATAATCGGTTCTGGTAACGAGTTGATGATTCACCTCATCTAATTCGTTTTTCATTGCATTGATCTGTTCAAACGCCTGCATGGTTTCGTCCCAAACTGTTCTTCCTTTAACAAAATCAAGATCCTGTTTTAAAAAACCGATCGTCACGGTTCCTTCCTGAACAATGCTGCCTTCATAGAAATTGATTTCGCCCGTCAACATCTTCAGAAGCGTAGATTTACCTGCTCCATTTTTCCCTACCAAACCGATCTTATCATCTTTTTTGATGGTAAAATTGACGTTTTGAAAAAGATAATTTCCTGAATGATGAAGACCTAAACTTTGAACCGAAATCATAGTGATGAATGCTTATTATTATGTGAATTTTCGAGGTGCAAAAGTAGTGAAACTAATTGAATTGCAGACTATCTTGAGAAAAAGGAGTTCTACAAATCGCTCATCAAAATGATCTTATTTTCTTTTTCTAGGCAATTAAATGGGAAAATTGAAATGTCTTTAGGAAGAAACCTGCGACAAATTTATGTTTCATACACTTTACGAATGATCATCACAAAAAAAAGAATCCATCATGACTGATGGATTCTAAAACACAAATGATGAAAAAAAATTTATTCCTTAGCTTTTAACAGCGTTTAGAATATAGCAAAGAAATATATATTTTGTGAACTGACAAAATTTATTACGCCTTATTTTGTCTATATGATTCATTAGGATTGTAAATCAGGCTAATAAATATTAGTGGTAATCGCAAATGGTTTAACATCTGAACGTTTTTTAACTCATTTTAATTTAAAAAATTCTAATTCCCAAAACAACTTACTCTGTTTTCCGAAAAACCAAACCGCTTTCTTCAAAGTAATCGAGTGTAATTCGATCGCCATCGTTCACATTTCCTGCTAAAATTTCTTTTGATAATTTATTTAAAACTTCCTGTTGCAATACTCTTTTCAGTGGTCTTGCACCGAAGCTTGGATCGTATCCTTTATTCGTGATATAATGAATTGCATCTTCTGTAGCCGTCATTATAATCCCACGTTTCTCTAACATCTGATTAAAACCACGCAACTGATAATGCACGATCTTGCCAATTTCCTTTTTGTTTAAGGGCTGAAACAATACGATCTCATCGATCCTGTTTAAAAACTCGGGTCTTAAAGTCTGTTTCAGCAGTGCAAAAACTTCCTCTTTCGTTTTATCAAGAACAGCATCAACATTATCATCGGTGAGTGTTGCGAAATTTTCCTGTATCAAATGCGATCCCAGATTAGAAGTCATGATGATAATTGAATTTTTAAAATTCACCACCCGACCTTTATTGTCCGTTAAACGACCATCATCTAAAACCTGCAGTAACGTGTTGAAAACATCAGGATGGGCTTTTTCAATCTCATCTAAAAGTACCACGGAATAAGGTCTTCTTCGAACAGCTTCTGTTAACTGACCACCTTCGTCGTAACCAACGTATCCCGGAGGCGCACCAACCAAACGGGAAACTGAATGACGTTCCTGATATTCGCTCATGTCGATTCGCGTCATATTATTTTCGTCATCGAAAAGATATTCTGCGAGCGCTTTTGCCAATTCTGTCTTACCGACTCCGGTTGTTCCGAGGAAAAGAAAACTGCCGATGGGTTTTTTCTCATCACTTAATCCCGCACGATTTCTTCGGATCGCGTCTGCAACGGATTCAATCGCTTCTTCTTGTCCAACAACTCTTTTATGAAGTTCATCCTCAAGATGCAATAATTTTTCTCTCTCCGACTGAATCAATCTGGTCACCGGAATTCCCGTCCATTTTGAAATTACTTCCGATATATTTTCGGCGGTTACTTCCTCTTTGATCAATTCGTTCTGATGATTTTGCATTTCGAGTTCGAGTTTCTGCAAATCAGCTTCTTTCTCTTTGATCTTGCCATACTGAATTTCGGCAACTTTCGCATAATCCCCGATTCTGGAGGCGCGTTCCGCTTCTAATTTTAAAGCTTCAATATCTTTTTTAATGGCGGTGAGATCTTCTGATTTCTGTTTTTCTTTCAGCCATTTTGCATTGATCTCGTTGCGCTCTTCCGAAACTTTTGAGATATCTTCCTTTAAATGACCGACTTTAATGTCGTTCCCTTCTCTTGAAATCGCAGCAAGTTCAATTTCCATCTGCATGAGTTTACGATCCAAAACATCAAGCTCTTCGGGTTTTGAATTGATCTCCATTCTTAATTTAGCCGAAGCCTCATCAATCAGATCAATGGCTTTATCCGGTAAAAAACGGTCCGAAATATATCTTTGAGACTGCTCTACCGCAGCAATAATAGCTTCATCTTTGATCCGAACTTTGTGGTGAGCTTCATATTTATCTTTAATTCCACGCAAGATCGAAATTGCCGATTCTGTATCTGGTTCCAGAACCATTACTTTTTGGAAACGTCTTTCTAAGGCTTTATCTTTTTCAAAATATTTCTGATATTCATTTAAAGTGGTAGCACCAATTGCTCTCAATTCTCCACGCGCTAAAGCCGGTTTTAAAATATTGGCAGCATCCATCGCGCCGTCGCCACCTCCAGCACCAACTAAGGTGTGAATTTCATCGATAAAAAGAATAATCTGGCCGTCGGATTTTGTGACTTCATTAATAACAGACTTCAACCTTTCTTCGAATTCTCCTTTATATTTTGCACCTGCAATTAAGGCTCCCATATCTAAAGAATACAAGGTCTTATCCTGCAAATTTTCCGGAATATCGCCGGAAATGATCCGGTGCGCAATCCCTTCGGCAATGGCTGTTTTACCAACACCCGGTTCTCCGATCAAAATGGGATTGTTTTTTGTTCTTCTGGATAAAATCTGTAAAACCCGCCGAATTTCTTCATCACGACCAATTACAGGATCGAGTTTTCCTTCCGCTGCGAGAACGTTGAAATTTTTGGCGTATTTATTTAAGCTTTGATAGGTTTCTTCGGAACTTGCGGAAGTTGCCTTGGAGCCTTTTCGCAATTCGTTAATAGCAGTTTCCAGACCTTTTTTCGTTAAGCCCATATCTTTGAGCATCTTAGAAACATCTGAATTTACATCTAATAAGGAAAGCCATAAATGTTCGATGGTCACAAATTCATCGCCCATTTTTTTTGCGATATTGGGCGCATCCAGTAAAACTTTGTTTGCAGATTGAGAGAGATAAACATTCCCACCTTCTACTTTTGGCAAGTTTTCAAGATTGCTGCGGTTTCGTTCTCGAACTAAGGTTAATTCAGCTTCTGATTTCTTCAATAAAAATTCAGAAATATTTTCATCGATCTGAAAAATTCCCTCCAGCAAATGCTGAGGTTCAATACTTTGGTTGCCAAACTCCATCGCAATCTGTTGTGCTTTTTGAATGGCTTCCTGAGATTTTACGGTATATTGGTTTAAGTTCATAATTATGTTTTTAAGCGTTGAAATTTCTTTAAAAAACATTAAGAAACCAAATTTTCAGGTTTAATTTCTTAATGCATATCAATCATTTAATTCTTAAATCTTTAGCACAAAAAGCGTTCTATCGTATATTTCAGATAAAATTAGGACAAAATTTCCGAATTATCTAATTATAATAAATGTTATTCTGACGAAATTTCCGAAATATCCAAATTTTGGGAATCTAATTTAGAAACCGTGCTATTTACTGGCTTTTTTTCTTACTAAAGCATAGCATTTTAGTTAAAGATTCATCACTGCGAATAATTGATAGAAATGTTTTTCTGAATTTCAGTATATTTGGGATTCACAGACTTTATATTATATGAATCATTTTCACTCTTTAAAAACAATAAAGGTAGCGCAGGAAACCAACGACTGCGTGCACATTTCTTTTGAAATACCAGAACATTTAAAACATGAGTTTTCTTATAAACAAGGCCAATATTTGAACGTAAGGTTTCTTTTTGGGGACGAAGATTTGCGTCGGAGCTATTCTATCATCAATTCTCCAAGCGAAGGAAATTCAAATCTCGAAATACTTGTAAAACATTTAGAGGACGGAAAAGTTTCTACCTATTTAAACAAAGAATTACAGTTAGGTGACATTGTCGAAGTGATGGCGCCCGCAGGTCATTTCTATACGCATTATCATGTCTCTAACCAGAAAACGTACGTAGGTTTGGCAGCAGGTAGCGGAATTTCGCCCGTGTTATCGAATCTTAAAGAAGCTCTTTATCAGGAGCCAAAAAGTACTGCTTATTTACTTTTCAGCAATAAAAGTTTGAACGAAATTATTTTCAAGGAAGAGATTGATGCGCTCGTTCAAAAATTCGAAGGAAGATTAAAAGTGATCTATTTACTTTCCAGAGAGAAACATTTTGAAGATGAGCTTTTCGAAGGACGGATTTCCGCAGAAAAACTGGATCTCATATTCGAAAGATTTCCAGAAATACCCGTACAAGAATCAACATATTTCATTTGCGGACCTTCAGATATGATCAAAGGAATATCTGATTATCTTAAAAAAGAAAAGAAGGTTCCGTCCTTGCAGATCATGTATGAATATTACGCCGCACCAGACGATGATCAGAATTCAGAAATGAGCGATGAGTTTAAGGCGATTCCGAATTTAGAAAGTATGATTACTGTGATTATTGATGACGACGAATATTCTTTTCACCTTAATTCAAAGAAAAACAGTATTTTAGATCAAGCTTTAAATGAGAAACTTCCGGTTCCATTTGCGTGTAAAGGCGGCGTTTGCTGCACCTGCAAAGCCCAAGTCATGGACGGAGAAGTATTTATGGAGAAAAATTTCGCCCTAACAGACGATGAGGTTGCGCGAGGTTTTGTATTAACATGTCAGTGTCATCCAACCACGAATATTGTGATGCTGAACTACGATGTCTAAATAACTATCAAAAAAATTAAGTCATGGCAAACTGGAGATTTATTGCCCTTATCGAAGTTGATAAGGAATTTAAAATAGACGGATTAAATATTTGGAATTATTATTGGTACTGTTCAGACAGAAAAATAGAAGTTATTGGTCCGCTGAGTGGCAATCCTTATTTATTTAATCAATACGAAATAAAAAGTCCGGAGAAAACGATCACTTTTGTCGTCGGGGAATTTTCGGAGGGCCGAATTGGAATTTACATACCGGAAGAAATTGCTATTATTACGGATTAAGCGATGATCTCCAATTAATTTTTTAATGCAACTATCATGAATCAAGAAAAATTTTTAGAATACGTTCAGGCAGAAAATAAAGTAGAACCAAAGGACGTAATGCCCGATGATTACAGAAAATTATTGGTTCGCCAAATTTCTCAACATGGTCATTCCGAAATTGTAGGAATGCTGCCGGAAGCCAACTGGATTTCCCGTGCTCCTACTTTGAGGAGAAAAATGGCATTGCTTGCGAAAATTCAGGATGAGGCTGGTCACGGTCTTTATCTATATGCAGCCACAGAAACTTTAAATAACGGAGAAATCGCTGCAGACAGAGATTCTACATATAACGATATGCTTTCCGGAAAAGCGAAATACTCCAGTATATTCAATTACCCTGCGCTATCCTGGGCAGATATTGGTGCGATCGGCTGGCTCGTTGATGGTGCTGCGATTATGAATCAGGTAATGTTGATGGGAAATTCTTACGGACCTTATTCCCGCGCAATGGTAAGAATTTGTAAAGAAGAGTCTTTTCACCAGAGACAGGGTTATGAAATTTTAATGACGCTTTGTCGCGGAACAAAAGAACAGAAAGATCTTGCACAGGAAGCTTTAAACCGTTTTTGGTGGCCAGCTTTAATGATGTTTGGACCGAATGATGAATCTTCTCCAAATTCTCAAAAATCGATGAATTATAGAGTGAAACGGGAAAGCAATGATGATTTACGTCAGCGATTTGTAGATGTTACGGTGTCTCAGGCAGAATTTTTAGGTTTGAAAGTTCCGGATGAAAATTTAAGATGGAACGAAGAAACGCAACATTATGATTTCGGTGAATTACCCTGGGATGAATTTATGGAGGTTTTAAAAGGAAACGGTCCGTGCAACAAAAAACGGCTGGAAACAAAAAGAAAAGCGCAACGGGAACATGCCTGGGTTAAAGATGCTGCAATGGCGTTTGCCTCAAATATGAAGGTAGAAAACGTAAATATTAATTGATACTGCAAATAAAAAATGAACTGGACAGGACGCTTCGATGGTGATGAACCACTTTACCACAGAATTTTTCAAAGGGTTTCTTTGGAAAATGATTACGAACAGATCACAGAAAATGATTTTGTGCTTCATGGTTTTGCCGTAGATGAAGGCGTAGGAAGAAATAAGGGAATGGTTGGCGCGAAAGTTGCGCCGGATGTTATTCGAAAGAATATCGCTAACTTTCCGGTTACTGATTTAAAATTTGCGTTGAAAGATTTCGGAAATATTGAATGTCAGGATCGAAATTTAGAAAAATCTCAAAACGAACTTGCCGAAAAAGTTCAGGCAATTTTGAATAAAGGCGGCAAATCAATCGTTTTTGGTGGCGGACATGAAGTAATGTTTGCGCATTATTCCGGAATCAAAAAAGCCTTTCCTAATAAAAAAGTTGGTATTATTAATTTTGATGCCCATTTCGACAATCGTGCTGTAGAACCGCAAATTGGGCCAACCTCCGGAACCGGATTCTGGCAAATTGCTAATTTAGATAAGGTTCACTCTTTTCATATTGGTATTCAAAGAAATTCTAATACTCTAAAACTTTTCGATACTGCGCATCAATTCGGTATGAAATATATTTTAGCTGAAGAGATCTTTTTTGAGAATCTTCCTACCCTATATGAAAAACTGGATAATTTTTTAGCTGAGGTTGATGTCTTATATATTACAATCTGCATGGATGTTTTTAATGCTTCAATCGCACCCGGCGTTTCTGCCCCTGCTTTTAATGGAATTTTTGCTGATGCTTCTTTTATGCATTTGTACAAGCATCTATTACAGTCTGATAAACTTATCGCGTTGGATGTAGCAGAAGTAAATCCTCAATATGATCCTTCTGAGCAGACGGCCAGACTAGCTGCGTCGCTTGTTAATGAATGGTTTATGCAGTAGTAATTCTTAATGAAATTAAAATTTTTCGATACATAATTTTCTTTAAAAGAAGTAATTGAAAAATTCATCTAACTCCTTATTGAAGGGATTTCTGGGTTAATAGGACGAGATTGAAATTCAACAATAAGCAATGAATTTTGAATTTCATGACAAATAATTTAATGAAAATTGTTTTTTGTTGATTATTTTTTATAATTTAGTGCCAATATAAATATTGTTTAACTAAAATTTATTCCTTATGAGAACAAAATTATCTCTGTTGATGTTGGCGCTACTTCCGTTGGCATCTTTTGGGCAAAATGCTCAATCAAAAGTTTCAACAAAACCTTTAACACAAAAACCTGTAATTGCGCCAGGCTCTGCGCAAAATCTTTCTTACGCTCCGGCAGCTTATTGTATGCCAGTACTGGACTGTACAGATGGAGATTTAATAACGAATGTAAATTTTGCCGGAATCAACAACACTACAACCTGTAGCACAAATGGTTATGGCGATTTTACGGCAATGACGACGAGCACGCCGATTCTTGCAGGCATGAGTTATCCAATTGCGGTAACCGTTTTTAATGGATCTTGGGCTTACGAAGCAGTATCTGTTTGGGTTGACTATAACAATAATGATCTTTTCGAAACTTCGGAATTTACCTTTTTAGGTAATAAATTTACCGCTGGAACTGTGATTTCAGGAAATTTAGCAATTCCTGCAGGAACTGCAAATGGAAATTACAAGATGCGCGTTAGAGTTGCTGCCGTAGGTGACACCACTGCAACTGGAGATATGGCTTGTGATGAAGCTCAAGGTTATGGTGAAACTGAAGACTACACTATAGCAGTCGGTGCTGCCGCGCCAACAGGATGTTTAACTGCACCAAACGGACAATATCCTGCGGCTGCATTTGTTCCAGCTTGTAATGGTTCTGCAACGGCAATTACTACTGCTGGTTGGGCAGGCGAATACTCTGTTGTTACAGTAACAATGGGTACTTCATATACATTCTCCCTTTCAAATGCTGCGTATTTTATTACGATTGCAGATGCTACAGGAACTACCGTTTTAGGTTCGGGAACAGGAAGTCTTACCTGGACTTCTACCTTATCCGGTAATGTTAGATTCTATGCTCATACAGACAGCGCTTGTGGAAGCGGTACCAGTACAACTACCCATTCTAGATTAGTTAAATGTGGAACTGTTCCAACAGAACCAGATTATGGCTGCGATCAAAATTACACTGGTGTTGCAGATTTGGCAAGTAACATTACGAAAAGTTTAAATTTCGCTCTTGCAAACGATTTCTTCGTTCCAATGGAAAGTGCTCAATACAAAATGCAGTCAATTACTGCCAGCATGGTACCTTTAGCAACTACTGGAGGAGCAGATATCGCTTCGTTTGACATTGTACTTATGAGCGACAGTGGCACAAACACACCAGGAGCAGTTGTTAAAACATGGACTGGAGTTGTTCCGGTGAGCGTTACTGCTTTACCTGATACTTTTGCAGGCTACCCTACATTTGCAGTTAAATTAGACCTTGCAAATTATGAATTGCCGGTAAATGCTGCTGCAGATACAAGATATTGGTTGTCTTTACAAGCTACTTCAGCATCAGCAACAAGTATCTATTGGATCGGTTATAAATATACCGAAGGATGGGTAACTGCTTCAAACTACGGTTCTACAGATAATGGAGCTACTTATGCTCAAGTTATTTATGCACCTGCGCCTGGTCAACACTATGACAGTATTTGGTCTATAGATGCAGAATGTGCCTCAGCTGCAGTATCTGAAAGTGGAAACAAAAATGTTTCTTTCTATCCAAATCCTGTGAAAGACATTTTGACAATCAATTCTAAGAAAACAATTGAAACTGTACATGTTTACAACATCGCAGGTCAAAAAATGCCAGTATCAACTAAAATAGTTAACGGTAAAGTAGACATGAGCAAATTAGCTCCAGGTGTTTATATTATCAGTACTATTCTTGATGGAGGTGTTAACGAATCATTCAAAGTGATTAAAAAATAATAATCAAATTATTAATATTTAAAAGCAGCCCGATTCATTTCGGTCTGCTTTTTTTTTGAGATCTACTAATAGGCATAGGCTTTGGGAATGATAGCTTTTATCAAAAATTTATGATTTCATTAATTATTTTTTAGATAAAAAATCATATATTAGCATAAAGAATTCAGGAACAGTCTTGTTTCCAATTCATTAAAAGAGCCTTACACTTATCACTTAATTATCATTAAAAAAACGGCAAATCATAAAGAATTTTATATATTTGCATCAATTAACAATTAACTAAAATAAATTACTATGTCAGACATTGCATCAAGAGTAAAAGCTATTATCGCTGATAAACTCGACGTTGAGGAAACAGAAGTAACTCCAGAAGCTAGCTTCACTAACGATTTAGGAGCTGATTCTTTGGATACTGTAGAATTAATCATGGAATTTGAAAAAGAATTTAACATTCAAATTCCAGATGACCAAGCAGAAAAAATTACAACTGTAGGACACGCTATTGCTTATATTGAAGAAGTAGTGAACAAATAATATTCTATCAACAAGAAAAAAATTTATGGAATTAAAAAGAGTAGTTGTTACCGGTTTCGGCGCTATTACACCCGTTGGAAATAATGCCAAAGATTACTGGGAAAGCCTTGTGAGAGGTGAGAGCGGTGCCGCTCCTATTACTCTTTTTGATGCCACAAATTTCAAAACCAAATTTGCCTGCGAAGTTAAAGATTTCGATCCGCTGCGCTATTTCGATAAGAAAGAAGCGAAAAAGATGGACCGAAACACTCAGTTCGGACTCGTTGCCGCAAGAGAAGCCGTAGAACATTCTCGGATTATCGAAGACAATGTAGATAAAAACAGAGTTGGTGTTATTTGGGGTTCTGGAATTGGAGGTTTATCAACTTTTGAAAAAGAAGTTTTAGAATGGGCAGGAACAGATATTCCCCGTTTTAATCCTTTCTTTATTCCGAAAATGATCGCCGATATTACTGGAGGTCACATTTCGATAGAATACGGATTTCACGGTCCTAATTACACGACAGTTTCAGCATGTGCTTCATCTGCAAATGCACTGATCGACGGAAAAATGCTGATCCAGTTAGGAAAGGCAGACGTTATTGTTTGCGGAGGTTCCGAAGCAGCAGTTACAGCAAGTGGAGTCGGCGGATTTAACGCAATGATGGCACTTTCTACCCGAAACGACGATCCTAAAACTGCCTCACGACCATTCGACAAAGACAGAGATGGATTTGTTCTGGGCGAAGGAGCAGGAACAATTATTTTGGAGGAATACGAGCACGCGAAAAAACGCGGTGCCACTATTTATGCCGAATTAAAAGGTGGTGGAATGAGCGCAGATGCTTACCATATGACCGCACCACATCCTGAAGGTTTAGGAGCTTATCTCGTAATGAAGAATTGTTTAGAAGATGCAGGTGTATCAACTAACGAAGTAGATCATATCAACATGCATGGTACTTCTACTCCATTGGGTGACATCGCTGAATCTAATGCAATCTCCCGATTACTGGGTGAACACGCCTTCGACATTCAAATTAATTCTACTAAATCAATAACTGGCCATCTTTTGGGTGCTGCCGGTGTTATTGAAGCTATCGCAGTTTTGCACACCATTACTCACGGTATCGTGCCGCCTACAATTAATCATTTTACAGATGATGAAAAGATTGACAGCCGTTTAAACTTTACTTTTAACCACGCGGTGAAAAAAGAAGTAAATATCGGAATGAGCAATACTTTCGGTTTCGGTGGACACAATGCCTGTGTACTTTTCTCCAAAATCTAAGATCATACGGATGGAGTTAAAGAAATACCTTTCTCACTTCCTTATCAACAGAAAAAAAACCCTCTCGGAAAAGGATTATTTTTTGACCACCGAAATAAGTAAAATTACGGGTTGTCAAGTTCATAATATCAACCTTTACCGCGAAGCTTTTTCTCTTAAAACATCTTCCAGAAACAAACAGATAAAAAATTACGAAAGACTTGAGTTTTTAGGTGATTCTGTTTTGGGAGCTATTATTTCCTGTCATCTTTTCGCGACTTACCCAGATGCGAATGAAGGATATCTTACCCAGATGAAATCCAAAATCGTCAACAGAAAAAACCTAAATAAATTAGGAACAGAACTTTGCCTGACGAAATTTTTGCAGACAGAATCTACCACGATGCTGAGCGAGAACATTACCGGAAACCTTTTCGAATCTCTGGTTGGCGCGCTTTATCTTGATGTAGATTATGAGACTTGTAAAAAAGTAGTTTTAGAAAGGCTTTTAACCCCTTCTGAAATTAATAAGCTCGAAAATAAAATTGTGAGCTACAAAGGCTTGCTTTTAGAATGGAGCCAAAAAAAGAAAGTCAGCATTAAGTATGAAACCTGCGAAGAAATGCAGCCGAATAAAAATCTGGTTTTTAGAAGTTATGTTTGGCTTGATGATGAAAAGATCTCCAACGCTACAGAAACTTCCAAAAAGAAAGCAGAAGAAAAAGCGGCGCAACGGGCTTTTTACATCTTAAATAAAAAACAAAGTATCATTGAAATCTCAAAGGATCCTGCTTGATATTGACGACGACGATGAAGAAATTATTTTAGGTTTAGTTCGTCTCGCAAAAGAACTTCCGGATCATGAACTTTTTTATGAGCTCAATGTTCATAACGCCTTTAAATTTTCCCGAATATCAGATTTAATTTATCATGGGACTTACTATGATTATTATTTCCCTAGATTTGAAGGGTTCCACTGCGATTCCAAAGTTTGCATTCAGTTTATAGCAAATAAATCCACGCAAAATATTCAGAAAAAGGTTGCTGTCGAATTATTTTCGGGAGAACAGGAGACTAAGTTTTTACTTGATCATTTTCAGGATGTGGATTATCTCCTCAAAACATCGGAGCCATTTGATGATTTTTCCTTAATTTTGCTCCCGGAAAATCTTATGTTCCCAATACAGAGTTTTCCCCTAAGCCCTATCGAAGCGCTTTACCAAATAATTCAATATTATGAATAAATATTTAAAAAAGACAAAAATCATTGCTACGCTCGGTCCTGCCTCTTCTGACAAAGAAGTTATTTTGCAGTTGATCCAGGCGGGAGTTGATGTTTTTCGAATAAATTTTTCTCACGCCGATTACGATTTAGTTAAAAGAAATGTAGCATCCATTCGCGAGCTGAACCAGGAATATGGCTTTTCTGTTGGAATTCTTGGAGACTTACAAGGCCCGAAACTTCGGGTAGGAGTTGTAAAAGAAGGATCTTACTTAAATCCAGGTGATATTTTAACTTTCACCAATGAAAAAATTGAAGGAGATTCCAAGAGAGTTTACATGACTTATCAGCAATTTCCACAGGATGTAAAAGTCGGGGAAAGAATTCTGATAGACGATGGTAAACTGGTTTTAGAAGTTATTGAAACGAACGAAATAGATACGGTTCGTGCGAAAACGATTCAAGGTGGACCATTAAGTTCCAAAAAAGGAGTTAACCTTCCGAATACCGATGTGTCACTTCCCGCTTTAACGGAAAAGGATGTTGAAGATGCTAATTTCATGCTCGATTTGGAGCTGGACTGGATCGCTTTATCGTTTGTGCGTCACGCTCAGGATATTAGAGATTTAAAAGAGATCATCAAAAATCATCCAACGAACAAACAGAAAACACCGATCATTGCTAAAATTGAAAAACCTGAAGGTGTAAAAAATATCGAAGAAATTTTGTTAGAATGTGACGGTTTAATGGTTGCACGTGGAGATTTAGGTGTTGAAGTTCCTATGGAAGAAGTTCCTGCCATTCAGAAAAATTTAGTAGAGATAGCAAGAAAATATTCCAAACCAGTAATTATCGCCACCCAGATGATGGAAACGATGATCAACAGTTTAACACCAACGAGAGCTGAGGTTAATGATGTTGCGAACTCCGTTCTGGATGGTGCTGATGCGGTGATGCTTTCCGGAGAAACCTCGGTGGGACGATATCCAGTTGATGTGGTAAAGAATATGTCGAAAATTGTAAAAAACATTGAACAAACTCATTTTTATCAGTCAAAAAACTCTCCTATCGAACATGAATTCAATTGTATTGATGAACGTTTCATTACAAATCGAGTTTGTCTTGCTGCAGTAAGAATTGCGAAAACGACTAATGTCGAAGCTATTATTACTTTAACATATTCCGGTTACACCGCCTTTCAGATTTCTGCACACCGACCTAATTCAAACATTATCGTTTTCAGCTCTAATAAAAGAGTTTTAACGATGCTGAATTTACTTTGGGGTGTTCGCGCGTTCCATTATGATCTGGAAAAATCCACGGATGAAACGATTATTCAGGTAAATATGTTAACGCATACGCACGGCTTTGTAGAAAAAGGTGATTTCGTAATTAATCTGAATGCTACTCCGGCTTATGAAGGTGGAAAAACAAATACTTTGAGATTGACTACGATTTAGAAGTTTTGAATATAATAAAAAATGCGTTCCGAATGGGACGTATTTTTTTTGGAACTATTTCAAAAACTCAAAACCTATTTCGTTTTTAGATTTATTAAATTGTTTTTTAATAGAAACCAAATTGATAGCCCTGATCGCAACGGCATCCTTTTTTGACGAGGAACGAAGAGAAAAAGACCTGGCTGCCGACAGGCAGGTAGAGTGGAGAGCATCTCGTCTTAAGGACGAGACGGCTTCAAAAAACCAAAAAAATCCGTTCAAAATTAATTGAACGGATCTTATATTTAAAAAGGATTGCTCCGATTTGTTTGATATTACATCATTCCGGGCATTCCGCCTCCCATTGGCATTGCCGGTTCTGCGCTTTTCACTTCTGTGATCACACATTCTGTAGTCAATAACATTCCTGCAACTGAAGCTGCATTCTCAAGGGCAACACGAACTACTTTTGTAGGATCAATGATTCCTGCTTCGAACATGTTTACAAACGTGTCGTTTTTCGCATTAAAACCGTAATCTCCAGTTCCTTCCGCTACTTTCGCAACGATCACAGAACCTTCGCCACCTGCATTAGCAACGATTTGTCTTAATGGCTCTTCGATGGCTCTTTTCACGATCTTGATTCCTGTATCCTGATCCTGATTTTCACCTTTCAAAGTATCTAAAGCCGGAATGCTTCTTACCAAAGCAACTCCACCACCAGGAACAATTCCTTCTTCTACTGCGGCTCTGGTTGCGTGCAGTGCATCATCAACTCTGTCTTTTTTCTCTTTCATTTCTACCTCAGAAGCTGCTCCAACGTAAAGAACTGCAACTCCACCTGCTAATTTTGCAAGTCTTTCCTGTAGTTTTTCTTTGTCGTAATCAGACGTTGTAGTTTCCATTTGCGCTTTGATCTGACTCACTCTTCCTTTGATTTGAGCTTCGTCTCCTCCACCATTTACCAAAGTTGTATTGTCTTTGTCAATCACCACTTTTTCAGCAGTTCCAAGCATTTCTAATGTAGCGTTTTCCATGGTGAAACCTCTTTCCTCAGAAATAACTGTACCACCTGTTAAGATCGCGATATCTTCTAACATTGCTTTTCTTCTGTCTCCAAAACCTGGCGCTTTTACAGCAGCAATTTTTAAAGAACCTCTCAATTTATTGACTACTAAAGTTGCTAAAGCTTCACCTTCAACTTCTTCACAGATTATTAATAAAGATTTTCCTGCCTGAGCAACGGGCTCCAGAACTGGAAGTAAGTCTTTCATTGAAGAGATTTTTTTCTCTACTAAAAGGATATAAGGATTTTCTAATTCTGCAACCATCTTTTCCGGATTCGTTACAAAATATGGAGATTGGTAACCTCTGTCGAACTGCATTCCTTCCACAACATCAACTGTTGTGTCTGTTCCTTTTGCTTCTTCAACCGTGATCACTCCTTCTTTACCCACTTTCCCAAAAGCTTCGGCGATTAAAGTTCCTATGGTATCATCGTTATTTGCCGAGATTGAAGCAACCTGTCTGATTTTTTCTGAAGAATCACCAACTTTTTGAGACTGAGACTGTAAGTTTTTTACAACTTCAGCAACCGCTTTGTCGATCCCTCTTTTTAAATCCATTGGGTTTGCTCCTGCCGCAACGTTTTTCAAACCTTCGCGAACGATTGCCTGAGCTAAAACAGTTGCAGTAGTTGTTCCGTCTCCTGCGATATCGCTGGTTCTGGACGCAACTTCTTTCACCATTTGAGCGCCCATATTTTCTACTCTGTCTTCTAACTCAATTTCTTTTGCTACAGAAACTCCATCTTTGGTAACGTGTGGCGCACCGAAAGATTTTTCTATAACAACATTTCTACCTTTTGGTCCCAAGGTAACTTTAACTGCATTTGCTAATGCATCAACGCCTCTTTTTAAAGCGTCTCTTGATTCGATATCGAATTTTATTTCTTTTGCCATAATTTCTTTATATTAAGGTACAAAATCAATGTACCTGATTAAACTGTTTGTGTTTTAGAATTTCGCAATTCGAAGTTTCTGCAGGATATTATCCAATAACTCCTAATAAATCACTTTCTTTTACGATCAAATAATCTTTACCATCCAACTTCAATTCGGATCCTGCATATTTACCATAAAGAACTTTATCACCTTCTTTAACGGTAGTTGGCTCATCTACTTTACCTGGTCCAACTGCAATTACAGTTCCTTCCTGTGGTTTTTCTTTAGCAGTGTCTGGAATAATAATTCCGGATGCGGTAGTTGTTTCTGCAGCATTTGGTTCAATAAGAACACGGTCTGCTAATGGTTTGAATTGTACTGACATATTTTAAATTTTTTTATACAGCAATTTTTACTAATTTTGTGCCACGTAAAAGAAGGTGATAAAATGGCACTTTAAAATGAAGTGGTAAGAAATTATGGCAGAATTTTATTAAAGCATACACGCAAACATTACAGTAACCAAACACACTTATGCAAAAAAATTTATTAGTTGTACTGGCAATTATTTGCCAGACACTACTTTACGGAAAAACGTTTACAGAATCATCTGTTTATATAGATTCCTCAATTTCTGAATTGTCCGTTAGCGGCAAAAACACTTCCCCTCAATCTTTTCATATCTTCAGTCACGGTAAAACGGGTGAATTATTTATTGATAACCAGTGGCTTAACGCAGTGCAGATCGCTGAAAAATTTCAAAAGGAAATAAAAGGAAAAAAGGAACTTTATATTTATGGGTGCGATTTTGCGCAAGGCCCAAAGGGTATGGCGGCGATCCACTATCTTGAAAAAGCTTTGCATGTTTCAGTTTCCGCGTCTACCAATATTACTGGAGCCGATGGAGACTGGATCTTAGAAGTAGGCTCAGGAAAAAATTCTTTATCAGACAAAAATTACCGCAGTAATTTGCAACTGGACAATATTCATTATTTGAATCCTATCGTATGTGGATCTTACACAACTCAAAGTCTTTCCGAAGAATACATCTATCTTTCAACACCTTCAACGGGGAATATCACAGTGCAAATGAATTATCCAGCAGGTGCTGGAACCCCAAGAGTTTCTGTTACTAATTTAACTTCTAACGCAGTAACTTATGTCACAACAGGAACACTTACCTTCAACAATGCTAATCCAATAAGACTGCAGTTTGTAGACAATACTAATACCGTAATAAATCCGGGAAACACTCCTACTACCGTTCCTTTGATTAAATCTGGAACTATAATAACAGGAACGCAGGAAGGTTTGGTTTTCACTTCTTCACAAAAATTTTATGTGAATTACAGAGCACGATCGATCCCACAAGCAGGATCTGTACTAACAAAAGGTAAAGTGGCGCTGGGAAAAGAATTTCGTTGGGGTGGATCGCCAATAGAATTTACGACAACGATTGCTGAAACCGGAAATATGCTTTCCGTGATGGCGACCGAAGACAATACCGTTGTATTTATTTCTAATATTAAACCGGGAACTAAATTCATCAATGGGTCTGGCGGAACGACTTTGGTTGGCCCGAGCATGTCCCGTACTTTACAGAAAGGACAGTCTTTTATTTTATATGCTCCGGTTGTGGTAAATACAAGAACAGCACAAGATGAGGGTTGGCTAGGCGCGAGAGTGCAGTCGGACAAAAATATAAGTGTTATTGTTGGAGGATTATTACAACAGGGAAGTTCCAGTGATAACCGGGATATTGGACTTGATCAACTTGTTCCCATTAATCAACTTGGGCTGGAACATGTAATTATGAAAGGAAACGGTGTTGCCAGAGAAAAAGTAATTGTAGTGGCTACAGAAGCAAATACAGCAATATATGTTAACGGAAATGCTTTGCCATTTGCGACGCTCGCTTTGGCTGGTGACTATGTAATGGTTCCGTCGACTTCTTTTAATACTGCAAATAATATGTTTGTAAGGGTAACAAACCCGGCTTATATTTTCCATAAAATTTATGGGAATAATCAAGACAACACCAATAGTTTAATGTTCATTCCACCTTTGTCCTGTTTCGGACAAACACAGGTTGATCTGGTACCTGACGCAAGAAGAATTGGAACCACTGTTTATACAGGAACGGAGCTGGTTGTTTTAGCAGCTGCAGGAACGGCTAATATTCCGGTTGCAACAATTAATGGTGTCACATTACCGACAACATCCCCAACTGGAGGTGGCATAGTTACAGGATCTAGCAATTGGGTTTCTTACCGTTACGCTATTAACACTAATGGTAATGTAAAGGTAACTTCTGCTGGAACCATTCAGGCTGAAATTTTCGGAGCTGAAACAAATGCAGGTTATGGTGGTTATTATTCCGGATTCGGGGAAACTCCTATTTATACAATTGCATTAGATACGCTTTATCCCTATCCTTGCGTAGGTAAAAGTGTAATGACGATTACTGCTGGATTAGGAAGCTACCAATGGTACCGAAATAACCTTCCCATTGCAGGTGCAACAACTAATTCCTACACGTTAACTTCAACAAATGATCCGGTAAGTGCAGTTTATTACGTTATCGTAACTTTTCCTGGCGGATGTTCTATTCGGTCGAACCAATTAACGAGCGATATCTGTCCCTGCTCTAAACCTGGAGCTACCGGTACACCAGCTTCCTACACCGATTTTGGAATTAGCAGCAGAGATCAGCGAAGTACTGCAAATTGGCCAAAAGATATTCCTAATGGATTTTTAACCATGGAATCCAATACAAAAGGTTTCGTTATCACGAGAATAGAAACTCCAGAAACTTCTATCCTAAATCCCGTTGCTGGAATGTTAGTTTATGACACCAGAGTGGATTGCTTGAAAATGTACAATGGAACAACCTGGGCTTGTATAAAACAAACTTGTAACGATTAAAAAGATGAAAAAAATAATATTAATACTCCTATGCAATATCGCTTACGGCCAGATCGCAATTGGGAAAACGACCGTAGATGGCAGTGGAATTTTAGACTTTCCTGCGGGAACAACAAAAGGAATTATTTTGCCCAATGTTACTAATAACGCCACCATGACGAATGTTACGCCGGGAACAATTGTTTTTGATTTAGCTTCCTCGAAGGTGAAATATAATGATGGATTTTGGAAAGAACTTACCGATAAACCGGGAATTTCTCCAATATTATTAAATGGTACAGACTACGCTAATGCAACCGTAATTTTCGGAAGCAGAACATCTATTGCGGAAGGTGTTTTGGTTTTAGAAGCTCCCGATAAAGCACTTATCTTGCCGCACATTATCGATCCTGTTACGAATGTAAAATCACCTGCAGCGGGAATGATGAGTTATGATCCGGTAAAAAAACTAATGTGTATTTATAACGGAAAAGAATGGTTCTTCTGGAAGTAAATCCCTTTTTTTGAATGTTAAATTAAAAAGCTGCTTTCCAATCGGGAAGCAGCTTTTTATTTAATCTTGCAAGTAGCGAATTATTTCTTTCCTGCCGCTTGCATTGGATTTATTTTTCCCTGAGCTGCACCTCTCGCCGCATCCTGATTTTTCATTTTGAAAACTTCAAACTTAGAAGTCGGTGCAGGAATTTCGCCCCAGAAATTGTTCGTGGTGTCAATATCAGCCGTTTCACGCATTGGATCAAGTTGAATTGATTTCAATTTCTTATCGAAATAATAAGTTTTAGAAACTTTCTGCTCATCTTTTCTCCAGATTTGTGCTGAAGATTTATCTGTTAATTTGCTTCCATCTTCAAAAGTAAATTCAAGAATAATGGGCATTACCAAACCACCTTTATTACTGAAATCGATTTGATACGCGGTAATATTCTTTAATTTAGATTTATCTGCTGCATCAACTTTCTCCAAGTTATCACTCTTCAAAGTATAAGTTTTAGCCTGATCTACTTTTTCCATTCCGCGATCATAACGCCAGTAGAAATCCTGCGTTTCTTTATCTTTATCGGTGTAAAAAGTGATGTTTTTATCTGCTCTGTTTCTTATTTTCGAAATATCTTCGAAGGTACTTTGCAAAGGTTGATCTACCGTGTAACTAATTTCTTTTGATTTAGGAACAGCATCTAAATTGGGCGATGATACCGTGACTTTATCAATAGAAATATCAACTGGTTCAATGCCGTAGAACCAACCGCGCCAAAACCAATCAAGATTTTCGGCACTTGCATCGTTCATAGTTCTGAAAAAATCTGCAGGTTCCGGGTGTTTGAAAGCCCATCGCTTGGCATACGTTTTAAAAGCTTTGTCGAACAGTTCTCTTCCCATGATGGTCTCGCGCAAAATATTCAGTCCTGTAGAAGGTTTTGAATAGGCGTTTGGTCCAAACTGAATAATGTTTTCAGAATTGGTCATGATCGGTTCTAACTGTTCTTTCGGCAGTTTCATGTAATCAACGATCTCGTAAGCCGGTCCGCGTCGGGAGGGGAATTTATTATCCCATTTTTGCTCCGTTAAATATTCTAAAAAAGTATTTAAACCTTCGTCCATCCAGGACCATTGTCTTTCATCCGAGTTCACGATCATTGGAAAAAAGTTATGTCCAACTTCGTGAATAATTACACCGATCATTCCGTTTTTTATACCTTCAGAATAAGTTCCGTCTTTTTCTGTTCTGCCATAATTAAAACAGATCATTGGATATTCCATTCCGTTTGCGGCTTCGATCGATTGTGCGACAGGATATGGATAAGGTATCGTGAATTCAGAATAAGTTTTTATCGTATGGGCAACTGCTCTTGTAGAAAATTTTCTGTAAAGATTGTAGGCTTCTTTCGGATATAAACTCATGGCCATCACCTGATTATTATTTTCAGGAATCGTAACTTTCATACCGTCCCAGATAAATTTTCTTGAGGAAGTCCAGGCGAAATCACGAACGTTATCAGCATCAAATTTCCAGATCTTTCTTTCTTTAGATTGAGATTTCTCTGCTTTTTCAGCCTCCTCCAGCGTCACAATTTCTACTGGTTCATTTGAGTTCTGCGCTTGCTTCCAACGCGCCAATTGTGCCGAAGTTAGGACCTGATCGTAATTTTTACCAACACCAGTTGCAGCAACAATATGATCAGCCGGAACATTCATAGCAACTTTAAAATCTCCAAAAACCAAAGCAAACTCACCTCTTCCGGTGAACTGATTGTTTTGCCAGCCTTTGAAATCACTGTAAACGCACATTCTTGGATACCATTGCGTTATCGTATACAAATCATTACCATCTGCCGGAAAATTTTCATAACCTCCTCTTCCGCCCATTACAATACGGTTTGGAATATTGTAATTCCAGTCTATCTTAAAAGTGAATTTATCTCCTTTTTTCAAAACTTTAGGAAGGTCTATTCGCATCATCGTTTTATTCACTACATATTTCAGCGAGTTTCCTGATGCATCTGTTACTTTTTCCAGATTAACACCGTAACCATTATCCTTTTCCGGTAGATCTGTTGTTTTTAAACGGTTTGAACTCACCATTTTGGGTAACATTAAACTTTCCTCAAAACCCGCATTTTTTACAGATGACTGTTCGTTCTCATCTAATTGTAACCATAAATATTCCAGATCATCTGGTGAATTATTGTAATAAGTAATGGTTTCTGAACCACGCAGATTTCGTTTGTCCTCATCAAGAAAAGCTGATATATCGTAATCTGCTCTATTTTGCCAATAACCCTGCCCCGGAGCTCCGGATGCAGTTCTATAAATATTCGGCGTTGGTAAAATGGTTCCGAGTTGTTCGAATTTATTGCCGTGATTACTGGTGGGATTATTCTGTATATTTTGTGCAGCAAATCCTAAAGGTAGCAGGATTACGACAAGAAGACTATTAAATTTCATATTCAGAGATATTATAATTGAAAATTTAGGTAAAAATAAAGAATTAAATCAGAAGCAAAGCTTTGAATAAGATATTATTTAGAAAAGAGGAAATCTTTCCAGGCACAATTTAAGGGAAATAAGTAAAGTAATCGTAGAAACAGCAACCACCCAATGCAATTTTTTTAATTTGAAAAATCTGATGAGTAAAAATTCTATCAGTAAAATGACTAACACGACTAAAACCTGTCCGAGTTCTAAACCAATATTGAATCCTACCAAAGGAATTAAAATATTCTGCTCTTCAGCCATCATCAATCTTGCAGTATTTGCGAAACCCATCCCGTGAATCAAACCAAAAACCAAGGCGAGATAATAGTTCAGTTGCATGAGATTATTCTGCTTGTTCCGCATCAAGATGTTATCCAGCGCCGTAATTAATATGGTCAGCGGAATTAAAAACTCAACCCAGTCCCCCGGAATTCTAAAAACATCTAAAACACTTAAAGCCAATGTAATGGAATGCCCGATCGTAAATGCAGTGACTAAAATTAAAATTTTTCGCCAGTCATAATAAGTATATACGGCAACTAATACCAAGACGAAAAGCTGATGATCCAGGGCATCTAAGGAAATGATATGCTCCCAACCGAGCTTTAAATAGAAAATGAAATCCTGCATTTATTCTTAATTTTTGAAGAGCACGATAATACAAAATTTATTTTTAATTTTGTGGCATGCAAAAACTTCTTATCTTTTTCGCAATCCTACTTTTTACACTTTCGCCTGCCAAAAAACCACATCCTTATCATGTTGGTTCTGTTGAATTTAACTATAATTCAAAATCAAAAACCTTTCAAATAAGCGGCAAATTTTTCCTGGATGATTTAGAAAATGCTTTGAAAGAAAAATACGGAAAAGCCGTTCATTTTAACGATTCAACTTATAAACAGCAAATTAATGAGTATTTAAAAAAATACTGCGAAGAATATCTGAAACTGAAAGCAGACAATCAATTTCGGAAAATTAATTACTTGGGTTATGAGGAAGAAAGCGAATCTGTGAATATCTTTCTGGAATCAGAAATCGTAAAGCCACCTAAAAAAGTTGAAACCGCCGTAAGTTTTTTATACAATTATTTTGATGATCAAATGAATATCATCCACATTATTGTAGACGGTAAAAGACAAAGCGACAAACTGAATTACCCGAATCGGTATCTGTACAAAAACTTTTAAAACTGTGCGTTAATCATTTTTGCATGAGCCAAAAGTTCGGGAAAGAAAACATCGAAATGCTTTTGTAATTGTGGCTTGTTATTCATGAAAACCTCAAAAACCGGCAGATCTTTATCTAAATATTTTGCTTTGTTCAAGACATTCTGCATGGAATATTTGATGCCCCAATCTTCTTTGTAATTGTAGAGCCAATTGTCTTTTTCCATTCCATTAACCATTCGAATCAATTTTTCGGGAAGTAAATCTTCATACTTCCGTAAAACTAAATAAACTTTTTCAGCATGGTTTTTCAAAACTTGATCTGATAAGGAATTGGCGAGGAAATAATCCATCGAAACATCTACAAAAGCCCCGGAATACAATCTCACCAACGGACTGAAAATCTTCTTAGCATCCCGAAGCTCAGGATGAGCATCGGTGAAAGTATCGATTTCCCGGTGCAAAGTAATTCCCTCCTGTATTTTTTTGGAAAAAGAAAAGCGATCCCGGTTTGGAATAACATCTTCCAAAAACTGACCAACAATTTGTTCGTCGGTAAAAGCGAGAAAAGAATGGGCGAGGTAATTCATTATTCTAGATCAAGGACTATCTTTAGACCTAATTTTACTTCATTTATAATTTGCGGAGAAATTACGCCGATTTTTTTGATGAATCTGGTGTTATCTAAAGCTCTGATTTGATCAATCATGATCTCACAATCCTCAAAAACATTGCTTTTTTTAGAATCTAAAAAAACCCGGATGAATTCTGCATTTCTAACATTTGTGGTGATCGGACAAACAATAGTAGAATTATGTTCCACTTCGTTAAGCAAATTAGTTTGAACGATTAACACTGGTCTTGTTTTTCCAGTTTCAGTGCCAATCTGCGGATTTAAATCTGCAATCCAAATCTCGAATTGATTAAATATCATCTTGCAAACTTTCAAATTCTTTCAAAACTTCCAAATTATCTTCTCTTACAAGTAAGGAACTCTGTTGAAGTTTAGCTTTCAAAATCTGCCGCTTTTGCATTTGATTGTAAAAATCTAATGCCTCGTTAATGTAACGGTTTCGGGGTTTTTTATGGTTTTTCAGAATGTTTTCTGTTTCCAGAAAAATCGAATCGTCTATTTTTAATGAGATCACTTTCATTTCATTTACTTTGAACAAAGATATGAATTAAAGACATACAATAAGTATATTCTTTTAGTCTAACTGTCCATTTCTAAAACAATCTCTCATGAAAATCCTCGATCTTGCTCACTTCTTCTATAATAATTCCAAATTTCTTCTTTGGAATTTTATTCAAATTAGAGACAAATATCTTTTCATATCCTAATTTCTCCGCCTCTGAAATCCTTTGTTCAATTTGCGGGATCGGACGAATTTCTCCGCTCAAACCAATTTCTCCCGCGAAACAGAAATGTTCAGAAATCGCAATATCTTCATTGGAAGAAAGAATTGAAGCGACCACGGCCAAATCCAAAGCTGGATCTCCCGTTTTTATTCCACCAGTAATATTAAGGAAAACATCTTTCGCACCCAACTGAAAACCGGCCCTTTTTTCTAAAACTGCCAGAAGCATGTTGAGTCGTTTGGAGTCAAATCCCGTACAACTTCTTTGCGGCGTTCCATAAACTGCGGAACTTACCAAAGCCTGAATTTCAATCAACATCGGGCGGTTTCCTTCCAAAGTCACTGCGACAGAATTCCCGGAAAGTTCTTCGAACTTCTTGGTGATTAATATTTCCGAGGGATTTTTAATTTCTTTCAAACCTTGAGAAACCATTTCGTAGATCCCAATTTCTGCGGTAGAACCAAAACGATTTTTACTCGCTCGCAGTAATCTGAATAAATGATTTCTATCGCCGTCAAAATTCAAAACAACATCTACCATGTGTTCTAAAACTTTCGGACCTGCGATTTGTCCGTCTTTTGTAATATGACCAACCAGAAAAACCGGCGTGTTTGTTTCTTTCGCATATTTAATGATCTCGTTGGAACATTCCCGAATTTGGGAAACGGTTCCGGGCGAACTTTCAATCGTTTGACTTTGAAGCGTTTGAATCGAATCGACAATCACAAAATCAGGTTGCAATTTTTTAGCTTCGTGAAGAATCTTTTCCACAGAAGTTTCTGTAAAAAGAAAACAGTTCGGATTTTGCAATTCCGTCAAACGGTCCGCGCGCATTTTTATTTGGGAAGCACTTTCCTCACCCGAAACATAAAGAATTTTCTTCTTCATTTTCAAAGCCAGTTGCAGCAACAAAGTCGATTTTCCAATTCCCGGTTCGCCACCAATTAAAGTTACAGAACCCAAAACAATTCCACCACCGAGCACACGATTTAATTCTTCTGACGGACTTATAATTCGAGGTTCTTCAAAGGTTTCAACCTCTATAATATTGATGATGTGCTGTTTCGATTTATCCGTATAGCTTTTCGCGGGCGATTTCTCAACGATCTCCTCTACCAAAGTATTCCATTCGCCACAATTCTTGCATTGTCCTAACCACTGCGGATAATTTGTTCCACAATTTTGACAGACGTATGCTGTTTTCACTTTTGCCATGTTGCGAATTTCCTGAAAATTTTTGAATAACGAATAGTTTTATGATCAGGAGCATCAAGATTTTCTCTTCTCACCAATCCCGTCCCGCTGTCCGCTACAATTCCTCATTTCGCCGTCCGCTTCGCGCACGACACATTTCAGGTTTCCACTTCCATCGCGTCTAAAAATACCTGCAGTTTTTCTTTTCCCATTAAAATGAAATAATTAAAGTTTAGGAGAAGAACCTAAAAATTATAAAAAACTCCCTCGATTTAAAAAATCAGGGAGCTAATTATAAAAGAGTTATTTTATAAGAAATTAATCTTGACTTTTACGTTGATTTAAATTTTCCTTGGTGATTAGTATAGAAGCAAGTGAGGCGACGATCAATTGATCATCATCACTAAGGGATTCCTTTATCCAAACCTTACCGTTTCCAATAACTGACACTGCACCAATCGAAATTCCATTCCGAAAAAGCTCATATCCGAACGTTTTACTATCGTCCGTCAAAAATTTTTTCTCAGCAAGCTGTTTTGTGCCTGTAATCTTTATCGTATTGCCTTCTTCATCCATGGCAATCCCATTATCAGTGTCTGATTTAAGTGAAGAACCAGAATTGTCATTTTGTATAAGAACTTCCCAAACCGGACCATTGTTTTTCGGCATAATGACACCAAAATAACCATTCCACAAATGATCTGCATAATTTTGCAAACCTTTGAATAATTTAAACATGTCGTTATCGAAGTTACTGGATCCTACAATTTCTGCAGAAGAATCATTTAAACCAAATTGGGTAAATTCAATTGGTTGTTTTGCTTTTTCATGTTTTATTCCCAGAACACTTAGCTCCGTTCTGTTGGTCCAACCTCTTTTAATGGAAGAAGTGTAAAAATTACCAAAAGAAATTTTTTGATTAATTAAAAGACCGGCGTTTCCTTTCACCTCCATTACCGTCGAATTCTGTTTTAGATTTTCAGAAACTGCAATATTTGAAGTGGAGCAAGAGGTTAATAATATAAAAGCAGGTACATAAAGAATTGATTTTAGTCTCATATTTTCAGGTGTTTTAGCATTCGATTATTTTATATTAAAAAAGTTAAATGTATTGAAATATTATTTTTAAAATCAATGTAAATGATATAGAATTCAACAGACAACTGGTATTTTTTGCTCTACGATTTGAACGCTGAAAATATATTTGACAGTGTTAACATCTCCTTGCCACAATATCCAATTACTTTGAAGAAGCAAAAGATGCAGCTTAGTCCTTAAGTCAAATATTCTCGCCACAAGAGGACAACGGCAGGTTTTCTGTAGTTCAAAGCAACAAAAGATAAAGCCTGAAACTGCGTTGGATTAAATACCAACACGTTCCAGGCTCTAAAATTTTTAAATGCAAATGCAGAAATCATAAATTAACTAAGCATTCACTTTTGCAGAAGTTACCGTAAAAATACCGAAATCATCGATCAGCATATTCTCTTTCTGTATCTTGTTATAAGCCATCAGTCGATCCAGTTCTTTTTGAGAACGTCGTCTCATGACCCAATTTTTCTTTTGGTGACTATTTAGAACGTAAGCAATCATTTTCAATTGCGGATGCCACGGCTGTCCAGTATAAACGACGTGAGAATTCTGCTCCGCAATTGATCTAATGCCAGTGAGTGCTTTACTTGCCAATTCATTATCGCCAAAAAGCTCTAAAATGCCAGAAACAATAATAATATTGGGTTCAAAATTGACTTTCTTATACGTTTCAGGATCAAAACAATCAAAATTGGTAAATCTTACATTTTGATATTTTTTCTCATCAATCACTTTTTCTCCGACCGTAATATTTTCCTTTATAAATTCATTAATTACAATTTCTGCAGATGGATATTTATCTTTGATATCAAAAAGGTAATTTCCAGTACCGCCAGCGACATCCAGAATTTTAATCTTGCGACCTTCTTTCTGTAAATTTTCAATATCCTTTTCCAGAAGTTGTAGTAAATGTTGTTTTCGGATTCTAATTCCTTTCCAGCCTATGGCTTCGAGGTAATTCTTATCCATCATTTTACCAAAGCCTAACTTACCTTTTGGTTGATTATGATAGACATAGTTTAATGAAATTCCAGAATCGAATCCATGTTTGATTCCAATTGCCATCCCATCACTTACTTTCCCAATCTTACCAAGAGACCATTTTTGGAATTTGTAATTCAGATTATTACCCACTTTGTTTTGAAGATCATCATGCTCTTTAACAGAAAACTGGTCAGGTTTTAAACTGGCTTCTTTTTGAGGTTGATTTAAACATTCTTCTGCGAAAGCTCTAATCTTATCGTATACCATTTCTTTTCCGGTCTCGAATAAGATCCCATGAAAACAGTCTGGTAAGACTTCAATTTTTTTCAACTTGGTCTCTAATTTATCAAAAAATATTTTTTGATCTTTATTAAAAACAACTTTATCCTTTTCGGCAGACAGGATCAGGGTTGGGGTATCGATCGCCGCCGCATCTTCCACCAGTCGTTTGCCGGCTTTCGCTAAATCTATTAGTAATTCTGCATCGATCGATCTCGTGATTAGCGGATCTGTATCATAGGCTTTTTGCTCTTCTATATCGTGGGTGAGCATTTCTGCCTTAACGTAGCTTTTAATGACCAATCCTTTTTTCAGTTTCGTACCAAGCGTAATCATCTCATTTGCGAAAGGGACAATTAGGTTAATTCTAAAAGCAGGTGCAAGTAAGGCCATTCCGGCAATATTCGGTGCGTAATCGTGCGCCCAAGCTGAAGCTACAACGCCACCAATACTATTTGCAAGAACAAAAATATCGGACATTTTGAGATGGTACTTTGTTTCTAAAAACTTTCCAAAAGAATCTAAATCTCTTACATAGTCCATGAAAAAAGAAGATGTTTCCGTTTTGGTATGCCCATGTCCACGCAGATCAAAAGCAAAAATATTAAATGTAGAAAACTGTGCTGATTCGGCGATATCGCTTAACCTTCCAGAATGCTCATGCCCCCGATGAATAATAATGATACTCTTTTGGGTAGGCTGAAAATTCCATTCGCGATAAAAAATTTCGCTTTGATCAAAACTATTAAAATGTCCAGTATTCATAAATCAATTGTTTTTAAAAATTCCTGCAAATATTTGGGTGTTACAGTGTGCTGGTTTGCGTTTATTACTATTGTTATTGCATCTTCTAAAGGTAAAGATAGAATTTTTTTGACTACCAAAATGCCCACGGCTGCACTTCTGGTAAATCCCATCGTACAATGAATAAGTATCCTTCCATCTGCCGAAAGCTGACTGTAATTTTTTGCAATTTCTAAAACTAATTTTTCAGTTTCTGACCGGTCTAAGGAACCAATATCTAAAAAAGGAACACAGAAATACTGAGCCCTTTCTTTAATTAAAATGTTTTCTTCCAACTCCGCAGATAAGTCATAAACGAAGGTTTTTTCCTTAAAATTAAAATTTTGAACCTCTTTGTTATCCAGTTTTGAGGAAATAAAAATCCGGGGAGAAATTTCAGTCGGCGATGTATATTTTCTTAAAAACTTCCAGAAAAACCAATACATTGCTAAATAGGGTAAATAGAAAACTTTTTTATAATAAGGAATATTCCCAGATGGGTCTTTTAAAAAATAAATATTATTTTTTTGATACTGATAACCAATCAGGAACATTATCAATGACACCCAAAGCAAAATGAGCCAGAAATGGGTGTAAAACTGATTCAATAATAAAATTAATAAAACAGTGATCCATCCAGTTAAAAAATAATAATTGGCAACTTTAAAGTTCCTTTGAAAATTATTTTTCTGAACAGGAAAAATTAGAAAACTGATTTGGGCTAAAATAGCGCCGGAAATAATATCTATAAAATGATGCTGATAGGTAGTAAGGGTAGAGAGCGACAATAAAATAAGCCAGAAAGCAAAAACTGGTCGCCAATAACTTTTAAGATTTCGAAAGACCGTCCAAAAAAGAAAAGCAAAAGCGACGTGTAAGGAAGGTGCTTGATTGTAAGGAGAATCAACCTTTTTTAAAAACTGAAAGAAGAATTGAAAAATCGAACTGTTTGGCTCTGGTTTTATGAAAGAAAATTTTAAAGGAAAAAGTACAAAACAAATTCCCGCAGGGATAATTATAAAAAGCATGCGCTTGGTTAAAGTAGTCAGTTCATCTCCGGTTTTGCAGAAGAAAAAAATGGAACAAAAGAATATCCCACTTGTTAAATAAGGAACAATTGTCAGCGGAACAAAAGGAACATGCTGTTCAAAACTGAAAACAAAAGAGGGAACAAAATTTAAAGTGGACGTATACCACGCGGAAAAATTATAAACCACCATAAAAACGACGGCACATAAAATAAATGCTGTTATTTTGTTTTTAAAATCTAGTCGTTTTTCATCCATTTGGCTTTTCTATACATGATCAGGTTAAGTAAAGGCGAAGGAAGAAGAGATAAGGATTTCATCATCCATTTCATTTTTGTTGGAAAAATTACCAATTTTTTTTGATCTCCAATAGCAGACGAAATTATTTTTGTTGCAGAATCAATATCGATCAGAAATGGCTTTTTTGTTAGATCGTCTTTATTTAATTCTCTCAATTTTTGGGTGTCAATATAACCAGGAGCAATCGTGGTCACGCAAATCCCGAAAGGCTTTAACGCGCGATGGTAAGCGTCTGCAATCTGAATGACCGAGCGTTTGGTTTTGGTATAAAGACTAGAGTGTTCATAATCCAAAATACCGGAAACGGAGGCGATCACCGCAATTTGACCCGACTTCTGATTTTTCATGGTGGTTCGTGCAACTTCAAAACAGTTGATGGCTCCTAAAATATTTGTTTTTAGCATTTGCTCGGCTTCTTCATATGAAATCTGGCCTGCAACATCTTCGGCGTAACTTCCGGCACAATTAATAAAAAGATCGAGATCTTCCTTTTCACTAAGAAATGAGTCTACTGCTAAAAAAACAGAAGAAATGACCGAAACATCAGCCTCATAAATTTGTATTATAACCTCTCTATTATCCGGAACTCTGGTAACATTTCTGCCGCAAATACCCACGCGGTAACCTTTGGAACTATAATGTTTTGCCAGGGAATATCCGATTCCTGAAGTGCCGCCTGCAATAAAAACGGTCATTATTAATTTAAAATATTCATTAAAGATTAATTTAAAATGATTCTTAATTTGATTCTTTTTTTGGAATACTGTTCATGGTTTGTTGAAATCCATACCTCCACTGCAGATCCATATCTTTTCGAAACTGCTCGTACGAATTTGGAAAACAGAAGGAAACCTGCAGTTTTTTCCAGTTGATGGTCTTCTTTATATAATGTCCTTCCAATTCTTTTTTAATATTGCTCGTATCAATTTGAAAATCTGGCTTTTGATGTTGAATCTCAGCTAACCGCTTATTTCCACTGTATCCTAAGACGGCACGAACAAAAGCCTCTTCTACTAAACTATAGGATTGCTTCTCCTCAATAATTACGGTCTTTGCTATTTGTTGTGCTAATTCGATTGGAATTAAATCGATGGCTCCACCAGCATAATATTTATTCTCGAGAAAAACAGGAGCTACATAAAACATATCTGAAACAGAAATCCTGGCACTGGTGAGCATCGACAGGTTGGTTTTCAATTCTATTTCAGAAGAAATGGCACTATTCCTAAAATTTTCAGATGTTATAACGACTTTTTCCAGATCAATTTTGTCCGCTGTCGTCGAATCTGTGAAAACGATTTTTCGATATAGTTTTTGATCATTTCTTTCCTGTCCAATATTTTTAGGATCAAATAGTACTTCCGAACCTATAATCAGCGTTGGAATTTCTTTGGAGAAGCTGGTGTTTTCCAGATAAGGAAAGTAAACGGATAAATCCTGTGTCATCTCCGCCAAATATCTTGCAATGACGTTTTCTATAAAAGGTGCATTTCTCTTTTCCCGAATTTTACGCAAAGAAAGAAGTCCGATCCTCGCAAGTTTGCTCTCCGTAGTGAGTTGAACTTTGGTTACAAAATTAAAATATTCTTGCGACTTTAAATATTCTTTGCGGGATTCATTGTCAGGAAAAGCATTAATGACTGTTGCCGCGAAAGCTCCACCACAAGTCGCAATTAAAACATCTGGTTTTTGATTTAATTTCTCCAAGGCGGCAAACATTCCGAGATAAATCATGAGCCTTGTACCTCCGCCGGATAAAATGAAAGCGTTATTAAATGGAGTCTCCATGGTTTTAATTAGTAAGAAGTAAAGGTAAAACCCAGAAAAAGAGGAGTGCATTAAAAATTAGACTATCCATTCTATCGAGCAAACCGCCATGTCCAGGAAGAAGATTTCCCGTGTCTTTTATATTTGTTTTTCTTTTTAGGAAAGACATCAACACATCTCCGAAAAAACCTGAAATTCCCAGAATTAATCCTAAAATGGTATTAGTCAAAACTGTCGATGGTAAGAGAAAGTATCCCAAGATGTTACTTAATACTACCGTAAGTATAACTCCACCAATAAACCCTTCCCAGGTTTTGTTCGGACTGATGTTCGGCGTGATTTTATGTTTGCCAAAGAATTTTCCCATTAAGTACTGAAAAACATCATTGACCTCCGTAATTACTACTAAGAAAATTAATGCTTTTACACCAAAATCCATTTCTCTAATGAATGCTAAATGAGGAAAAATTAAAAGTGCGATCGCTAAACCAATACTAATTCCTACCAATTGTTTCATGGAAACTTTTATAAACAAGAAAAATAAAATAAAAGCCAATGCGAAAGCTAGAGCGTAAAGAAAATAATTCTCAAAATTAAATAAATACAATAAAAGGAATTGAACAACAGCCAAAATCATAGGAACGACTACTTGATATCTTTGAACTTTAAACATTCTCAAAAACTCAAAAAACACCTGAAAACCGGTCCAGGCGACGAAAATTTTCATGGCAATTGGATGGGAAATCCCAGCTACAAAAGCCAGAATTATAAACACCCAGGTTTTTATTCGCAGCGGAACATCAGCAAATTTGTTTACAAGATTGTTATTATCAGGCTGCATTCAGTGCTTTCTTAAGTCTTGTGAATGTACTTAGAAGCAATAGCAAAATAACCGCCCCAAAGATATAGATTGAATAACTGGAAATATTGACGCCAAAAAAGGCGATAATACCATAAATGCTTACCAGTAGAGCCCGATCACTTTTCCCCATGGGTCCATCATATCGACGATTTTTGCCGACAACTTTACCCATTAATCCAGCAAATTCGTTAATAACACTTAAGACGATAAAAAACACAATCAAGTACAGACTTTCTGGTTGAAATTTCAATAGTGGAATAAAGATAATAACATCAGATACGATATCTCCCACTTCGTTTAGGACCTCGCCCAATCTACTCATTTGGTTAAATTTTCGAGCCATCATTCCATCCAAAGCGTTTAAAGCCATTCGCAGCAGGAGTCCAATTGGTAAGCTCAGGAAAAACCATTTATCGGAATCGGCATTCCAAAATAATAGTCCAATTATTAATGATAATATAATCGAAGCAATAGTAATTTGATTTGCAGTCACTTTATGGTTATGCAAAAAGATTAAAACGGGATTAAGTAGTTGCTGAAATTTGGGTTTTAACTGATAAATTGAAATCATTAAAGTTTTTTTAGTTGTCGTACTCAAATCTACTAATTTTATAAGAAATCACATAAAAGATCTATTCTATATTTGATCATGATGCATCGCAGAGGAAAACTGACTATTTTTTCCTAAACCGCATTTGCAGCAAAAGTAATATGCTGTTAAACTTATTTAGAGATCAGAAAAAGATGGGAACGAACTACTTATATTAAAAAATTTTTTCCGACTCCCAGTTGCAGAACTACTATTAAAGATTTTAATTCTCTATTAACCTGAACTTGTATAAGGTCACAATTTCAATTTTTGAATCTTTATATATCTTATTTTAAATCTCTATGAGCCCTGATTGCAGCGGCATCCTTTTTCGCAGCGCAGCGGAGTAAAAGATATAGCGGAAAGCAGGTTCCCGGCTACCAAAAAATATTAGTTCCCCTTTATTTGCGCCCTCTTTCAAAATCCATTAACTTTGCACAAACCTAAACTAATGAGTAAAAAGAACACGAAATTCATCTTCGTAACCGGCGGTGTAACTTCTTCTTTAGGCAAAGGAATCGTCTCGGCTTCACTTGGCTTGCTGCTAAAATCGAGAGGATTTAATGTCACCATCCAAAAACTTGACCCTTACATTAATATTGATCCGGGAACCCTAAATCCCTATGAACACGGCGAATGTTACGTAACAGAAGATGGTGCAGAAACCGATCTGGATCTGGGCCACTACGAAAGATTTCTAAATTCTAAAACTTCCCAAAACAACAACGTAACGACCGGTAAAATTTATCAAACCGTTATCGAAAAAGAACGCAAAGGAGAGTTTTTGGGGAAAACCGTACAGGTCATTCCACATATTACGAACGAAATTAAGCGTCGTATCAAAATTCTGGCTAAACAAAACTACGATATCATCATCACCGAAATTGGTGGAACTGTCGGAGATATTGAATCTCTTCCCTATATAGAAAGTGTTCGTCAACTGAAATGGGAATTAGGAGAACATAATTCGATGGTGATTCATTTGACTTTACTGCCTTATCTAGCATCGAGCGGAGAATTGAAAACAAAACCTTCTCAACATTCTGTTCGCCAGCTCATGGAATCCGGAATTCAGGCTGATGTTTTGGTATGTAGAACAGAACATAACATTCCGAAAGAACAAAGAGCGAAACTGGCGCAGTTTTGTAATGTAGCTTTAGAAAACGTGATCGAATGTAAAGACCTCGATACGATTTACGAAGTTCCTCTTTATTTACAGAAACAGGATTTTGATGATGTAGTTCTGAAAACTTTAGACCTTAAATCGGACAAACAAGCTGATCTGAAAGACTGGAAAACCTTCCTTAAAAAATATCAGAATCCAAAGAAAAAGGTAGAAATAGCCTTGGTTGGAAAATATGTTTCCCTGCAGGATTCTTATAAATCGATCGCAGAATCTTTTATTCATGCAGGTGCCGATCTAGAAACCGAAGTAAAAGTACGCTGGGTTTACAGCGGTGAACTCGATGAAGGAAATATTGAAGAAACCTTTGCCGGAATCGACGGAATGTTGATCGCACCGGGATTTGGTGATCGTGGAATTGAAGGAAAGATCGCAGCTGCGAAATATGCCAGAGAAAATAACATTCCACTTTTAGGAATTTGTTTAGGAATGCAGATCATGACAATTGAATTTGCTAGAAACGTACTCGGTTACAAAAAAGCCAACTCTATGGAGTTTGATACATCGACACCCGAACCAGTGATTTCTTTAATGGAAGAGCAGAAAAATGTAGTCGACAAAGGAGGAACAATGAGATTAGGAGCCTGGAAATGTTCTTTGAAAACAGGATCTAAACTGAATGAGATCTATGGAACAAAAAATATTTCCGAAAGACACCGTCACCGGTACGAATTCAATTCGGAATTTAGAGAAGAATTTGAAAAAAACGGTTTGATCCCAACCGGTTTTAATCCCGAAACGGACCTGGTAGAAACAATCGAACTAAAAGATCATCCTTTTTATATCGGCGTTCAATATCACCCCGAATACAAAAGTACGGTTGCCTCGCCGCATCCTTTGTTTAAGGCCTTAATTAAAGCTTCGACGAAAAAATAAAAAGAAGGAGATAAAAGACAAAATGTTTTTTATCTCCTTTGTCTTTAAATGAACTTCCAAAAAATTCTTCATTGCCAAAAATTTCAGTATTTTTGCCACCTAAAATTAAGAAGCTAAAAAATGAATGGTTTTGAACTTCGAGATTTAAATTTCAAATAAATTAAAATGCAGCAAAATAACGGTTTAGATAAAAACCAACTCATTAGTTTCGCCCTGTTTTCAATGATTCTGATTGGCGCCATGTTTTATTTCCAAAACAAGCAGGCGAAAGATCAACAGTTGAAAGACGCTGAAAACAAAGGTAAAATTACTCAGGTTGCACCCGTCAATAAAACAAAACCTGCCATTGTTACCAATTTAAACGATAGTGTTAAGACCGCTTCTATACAGCAAGTTGAGTTGAAGAATAAGGAATTAACGGTGGCGATTAGTACTTTGGGCGGACAAATTTCTACGGTTCGACTTAACGAATACAAAGCTTACAACAAGAAAACCGATATCAACGATAAACAACTTTTGATTTTCGATAAAAATAATTCAGCGTACGGTTTTCAGTTCAAGGATAAATCAGACAAAATCTTTAACACGAAAGATTTAGTTTTCAGCCCAACGCAGAATGGAAATTCAGTAACCATGCAGGCAACTGTAAATGGCGCTGTGATTCAGTTTATTTATACTTTGCTCGATAAATATACGGTCGATTTTAATGTGAAAACGGAAGGTCTAGGTCAGTTAGTTTCTAATCAAAAAGCAGACTTTATCTGGGATTACAGCGTTCGTGGTATGGAAAAAGGCCGCTCTCAGGAACAAACACACACCGAATTCAATTATACCTTTAATAATTATAAAAGTTTTGATTACGACGGTAGAACCACGATGGATGAACCGGATGAAAATCTAAACTGGCTTGCCGTAAAACAACAGTTTTTCTCTGCTGTTATTGAACCGAAAAATGGTTTCAAGAACGCAAAAGGTTCGCAGGATATGATTGAAGAAGGCGAATTTTTGAAAAAATTTAATTTTGATGGACAGGTTGATCTGGTAAATAATGAATTGAATCAAGATTTCAAATGGTATTTCATGCCGTTGGATCTTCCTTTGTTAAAATCTTACGATAAGAATTTTGATGAATTGCTTCCTTTAGGCTGGTCCTTTATCGGTACGCTGAACAGATGGTTTTTCATCCCGATGTATAATTTAATTTCAAGTTGGGGATTGGCTGCAGGTTGGGTAATTTTCTTAATGACGATTATTGTTAAAATTATTTTATCGCCGGTAATGTTCAAGCAGCATAAACTGAGTGCGATGATGAAGGTGATTCGTCCCGAAATTGATGCGGTCAACGAAAAAAATAAAGGTGCAGATGCCATGAAAAAACAGCAGGAAACCATGGCTGTTTATCGAAAGGCCGGCGTAAATCAAATGGCGGGCTGTTTGCCGGGATTAATTCAGGTCCCCATTTTCTATGCGCTCTTCCGCTTCTTTCCCAATATGATCGATTTGAGAGGGAAAAGTTTTTGGTTCGCTAAAGATTTAACGGCTTATGATGATGTGATCAAACTGCCTTTTCATATTCCGTTTTTACAGGATCACTTAAGTATTTTTGCAATTGCGTGTACGGTAGTAATTTTAATATACACCATTATGACTGCAGGAAATATACAGCAACCAACGCAGGAAGGAATGCCGAATATGAAAGTGTTGATGTACATCTTCCCTATTACGTTCTTATTTTTCCTAAATACATCAGCATCCGGACTTTCTTGGTATTATTTTGTATCGAATGCTATTAACATCCTGATTATTTTGGTGATCAAATACTGGATTCTGGATGAGAAGAAAATTCACGCTCAAATTCAGGTCAATAAAACGAAGGGACCAAAACCTGAAGGTAAATTCCAGAAGAGAATGCGGGAAATGATGGAGAAAGCGCAGGAGCAACAAAAAGTTCAGAAGAACGAAAGCACTAAGAAAAAATAAACTCAAATAAATAGTTAAAAAAACGGAAGATGATCGCTTCCGTTTTTTTTATGGAATCAAGTCAATTAAAGCATCTACAGAATTACGCTCAGCTTTTGGCGGTTGTGAATAATCTAAGCGGAACGAAACCCGGTGATGAATGGTTGGGCCAAATTTATTCAGAGCTTCCTGATGCTTCTTGGTGGCGTAACCCATATTGGTATTCCAGCCGTATTCTGGAAAATCGTCATGAAGCTTGATCATTAATTGATCCCGATAATTCTTCGCCAGTATCGAAGCGCACGCAATCGAAAGTATTTTGGCATCTCCTTTTATTATACATTCATGCGGAATGAAATTATAGGCATGAAATCTATTTCCATCAATTAAAAGAAGCTCCGGTCTCACCATTAACTGATCAAGAGCTAAATGCATTGCGTGGATACTTGCATTCAAAATATTATGCTCATCTATAAAAGCAGGAGAAATTTCGGCAATTGCATAGTCCTTTACATTAGTTTTTATGTAATCATCGAGGTGTAATCGGGTCTTAAATGTTAATTTTTTAGAATCATTAACCAAATTTTGGTTAAAATCTTCAGGTAGAATTACTGCTGCTGCAACGACCGGTCCCGAGAGACATCCGCGACCAACTTCATCGCAACCTGCTTCTATATATCGATTTGACCAACTCTTTAGCAATACCATTATTTTACATTTAATTATAAGTGTTAATTATTTACCTGCCAAAATTACAAAAGAATTAAGAATTTTTTAACAAATTATTTGGTCATATTAATTAAAGTTTGCATTTTTGTGCTAATGAAAAATTTAATTTGATATGAAGAAACTAACAACAAGCGTTCTAGCTATAGTTTTAACTTCGTCTTTTGCTTTAGTAAATGCACAGAAAGTTGATACTGCAAGAACGCAGAATATCGAAGGTGTCGTAGTAACGGCTTTGGGTATTAAAAGAGAAAAAAAATCTCTAACGTATTCTACACAAGAGATCAAAGGAGATGATCTTAGTAATGGGACAACCAACACTGGGAATATCGCTGCTCAAATGTCGGGGAAAGTTGCAGGTTTGCAGGTAAATACCAACAATAACTTTGGTGGTTCTTCTACTTTAGTAATTAGAGGTTACAAATCTCTAAAAGGTGGAGGCCCGTTAATCGTAATTGATGGTTCACCAGTTAATAATGGAAATATTGGCAATAATGGTGCTGGTTACGTTCCTACATTTGATTATGGTAACGCACTTTCTGATATTAATCAGGCGGATATCGAATCCATTAACGTATTGAAAGGTGCAGCAGCATCTGCTTTATACGGAGAAAGAGGATCTAACGGTGTAATTCTAATTGTTACCAAAACCGGTAGAGGTAAAAGTGATAAAGAATGGGGTGTAACGATCTCAAGTGGAGCCAACATGGGCTTTATTGATAAGTCTACGTTCCCAACATACCAAACAATGTATGGTGGTGGTTATGCGCCACAGTTCACATTTGGTGACGAATACACGAACTATAATGATGATGCGTCTTTAGGACCAAAATATGATGGACACCCAATTTTCTTCTGGGATTCATTCGATCCAAACTCTGTAAACTTCGGACAAAAGAAACCTTACTTAGCTGCTAAAAGCACTCCTGCAGATTTCTTTGATAAATCTACAAGTTATACGAACACCATTTCAATACAAAAGGCTGGCGATAAATCTAACTTCTTGTTAAATTACACCAACCAATTGCAAAGTGGAATTCTTCCTAACTCCGATTTGAAGAAAAATACCATCTCTACAAAGTTTAGTTTTGATTTTACTGATAAATTATCTGCAGATTTATACTCTACTCTAACATTACAGAATACGACGGGTAGAAATGAAACTGGATACTCAGACAACTTAATGTCAACTTTTAGACAATGGTGGAATGTAGACAGTGATATTAACGCACTACGTTCGGCTTACAACAATTCAGGTCAAAATATCTCTTGGAACAGAAATAGTCCAGAAGATGCTACACCGGCTTACTGGAATAACCCGTTCTATCAAAGATTCGAAAGTTTCAACAGCGATAGAAGAACAAGAAGCTTTAGTGTTGCTAATGTGAATTATAAGTTTTCTAAAAACTTTAGCGTTGTTGCTAAAATGTCTTATGATGATTTAAATAGTTTAATAGAGCAGAGAGTAGCAGAAGGTAGTGTGCCACAAAATTTTGGTTCATCTAATCAATCTGTTTCCTCTGGATATTCAAAATACAATCTTCACAGATCCGAATTAAATTATGATTTATTTGGTACCTATAACTTTGACATCACTGAAAGCTTGAAATTATCAGGTATCGTTGGTGGTAATGTTAGAAGAAACAGAAACGAAGGTGACTATGCTTCTACGGAAGGTGGTTTAGTTGTACCAGGTCTTTATGCGATCAGCAACTCAATTGCTCCAATCCTACCAACAAAAGAATCTGTAACAACTACATTAACTTCAGGCGTATATGGAACTGCCTCATTAGGTTATATGGATACGTTCTTTGTTGATGGAACATACCGAGTTGATAAATCATCTACTCTTCCAAAAGATAATAATACTTACGGTTATGGATCTATCGCTGGTTCAGTAGTGTTATCATCGTTGATCAATCAAGATTGGTTGAGTTTCTGGAAGATCAGAGGAAATTACGCTGAAGTAGGTAATACAGCAGATCCATACCAATTAAGAAACACTTATTCTAGTGGTGCCAATTATGATGGAACTGTTTTATTTGACACTCCAAATTCAAGAGCAGAATCAGAATTAAAGCCAGAAAGATCTAAGGAAGTTGAATTAGGAATGGAAATGCAATTCTTCAAAAGAAGACTTGGATTAGATGTAACAGTTTACAACACAAAAACTATCAATCAACTTATCCAGTTGCCGATCTCAGTATCTACAGGATATTCCGCAACTGCATTTAATGCTGGTAGAATTGACAACAAAGGTATTGAGGTATCTTTAACTGGTACTCCATTCAAATCAGAGAATTTCACTTGGGACATTTCAGCCAACTGGGCGAAAAATAAGAATGAAGTTGTAGACCTTAATGGTGTTGACAATTATGTTCTTGCAGGTTTCCAAGGTGGAGTGCAATTAACTGCAACAGTTGGTGAAGCCTTTGGTGCTTTGTACGGAACTGATTATGTATATGATGCGAATGGTCAAAGAGTTGTAACTTCACCTAACGCAGCTGGTTTAGGAGGTGGACTTTGGGCCAAATCCGATAAAAAAGCTATTGGTAATGTAACTCCAGAATGGACAGGAGGTGTTAGAAACAGCATGACTTACAAAGGTATTAATGTGAGTTTCTTAATTGATGTTCAGCAAGGCGGAAGTACATTCTCTACCGATATGTTGTACGGACAGTCCGGTGGTTTGTATGCTAACACAACAGACATACAATATCGTGATCCTTTGAACGTTATTTTACCAGGGGTATATGCAAACGGATCTCCGAATGTAACTCCTCTAGGTGGATTAAGAAAATTGGCAAATGGTACTTTAGTGAGAGCTAGAAATGCAAATAACTACTATTCTTATCAGCCAAACGGTTATAACAACGCGCCAAACAGCGAATTTGTTTATGACACATCTTATGTGAAATTGAGAGAAGCAAGCATTGGCTATACTTTACCAAAAAGCATCCTTTCGGGTACAAGCGTAAAAGAAGTAACCTTAGCTTTAGTAGGTAGAAACTTATGGATCATTCACAAAAACACACCATACGTAGATCCAGAAGCTGGAGTTATAGGTGGTTTAAGATCAAGAGGGAACTCGATTGGTGCTTTGCCAACAACAAGAGATATCGGATTTAACGTAACTCTAAAATTCTAACATTATAAATTTTTTAAAAATGAAAAAAATATTATATATAGCTGGCTCGCTCTTTCTTACAGCCAGTATCTTCTCCTCATGTGAGAGGGATATAACAGAGCTCAACATTGATCCTAAGAAGCCAGAGATAATTCCTTCTAGAAACTTAGTCGTATCTGCTGAAAAGGATTTAGCTGACTATTCGGTAACTCCAAGTGTGAACTTAAATATTTCGAGATTCTTTACGCAACAGTGGACTGAAACTCAGTATATTGATGAAACAAATTATAACTTCATCACAAGAAATCAGCCGCAAAATCACTTTAACACGATGTACAGAGATGTATTGGGTCCATTAAAGCAGGCAGGTATCTTTTTAAATGCTGAGTCAGAAAGTGCAACGCTTTCTCCTACTGATGCGGCTAAAACAAAAAAGAACAAGCAGGCAATTATCGAAATTCTTTCCATCTATGCATGGGTGAATTTAGTTGATAGTTTCGGAAATGTACCGTACTCTGAAGCATTGAAAAATGAAGCAGGTGCTTCAGTTTTGCAACCTAAATATGACGATGCTGCGACGATCTATACTGATCTTGCTTCTAGATTGAATGCAGTTTTGCTTACAATCGATACGGGAGTAGATGGTTATGACAACGACGCTTTTTATAGCGGCGATATGGCACAATGGAAAAAACTAGCAAATTCTCTTAAGTTAAGAATGGGTCTTAATCTAAGCGATGCAGATGCTGCAAAAGCTAAAACTTTAGTAGAATCTGCAGTAGCGGCCGGAGTTATTACAAGTCCTGCTGATAATTTCTCTTTCCCTTATATGAATGGATTGGTATCTAACCCTATTTACCAAAACTTAGTACAGAGCGGTAGAAATGACTTTATTCCTTCTGATGTTTATTTGAATGCTCTAAAAGCGAAGTCAGATCCAAGAATTCCAAAATACTTTACTCCACTTGCTGACGGAACTTTTGTTGGTGGACCTTATGGTAGTTTGGCTTCTTATGCAAACTTTTCACACGTAACAGAAACGATCAAGAAAGCAGATTACCCTGGGGAATTGCTGGAATCTGTTGAAGTTAAATTCATGTTGGCAGAAGCTGCTGCAAAAGGATTTAGCGTAGGTGGAACCGCTGCTACTTGGTATGGTGATGCAGTACTTTCTTCAATGGATCAGTGGGGTGTAGACCCTGCTATGGCAGCGACCTATTTAGCTGCTAATCCATATGATGCTGCTAACTACAAGCAATCAATTGGAACTCAAGCCTGGTTTGCAATGAACAACAAACCTTTACAGGCATGGTATTTCTTTAGAAGACTAGATTATCCACAGTTAACAGCTCCAGCTGGTGCAACGGGTCTGGTTTACAGAATTACTTATTCTAACAACGAATACAGTACTAACACTGCTAACGTTAATGCAGCTGCGACTGCAATCGGAGGCGACAAATACACAACGAAAATTTTCTGGGATAAATTCTAAGAATTTTAAGTTATTATTTTAAACCACTCCTCGGAGTGGTTTTTTTATTTCCGTATATTTGTAATTCAAAATTAAACAATGAATATTAAGGACATCATAGCGCATAAAATTTCCGAAATTATTACGAGCCTCTATCAAATCGACGACGTAAATCAAAGCAACAAAGTAACTTTAGATGTTCAGCAAAACAGAACTGAATTTGAAGGAGACTTTACCATCGTCACTTTTCCGTTGGTTAAAATCTTAAAAAAGAGTCCGGATCTGATCGCTGTAGAACTCGGTGACGCGCTGATGACCCAGGCGGATTTTGTAGAAAAATATAAGGTTGTAAAAGGCTTTCTGAATTTAACGATCAAAAATAGTTTCTTCCTGAATAATTTCAATTCTGTTAAAGGTGATTTTGATGTTAAAGACGAAAAGAACAAAACGGTAATGGTCGAATATTCGTCACCAAACACAAATAAACCTTTACATCTTGGCCATATCAGAAATAACCTTTTGGGATATTCTGTCGCAGAAATTTTAAAAGAAGACGGTTACAACGTTATAAAAACACAAATCATCAACGATCGCGGTATCCATATCTGCAAATCGATGCTTGCCTGGGAAAAATCCGGAACAAATGAAACTCCGGAATCTACACATTTGAAAGGCGATAAGCTAGTGGGAAATTACTACGTTGCCTTCGATAAAGAGTACAAAAAAGAGATCGCAGAATTAGTTGCACAGGGATATGACGAGGAAGTAGCAAAAAAACAGGCACCAAGTATTTTAGAGGCTCAAAAAATGCTTTTCGACTGGGAAAAAGGCGACGAAAAAGTACGAAATCTCTGGACAGAAATGAACGGTTGGGTTTACGCAGGTTTTGCCGAAACATATACGAGATTAGGAGTAGATTTCGATCAGGTTCAGTATGAGAGCAATACTTATCTCTTAGGAAAAGATCTCATTCAGCAGGGTTTAATTAGTGGGAAACTCTACCGCAAAGAAGATGGCTCTGTCTGGTGCGATCTTACTGAAGAAGGTTTAGATCACAAACTTTTACTTCGGGGCGATGGAACTTCCGTTTACATGACGCAGGATTTAGGAACAGCAGTACAAAGATTCGAGGAAAATAATATTCAGAAATTAATTTATACCGTTGGTAATGAACAGGATTACCATTTCGATGTGCTGATCAAGATCCTTAAAAAACTAGGTTATTCCTGGGCAGAAAATCTTTATCATCTATCTTACGGTATGGTCGAATTACCGGAGGGAAAAATGAAATCCCGGGAAGGAACAGTAGTTGATGCAGACGATTTAATGCAGGAAATGTACGTAACTGCCAAAGACAAAGCGCAGGAACTCGGTAAACTCGAGACTCTGTCTGAATCTGAAAAAGAGAAATCTTACGAAACCGTTGGTTTGGGAGCCTTAAAATATTTTATGCTTAAAGTAGATCCGCGTAAAAAAATGCTCTTCAACCCGGCAGAAAGTATCGATTTTTCCGGAAATACCGGACCATTTATTCAATACACTTATGCCCGGATTCAATCTTTACTGGCTAAAGCAGACTATCAGGAAAAAGATATTTTGGTTTACGAAATGAATGCTTCCGAAAAGGAACTGGTCATGAACCTTTCCAACTTCAAAGAGGTGATTTCCAGAGCTGCAGAAACACTTTCTCCCGCTTTGGTTGCAAATTATATTTACGAAGTTGTAAAATCCTATAATTCGTTCTATCAGAACAATCCAATACTGAGTCAGGAAGATGAAAATGCAAAGAACTTCCGACTCGAATTATCAGAATTAACTGGAAAAACAATTAAAAAAGGATTGGAATTACTGGGGATCGGAACGGTAAACAGAATGTAAATTTGGGCGTGTCCCTCATCCGCTAATCAAGTCAGTCTTTAAGTAGAAAGACATAGCAAGCGGATGAGGGCCGGTCTTCGTCTCCCAATTTTTTTCTGCTCCTTCGTCGCAGAAAAAAGATTTCCGCCTGCAACCTCACGCAAAGACTGCGAAGAACAAAAATTTGTACCAATATGAAGATCGACTTTTCTAATTTTTCCTTTGACGGTATTTCTCCTCAAACAGATTTTGAAGAAAAAGTTCTGATCTTTATACAGGAATGGTTCAGCGAATCCAAAACGGTAAAAGTTCAATCTTCAGGTTCCACAGGAACTCCGAAAATTTTCGATATTGAAAAAGAAAGAATGCGCCATTCTGCAAAAATGACTTGCGATATTTTAGAATTACACGAAGGGGATTCTGCCCTACTCTGTCTTCCTGTAGAATATATTTCCGGGAAAATGATGGTGGTTAGAGCCAGTGAAAGAAAATTAAATCTAGTTGTATTGACACCTTCGACGAAACCAGTCGATGATTTAAAAGATAACATCGATTTTTGTGCAATGTCCCCTTTACAGGTTGAAAATTCTTTAGAGAAACTCCACCTTATTAAAAACCTGATTATTGGCGGTGCCGCTGTTTCAGAAACTTTAAAAACTAAAATTGATCAAAGCCTCAAAAATTCAAAATCTCAATCACAAGTCTTTGAAACCTACGGCATGTCGGAAACCCTTTCTCACATCGCGTTGAAACAGATTTATCCGGTTGCAGAAGAATATTTCAAAGTCTTAGATGATGTTGAGATTTCTCTGGATGATAGAAACTGTCTACAAATTTTTGCGCCAAACTTAAATCCAGAAGTTTTAAAAACAAATGACTTAGTTGAAATTAAATATTCTGACAAGACTCAGGATCACAATCAAGAGTTCCGATTTTTAGGCAGAATTGACCATGTGATCAATTCTGGTGGATTAAAAATTTATCCGGAAGAACTGGAAAATCTTGTCAAAAAAGAGATTCCAAATGAAGTGGTATTTTTAGGAATTAATGATGAATTACTCGGACAAAAATTAGTTCTGATCATCGAAGGTGAAGAGAACGAATTCATTAAAAAGCAATTAGAAAAAATGATCTATCCAACTAAAAACCACCAACCAAAAGAAATTATTTCTATCGAACAATTCCCACGAATTCCCAATGGGAAGATCGATCGCAAAAATTTACAAAAATTAGTCGAAAAAGATAAGGGATAATCAGCTTGCAACTTTTATCCGATTTTTAAAATGGGTCTTTCTACTTGGCTCTTTTTACTTTTTACTTGGCTCTTGAAAATTTTCCTTTTATATTTAACCTTTCTATTTCCATGAAAGACTTCAGCAAAGAACTCACTTACAAAACATCCCGCTCTTCTGGTGCAGGTGGACAAAACGTGAATAAAGTGGAAACTTCGGTAACTGTCATGTGGAATGTAGCAGAAAGCGAATGCTTTTCAATGGAAGGAAAAGAGATGATCTCTTCCAAACTTAAAAATCGAATCAATCTCGAGGGAATTCTACAACTAACCGTTTCTGAAAGTCGAACCCAATTGCAAAACAAAAAAATAGCGACAGATAAGATTTTAGAACTTGTAGAAAAGTCGCTCTTTATTCCGAAAGCACGTAAACCTACAAAACCTTCAAGATCGAAAATTGAAAAGCGGATTAAAGCGAAGAAAGAACTTTCGCAGAAAAAAGAGAATCGAAAGTTCAGAGGAGAACAATAGCTTTATTCTTGTACAAATAAAAGCACTTGTCTAAAAAAATCATTTTAATTTAGAAGACAATCAACCGTGTCAAGGTTTAAAACCTTGACACGGTTTTTAGTTTATAAAACATTTTTTCCTGGTAAGAAAAAACACTTTTTATCTTAGCCCAGATTGACTCTCTGACTATAATTTTTTTCAATGGAATCGTCTAAACTCGTTCCTCGTTTTGCAGCGGTATCCTTTTTTGACGAGAAACGAGGAGAAAAAGACCTGCCTGTCGACAGACAGGTATAGCGGAAAGCTGGACGGGTTTTCGAACAAATGCCAAATCTTTTTGCTCCTGAAAAAATTCTTAAAATTCCTTACCTTTGCTAAAATCAAAAAATTATGAATAAACCGATTACGGAATTTCTCGAAAAATATTATTTACATTTTAACTCGGCCGCTTTAGTAGACGCTTCCAAAGGGTATGTGGCACACTTGAAAGATGGCGGAAAAATGATGATCACTTTGGCTGGAGCAATGTCTACCGCAGAGATCGGAAAAATTTTGGCTGAAATGATCCGTCAGGATAAAGTGGATATTATTTCCTGTACGGGTGCAAACTTAGAAGAGGATTTAATGAATTTGGTTGCGCATTCGCACTACGTTCGCGTGCCAAATTACAGAGATTTGACGCCACAGGAAGAGTGGGCTTTGTTGGAAAAAGGTTTGAACAGAGTTACAGACACTTGTATTCCTGAAGAGGAAGCGTTCCGAAGATTGCAGAAACACATTGTGGATATCTGGAAGGATGCCGAAGCTAAAGGCGAACGATACTTCCCGCACGAATATATGTACAAAATGCTTTTATCAGGAGTTTTGGAGCAATACTATGAAATCCCGAAAGAGAATTCCTGGATGTTGGCTGCCGCAGAAAAAAACTTGCCAATTGTGGTTCCGGGCTGGGAAGATTCTACCATGGGAAATATTTTCTCCAGTTACTGTATTAAAGGTGAATTACAACCTTCTACCGTAAAATCCGGGATTGAATATATGATGTTTTTAGCAGACTGGTATCCGAAAAATTCAGGCGGAAAAGGAGTTGGTTTCTTCCAGGTTGGAGGTGGCATCGCCGGAGATTTCCCTATTTGTGTAGTTCCGATGTTGTATCAGGATTTGGAGATGACGGATATTCCTTTCTGGTCTTATTTCTGTCAGATCTCTGATTCTACGACTTCTTATGGTTCTTACTCAGGCGCTGTTCCGAACGAGAAAATCACCTGGGGAAAACTGGACATTACTACACCGAAGTTTATCGTTGAAAGCGATGCAACTATTTGTGCACCTTTGATGTTCTCTTATATTCTGGAGAATTCTTAATTAAGAGCTAAGCTATTAGAGCCGGAAATTAGATTTTTAGGATCTTACATTATAGAAATTTAACCCTTTCAACTTTTTTAGATTGAGAGGGTCTTTATTTTTGAAGAGAAAGAAATTTTTTTTGAAAATACTCCCTTTAAGGTTGGGGAAATATTTTTGATAAAATTCAAATAGTATCTTAGACATATAATTATTAATATTTTTTTTTTTGGAATGATCAATTCATCTTATGAAAGCAGTATTTTTGCAGTTCGAATAATCATTATTATCGATTCTTTTAAATGCATATTTACAATACCTACAAAATGAAATTATTAAAACCTATTTTTTTATTAGTCACTATAATCACTATAAATGTCAACGCGCAGAGCAGCCGACCAGACAAACTTTACAGTTCAAATGGATTCGGTCTCTCAATACCAGTCGGTAAAACCGCAGATTATTTTGCACCAAAATTTTCAACAAGTTTAGGCTTAAACATAGGCTTGGGAAATGGTGGCTTATTTCTGTACCCAAAATTAAGTTTACATGCTTATCAATTTAACCAAATTGTTGCCGATGAAGGGTATACATATAAGGTGCAAAAAGGAAGATCGACCACTTATTTGTTAAACGTGGCATTAGGTTACCGAAAAATTGTAGATAAATGGGCTTTTTACGGCTTTGCAGGCGGTGGCGGCGGTTTTATTTTAACTCCACAAGCAAGCGTAAACGCTGCAACTTTAGAGGTGAACATGAAAAACAAAAGTAATACTATGGCGATTGCAGAAGCAGGTGGCGGTATCGAATACAATATTGGCGCTGTTAATTTATTTGCAGAAGTAAGTTATCAGCACGGTTTCAGTAATATACAGAATGAGAAATTTAATTCAGTACCGATTTCAATTGGTATCAAACCGAATTTAAGTAAATTATTTAAAAAGAAGTAACTTTATAATTGTCACTTTTATAAATACAAAACCCTTGCAGTAATTGGAAGGGTCTTTTTTTTGCAGCAACAAGATTTTGCATTTTTCGGAAAAGCGGTCGCGCTGTCCGCTGTATCTTTTTTGTCCCGACTTGAGTCGGGACAAAAAAGGATGCCGCTTCCATCCCGGCTGAAATTACTTTTTGTTTTTTTTCAAATTTTTCAGAAATTACGATCTCTCAATCCAGAGAATTAATCACCACGTAATAACGATAAGCCAATATTACTTTTTGAAATTTATTCATTTTCAAAGGATCTTGTCCACCAAGCTTTGGAAAAAGCTTCTTATTGAATTTATTAAGAATAATAAAGAATTTCTTTTTCATGCATTTATATATTTGTAAATTCCAATTCACAAAATTAGCATAAATAGATCAAGTGAACGAACTATTCAAAAAACAGGTTTTCGAGGTGATCAACTTAATTCCACGCGGAAGAGTCACGAGTTATGGCGCCATCGCAAAAGCGGTTGGCTATCCTAATCATGCTCGAAATGTTGGAAATGCTCTGCGAAATTATGATGACGATTTTCCCGCGCATCGGGTTTGTAATGCTTCCGGAAGAATTACAGCGAGTTGTCAAAGAGATTTCGTGGGAAAATTAGGAGCGGAAGGTGTGGAAGTGAAGGATGGGAAAATTCAGAATTTTAAAGAGGTGTTTTGGAATCCCTTGGAAGAACTGTAAAAGCATAATCTCACAAAGTGAGAATTTAGAAAAGGGGTGATGAAAACAGATGAACAAGGCTTCAACAATTTTTGAATCGGTCACAAAAAAAACCTTGTCAGGGTTTGAAACCCTGACAAGGTTATACTAAAAAATAAGAAAAGATTTTCTCTTTATCGTCTTATCTTTAATCTACTTACTTAACTGCTGATAACTTCTCTGAATAAATTCAGTCAGATCTTTTCCTTTCAATAAATTTTGAGACAATTTTGCTAAGTCTAAAGCATATTTGATTTTAGAATTTTTCTCCTCTGAATCTTCATTCTTCAGAATTTCTGCAGCCAGTTCACTATTAGAATTCACGACCAGATTATACATTTCCGGGAAACCGCTCATTCCAAACATTCCGCCACCGCCACCGGTTGCCTGCATGTCTTTCATTCTGCGCATAAATTCTGGCTGCGTGATCATAAATGGAGCTTCAGTACTTTCTAAATCTTCAACCTGAACAGAGAATCTTTTGTCATTCACCGCTTCTTCGATATTTTTCTTTAAAGATTCTTTTTCCTCTTCATTCAATTTAGAAATCGCCGTATCTTCTTTTTTGATCAGGTTATTCACGTGATCTGCATCAACTCTGGCGAAAGAAATTTTATCTTTCGAAGTTTCTAATTTCTGAATTAAATGCGGAACAATCGGAGAATCCAAAAGTAAAACTTCATATCCTTTATCTTTCGCAGACTGAATATAACTGTGTTGTTCATCAGCATTTGTTGCGTAAAGAATTACAAAGTTTCCGTCTTTGTCAGTTTGCATTGGTTTCACTTTTTCTTCCAATTCAGACCATAAATAATTTTTGCCATCTGTTGTTGGATACAAGGCAAATTTGTCTGATTTATCAAAGAATTTATCTTCGGAAATCATTCCGTATTCAATTACGATCTTAATGTCGTTCCATTTTTTCTCATAATCTTCGCGGTTTTCATTAAATAGAGAAACCATTTTATCGGCTACTTTTTTAGTGATGTAAGAAGAAATTTTCTTCACCGCACCGTCAGCTTGCAAATAAGAACGTGAAACATTCAACGGAATATCCGGAGAATCGATCACACCACGCAATAACATTAAGAAATCGGGTACAATTCCTTTCACCTCATCGGTTACATAAACCTGATTCTGGTACAACTGAATTTTATCTTTCTCGATATTTAAACCGTTCGTCAATTTCGGGAAATAGAGAATTCCAGTTAAATTGAACGGATAATCAACATTCAAATGAATATTAAATAAAGGCTCCTCAAATTGCATTGGATACAATTCATGGTAGAATTCTTTATAATCTGCATCACTTAAGTCACTTGGAGATTTGGTCCAGGCTGGAGTTGGATTATTGATGATATTATCAACTTCTACCGTTTCCGCTTTCGCGTCTGCAGCAGCATCTTCAGCCAAAGGAAGTGTTTCAGTTTTCGTTCCAAATTTAATCGGAACAGGCATGAATTTATTATACTTCAACAGTAATTCACGGATTTTAGATTCCTCCAAAAACTCCGTAGAATCTTCTGCAATATGAAGTATAATTTCAGTTCCTCTATCGGTTTTATCTGTAGTTTCTTCCAAAGTATATTCCGGACTTCCATCACAGATCCAACGAACCGCTGGTTCATCTTTATAAGATTTGGTAACGATCTCCACTTTTTCAGCCACCATAAATGCGGAGTAAAATCCAAGACCGAAATGACCAATAATTCCGGAATCTTTCGAAGTATCCTTGTATTTTTCTAAAAACTCTTCCGCCCCGGAAAAAGCGATCTGATTGATATACTTTTCAACTTCATCGCCCGTCATCCCAATTCCCTGATCAATGATGGTTAAAGTTTTGGCTTCTTTATCAATTTTAACCTCAATTTTAGGTTGACCATAATCGGTTTTAATTTCCCCAATGCTCGTCAAATGTTTCAACTTTAAAGTCGCATCTGTTGCATTAGAAATCAGTTCACGCAAAAATATTTCGTGATCGCTGTAGAGAAACTTCTTGATTAAGGGAAAAATATTTTCCACCGATACATTAATATTTCCTTTTGTCATGTTAATTGATTTTTAAGTTATGTACTAGCGTTCTCAAATAAAACACCAACGACGAGAAAGTGACAGATTGTCAATATATTGGTCGGTCATGATCAATTTCAGTTAAATGAAATAAAAAAATTTGAGTGCGATTCTTCATCAGAATTTTTAAAATGAAAGAAGGGTTAAAGTAATTTATCTCGCTTTATAGCAATCAACTGATATATTTAAAAAAGCATTCTTACTGTTGATTTTACCTCTAAAATCTATTATCATCCTGAAAATCTGACCACATTATCTTTGATTTACAAAACATCGATTTAGGAACAAATCAAATTAATAAATATTATAAATAACTAATTAGCAACTACTTATACAACGTAATACCTAGATAATACCTTGTTATTTTCTTAATCTCTAAAAGATTTTGTTCATTTGCACTGCCAATAAAAATTGAAAGATTTAAATAGAAAGGCACACAAATGATGACAGATAATTAACCCACACTTGCAAGAGTAGTGGGTTTTTTAATAACGTTATTTTTTTGGTCTAAATTTATTCAATATTTTTTTTCGAGAAATGAAAGCAGTATTATATCGAGTAATTAAAAAGTTGTAATTTTAAGGTCCACTTAGGATTAATAATACCTCAAATAAAGTGAACTTCAAAAAGATCTGTTTCTATAAAAAAGTCCTTTCTTTTTTCTTCCTAATTGCATTAAATCTTTTAATTGCGCAAAGCTCAGTTAGAGAAAAAAAGAACATTGATTCTTTGATCGAAGTTGCCAACCAGCACTTTATGGAGCTGAAGCGCGGTGAATTATTAAAAGTATCTAACACTATTCTTCAGAAGTCCGGCATTATCAACTACGATAAAGGATTATGTTACGGAAATTACTACATCGCAAATTGCTTTTCTGCTGTCGGAAATTATATGGAGAGCACGCGATATCTAAAAAAAGCGCAGTCATATTCTAAATACCTGAGTAGCGACCATCGGCAAAACTTTCGTATTGTTGGATCGATTGCCGACAACTACCGCGATCTGGAACTTTATCCTCTTGCAATCTCCAATTATCATGAAACCTTAAAAATTTTAAATAAGATAACAAAGAAGAGTGTTATTGATTCTCTTTCTGAAGCTACTAATTATGATAATCTAAGCATCCTTTATAATTCGATGAATATCGAAGATTCCGTTTATTATTACCTAAATAAGGACAAAGCCATTTTATCGAAAATATATTTGGAAGATTCTTACATTGAAAAATCTTCTTGCTTTATAGGCTTAGGAGCGTATCATTTTAAAAATAAAAATGTGGATTCTGCGAATTATTATTATGATAAGGCGTTGATTTTATTAACTAAAAAAAACCATCCTTTCGAACTTGATGCACTTATGGGCAAGGCGGCAATCTTTGCTTCTGCGAATAACGACTCCGAAGCGTTGAAATACTATTTTGAAGCATTAGACAAAGCGGCGGTTAGTGAGTTTAAACAACTCGAGGCCTTAGTTTATAAAGCGATCGCGACCTTATATTATAAAAACGGCACTATTGGGGAAGCCAATATATATCAGAAGAAATATGATGAATTGAGCACGCTGATCAACAACAACTTGATTCAGGAACGGAACTTTGTCGTGGGTGAAGTTTTAAATCAAGAGAAATTAAACAGTGAAATCACTCAAAAAAACAGCCGGTTAAAAATGTATCTCATTGGTGGCATTTCTCTATTTCTATTCGCGGTCACCTTTTATCTTTTTGACCGATCTAAAAAGCGCAATAAGAAAGCTGTTATAGAAAGTGAAAGACTATTACTGGAAAAAGAGAATCTGCTTTCTGAAAAATCCGAAGAAACACAAGTCTTACAACTAAAAGTAAATGAATCTTTTGAAGAAGTTGCGCAGCTCGCAAAAGATAACAGCCCGGAGTTTTTTAGCAGATTTCAGGAAGTGTATCCTAATTTTGTGGCAAGTCTGGAAACGGTTTCGCCAAAAATGCGCCTTACAGAATTAACTCTTTGCGCTTATATTTACCTGGGTTTTAATACTAAAGACATTTCTGTTTACACCTTTAAATCAGTTCATACCATTCGAAGTCGGAAATATAATCTGCGGAAAAAATTTAATTTAATGCCGGAGGATAATATGGAGTTATGGCTGAAAAAAATAACGATCCGCGATCTTACTCAATAATAAATAAAAAAGACAGCGCAGTCGCTGTCTTTAAATTTAAAGTCCAAAAATATTTTACTGATATTTTATCCTTTTTTATTTTTAATCTCTTCTCTAATTTTACCTTCAAGTTCGTCAGAAAGTTCAGGATTGTCTTTCAACATATCTCTAACCGCATCACGACCTTGTCCCAATTTGGTTTCTGCATAACTGAACCAGGAACCACTTTTCTTCACGATTCCCATATCAACGGCAGCATCTAAGATCTCTCCGGTTTTAGAAATACCTTCACCGTACATAATGTCAAATTCGGCCATTTTAAATGGAGGTGCTACTTTATTTTTTACAATCTTTACTTTTACGCGGCTTCCTACGGCTTCATCACCTGTTTTAATCGGTGCGCTCGCTTTTCTGATATCAATCCTTACCGAAGCATAAAACTTCAGGGCATTCCCACCCGTTGTGGTTTCTGGATTTCCGAACATTACGCCAATTTTCTCTCGCAACTGATTAATGAAAATTACGGTACATTTTGTTTTCGAAATTGTTCCTGTTAATTTTCTCAAGGCTTGCGACATTAGTCGCGCATGAAGACCCATTTTAGAATCACCCATTTCCCCTTCAATCTCTGCTTTTGGCGTTAACGCTGCAACAGAGTCTATCACTACGATATCAACTGCGCCGGAACGGATCAAATTATCTGCGATTTCCAAAGCCTGTTCTCCATTATCTGGCTGAGAAATGATCAGATCTTCTAATTTAATTCCCAGTTTAGCTGCATAACTACGGTCGAAGGCATGCTCAGCATCGATAAATGCAGCGATACCGCCTAATTTTTGTGCTTCTGCAATTGCATGTAGAGTTAAGGTTGTTTTACCTGAGGATTCCGGTCCATAAATTTCTATCACTCTTCCTCTTGGGTAACCACCAACTCCTAAGGCCAAGTCAATTCCCAATGATCCAGACGGAATTACTTCGATCGTGGTATCAACGGATGCGTCGCCCAAAGTCATTACGGTGCCTTTACCATAGGTTTTATCTAGCTTGTCAAGCACCAAAGCCAGTGCTTTTTTCTTATCTTCGATACTACTCATTTGTAAATATTTATTTCCTCAAAAATACGGAAATTATATGAAAAAACAGACACCAGAAAACCCTTAAAGTTCTTTTTAAAATTTATTTTCGAAAAATAATTGTTAGATACCAAAAAATTTTTTAGATTTGCACCACCAAAATAAACATAGACCCATGGTGTAACGGTAGCACTTCGGTTTTTGGTACCGTCAGTTGGGGTTCGAATCCCTGTGGGTCTACAAATTAAGGTTAAACGCTCTGATTATCAGAGCGTTTTTATTTTATAGAACATTTAAAGGAAAAGTTTAGGTGAGAAACTCATCAATAATCTATCGAAATTGGATATTTTGAGTTGCTATTACTTTAATAGATATTTGAAGGTATATGTTTCAAATCAACATATTCCTCAAGAAAAAATCTCGATGTTTAAGTATTTTACAAAAAATAACTTAAACCAGCGAAGCAGACAGACCTCCACTGACAGCGACGATCGTGACTAGTTTAAAATAATTATTCACTCCAATTTTGTCTGAATAATAAATATCTAAATATGTAATCTTCCCCAAAAACAGGAACGATTAAAAGTATAGTTTTTAAATTTGGGAAGAATATGAAGAACAGTAAATTTTCAGAAGTTCAGATCATCAAGATATTATCTGAACAAAATCAAGGAAAAACGGTAAATGAGATTTGCCGCGATCACGGAATAAGCCAGCCAACCTTTTACAAGTGGAAGAGCAAATATGGTGGTTTAGAAGTTCAGCAACTTTCAAAAATGAAAGAGATGGAAAAGCAACTTTCGCAATATAAAAAGATTGTAGCTGAGCAAACTTTGGAGATTGTCGTTTTAAAAGATGTGATCGAAAAAAAGCTCTAACGCCTTGTGAGAAGCGTGAGTTAGTGGAATATTCGAAAGAGATTCATAACATGAGTTTGCGCAAGGCGTGTAAAGTGTTCAGTTTAAGAAGTTCAGTTTATTATTATCGTCAGGTATTTAAAAGTTCAGATGATGAGATCCGTGCAGAACTTATTTTACTTGCGGATTCTAATCAAACGTGGGGGTTTTGGATGATGCACAATCGGTTGAAAAACTTAGGCTTTGGATGGAATCACAAAAGGGTTTACCGGATTTATAAGTCGATGAGATTAAATTTGCGAAGCAAAAGAAAGAAGCGGCTTCCAGCACGGATAAAACAACCACTGGTTCGCCCAATTTATGCAAATGTAACCTGGAGCATGGATTTTATGCATGACAGTTTGGAAAATGGTAAAAGCGTGCGAACTCTTAATATCATTGATGATTTTAACAGAGAGATTTTGAATATAACTATTGACAGCAGCTTGCCCTCGGCAAAAGTAATCTCGCAATTGAAACAATTAATTGAATGGCGTGGAAAACCAGAAAAAATAAGAGTGGACAACGGACCGGAATTTATTGCAGAAAAAATGAAAGATTATTGCCGCAAAGAGAATATCGAACTAGGCTTCATTCAACCAGGGAAACCTACCCAAAATTCATTGATTGAGAGGTTTAACAGAACGTTCCGGACAGAGTTTTTAAGTGTTTACCTTTTTGAGAACATCAGACAAATGAGAAATTATGCAGAAATATGGATGTGGATGTACAATAATGAGAGACCGCATAGTGCGTTACAATATCTCACACCAAGGGACTTTTTATTGAAATATGGAAAACTCAATCAACATAACGCAAATGAGTTTCCCACATTCCAACAAAATTTCAACAACGACAACAATAAATTATTAACAAAAAACTCTACTTTTGAGTGTACCTAGTCAACACTTAACAACCGCCTATTTTTAGTTTTTCAATATTTTGAGTAGGATAATTTTTTTGAAAACTGGTTCTCAACAAGAATTATTTGAAAAATTATTATGTTTAAAAATTGACAAATGGAAACTTTCCATTTATTCATCATTCTTTTGAAGTTGAATGCCGCTGCTGCTAATAAAATATTGATGTTGTCACCAACAATTCCCTTGTAGAAATTTGTTCGCAAGCGGTGATCTGTTTTTAAATGTCCTATGATTGGCTCGATTGCCGCTCTTTGCTTGTGTGCTTTTTTGAGTTTTTTCTGTTCGTATTGCGTTTGCTTTTTATCATTAAATGGTTTGGGAATAAGAATGCTCGTCTCCCCAATTTTTACGTTTCCACGATATCCCCTGTCTACTGCAGCAGTTTTGGGAGCTTTTCCGGTAAGTTTTTCTACCTGCTCTAATGCTGGCTGTAATGTATGTCCATCAAACTCATTCCTAAATCCTAATGCTCCCAGCAAAACCCCTGTATTTCTGGTGATTACCACTGATACTTTATTACCAAACTCAAATTTTTTATGTTCTTTGCCTTTAGAGATACAAACCACATCTGGTTCATGAAGAGAATAAACTTTGGATTTTGAATTTCTTTTCTGCGCTAACACACGTGCAAATAAATCAAAAAATCTTTGGTAAACAGAACTTTCACCCAGATGTCTTTGCAGTTCACGCACCAATCTACCGGCAATTGTTCTTACTTTTCTATCTGCTTTTCTTGCCTTGCCTTTGTTTTTTGGATGATTTCGAAACCGCTGATCCACACTCAATTTTTTAAGTGTTCGGGTATAAGTTTGGCGTAGCGTAATGCTTTCTTTTTTAGAAATATCCAGACATTTTTTGATGATCTTTTTATGCAACTTACTGTCCGTTGGAAATGTAATATTTTTTTCCTGAACGGTTGTATCCACACTTACATCCGAATCATCACTATCTTTTCCATTGATCCGAATGCTTTCTTTAAAGATCAATTCTATCCCTTCTTCCCCAATTCTCTTACGAAAATGAGTCAAATCGCTCGAAGCACATGGCGAATCTGTGGAAAATTGTTGAAGTCCGCAAAAATACTGGTAATACAAATTTTCCGTCCATTGTTCTACCACACTTTCATCGGAAACATTGCGAAGATGTTTTAAAATTAACAACCCAACCATTAACCGAATTGGCTTTGCAGGACGACCATTATCAGCGCAATATAGTGGGGCAAAAGTATCCTCAAAGAGTTGCCAATCAATACGATTGCTCAAAATAAACAATGGATGATTTTTGTTAAGCGTATCTTCAAGATAGAAGAAGAAATTTGCCTGTGGAGACGATTTTTGTTTGGAAATCATAACTAAAATATGCAAGGTTTACACCATAAAAATACGTAAACTGGCAGAAATAAGAAAGCAATATCATATATAATTAACTAACAATCAGTAAATTAAATGGTTTTTAATGGCTAATTAATTACGGAATCACTTGTTTTTTTGCATCATCTGTAGACGAATAATTAAAAAAAGCATAATCTTTTTCAGATTATGCTTTTATAATTATTTTCAACCTTTTTGTTTACGCCATTCACCGATGGTCATTGGCTCATTATCTCTTCCCCAAACTTGGTTTGGATCAGAAATATATTCATCATAATCTGCATTGTCCCACCATTCTTTAAATTTCGGCAAATTAAAATAGTTATTATTTTTTAAAATATCAATATCTTCTTTGTTTAACAAATTACGTAATTGTCCCATCATTTTAGAATTATCTCCAAGACCGGATAAAAATCTTTTATCATATCTATACTGTTCAGCAAAATAAACAATATTAGCGATTACTTTTATTTTTTCTGTTTTGGTCAATTTATTTGATTCCTGCGAAGCAAGATATTCAATGTAATCCTTAATATTATTTAAAGTAAATCTAATATCATTAGACATTTGATTCGCTATTTCTGGTGTATATAATTTTTGTAAAACTTTAAATGTATTTGCATGAATTTTTAATGTTTCATCACATTGTTTCATCCAAAATAATTTACCGTAATCCTGTGGATTATTTTTATCAAACTTTGTTTTCTCTATTACCCATTGTAGAAGTTCAGGATCATCTGTGTATCCAAATGTTTTGACTAAACTTTCCATAAAGTATTGATCATTTAATATTAGCCATTTAAATTGAGCCCGACTGTCATTAAATAAATACATATTACGAGCGACAACTGTTTGGATATTTTTTTTGCGCTTTGCTTTTAAATTATAAGATGGCTCTTTTTCTTTTTCAAATTCTCTCCATAAATATAAATGGATTTTAGTCTCATTTCGAATTATATCAGTTTTAACACTTTCTTCTACAGAAGCAATATTCGGGTAATCTTTTTGGTAGTCAATAATTTCTGGTATAGCATATAATTCAGTTATAAAATTGTGATCTTTTATAATGTAATATGAAGGTGGGTTTATTTGTACTGTCTGATCATTTGTGTAGAAAACTAAATTTCGATTGCAATTATCCAAAGTGGTAAAATATAAATACTTTGAAGGTGAATTAATGTCTATAGTTCTGCCAAAAATGGAGTTAATTTTTTTATTAAAAAGATCATTTGGTAAAAATTTAAAACCAGAACTTTTGAGTGTAGAATCTATTAAGGGAATAGTTGCTTCAAGATCTTTTTCTTCAAAGAAATATGTTTCTCCATCAGCAGTATCATCAAACAAACCTGATTTTCCACTTAAAAGCTGAATTTTTAAAATATTCTCAATATTCATGTTTTTTTCTTGTTTTTTAATAGTTATTTCATTTTTATTTTCCTGAGCACAACTATTATTAATTATTATAAGTAATAGTCCAAATAAAAATTTTTTTTTCATAATTAACTTTTTTTATCTTGTACTTAAGTTATCTAATTCATATGCTGTAACACTAAGTTTAGGAAGTTTTTTCTCCTCGCTTGATGGTAAATAGGACTTAGGTTTAGATAGCCAAAACTTTTTATTAATCCCCGTTTTTAAAATTTTACCAATGCAAATTGTTCTTTTGCCTGGACCATCATCAGCTGCTTTATCAGATTGATTTCCTCCTAGATAATAGATTGTTGTACCATCTTCTGATTCCCCAATTACAAATGCCACATGACTATAATTAAAAACTACTATTGCACCAACAAAAACATCTTCAATACTCTCTATATAGTCTAAATCTGCACAACCATTTAGCTTTGAATTTAGATTTTGGCTTTGGGTTTTTGGCAACCAATTGTATGCTGTGACAGAGTTGTAACTATCAAATACATAACTATAATCTTGTGTTTGAGAGAAGCACCACTTTATAAATGCACCGCACCAATAACCTGTGTGATCGTACCATGTAGCTTTTGAAATTCTAAAATATTCAACTACTTTTTCTTTTAATGGAGATTCGGTTTGTCTAATACCACCATATTTTTTTAACTCTTCAAGAGCAAATTTTATCCATGGAGCTTTTCCTGAAAGATTAGGCAAAACAGTAACTTCTCCGTGACAAACATTTTTATTATATTTAAACCATGTTTTAAGTTTAGAAAGACCACTCTTTCTATGATCCCAACCATTAGGATTTACCTCCAATTTATGTATTAGTGAATAACCGTTTAATATTTTACAAATTAAAAAATAATAACGTTCCTCATCTTCTTCCATTAGTAAAGAAGCTTCATTTAAACTTTTTCCTAATGCTTTCTTAAAATAATCCCTCTTAAATTTCATTGCATCTTTTTCAGCTTGAGAATATGTTTTTTCAGGATTTTCATTCCATTTAGGAATTTTCTTATATTCATCCCAAAACCATCCGCCACTATCTACAGCCAAATGAAGTTTAGTAGCTATCAATTCGGGATTGTCTACAATGTTTTCTGGTACTGTTTCATCATAATTTTTATATGCTACAGGGTCGCTCCCGTTCCCAGTTAGTTGAATTATTCCTCTACCTTTATATTTATAACCACTAGATGCCTCTGAACTTGTTTCTTCACCTGCTGTTCGAAAAAAACTAGTTTCAGAATATACGTTTGCGAGAAAAGCAATCTTCTGAATACATTTATTAATATTATAATGCTTGAACATTTTATTTAATTCGTATGTCAAATCTTCAAAGCTTTCACGATCCATTTTTGTAGATTCCCATATTTCCTCTTTGCCTCGCATATGTTTTACCAAATCCCTGACTTCTGTCTCTAAAAAAGGACGGTCGCAATAACACGTTTTCTGCTTCCTAACCTCCGCCATTTCCACGACAACAGGAACAACATCATTGTCAATAACTTCAGGCGTTTCTAATTGAGAGACCTTTAAACATCCACTTTCATAGAAAATGAATTGTTTGCGAAGCTCCAGCATTTCATCTTGGGTGAAAGCTGTACCATCTTCTTTATATGCTTTTATACCTAATTTCTCCATATCTTCCGTCCGGACCAAAGATGCATTTAGGGTATTATTAATAGTCAGCTGAACTTTTTCAGAATTCCAAATATGTTTGGTATCATCTTGCGGATCTACCAATAATCTGGAAACTTGTGCAATGTAGTAATCGAAATTTTTTGGTGGATCTTTCCATTCTACTTTTGGGGTAAAAGAAACTTCTAATAAACCGTCTTTTCCTACTTTTTCTTCTTTAAAACTTTCTTTGCTTTCATGGGTGTAAACAATATGATTGGTTTCATTCAATCCTTCTTTCGGCACTTCTTTAAATACATCTATTTTCAAAGTTTCATCTGCCATATTTACAGTATGCACCCAAATTTTATGCGTTTTTCCGTAGAAAGTCTGAGCTCGTTGAATGGCTTTTCCATCTTCTGTAGAAAACATGATGGATACTATTTTTTGTTCAGAAGTTATCGATAATTCTTCATTAGCATCCAAAACCTCTAAATATGTTGTGGCATCATCTATTACTACAGGACGTGTTCCTGTAATCCCTACTTTACTTGGTAAAATAATATCTGCGGAAGAATTCGCCTGTAATTCAATAGTGAAAATGAGGCGGTATTTTGGATTCGGATTTTCAGGAGTTCGGGGAACGGCTGTTTTTAATTTGGTTTTGTATTCTTCTGTAGTTTCTATTAGAAAAGAAACTTTGCCTTCGTTATCTAAAGTTACCGATTTTTCTTCCAGCAAATATTTTTCTTTCTCTTTGTAAAAACCATCCCCGTCTCCTTTCACCCATATTTTCACTTTTAAAGCTTGGTTTTGTAATCCTTCAATTTCTAAAAAACCATAAGTTTCTTCTGCAAAACCGGATTCCGTTCGTTTCACACCAGTATTGTATGCCCAAAGTGCTCTTTTTACAACTGGATCTGAAACTTTTATTTTTGTGAGAATTTTTTTGTCATCGGTGTAATCTCCAGTTAAATAAGCAACCAAACTGTACTCTCCCAATTTCTCAAAAGTCAAAGTGCCGTCTTTATTTTCGATAACATTTGGGGGAAGATCTACTATTATAGCTTCATTGCCGATCAATTTGGAAATTCTTGCATCAGCTGCATACTTTATTTTTGTTCCTTTAGGAATAATAGCTGCAGGTAAAGTAAATTTATCCAGCGTATTTCTTATCACTTCAAAATGAAAACAATCCGCGCCAGAAAAAGAGGGTTGTTTTCCAGCTGCGATGGGATTTGCATAAGCTTCCAACACGAATTTTCCAAAATATTGTGCGTTGGTAAATTTAGCATCGTAAACCAATAAACTGCCGACTGACTTATTAATCGTTGAAGAAGTGAAAGATGCTGAAGTTTCAAAAGCTGAAATTCGGCCTACTCCTTCTTTTTTCAGATACCAATGAACTGTTTTGCCGGAATTGGGCAGATATTTTACATTAAATTCAGAAACTTCTACTTTCAAAGCGTCGTTATATCTTAAAAGTCCAGCATCTCCCTTCACACCCATTATTCCTAAAGTGTTTTCAATTTTTACATCTACAGATTCTGGTTTTGGATCATTTGGATCTGTGAAAGCTTCTATTGTATATTTTCCTGCGTTTTTAAAATTAACTATAATTTGATTTCCAATATTCTTAACATCTAAAATTTGAGAATTTGTAGAATTGCTATTGTTATATATTGTTCTGCTTCCTTGTTTTACTCTCCAATATAATTTAGTTTTAGAAAAAAAAGAATTCATCTCACTCAAATTGAGTGTTTTCATTTTATCTTGAGAACCTTCTAATTTGAGTTCTACAGAAAATGGGACTGGAATATTAATTAACGATGAAGATCCAGGTGATTTTATATTTTTTACAAAATCGCTAACTACTTCTATTATAATTGCGCATTTATTGTCCCCGGCTTTTTTTCCGTACGCTTCTATTCTATATTTTCCTTCCTTTTGATCTTCAAATATTTTCTCCAGATCCTGATTGAAAACACTGCCCAATCCAGTGAAAGTTTTCACCTTATCTTTTGTGCCTTCACCTTTAAAAATAGCCCAAATAATTTTTGAAGAATCTCCTTTGAATTTTGCGGTTAGTGTTAAGTTTTTTGATAGAAAACTAAATGGTGAGGATAATATCGAAAAATTATGATTTGGCAACTTTAAATAGAAATAAGTTCCAGCAATTTTATCTGCCATTAATGGTGCAGACATGGATATGGAAGCGACGGATGTTGTAGAAGTTTCTGTTGCAGAAAAAGTTTCCCATTGTGGTGATAAATTGGCTACAGAAAACTCATCAGCTTCCTTCACGTCTATTTGTGAGATATTATTCGATTGACCAGTTGTAGCAAAAGAAACTGTTCCCGGAACTCCATATCCTGGGCAGATGGCAGTTGAGACGTCCAATAGGATTCTCATGCTTTTATTAAATTCTACATTCTCATAATAATCTTTATATTTCAGGTTGCATTTTGCTTTGCAGGGATAAGGTTTTCCGTCTGGTCCTTTACATTGGTTAAATCCTGTACCACCACCAAAGCTATCGGCTGTATCATCCAAATAAGTAGCGATAGGTTTAGTTTGAGCAAAATATTTATTTTTGCCCAATTTTTTTTTCTGACTTTTCACCTGCATTGGCACTGCTGTAGCCTTAGAATTGTTAGCAACAGAATTGCTGCAAAAAGCAGTAGCTCCTTCAACTATTATAAATCCTTTTTTTGCCATAGTTTATACTTTACTGTTATTTGATAAGGCAATTTTCCTGATAAAGCATTTTGTCCCCCTCACAAATTGAAAATTCTGCACTTCTGGCAAAATAATATTTTTTAGTAGAATTATAGTTCATATTAATAGTTAAAAGAACTTTGTAATCCTTTGCAGTACGCTTATATTTCTTGATCAATTCTAAACTCAATATTTCAGGTAAATTGAATTCAGATTTAAAAACAGACTCGAATCCGTAATCTCTTCTTTCTGCCTGAATACTACCTTGACATTCCACTTCGCCCAAACTTTTAATAAACCATGTGATTTTTTCCTTATTGACCACTCCATTATCCATATAGGAAGGAGCAAAAAAAAATAAATTCCAAAATGGCTCTTTTAACTTATTCTTATAAAAAAATTCTTCACTTTCTAGTGCCGACAAATATTGATTTAGGAATGCATCGGCATTATTATAACTTTCTTTCAGACTTTCTGTTTTTAATTTCCAGTTTTCAACCGTTTTTTTGTGATCGTTGGCTTTTAGAAAAACACCTTTTTCATCTACAGTAATTTCGAGAGGATAAGTGCTGCGTTCCAGCTCGAATACAATCTTCAGAAAAGGTTTCTCCCTCAATGAAACGCTATCTTCCGTTTTTTCAATGATCCAATTTTTTTTTAAATCATCAATTTTATTTTCTTTAAGATGCAAATCAAATGTAGATTGAAAAAAGTTTGTATCGCAGAAATGAACATTTAATAAATTCTCAACTTTAAAAATATGATTTGAAGAAGAATATTTTTGAAAGGGTTTTACTGCGTTGATCATAATTTAACTCTATTATTTTTAAATTTAAAAATGTAATAAAAATTGGGAGGCAAGATTAATGCTTTAAGAATTTATTATAATTATATCTATCTTTAATAACTCATTTAACGTCGAATACTTTCGATTTATATGATTTAGAAAATAGATAATCAGGTCGTGTAAATCTGCAATGAAAGCATTTATTATTTTTAATTTTTTCATATATACCCTTACCCACAGCGAAATTATAAACATCATTTTTCACTTGTACCAATGTGATAAAATCATTCACTTTATTTTTACTTTGTTCATCAGCAGTTTTTTCTTTAAAATATTTTTCGTCGGCAACACACTCTAATCCAAAAGTTAAAGATTTATTTACGTCCGCGAAATTCTCTTGAGTTGCTATCTCCAAGGATATTTCATTCGTTTCTGCCAAGTAGGTAATACCATTTAATTTTATCTCATTTTCGCTCTTCTCATTGTGGCATGAAATAAAGCTAAGAATTAATAATAAAAATATTATTTTCATTTCAATTTACTATTTATAGATTCAGAAATCATATCAGATGCAGATTTACCGTTACTCATTTTATCTGTGAAAATTAAATCTGCATCTAGATGACTATGCTTTGTGGTATGTGAAATATTTGGTTTGGGACTTTTAGGCTTCCATTGTACGCCCATATCAGCTATAAAGTCAGAAAAGCCATAATTTTCAGCACTAACAAATATATTGATCCAAAATTTTGCTTTTGGTTCAGGAGTTTTAAAATATATTTCTGAGGAACCATTTATTATTAAATCTTTTCCTACCGGATCTAAAGTAATTAACATTTCAACATCATATCCTTTTTCGGATAATACTTTGGATAAGTGGGCTGCATTCCATCCTCCTAAACTATGTCCCACTATATATAAAAGGTCACCTTTTTGAATTTTAGATTCTACATATTTGGTGATATCAGTCTCTGGATAAACCTCATAATAGCCCAAATATATTGATTGGTAATTAGGTTTTGCTGCGAATAATTTATCGAATGGTTTTTGAGCGTAAACAATATTATGATTTGGGCCTTGTCCCGAATATTTTCTTTTATCTCCTGCTCCTCCAATAAAAAGAACTGCGATCTTAGGATCAACAAAAGTTTCAGCACTTGCACTTTTAATAGGAGTTTTGAAATACGCATATGCTGTAACTTTTGATACCTTTTTGGATTCAGAAACGAAATAAGATATTTTATCAACACCATTTGCTTGAGGTGCACTATCTATGGTACCGCTGTCAAACTGTATTCCCCATCTCAAACTTTTAAGTTCAGCTTTTGTTGGATTTCTATTATACTGTATAACTTTATAAAAATACTTTTTATTTTTTTCTATTTTTTTTAATTCTTTCTTGCAATCAAAATCTTCATAGCATTTTACAAGTACTACCCTTATGGGTAATGATTCTTTTTTAGGTTTATATTCATCAAGTCTTTTTCCCCCTTGTTTTCCGTAAAATGTATTCTCATTCGGAGATTTAAAATCTAGAGATCCATTAGAAGCATCCTTTAAAATGGTTTCTGCTTCCTTGTAAGATTTCCCAAAGACATTTCTTACAATATTTCCAGTTTCTCCACCCATCTTACTGCATTTTTACTTGTTTACCACTGTTAATATTTACTTCTTTTGCACTTTCTACATTTATAGCATTTTTAGTGCTGATATAAGAACCAGATTCCATATTTTCCATAATGTTTTTTGCTATGGAACTTCTCCCTTCAACCGCAGTTTCTATAATATTACTGGCTGTTAGATTATAATTATCATTAGCTGTTTCAGTTATATCTTCCCCAGCCAAAATGCTCACATTTTTCTGTGCAGAGGCGACGATATTATTTCCAGCATTAATGACTACGTTCTCTCCTGCTTGAAAACTAATATTCTTAGGCGCTGTCACCGTAATATTCCCCGCTCCATCCATAAAATAAGTATTCCCGCTTGGATCCAAAATCGTCACGCTTTTCTCATTATCGTTCATCAAAACTTTAATCCCACTCTTCGTTTGAATGGATCGCATGTGATTCTGTGCTCCACCGCCAAGTCCAACTCCCCCATGAAACATGCCGCCCATCACAAAAGGGCGGTCCGGATGATTATGTACAAAACCCACCATTACCTGATCACCAACTTCCGGGATCGCAACATAACCTCTGTTTTGAGAAACCTGATCTGTACCACCCGCATCTGGAGACATCATTCGGATGAAATTCGTCGTGTCATGCATTTGCCAATCGAAACGAACGGTCACGCGTCCTTGTCCTGAAGGGTCGGTATTTGAAATAACGGTGGCGATTTGTGGTTGAGCGATGGGTAAAACAAAATCCGGTTTCGGCATATAGCCAGTATCAGAAGCAATAGCTTCAAAAGTTCCGGTGTAATGTCCGAGCGTATCAATTTCATGAGTGACCTCAGTCATCATGACGCGAGTAAAGTAACTGGTTTGGTTGGAATCTACTTTGCGCATTTTCAAATCTGCCACACATCCCGGATATAAAAAGGGAACTGTTGTTCCTCCCGAAACGGTGAAAACTTCGACTGCTTTACTTCCCGATGCATTGGTCTGCGAATTCACCACATCTTTATCCGTCGTCGCACGGATTGGAGCAATCTGCAAAGCGGGGGGTTTTGAAGATGCCACTTTCTGAATTATTTTTTTAATTCCATTTCGCTTCAATTATTTCATATCTTCTTGTTTAGATGATAATAACTCCCATGATTTATTTTTTTTCAAATGAAAGATATTAGTTTCTATCTTACAACAATCAAATGGTCTTATAGTCGTTAAAGTTCTATTTGCCGTATCAATATTTTTTGGAAAAGAATCTTGATTTAAAGGGAAATCTTTAACCAGCTCGAATTTTCCTTTACAATTTTTAAAATAATATGAATATATTGGGCCTGCATTTCCACCGTAATCATACAGAATTGCGAAATCTTCAAGATTATCAAAATTGAAGTCGTCAATAATAAAGTCATGATAATTTTCAACTCCTTCTTGAATTTTTGTATTATTTTCGTAGTAGTTAATTCGACTAATCTTAAAAGAACCTTTAGTTGAAAACCAAGTTTCAGGAATAAAAATTATATTTTGTATGATTTTATTATTTCTCTTGATTTCAATTTTTAATTTCGATGGTCTATCTTCTTCATCTTTATTCAATAGCAAAATAGAAAATTTAAATTCATTAGCCTTTTTTGTAGAGTCTTTACTAATTATTGAAGGACGCTTAATTAACTGCGATGTTGAGGAATTTAGTTTTTTGCAACATAAAAAAGATAATAAAAGGATATACCCAATAATTATTTTCATTCTAATAGATTTTACTTAAAAGTGTTTCGTGTCTATATATTTACTTCAGACAGATAATTTCATTTCAATGTACAGCAGATATGTTTCGATAGCATATAGATGAAATTGGAACTATTATTACCTTTTTATTTTGTTTGGCATCTTTTAATTTGCCCCGGATATAATCTGTGCGCCCGCACATTTACTACATTTAAGAGTTCGGCAAATTTATAGTTTAAAAGCCTTTTTTTAAATAATTATCATTCACATCTATTTAAAATGACAGGGTTTTCTCCACTATTCATAGTAAATTCACAATCTGTCATTTCTCTTTCGTTTGTTTTACTATTATAAAAACCTAACCAACTAAACTCTATTTGGTTATTATTTAAAACTCTAATTTTTGCAATTTCTGTATCATTCAAAAAAGTGTTCCAAGGTAAAGAATTACCACCACTCCCCATATTTAATGGTTTTTTATCTAATCTATAATAATATTCACTGTTTGTACTTTTATCTAATTTAATCATATTTACAGCAATTTGATTTCCTTGAACTACTAAAAATATTTCTTTGTCATTTTCTATCTTCATATCTCGAGCATCATCGCATAGATATTTCCATGTACCAATTATTGAATACTTACTTGACGAGTAATTGGACCTTTCTGTATTATTAATATTAACAACTACATCTTTTCTATTAAAATTTAAATATTTATCATTTAGTATACTGTAAATTAATAACTTGTGATTCTCATCCTCTTTTAATAAAAAATCTATCTTTGTTCTTTCCTCATTTTTTTTTCCAAATAATAAAAAACTTGCTCTAAATTCATTTTTATTTTTTAATGGTGTAATTATCAATGTCTTTTTAATTATTTTCCAGTCATAGTCTTGTGCTTTAATAAAAGGATTATAATCTAAAACGAGATTATCTCCTTCCGACAAACTATCGATTCTTTTTAAAATGCGAGATGAAACATAGTTTTCAATACCTTTTCTGTCTAAATTTTCACCATAGTATTTTGCATAAAAATCTGTTAAAAACTCAATACCTCTTTCATCATTATTAGAAATAATTGAATTCTTTTGTTTCGATTTTTCTTCATTATTAGAATGATCGGCATTTTTTTGTTTACAATTAGCAAATAAAGTAAGTATTAGAATTAATCTAAAAAATGTAAGCTTCATAAAATTTTATTTTATTGCCATCTGAAAATATGATAATCTTTATCATTATAATCTTTATGAACTATTATTGAACTTTGTTTAAAATCTGAAATCCACTGGCTTCCTGTCCACATTGAAATGTGTCCCCACTTACGGTCACCAGTTTTATTAAATACTACAATGTCTCCCTTTTTAAAATCGGTAATTTTTCCTAAATCAGTAAAGCCTATTTTTGGGAAGGCATTTATGTATTGATACGCATCACCCCATGATCCAGAAATGCCTCCTGCATTTATTGCCCTTCTAACATAGAGTGCACAATCTCCATATGGTTTCTTAGTTTTAGCATTAGCAATTATATAACTAACAGCTTTATCAATATCATAACCTTTTTTAAGTGGTTTTGGCGTAGCATTATTTGGTGCACTACTACAGCATTCATATCCAAATTCTTTTAGAAAGCCACTTTTAATTTGTAGGTATTTAGTTGTTCCTTTAAGCTCTTCCTTTAAAAAATTTTCGTAATTTGCTCTTGCCTCTACCAATGTTTGACCATGTTGTCCTTCATATCTCCATTCTGTGCCTGTTTTATAATTAGGGTCATTATGTGGTAAGCTTGCCCATTCATAACTCGCAACATCTAAAGCTTTGTTAATATCATTATTAATTAATGCTTTCATAATTCCGGACCTGTAATGCTTAATATTTGCTATACACAATCTGTCCTGTGATAAAGGAGAGAAATCAACAATTTTATATTTTTTGATATAATCTTTCTCCTCTGTATATTTTCCCGTTTTCTTGTAAGTTTTTTCATCAATTTCATAACCATTCATTTCATCATACTTCCAACCTAAAAATTGGTATGCTCCTGCAGCTGTAGAATTTGCTGAAGATACGAGAATCCGGGGGTGTGTAGTATAATCTTTTTTATAATCTTTTATAAAAGATTTACCTCCAACATTTATTTCATAAGGTGAGTAGCCATTTTTGATAGCCATTTGCTCAGATTCTTTAACCATAATTAATCGTAAGAATGCTCTAACCCTTGCTTCGCATTCACAAACACCATTTTCATTTTCAATTTTCGGAGCATCTTCACTTCCCACCAAAACAGCACCCGTATAACCCACCTGTTTTTTAAGAATACTTTGCGGGATCAATACCGCATTGCACATGGTTTCTATATCACTTCCATCAAAAAGTAAATTATTTTCAGAATCAAAAATTTCCGGGTAGTAGGTTTTAGTTTTCTTATTTTGCTTGGCGTCTTTTAGTTTTCCCCAATCAACTGAAGTTACCAGAGTTCCGTCTTCTTTTACAGTTCCTGTATTTTTTAATTCAGTAGCTTCCTTGTCCTTTTCGTGCCAGGATAATTTCTCAAAAATTTTAACGGTTAACTTTGAGCCTTTTGGAAAAGTAGTATTGGCGTAAACAAAACTTTTCATGTCATAATCTACGGGATTATGCCGTTGTTTGCCGTTGGAATCACCAATTAGTGCTCTGTAAACGTTGTGTGAAGATGAGACATTTAAATATTGTTGCGCTCCTTTTTTTGCGGGAACCTCTTTTTGAATTTTATCGATATTCACAATCTGCGCCTTTACAAAAAGTGACGCATCTGGAGTAAGGCTTGACGTGGTATTGTCCTGCACTTTTTTGTCTAACTGCAACGCAAAATTGGAATATGCAGAGTCTCCAAACGCAAAACTTTTATCTGACGCAAAATCGTTCCCTGAAACCGTATCCTTATCTATAATCTTCGCTTTAATATTTTCCCCTTTTAGGTTTTCCCCACCAATGCTGAAAAGTACTTTCTGTCCCCAGGTTGCTTTGCTTATTTCATTACCCTGCAGATCATGCCAAAAACCATTCATGATTTTTGCCTCTAAAACATCAATTTCCTGCGTTGTTCCTTTTTGGTTATTTATTTTACAGGTTACGGAGAATTTTCCGGCTACTTTCGGGGTTACTGTCACTGATTTTCCGGTTCCCTTCATTAATGGTGCAATCCATTGGATTACTTCATTTGCTTGCAGATCTGCAAAAACCATTTTATCAACAGTTGCCGTAATTGATTTGCCAACTTTAGGATTTCCACTCAATTTAAAACTAACCACATCATTTTCCTTCACCTCAAAATGCCAGTCGTCATCTTCTTTTTTTGCACCTTTTCCAGTGGCGTTTGCTGTTTTGCTGTAAGCTTCCACCACGTGTTTTCCGGGTGTCGTCAATTTATTTCCAGGAATTGTAAGGCTGTTTCCCGTCCCAACTAAAGCACCGTCTAAATTCCATTTTATTTCGGAAGATTCTTCGGGCGTTAAACTGTATTCAGATTGCTGCGTATCAAAACTGTAACGCATTTTGCTTACCTGAAAACTCATCGCTGTTCCCGGTCTTACTACTTCCGAACCGTGACTTATTGCCAAAACTACATTCCCTTCACTTTCACCGGTTAATTTTTTTTCGATAACCTCACCCGTTTCTGTGGTAAATTGCGCAACAACTGTATAGGTAGCTTTTGAGTTTTTTGGGGTAAATGTGAGAGTAGATCCACTTGTGATAAAATCCGTAAGTGTATTTCCATCGCCATCCAAAAGGGACATTGTCAATCTTGCTTTTTCATCTGCGGTTAGTCTTGGGATAGAAAATTTCGCTTTTATTACAGACGGGACACCTTTCCGAAATTTTAAATTTTTTGAAGGGTCAATTCTTGAAGAGAATTCATTCGAACTCACTTGCAAATCTAAAAGTTTGTTTTCTACCACTTCCACATCTATGGAGCAGGAAGGATCACATTTATCATATTTACCTTTTTCATATTCTGGGGTTTTCGGTTTTCCATATCCTTCTACCCGAAAAATACCTAAATCGCCGAAACTCTGCGAAAATTCTGTTCCTATCTGCTCTCTAAGTAAAAGTCGATTTTCTTTGCTTCCCTGATGATCGCTGTAAATCATCCAGGATGTCAATTGATTGTTTCCGCTTTTTAGATTAGCTTTGAAAGTAGCTTCTTCGTTTTTTCGTAAATAAATTGACGGTTTATCTTTGGAATCCTTTTCTTTAAAACCTTCTCTATCTTCTATTTCTGTAATGGCTATAGAGGTTACAACGGGATATTCTTCTTTTTTCTTCGGCATTTCTACCGCAGGATTTACCGCCGCCAGTTCTAATGGATCCGTGTTGTCTGCATGCGCATTGCTCACACTGTCAGTTTGACCGTGTTTATAGATAGTGATTTTACCACCAATCATACATTGAAGTTCAGAAATTTCTGTGAGTGTTTTTTTACCTAAAACCTGCGTACTTTCATAAGTTTTAGTCCATTTTGGTGCGGTTGTAAGTGAACAGGGTAAATATCCGCCAGTGGTTGGTTGCAATTTGCATTGTCCAAAAGTTGCGGCAGGTGGAATAAAAGTCTTATCGTCTTCGGTTGCTAAATATTTCTTGGATTGATCATTTAACACAATAGATTTATGCGAAGTAACCTGCAAATCTGCCGTCTGCATAGGATTTACTGCTTTATCACAAACGCATTTTGCTCCATGAACAACGAAATATTTTCTGTCATGTTCGCCTTTTGAAAGTTCTTCTTGCTTTTTTTCTTCCTCTTCCTTCTTTTTTTCTTCTTCCTGCTTCTTTTCGGCTTCTTTTTCTTCTTCTACGGGATCCAAGGGTGGCTCTTCTCCATTCATTTCATAAATTTCATCTTGAGGAGGAACCATGATTGTAGATCCCGCGAAAGGCATTTCAGTCGTTTTTTGATCCGAAACGGAATCATGGTATTCCTTTAGTTGATGCCAATCTTTCAGTCCCAGTTTTTTGGCGATATCCATCATGTTTTCTCCGCTCTGAACTATATGTGGAATAGGTTCTGCCATAATTTTATTTATTTGAAAGGATAATTTTTTGCTCGTAGAAAAATTTATTTTCCACCTCAATTGTTACTTCTGTGGCTGCCGATTTTATCCTGCCAGTTTCTCCTGTATAAATGATTTCCTGTTTAAAATCTGCGAACAACCCTACATTGTCCTCTTCGAAATCTAAGGGATATTCATTTTTGTGAACATAGCGAATAATGTCGTTCATGATTTCTTGTGCATTTTCTATTTTTGGCTCGAAAATTATCTTGTTTTCATCTTTATTGTAAATCATCGCACCTTTCCATTTTGAAAATCCTACTGACAAAATATTCCATGTTAAAAAATAATCTTTTTTCTTCTCGAATTTCTGCATTCCAAAATTCGATATTTTCATAAAAGGAAGGTGTTTTATAAATTCCGATAGTTTTTCATCTGTTTCTGTAACGTTTTTAAACTGATTTTGAATATTTGACAAACCTTCTCCGCTGTATTTATTTTCTAACAGAACATCTTTTTTCTTTATCCGCTTGTGAATCTCTGTAAGATTTACAATCTTTAATCTAAAGTTTTCCACTACACAATGCAAAGGAAAAAGTGCTTCCATGTATTGGTTGGCGATGCTTAAAAACTTGATGTCAATTTTTTTTTCATTAACCTTGAAATTTGTTCTGTCAATACTTACTTCAAAATCTTCTTCTTGATCCTCATTTTCTATAAATAAATTGTAAGAAATACTTGTTTCATATTCTTGATCACCAATTTTCAGTATAGATTTCTCTTCCAAATGGTAGGTATTTGTTGGGAAATATTTTAATAAGTCTTTCATTTAATTTTTACTTAAATCGTATAGTAAATTCTTCATACTTAAAAATTAATAGACAAAAAACAAATTTTAAAATTTTAGTAAAATTATGCAGATATTGTAATATTCCCATCAATAACGCTTTTCAAAATAACCATACTAAGCAAAATATCATTTTGCAGACAATTGTTTCTTTTATTTTAAACCCTAAGTTTAATTTAAGAATATCGTCATCGCCTATTTCAGTGTACTTGTTATTCACTTTTACATCTATATCTCCGCCTTGATTTATAGGTCTGGTTTTAAAATCATTAATTTTATAATAAATTGTATCATTAATCTTTAATTCATATTTATTACCGGTTGATAGCTGATTTTGTTCTGATTTAAATTTTATTATTAAATATTTACTTTTGTTTAGTATATCGTATATAGTTCTCACTTGATCTGCTTTGTATCCTATAAATTTGTTTTTATTATAACTTAATAATGAAATACTTTTAGGCATTGGTTTATTATTCCAGTCCCAAACCCAGATCTCACTTTTGATGTCTTTTCTCGAATTATTATCACACGAAAAAATAAAAAATATTAATGTAAAAATAAAATACTTTTTAATGAACTTCAATATATCCATAATAGTTTGATTTAAATAATTTATAGATATTTTTTCTAGTAAACATCTCTTTTCCTGATTCTTAACAAATTTATTTACTTATCACCAATTTCTATTATTCTTGCAAGTCTGAAGGGTAATTTAATCGACTTTTCTTCTCTTATTTCATAATTTTTAAAATACATCAAAGAATCATTTACTTCTGATTTCATACTTTTAAAAATATATATATCATTTCCAAAAACATTAGGTTTTTTAAGGGTATCTTTTTTAATAAAAGTATTTTTAAAATCATAATAATATTTGTCATCTATTACTAATTTCATATCATAATTAATGTTTTTTTTATTCTCAAAATTTAGTTTTAAACTAAGAGCTTTATCCGTAGTATTCATGACAGTATATGTAGAAATAGCGAAGTCATCATTCTGACTCACAACAACACTAAATTGTGAATTTTTTTCGTAAAATATGAGATTTGCTTTTTTTGCTGTGTCGTTATATCCTATAATATCTATATAAGCAAAATTATTTTCATCTACATTTTTGACTCTATCTTTGCAGGATACGACAAAAATTAATAGTAAGAGGATTTTAAAAAGCTTCAATATATCCATAAAAAGTTGATTTAAAACTGTTGGTAGAGATTTTAAAATTAGGATTTAGTAAAGTATATTTTTTTTGAGGTAGTTTCCCTTTTTCATCATTATAAAAATTGTTAGGATCACAACCCCAGGTGTATATTTTAAAAGACACATCAACCGCTTCATCTAAATCTGTTGTAATACTATTTTTATTATCAAAGAAATTTAAACCTCCTTCATATACGACCCAATGTGAATTATTAAAAATATCCGAATAAGAATAACTTGTAATATTTTCTAACATATTAGAATCAATCATCAACATAATTTTATGTCCTTGCTGATATTTATTTTGTATATCCAAAAGATGTTGTAGATCTGAATTAGAAAATTTATCATATATTTTTCCGCCGATCGGTCTTTTCTTTTGCTGAATTAATACTTTACTTAATCCTATCATATTTGCACTGGAATAACCGGCAACTTTTAGTGTCATTTTTTTCATCATTTCTGGCCAATTAACAGCTTTTAACATGTCAATTTTTCCTTTTTCTATACCTTTATACACTAGTTTATCGTATAAATAAGCTTCTCTACTTCTTGTAGTTGCCAATACTATCCAGTCTACATAAGGCATGTTTACAGTTGCAAAATCTGAACTAGCAGGATTCATATCATACATAGTTAATGCTTCCTCATGTGGCTTTATAATAAAATTATTTAACAAACATTCTCCAGTCCTAAATAATTCTTTTGTTATTTTTAAATATAGACTAGGGTCTCTTTTTATTAAAGTGTAATATAAAGCTGCCATTCCGCATAGAGAGGATGAGTGCTGATCAATTTTCCATGGATCTTTTGCCCGATCATCAGCTTGTTGATGAACGATTCTCCTATCAAACCACCTAAACCTATTATGAAACCATGTTTTCAAATACCCTTCATTTGTATAATCATTAATATATGCCATCACATGAATTATTCTTCCGCACATATCTTTTTCATTCATTACTATACTGTAGGAATCTCCAGTTACGGTCGAATTAACGATTATCCATTTATCCCGTGACAAACTGTGATATTTAAATTTCCATTTTATTTTTTTTAAATCATTTGGTTTGCCATTAGTGTAAGCATTAACTTTAAAATTATAGGTTCTCCCATAGATCATACCCCACTGGTATTCTTTGATATTGCCAGTATTTTTAGATCCATTATGTAAACTAGTTAAAAGCTGTATACTTTTCACCTGTGTTGGTTCAATTCCTTTTCGTTCGATAGGATCTTTTACTTTAAACTCTACTCCCGCTGTTGCCATTTTTACACTGTTTTGTATTGATTCAAACTTTATTTACCTTGGAAAGCTTAAACGTAAGTATTCTCCCATTTTCCGAAATTCAATGCTGAATAAAAAAATTCCTGTTTTATCCTCGATTTTGTACTGAAAATTTTCCACTTTCTTTTGCAAACCTATCTGGTCAACTTTTTTCACAATCGTCTTCAAATCTGATATCGAAATATTACTTAAATTAATTATTAGCGACAAAGATTCTTCACTTTTGTTTTTTTCTTTAAAAATGATATCTTTTTCAATATCACTATTGGGAATATTTATATTTTTAATCTCGAAAGTATTTTCGTCTAATATATATTTTATCAAAACATCTTTTTGATCTGGTTGTCCACCAAAATCATCTAACGCTTTGTAAAAAATAACATTTGTTGCCATTGTTGGAAGGCTTTGATTTGCTAACAAATCCTGAGCTTCTTCTTTAGACAATTCAGATATGTGTATGTTTACTGAATCACTTGTTTGTTTTGATGAATTGATATTTTCCACAGCAAAATCATTTATTTTTTTTATTCCTGCAATATTATCTTCGAAATTGAATATGTAATTTCCGTAGACATCATTTATAGAAGTGAATCTTATTTCCATAGGTTCTAGTTTCTTAGTTTTGATGCAGCTAAAATTGATTAATAATATTATAAAAGCTAGCATTGTTTTTATTTTCATAAGGCTATATCTATTAATATAGTAAAAGGCTGATACTTAGATTTATCGGTAATATTTTTGAAGTGCTGTAGGCAAAACATGGCAACCAAACCAGGTATCCATTGTTTCATAACACCTTCTGCTCCACCATCTTCCCATCCAGCTCCAAATGTATCCAAAAATGTAACTTTCTCTATTTCCACCTCTATTTCTTTACTTATTTCGTATTGATATAATTTATAACTTGCGATACAACCTTGAATTCCTCCTACAAATGTTGCTACTTCGTTCAACCACGGATCCATTCCTTCTAGCGGAGAATAATAAGGCAAATTAGTAGAAAATTGATAAATTTTTGTTGCACTTTCGTTAATGTATTTTTTTTCTAAATATCTTTTTTTCAATTCAGATTTCAAACCTTCAATAAACGCATCTTTAAATCTTGAGGAATCTCTTACTTCATTTGATGGATTTGAGCCCTCAATGAATGTGAATGGACTTCCATTCCCCACAAAAAAGTGATTGGCTAGCTTTCGCCCATTTTCTCCAAAACCATCTTCAATATCCGAAAAACTAAATAAAGTACTTTTAAGTTCAGCTTTTAGATAAGTTTCTGTGTAAGATTTTGTAAGATTTATATTAAAAATATCATAACTGGACATCCCGTTTTGTCTCATTGTCTGTTCTGAAGGACTGTCTGCAGAAAACCAATCATATCCTCTGTTTCCAGTGCTGTTAATAATGACTGTATTTCCATTTTCATTAATCCAATAACCTTTTTTTACGACGCCTCTGTCAATAAGATTTTTTTTATCAGCAGATTCTCTGTCACCTTCCTTCCCATACCCTTGCAAAATAGCACGTTTCTGACTGGATAATTCTAAATTCTGCTTGGTAGCTTCAATAATCACTTCTTCAGATTGCTCATGAGAAACTTTGGCTATCGAATTGTAATTATTCGCTACCTGAATATTAATGTTTTTCGCTTTCTTAATGATTGCCATAATAAAAACGTTTAATGAGAATTTCCTTCTTCGCCACTCTGAGATTTTACCGTTTTTTCACTTTGTAAAATCATATTTTCTTTGGTACTTACAACAGTTACTTTCTCTGCATAGGAATCGCTTTTCTTCGCCTGGATATTTCTTTCGTTTTCAGAAATTTCGTTTCTCATATCAGAAGATTCGTGTATGTTTCCAGTCGCGCTTTGCATTAAATCTCTCCCAGCAGTATCAATCATATTTACGCCTGCGTTAGAAACAATATTTACATTGGCAGTAGAAAAAATATTGCTTCCTGCAATTGAGGAGATATCAACACCTGCATTCATCTTTATGTTCTCTCCCGCATTAAAAGTCATATTCTTAGGCGCAGTAACAGTAATATTCCCAGCACCATCCATAAAATAAGTATTCCCGCTTGGATCCAAAATCGTTACACTTTTCTCATTATCATTCATCAAAACCTTGATACCGCTTTTTGTTTGGATAGAGCGCATGTGATTATTGATTCCACCACCAAGTCCAACTCCCCCATGAAACATTCCGCCCATCACAAAAGGGCGGTCCGGATGATTGTGTACAAAACCAACCATGACCTGATCCCCAACTTCCGGAATAGCAACATAACCCCTGTTCTGAGAAACCTGATCTGTACCACCCGCATCGGGACTCATCATTCGGATGAAATTCGTCGTGTCATGCATTTGCCAATCAAAGCGAACAGTTACTCGTCCTTGCCCTGATGGATCAGTGTTTGAAATAACGGTGGCGATTTGAGGCTGCGCAATTGGTAAAACAAAATCCGGTTTCGGCATGTAGCCGGTATCTGAAGCAATCGCTTCAAAAGTTCCGGTGTAATGTCCGAGCGTATCAATATCGTGAGTCACTTCGGTCATCATGACTCTGGTGAAGTAACTGGTCTGGTTAGAATCTACTTTGCGCATTTTCAGATCTGCCACACATCCCGGATAAAGAAAAGGAACCGTGGTTCCGCCCGAGATCGTGAGCACTTCTACGGCTTTACTTCCCGATGCACTGGTCTGCGAATTCACCACATCCATATCTGTAGTTGCTTTGATCGGTGCGACTTGTAGAGAAGGGGTTTTAAAAATGCCGCTGTTATTTTGATAAGACGTTTTCGCCAGATCACTTTTATGTTTGATGGGTGTTTCTCCGGAGGTTAACTTTGCATTCGAACTGCTGTTGTATCCGTAAAAATTGGGTTTAATGTGAACGGCTTTTAATTCGACATTAATATCAGAAACATTGCTGCCGTAGGTGAGTTCGATGGCTTTATTTTGAGGAGGCATGGATCCAAAATGTAAAACTTCGCCATCGTAGAAGAACTGTTCGCCGTAAGCTTCTGCCATTCTTGCGAGGTAGTTGTAATGCGTTTCATCGTATTGCGCACTGTACAAGATTTGAGAGGTAGATTTAGCATCAACCCTAATATCGTAAGCGGTTCCGATTCCCTGTTTAATAACACTGTCTGCAATAATTCCCATATTCACGGGACCTTCACCGCCAAAACTCTGGGTATGTGGCGCTGCATCCAGTAAAATGGTGGGACTGAAGCCTTTTAAAATAATGTTTCCTAAAGAATGACTGTCCTGACTGAAACTTACGCCCGTGATCACCCCTACGAAAACCCGCTCCGGACTGTCTGCAATGTCTTTGTGCATAATTTTCACGGTGAGTCGGTTTCCTAAAAACTGATTCGCCTGTTCCAGCTGGTGATTTTGTCTTTCTCCTAAAGCATCGTGGGACAAAGTTAATTCAAAACTATGGTGCTTTTTAGCGCTTTGGGTGAGTTTAAAATGCTTGTAATGTTTAATGATCTTCCCATTGATGACGACAGAAAGTTTCACCAGACGGTTAATTCCGGCCTGATGGTTATTTTTTATTCCATCTGCATTATTTTCCGGCGTAAACTTTTGGGGTTTGAAAAATACTGCTTCTGAGTTTCCATTCTTTTCCATATCGTAAGGTTTCTGAGGGTTAATGATATTCCTGGTGATTGTTATGCTTTAGTTTATTTAAAAAAAGAAACCATTTAAAAGTTTTGAATAATTGAAAGCGTTTAAAAGTTTCAACTTCACAGTCTACTAAATAGGTAATCTTCAAAATAAAAGATGATCGACCAGATAACTACACAAATTTACTTTAAAAAGAGTACCGAAGTTGTAGTAAAACTACTACAATATTTGAAGTTTTCGCAAATAATAATGCTCTAAAAACGAAAATTCTGGAGGCTTATAAGAAACTGACTACAGAGAATATTCCTAATAGCAAGGATTACAACGGAAAACATCAATAAAATCCCCCTCTAACCGACTTGTAGTAGAACTACTACAATTTTTCAACTTTTTGAAAAAGATAGTTTTTAAAAGAAAAACGGTTTTATCTTTGAATTACAGAAACGAAAGAAAATTGAAGTAAAAACACTTTCACTTCAAATCAATTTCAAAATCATCAAACAAAATATTAACAAATAAATTTCAGAAATCATGGCAGCAAACAATTCAAGAGCAGTCTTAAAATTCAACAACGGCGAAGAATCCAAAGTATTAAAACTGAACTACAGCGTAGCGAGATCTACCGATGTTTCAGGACGGGTAGCTTCTGATCCGAGCAACGCAATCATTAAAGTAACCATCGAAGCGACTGACAAGTCCGACATCATCGAATCTTTATTGAACGGTAAATACAAACCAACCGTTGGCGAAGTAACTTTCAATAAATCGCACGAAGAAGGAACGTTGATCAAACTAAACTGGGAAAACGGTTACGTAATTCAACATGAAGTAGATTTCGATGCGATCGACAGCAACAGTATGCTTATCTCATTCGTTATCAGCGCTGAGAAAATCAATTACGGTGGCGGTGCTTACGAAGGTGTTTGGCCGGGAATGTAATTAAGACCGAATCAATTATTTTAAAAAACCCTGAATATCAATCGATATTCAGGGCTTTTAATTTGATGAACTTTATATCTCCAAGTATCTTAATATTATTAATTTCAAGACAATTACGACATCTAAATAAAAAATTAGATCACATTCAGATCAAGTTCCGACCTTGAATATTTTTTACAAAAAAAACTTCCCCAATAATTGAAGAAGTTTTTAACAATTATAATGAAAATTTAATCTTTCGTAAATTCATATTTTTGACCACCTTGATTCAGCGTTACGCTTTTTCGATCTTTAGAAAACTGAAATTCAATTCCAGCTGCAGAAAAAGCAAACTTATCATTTCCTTCATATTCCAGAGGAATTTTTGGTTGACCGGTTGCCTGCAGCATCAAAGAATTATTTTCAGCAGTAGTCACAATTTTCAAAGGCAGTTGCTTACTGGAGAAGTTCCCGACAAAATCTTTAAGATCAATTTTGTCAAGGACTGCATTTCCCATTGTAAAAGTATTATCAGCAACATTGGCATCAGGCAAAGTTCCTTTTGGATCTAACTGAACAGAAATAATTTCTTTTGTAGTTGGCGCTTCAAAAGACCATTCGGAATTTCTTTTCCAGATCTCCACAGGAAGTTTCATATTCTGCTTGGTTCCGTCTTTAAAGGTAATATCCAAATTTACCGGTATCGGAAGTTGCCCAATATTTTCAATTTTGATGACTGCACCTTTCTTAAAATCACCATTTACATATTTTACGTTCGTTACAGCTTGATCAATCTTCCACTTGTTAACAAACCAACCTCTCCAGAACCAGTTCAGTTCTTCGCCGGAAACATTCTCTATGGTTCTAAAAAAATCTTCCGGAGTTGGATGTTTGAAAGCCCATCTTTTAATATATTCTCGAAAAGCTTTATCGAAACGCTCTTCGCCCAGAATATTTTCGCGCAACATCGTTAAGCCTGCTCCCGGTTTATAATATCCCAGAAAGCCTAAATTTCTTTCTTTTAAATTATCAGGTGCGGTCATAATAGGTTCCATTTGGTCACTGTTAAAAGCAGGTGCCATACTTTGCGCAGATTTTGGTTGATAGTATTCTCCTTTATTAAAATCTTTTTCAGAAATAGAATTGATAAAAGTATTGAAACCTTCATCCATCCAGGCGAACATTCTTTCGTTAGACCCCACGATCATTGGAAACCAGTTATGCCCGAATTCATGATCGGTAACGCCCCAAAGATCGGCACCTTTCGAATTCATGTGACAGAAAACGATTCCGGGATATTCCATTCCACCCTCATTTCCGGCGACATTTACCGCATTTGGATAGGTATATTCATACCATCTTTTTGAGTAATGTTCAATGGATGATTTGGTATATTCAGTTGATCTTCCCCAGGCTGCATTCCCATCACTTTCAACAGGATAGGCAGAAATTGCTAATGATTTTTTTCCGCTTGGTAAATCAATTTTCGCTGCATCCAGAATAAATGCAGACGACGAAGTCCAGGCAAAATCACGGGTGTTTTCAATTTTAAATTTCCACGTTTTGGTTGCGGAAGAATTTTTTTCGGCGGCATTTGCTTCAGAAGCGGAACGAATAATCACTGTTTTATCGCTATTTCTCGCCTGATCCCATTTCTTATTTTGTTCGTTCGTATAAACTTCTTTTGCATTTAATAATTCTCCTGAAGCAACTACATATTGATTGGCTGGAACGGTTAAGTTCGCGGTAATATTTCCGTATTCGAGGAAAAACTCACCTGCTCCCAGATAAGGCAAAGTATTCCACCCGCTGATGTCATCATAAACACACATCCGCGGAAACCATTGTGCGATCGTAAATATTTTTCCATTTTTTGTCGCTTCTACTCCCATCCTGTCTGAACCATAGTTTGGAGAAACGAAGGAATAATTAATGATGAATTTCACCACACCGCCATTTGCTTTTAAATCCTGGGGCAGATCGATCTGCATTCGGGTATCTGAAACCGTGTAAGTTGGATTTATCTTAAAATTTTTACCGTTTGCAGAAAGTATTTCGACTGATTTTATGGTATAACCGCCATCGAATTCCTGACCGTGTGCTCCATTTCTACTTCCCATCATAGGAACTACGGCATTACCACGCGAATTCTTTTTAAATAAATTTTGATCCAGCTGCAGCCATAAAAAACTCAAATTATCATAACTGTTATTCGTATACACAATTTCTGCTGAACCGGAAATTTCGTTTTTTGAATCATTTAAAGTTGCATTCAAAACATAATCTGCACTGTTTTGCCAATAATTATGACCGGGTTGTCCGCTTGCTGAACGGGTTTCAGTTCCATTATTTTGATAAAAAAACGGTTTGAACGCTTCAGTGTAACTGTATTTAGGTGCTGCAGTTTGCGCCGAGAGATTTACGGAAATTGCCACCGCTAAAGTTAAAAGCGGTTTAAATAGTTTGAAGTTCATGTGGATGATTTTAGGGATAAGTAAAAATAAACCCAACATTGTTACAAATGTTGGGTTTAAATGTTATTTTGTTTAAGACTATTTAGATTTCTTTGCCTTGATCATCGATTCCAGCATATCCCACATTTCCTGCGGAATTTCTTCGAGCATATTGAATTCTCCTGCTCCCTGCAACCATTCGCCACCATCGATGGTTACGACTTCACCATTCATGTAAGCTGAATAATCCGAAACTAAATAAGCAGCAAGATTCGCCAGTTCCTGATGATCACCAACTCTTCTTAAAGGGACTTTTTTAGTCATATCAAATTTTTCTGCGAGATCTCCGGGTAGCAATCTTTCCCAGGCTCCTTTTGTTGGAAACGGTCCGGGTGCGATCGCGTTGAAACGAATATTATATTTTGCCCACTCTACAGCTAAACTTCTGGTCATTGCCAGAACGCCGGCTTTTGCACAAGCGGACGGAACAACGTACGCAGAACCTGTCCAGGCGTAAGTGGTGACAATATTTAAAACTGTTCCGGGAACTTTATTGTCGATCCAGTATTTCCCGATGGAAAGTGTGCAGTTTTTGGTGCCTTTTAAAACAATGTCTAAAATAGAATCGAACGCGGAGTGCGTTAATCGTTCTGTGGGTGAAATAAAATTTCCGGCAGCGTTATTTAAGAGAATATCGATTTGTCCGAATTCTTTGATCGCTGCGTCTTTCATGGCTTCAACCTCATCCCAATTTCTCACGTCACACGCAACGCACAAAACTTTTCCACCAGTTTCCTCTTCTAGTTCTTTTGCAGTTGCTTGCAATTTTTCTAGATTACGGGAAGTGATGACGACTTTTGCGCCAAGTTGCAGAAAATATTTGGTCATTGCTTTTCCAAGCCCGCTTCCGCCACCGGTTACGATGGCTACTTTATCTTTTAATGCATCTTCTTTGAGCATTGGTTGCGTGTACAAATTCATATTTTAATTTTGATTTAAATTTAAGATTAATTTATCGTCTCAAGAAATTTTATAAAATGTATTGAATATCAAATTAAAATGAACATTTTTTTTCTGTGGTTGGAGGGACAATGTTTTAAATACAGGAAGGATATTTTTTTAAACATAAAGTCACAAATATTTTTTAGAAATGATTGTTGTGAAAAAAGATCATGAAGGATTTTTGTGGCGGAAGTTTTCGGATGAAATCTTAATTAGGTTAGATCTTGTTTTTTTCTACAATAAAAATTTTAGACTTATTGTGATTTCGAATATTGTTGCTGAAGTGGTAAAATATGAGGTCAAAATTTCAGTTAATTCTAAAGATTTTCTGTGGATTGGCTATATTTCGTAATATAGAAGGATTGTGATGGTTGGTTGAGGAGGTTTTTTGAGTATTTTAGCGGGTGCAAATGTGTGAGGATTTCAAAGGCCTTCCATTATTGGATTGCTGATATAATCTCATTATAAATTGTAGTGATTTAGAATTAATTTTAAAACAATGGTATTTATGAATTTTGAAAATGAACTTTTGACCTACGTAAATAAATTAGAAGATGTAAATATTCTAGTGGGAGTGAATGGAAGTGGTAAAAGCTCATATCTCAATGAAATTGCTAAAGTACACATTAGCAACCAGAGGACCGTAATTGCTATAGCAAACACAATTTTTGATAAATTTACAATCAGAGGTTCAAATGCAAAAATATTAAGAAATTCTAAAGGAAAAAATATTGTTAGAGACTCAATTAAAGATGTTTTAAGAATATTAGAAAATGAAAATTTCAAAGCATTTAATCGTTTAAGAAATGTATTTGAATATATAAATTTCGCTCCTCGAATTGAATTCAAGATAAATAAACTAGATTTGGATTTTAGAGAGCGAATTATTGAATCTGATTTATTTAATAGTGATGAAAAAGAAGATCTACTATATTTTTTAAATAGAGCGTATGATGACTTTCTAATTGAGAATGAAAATATTTTTATTTTAAAATTTTATGATAATAACGAATTTGAGAATCTAAGAAATATATTTTTCCTTAAAATACTTAATTTCGAAAATAGGTTACGAAAATTAAAAATTTTAAATAACATTGAGATTATTTTAATTAAGGATGATCAAAGATTTGAGTTAAATAGTGCCAGCTCAGGTGAATTATCAATAATTGCTTCGCTGATATTTATTAGTGCTCATATCAATGAGAATTCTGTGATTTTAATTGACGAACCCGAAAATAGTTTACATCCAAAATGGCAAATTGAATATGTAAATCAGTTACTTGATTTATTCTATTTGTTTGAACCAAAAATTGTAATTGCGACCCACTCTCCTCTAATTATTAACGGTGCGGAAGTTAATGTTCCATCTACAAATATTTATAAGGGAAATGGATTTAATAATTTCATAAGGCAAAAAAGTGATTTACTTAATGTTGAAGAAATCTATGAAAACTACTTTGATGTTACCACACCAGAAAACAGGTTTGTATCAGAAAAAATTATCGCGGAATTTAACCTATTAGCTGAAAAGAAAATAAAGTTTTATGAATTTGAAGAAGTTGTTGGGGAATTTATTAATAACTCTTATGACACAAAGCAAATTGAAGCTTTAAACGGTATAATTGAATTGGCAGGGAAATTTAAAGATAATTAATTGTTATGTATACAGATATTGAATTGCAAATTATTTTGAATTGCAAAGAAGAAGGTGGAGATATTTGGAATAATGAGGCTATTAAAGACATAAAAAGAAAATTAAAAGAATATTATCTTACCAAGAATAATTACGAATGCTGCTATTGTCGTAAAAATTTTTATGGTGAATTTTATATGGTTATTGATATTGAACATATTTTACCCAAAAAAAAATTTCATGATTATATGTTTGAACCAGACAATTTAAATGTAGCTTGCAAAAGGTGTAATATGAATATAAAGGGCGATAATACAGATTTTATCGTAAATATTACTAATATAACACCTGATTTCAAAATTTCATCAAAATACCATTTTATTCATCCAAATTTTGATAATTATTATGATCATATGGATTATTTTGTTATTATAAAAAATGAAAAAAAAATTATAAAATATAATCCTATATCAAATAAGGGTAAATACACCTATGATTACTTTCTCCTTCAAAAATTAGAAGTGGATTATTTTAATTATGCTCAAGGTGTGGAATATAACCGAACGGATTTCAGTGAATATATCCCTACCGATATCGAGCAAACCCTACAAAACTTTTTAAACGACATCTAAAAAAACTGCTCCAATCACGGAGCAGTTTTCTGTATCAATTATTTTTTAAAATTTAGTACCCGAAAAGTTCTTCTAAAGAAATTTTCTTCACCTCACCCAATTTTTCCAGGTCTTTCATCGGAACTCTTTTTTCTGACGCTACAATCGCGTAAGTGTAAGGTTTTCCGGAGAAATTAGTGTCGTGGAAAGTTTTCAGATCGTGCATTTTAATGTTATCTACAGTGCTGTAAATGTTTTTTCGTGGATCTTCATTCAAGCCTAATTCTTTCGCCGCCAAATAGTTGAAAATAATATTATCCTGCGTAATTCTTTCCGTCTGAATATCTTTCTTCACCTGCGTTTTTGCCAGGATTAAATTCTGAGATAGATCAGGCATTTTGGTCAACAATTCAGTCATCGCTGTCGTTGCGTCATTGAATTTATCGGCCTGACTTCCCACATAGCTCATCATGTAATATTCCTGATCTTTTTTCTGAGGCTGAACGTAAACTCCGTAAGTGGAATACGCCAAAGCTTTACTTTCACGGATGGTCTGAAAAACGATGGAACCCATTCCGCCCCCAAAATAATTATTGAAAACTTTTACAACGGTGTTTTTGTTCGGATCGTAATTTTCGGTATTTCTGATCCAGCGCGTTTCGGCTTGAACCATGTCGTAATCGGTAAACAATACTTTATTTTTGGTTTGTGCAGTTTGTTTGAAAACTCTGGTAGAATCTGTTACCGCGAATTTTGCCGGAACTTTATGCAGTGTTTTCAGTTTGCTGTCTAACTCTTTCAAGGAAGCTGGACCGTAATAAATAGCAGTTTGTTCGTAGTTATTGAGGTTTTTAATTCGGTTGACCAATTCTGCAGAAGTCGTCGCTTCTAACTCGGAATTACTCAAAACATTATTGAATTTATTTTTCTCACCGTACAAAGCATAACTTGTTAATCCCTGCAGAATCGCAGATTTACTGGCTTTTACATCTTTACGTGCTTTTGCCATTCTTTCTTTCAAACTTTTTAAAGCAACATCATCTGCTTTTACATTTTGAATAAGATCTTCGTATAATTTCACAGCTTTGTCGAAATTTTCCTGTAAACCTTCGATGGAAACAGTCGTGTACTCTTCGCCAGTCGAAACCGTAAAATTGCAGGCGATCTTGTAAAACGCTTTCGAAATTTCTTCGGAAGACATTTTATCGGTTCCTAAAAACTGAAGATACTGCGCCGCAAGTGGCTGTTTCAAATCATTTAAAGAACCGATCTTGTAACGGTATTTCAAACGGAAGATCTCATTGTCGGTATTAGGAACGTAAAGCACTTCTGCTTTTCCTAACAATGATTTCTGAATGTCTTTTTTGTAATCTAAAAATACGGGTGTCGAAGGATTGTTTGGCATTTCATCAACCATTTTTACAAAGGCAGATTGTTTGTCGGCGTTTGTTTCAACCGGAGTGATCTGTGGTTTTTCAATTTTCTGAGAAGCGGGAGATTCTCCTTTTCTCTTCAAGATCGCCACATAATTTTCACCCAAATATTTATTGGCAAAAGCGACGATATCAGCTTTAGAAATCTTAGAAAGATCATTTACATAAGCAACCTGATCTCTCCAGTTTAACTCGGAAGTGAACGCATCCATCAAAGAACCTGCGCGATCATCATATTTTTCGGATTCGTAAATTTTATTTTTCTTGATGTTATTAATGATCGAGGTAATTAAATCTTCATCGAAATTTCCTTTCTTTAAATTATCGATCTCGCCTAAAACTAAAGTTTTTACTTCATCTAAACTTTGTCCGTTCGTTGGAGCTGCACTAATGTACAAAACACCGTAATCGATCAAAGTAAAAGTTTCTGCGGAAGCGCGTAATAATTTTTGTTTTTTAACCAGGTTCAGATCCATTAAACCTGCTTTACCATTAGTCAGGATTTGACCTACTAAATCAGCGATCAAAACATCTTTGTCTTTATTTCCGGGTAATCGGAAACCGATAGTTAAATTTTCTGCATCCGGACCGGTGATTTCTTTGACGATGGGTGCCGTGATGGCAACTTCTGGTGTGAAGGTATATTTCGAAACGGGTTTGTTTTTCATGTACCCAAAATCTTTGTCGATCTGCGCGATGACAACATCCGGATCAAAATCTCCCGATAAAATGATTCCCATATTGTTGGGAACATAATAATTGTTGAAATATTTTCGGATCTCAATTAGAGAAGGATTCTTTAGATCTTCCACCGTTCCGATGGTTGTTTGCTGACCGTAGTTGTGATTTTTAAATAAGTCTGCAAATAAAGTTTCGAAAACTTTGCTGTTATCACTGTCTAAACTTCTGTTTTTTTCTTCGTAAACTGCCTCCAGCTCAGTATGGAAAATTCTTAAAACAGGATTGCGAAAACGTTCTCCCTGAACCGCTAAATATTTATTCAAAGAACTGCTCGGAACATCATCGGTATAAACCGTTTGCTCAAAACTTGTGAAGGCATTTGTTCCTTGAGCTCCCATTGAAGTCATCATTTTATCATACTCATTCGCAATCGCAAATTTACTTGCAACTCCGGAAACGGAATCAATTTTTTTGTAGATCGCTTTTCTTTGCGCATCATCTTTGGTTTTATTGTACTGCTCGTAAAGCCCATCGATCTTATCTAATTCCGGTTTTTCTTTCGCCCAGTCCAGAGAACCATATTTATCGGTTCCTTTAAAAACCATGTGTTCTAGATAATGCGCCAAACCTGTATTGGTTCTCGGATCGGTTTTGCTTCCCGCTTTCACAGCAACATACGCCTGAATTCTGGGATCTTTTTTGGTTGGACTTAAAATAACGGTCAAGCCATTTTTCAAAGTGTAAAATCTGGCGCTCATCGGATCATTGGTCACATATTTATAGGTGTAACCGTTTGAGGTCGCTTCTTTCCACTCATATTTATTTTGTGCAAAAGTTTGCAGAGAAAAGAGCAACATGAAAATTGCTAGGGAGAGTTTTTTAAACATAAATTATTTATTTAAAGGATTAGACGGATTTATTGGTAAAATGGTATAGATGATTTAGAATTTCAATGTTAGAATGACAAAAAAAATTACAACTTTTTTGAATTTGATTCCGAAAATATCTCAACCTTTTTAGATTTGATTCCGAAAATAAGTCAACGTTTTTGGATTTGGGAGTGAATTATCTATCAAAAAGCAATCTTTCACCGTGTTTTTCGTCTGAAACTTTTCCATCTGAAAAAGCCAGGAAACCATTCACGAATGTGTGTGTAATTTTAGAATGAAATTCAGTTCCTTCAAAAGGACTCCAACCGCATTTTGCCAAAATATTTTCTTTTGAAACGGTGTAACTTCCATTTAAATCAATTAAAACGAGATCTGCTTTAAAACCTTCTTTAATGTAGCCACGTTTTTCAATTTGAAAAAGAATTGCCGGATTATGGCACATTTTCTCCACGATTTTCTCTAAAGAAATCTTTTCATTTTTAAAGTTTTCCAGCATCACGTTTAAAGCGTGCTGAACCAATGGACCTCCAGAAGGCGCTTTCAAATATTTCTGAGATTTTTCGTCCAATTTATGTGGCGCGTGATCGGTTGCGATGACATCAATTCGGTCATCCAACAAAGCTTCCCACAATCCGTCTTTGTCTTTTTGAGTTTTTACGGCAGGATTCCATTTGATGAAATTTCCTTTTGTTTGGTAATCTTCATTCGTAAAAGTGAGATGATGAACGCAAACTTCGGCAGTGATCATTTTATCTTTTAAAGGAATATCATTTCTGAACAAGTCCATTTCTTTTGCGGTTGATAGATGGAAAACGTGCAATCTCGCTCCCGTTTTCTTCGCCAACTCAATTGCTTTTGAAGAAGAAATATAACACGCTTCTTCGCTTCGAATTAAATGATGACACTCCACCGGAATATCGTCGCCATATTTTTCTTTAAAGATCTCTGTATTTTTTCTGATGGTCGCTTCATCTTCGCAATGAACGGCGATTAGCATTTTGGTGCTGCGGAAAATCTTTTCTAAAGTTTCGGGATTATCAATCAGCATATTCCCGGTGGAGGAACCGAGAAATAATTTAATTCCAGCCACATTTCGGGGATTGGTTTTTAAGACTTCCTCGAGGTTATCATTCGTTCCGCCCATTAAAAAGGAATAATTGGCAAATGATTTTTCCGCGGCAATTTTATATTTATCTTCTAATAATACTTGAGTAACGGCATTTGGTACCGTATTCGGTTGTTCCATAAAACTCGTAATTCCACCTGCAATCGCAGCTCTTGATTCACTTTCGATATCGCCTTTCCAGGTTAAACCCGGTTCGCGAAAATGAACTTGATCATCAATAATTCCGGGTAAAAGATATTTTCCTGTAGCATCAATAATTTCATCCACATTTTCTTCCGAAATATTTTTCTCAATTTTAGAAATTAAATCATTTTCGATAAGAAGATCGCTTTCAAAAATTTGATTTTCATTAACGATCTTGGCGTTTTTAATTAGAATTTTCATTTTATGGAGAATGAGATTTAGTAGATTGAAAATTGAGATTGGCTTTTGGCAATCAAGTTTCACAAATTTAATATTTTAAAGCGGAAAACACTTATTCCTTTTTTATTCAAAAGCTGTTGAAATTTAGATGGTGAATTGAAACCACGAATACACTAATTTTAATTTTTCCATAACTAATGTATTCCGAAAATTTGATTCGAACATTTGTGGTAAAAAAGCATTTGTTAATTCTTGTTGATTTCAAATCTCAAATCTATTTATTTATATTTGCAGAAATTCAGAGATTTTGTATAAAAAATTATTGGGACAAACGGCGATTTATGGATTAAGCACCGTTATCATTCGGCTGTTTCCTTTTATCATCAGTCCTTTTGTCACCCACGCTTTTGGTCCTTCTTATTTGGCGCCGTTTATTGATTTTTATTCGGTTGCGGGGATCATCATCGTTTTACTCTCTCACGGAATGGAAACTACATTTTTCCGTTTTGCAGAAAAAGAAGAAGACACAAAAAAATTAATTTCGACTGCTACGATAAGCGTGGTGGTGGCTTCTGTTCTTTTTATGCTGTTTGCTTATATCTTTCGGCAGGATTTAGCAATCGCCTTCAAAACGCCTGATCAGATTAATCTTTTAACGATGATGCTTTTCGTTTTGGGTTTAGATGGACTTTCTACAATGCCTTTTGTGATCTTAAGAAAAACGGGTCGCCCGAAAAAGTTTGCGATCATCAAAATCATCAACGGTGTCATCAATTTTGTGCTGGTCGTTTTCTTCATAGTGATCTTACCAAAGCTTGGAAACGAAGGCATTTTAGGTTTATCTTACAATAAGAATTTCGGAATTGGATATGTCTTCGTCGCTAATTTAGCAGCAAGTGCGGTAACTTTCTTATTGCTTGCTCAGGAAATAAAATCGGTGCGGATCGCGGCTTTTGACTGGCAACTTTGGAAAAAAATGATGGCTTATTCCTGGCCAATCACCATCGCAGGTCTGGCTGGAGTCATCAATGAAACCATGGATCGGCAGTTTTTAAAATATCTTTTACCTGACGGAACGAATACCGAACAAATGGCTATTTATGGCGCAGTTTGTAAAATCGTGACTTTCTTAACGCTATTCCGACAAGCTTATTTATTAGGAATTGAACCTTTCTTTTTCTCGCATGCAAAAAACGAAAACTCCGGTCGATCATACGCCAAGTTGATGGATTTATTCGTGATTGTAAATTGTATTATTCTGCTTGCGTTATGTGTTAATCTGAACTGGCTGGCGAAACTTTACCTCTCAAATCCGGCTTATAATGAAGGAATTCCAATTGTACCAATCGTTTTAATGGCAGCGGTATTTTTAGGAATTTATTTGAATATGTCGGTTTGGTACAAACTTTCCGACAAAACTATATTTGGAGCATATCTCTCAGTTCTTGGAGCTGCGGTAACGATTGGAATCAACTTATATTTTATTCCGGTTTATGGATATTGGGCTTCAACCTGGGCCACATTTTTCAGCTATCTCACCATGATGATCGTTTCCTATTTCCTTGGCCAATATTTTTATCCCGTTCCTTATCACATGAAAAAAATTATTGGATATTTGGGTTTAAGCATCCTGTTTTCAGTAGTTTCTTATTATGTTCTGAATGGCAATTTAATTATAGGAAATTTATTATTAGTGGTATTTTTAGCCATTGTTTTTTACTTTGAAAAAGATACTTTAAGAAAAATTAGACAAACTTAATATGCAGATAAAAATCATCAATAAATCCGAACATCCCTTACCAAAATACCAGACAGAACTTTCGGCAGGAATGGATCTTTACGCCAATCTTGAGGCAAGCATTACTTTGAAATCACTGGAAAGAAGATTAATTCCTACGGGTTTATTTCTTGAACTTCCGGCAGGAGTTGAAGCTCAGATCAGACCGAGAAGTGGTTTAGCCATAAAAAATGGAATTACCGTTCTTAATGCTCCCGGAACCATCGATGCAGATTACAGAGGAGAAGTTGGCGTTATTTTAGTAAATTTGTCGGCGACGGATTTTAGTATTGCCAGTGGTGACCGAATTGCACAAATGGTGATCGCAAAATATGAAACCGCAGAATTAGTTGAAGTTTCTGTCTTAGCTGAAACATCACGCGGAGAAGGTGGATTTGGCAGCACTTCGAAATAAAAATATAAAAAATAAATTGCTAATTTTTTAGCAGAAAATATTTAAGAAATTATGAAAATTATTGTTCCTATGGCTGGACGAGGTTCCAGATTAAGACCTCATACTTTAACTGTTCCAAAACCTTTAATTCCGATCGCAGGTAAACCAATTGTACAGCGTTTGGTGGAAGATATTACCAAAGTTGCGGGAGAAAAAATTGATGAAATTGCCTTTATTATTGGTGATTTCGGACCTGAAGTGGAAGCCTCTTTAATTAAGATCGCTGAAAAATTGGGAGCAGAAGGAACTGTTTATACTCAGGACGAACCGCTCGGAACCGCTCATGCAATTAAATGTGCAGAAGCATCGATGCAAGGTGATGTTGTTGTCGCTTTTGCCGACACTTTATTTAAAGCAGATTTTATTCTGGATACCAATGCAGATGGGGTAATTTGGGTGAAAAAAGTGGATGATCCCTCCGCTTTTGGCGTAGTAAAGTTAGACGACTCCGGATTTATTACAGATTTTGTTGAAAAACCGACGACCTTCGTTTCCGACCTTGCTATTATTGGAATTTATTATTTTAATTCAGCAGAAAAATTGATGGCGGAAATTAATTATATCATGGATAATGATATTAAGCAAGGTGGTGAGTATCAACTGACAACCGCGCTGGAAAATCTTCGTCAGAAAGGTGCAAAATTCTCCCTTGGAAAGGTAGATGACTGGATGGATTGTGGTAATAAAAACGCAACAGTAGAAACGAATTCAAAGGTTTTAGAGTACGAAAGAGAGAATGTTGCGGATTATCCGGCTTCAGCTAAAATTGAAAACTGTTTAATTATTCCACCGTGTTTTATTGGTGAAAACGTAGAACTGTCTAACTCGAAGATCGGACCCGGAGTTTCTATTGGCAACAACACGAAGGTTATTAATTCGAACATCGACAATTCATTAATTCAAGAGAACACCACCATCGACCATGGTAATTTAAGCAACTCAATGATCGGTAACTCTGCCCAATATTTTGGCGTAGCAAGAGAAATTTCTCTGGGTGATTTTTCTGTCTTAGATTTCCTGTCGAACAAAAACGGTAATTAATAAGACAACAACAAGCTTTTTTACGCAAACCACACAGAAACATTTTGTGTGGTTTGGCGTTAATATTGTAAAGTTTGCCCGAAGTAAAAAAATATGAAAAAATATATCCTTTTATTCCTTGCTCTGATTTTGGTAGTATCCTGTAAAACGAAAACCGGTACAAATCCTGTCGGGACGAATAATCCCATTTTAGGAAACACTGCGTTCTTCAATAAAATTAAAGAGAAGCCGAACTTTCAGCAACTGAAAATTAATTCTAAAGTTAATGTAGAAAACGGCAGCTTCATTCCAACTCTGGATGCTACGATTTATATTGAAAACGGGCAAAAAGTCTGGATGAATATGGTTGCGGTTATCCTGAATGTAGGACGTGGAATTGCAACTCCGGAAGGAATTAAAGGCTATGAAAAGTGGAATAAGACTTACATAGAATCCGATTTTTCGTACTTGAATAATTTACTGAATGTTAATTTCATTGATTTTAATTCGTTGCAGAGTTTATTGATTGGCCGCACTTTCGTGCCCATTAATGATAAAGACTTTGTTCTTACAAAAAATGCGCAGGGATATCGATTAAGTTCCTCAAAAAATTTGAAGTTTGAAAGCCAGGGCGAAATTTCAGAATATAGCGTGATCATGGATTATTCTCCCGAGTTTGATTTGAATCAGGTTATTTTAGAAAATAAAGATAAATCCAACCAGCTAGAAATCTCGTATTCTAATTGGACAGGCTTTGAAGATATCAAATTGCCAAAAAACGTTAAAATAATAATAAAAGGTACAAAAACAAGCCAAATTTTATTGGAAAACACGAGATTTGAGAGTTCGAAAATGGATACTCCGTACTCCGTTCCCAATAATTATACGAAAACTGAGATCAAATGATTAAGAAATTAAGCTTTTTAATAGGAGTTTTATTGTGCGGGATTTTATTCTCACAAAAAAAAGAACAACTTCAAAAGCAGAATGTAGAACTTAAAAAACAAATTGCATCCATTAATGCGAATCTGGCAAAAACCCAAACTGAATCTAAACTTTCTGTCGCTTATTTGAATGAAGTTAACAAAAAAATCCAGCTTCGTGAAAAGGTTTACACCAACACTCAAAAAGAAAAAAGACTTATTGAAGATGATATTTATCTGCGTCAGTTAGAGATCAACCGTCAGAACAAAGAATTATCAGTTTTACGTAAAAACTATGCAGAAGTTCTTGTGAAAGCCTATAAAAATAAAGGTGTTCAGAATAAAGTGACCTTTATTTTGTCCTCTAAAAATATCGGTGAGGCGTTAAGAAGAGTTCAATATCTTAAGGATTACTCCGATTATCAGGATAAAAAAGCAGCTGAAATTTCAGATGTGGCCAGAGAACTTCTTCAGAATGTGGCTTTAAAGAAGAAATCAGCAAAAGATAAAGAAACCATACTTTCTAACCAGCAAAAAGATTTGCTAACCATAGAAGCGGAGAAGAAACAGAAAGAAAATCTTCTTCAGGACTTCAAGAAAAATGAAGTTCAGCTGACGGCAGAATTAAAGCAGAAGCAAACGGAATCTAAGCAGTTAGAAGGTCAGATTCGTTCGATTATCGCGGACGAAATAAGAATAGCAAAAGCGAAGGAAGAGGCCAATAGAAAAATAGAAGCAGAAAAAATACGTTTGGCAAAAATTGTTGCAGACCGGGAAAAAGCAAAAATTGAAGCTGAAAACAAAGCACGTTTAGAAACGCTCGCTTTAGAAAAAAGGAAAGCGGATGACGAAGCAAAAAGGCTAAAAGATATTTCTGATAAAAAAGCAGCCGAAGAAGCAGAACGTGCTAAAATTGCAGCGTTGGCAGATTCTAAAAAAACAGAAGATTCTAAGAAAGCAGCCGATGCAGAAAAAGCTGAAGCACGAAGAATATCAGCCGCAAACGACGCACGAATAGCAGCGGCAAATGCAAAGGCAGCAGCAGAAAAAGCAGCAGACGCAAGAGAAGCCGAAGCAAGTCTTACGAAAAAGAGTAATGATGAAAAGAAGGCAGCGGAAACCAAAGCGATGACCAGTTACGGCGTTACAGCCGCTGTAGGAAATAACTTCGCCGCCAATCGCGGAAAAATGGGAATGCCCGCGTATGGAACTATTACGCACCGATTTGGAAGACAACCACACCCTGTTTTTAAAAATATTGTGGAAGAAAATAACGGGATCAAGATCGCGGTTCAGAAAGGCACCATTGCAAAATGTGTCGCGCCCGGAACGGTTTCACGTGTAGTTGCTTCCGGAGACGGAACTAAAATGGTTTTTGTAAAACATGGTGATTACTTTACCATTTATGCAAATCTTGCAAACACGATGGTTTCAGCAAACCAACAAGTTTCAGCAGGAACGTCGATTGGAGCTGTAGGAGCAGATTTTGACGGAACGTACACCTTAGACTTTCAGATCTGGAACGGAACGAATCCAGTAGATCCATTAGGTTGGATCAATTAATAAATATAAATTAACTTTGTAAAAACAACAATATGCAAACATTAGCGATACTCGCACTTTCATGGCAACATTTATTAATCGTTGCAATCATTTTACTTATTCTTTTTGGAGGAAGAAAAATCCCTGAAATGATGAGAGGTTTAGGTTCTGGAATTAAAGAATTTAAAGATGCGGTTAAAGAAGAAGATAAAAAATCTCCGGAAGAACCTGTAGTTACTCCTCCGCCTCACAACCCTACAACTACAACTACAACTACGAACAACAACAATACGCCAACGAACTAAACTTGTCTTTTTATGAGCATTACAGATACTGCTTGGGAAATATTCAACCAATCGATTAAAGAATATCATCTTTTTGATAATGTTAATACACCCATAAAAAACCCTTACTCTAATGGTAGTTTGGAACAGCTTTTGTATGCAAAGAATTGGATTGATACCGTTCAATGGCATTTGGAAGATATTATTCGGGACACCAACATAGAGCCCAATTCTGCTCTGAAAATCAAAAGAACAATAGACTCCTCCAATCAGCAAAGAACTGATCTGGTGGAGTTCATAGATAGTTGGTTTTGGCAGAAATTTGTAAATGTAACTCCAAATGCTGATGCTAAAATTAATACCGAAACCTTAGCCTGGGCTTTTGACCGGTTGTCGATTTTAGCATTAAAAATTTATCATATGTCACTGGAAGCCAACAGAGTGTCGGCGAGCGAAGCGCATAGAGAAAAATGTTCAGAAAAACTAAATGTTTTACTTGAACAAAAGATAGACTTGACAGAAGCAATAAATCAGTTGCTTTTTGATATTGAGAACGGTAGAATTAAGATGAAAATCTATAAGCAGATGAAAATGTATAATGATGACAGTCTTAATCCGGTCCTTTATCAAAATGTGAAAAATGATCAAACTAAAATTTAGTTATATTTTAATGTTCCTTTTTGCGCTATCCTGTTCCGTAGAAAAAATAAATCTTTCACCGGTTAGCGCCACCGTTTCGGGGGAACCAAGTCAAAATTTTACCTATTCTCTGAGTGAAAGAAAGAACCTGATTTTTTATTCCTCAGAAATCACAAATCTAATTGCGACATTTCCTAAATTTAAAAGTGACGCTGTTAATAAAGAAGTTGTCAACTTAAAATATCAACTTAAGGATTATATTGGAGCAATGGCCGAATTTAATTCAAAAGGACTTCAAAATTCTGAAAAAAAATTCGAAAGCTCTTACAAAAAACTGCAGCAACTCAGAAAATATCTGAATGAAGACGAAGATGAAGTTTTGAACCGTTATCTGGTACGCATAAAAACAAACATTTCGCTGCTCAACAGCAATATTCCTAAAGATTCACTCTCTACCTTTAAAAACTAATTTTTACAAATGTTGAAAATTCAAGCGGAAGCCAATGTTCCCACTGAGCACGGAAATTTCCGGATGATCGCCTTTTCTGAAGAGGAAAGTGATTGGATGCCCCACATGGCAATTATCGCTGAAAATACAGATTTTTCACAACCAGTTAATGTTCGTTTTCATTCTGAATGTATTACAGGAGAGGTTTTCCACTCTCGGAAATGTGAGTGCGGACAACAGTTAGATGCTTCTATGAAATTTATGCACGAAAATGGAGGAATGATCGTATATCTTCGTCAGGAAGGCAGAAATATTGGAATCATCAACAAATTAAAAGCATATTCATTACAGGAAAAAGGTTTCGACACGGTAGAAGCGAATTTGGAACTCGGTCTTCCTGCAGATGACAGAAATTTTTCTGTAGCCATCGATATTCTCAATATTTTGGGCGTGACAGATATTAATTTGCTCACCAACAATCCTGAAAAGATAAAAGTTGTAGAGAACAGCAACATTAAGCTAAACAAAAGAATTCCTTTACAAATACATTCCACTGAAGAAAGTGCAGGATATTTAAAGGTGAAAAAAGATTATTTTGGTCATCTTTTAGATAAAGAAGAAGAAAATAAATAACGCTGAGATTAATCCCAGCGTTATTTTTTTGAAGATAATAATTCTTAAAATTTCAAGGCGGTTTCTAACGCCAACTCGATCATCGGTTTTAAAGCTATTTCCCTTTCATCCGCCGAAATAAATTCATGGGTCGGAATAATATCTGAAACGGTAAGAATAGTAGCCGCATTTTTTCCTAAATGTTGCGCATTTGCAAACAGTGCAAAAGCTTCCATTTCTACAGCAGAACAGTTATACTTTGCTGCAACTTCGGGAAGACTGGTTTCCTTTCTATAAAAAATGTCGCTGGTGTGAATGTAAGTTGGTTTGATTTCTAAACCTAATTCCTCTCCAGTTTGATTAATTAAATCAAAAGCTTTACCCTGATGAGAAATCAGATCGCCTTCAATTCCCCAGGCATACTTTGCATAGGTAGATTCACTGGCAGAAAATTCAACATTCAATAGATCAAAAAGCTTTAGATCAGCCGTGTATGCTCCGCAAGTTCCAATCCGAATAATGGTCTCCACATCAAACTCTGTAAATAATTCGTAGGAATAAATTCCTATGCTTGGGATTCCCATTCCACTCGCTCCTACCGAAATTTCTTTTCCTTTATATTTCCCGGTGAAGTAGAAAATATTTCTTGTCTGGCTGACCAATTTCACCTCTTCCAAAAAGTTATCGGCGATATATTTTGCGCGCAAAGGATCTCCGGGTTGTAAAACGGTTTTCGCAATTTCTCCTTTTTTTGCAGCAATGTGAACACTCATAATAGTAATTTTTATATTGAATTTTAAATGTAAGAAATTCTGAACGTAATTAAAGTTTTCGCCACATGATTTTTAATTGAATAAAAAAAGTCCAGCGAATTTCACTGGACTTTCTGTTATTAAGATCAAAACTTATTATTTTCTGTCTGGAATGTTATAAAATTTGATCACGCTGTTATAATCGCTGTAATCAACTTGTGCATTTTTACCTTGTGATGCAGGAACTAATACAATTCTGAACCTTTGATTAGTCAAATAATCCGTGATAAAAGTTTGGGTTTGTGTAGAAAAGTTAATTGTTCCACCAGCTTTTATAACCACATCATTTTGAGTAAAATCAAAATCGAAATCCAATTCTCCTTCAGTTAAAAATAAAGTTCTCGGAATTTGTTGCCAGATGGGATTCCCATTATCAACACCAGATTGTCTGTAAACAAGAACAACATCGGTACTGTTAATGCTTAAACCCTGAGATACAGAATAAGAATTTCCGGCATTAAAGTTCGCTGTAATATCCGTCATTTTAGAATAGGTGTCTGTATTCACAACTTCATTATCTCTGCAACTTACTGCTCCAAATGCAAAAAGTGCCATAAGCAATACTGTAAAATATTTTTTCATTTTATAAATTTTTAAAAGATTAATTGTTTCTGATTATTTCAAGATGCATGCCATTAAATTCAAAATCTACAAATTAAAAATTGTATTTTTGTTATCCATCATAATTTAGATAATGAAAAACATCAAAAGTCAAATCCTTCTTATATTATTTCTCCTGTTTTCTTTACAAACTACCGCCCAGTATCAACCAAAAAACTTAAGTAAAGCGGAATTGAAAGCAGCCCGCAACTGGGTAGATGAAACGTACAATTCCTTGACGCAAGACCAAAAATTAGGTCAATTATTTATTGTTGCATTGTATACAAACAAAGGCGACGACTTCATTAATAATGTAAGGAATATTGTAGTCAACGAACAAATCGGAGGTTTAATTTTAATGCAGGACGACGCGGTAAAAGAAATAAATTTGGTCAACGAATTTCAAACCAAATCAAAAGTTCCGCTAATGATCGGAATGGACGCTGAATGGGGAGTTTTTCAAAGAATTGCAACGGCACATAAATTTCCCTGGGCAATGACTTTGGGCGCAATTCAGGATAAGAATTTGATTACAGAAATGGCAGCTAAAATTGCCGAAGACTGTAAGCGAATGGGAATTAACTGGGATTTCGCACCTGTGGTTGATGTAAATACCAATCCTGATAATCCGATTATTGGGAATAGAAGTTTCGGTTCAGAGGTTTCAAATGTGGTGAGTTCCGGACTCGCTTATTCTAATGGTTTACAGGATAATAATATTTTAGCAGCCATCAAACATTTTCCCGGACATGGCGACACAAATACTGATTCGCACTTAGATCTTCCTGTAGTTTCTCACAATTTGAAAAGACTTACGGAAATTGAGTTAGCGCCTTTTAAAGCTTTAATGGATAAAGGAATTGGTGGCGTGATGGTGGCTCATTTATATGTCCCTGCTTTAGAAAGTGGAAAAGGAGTTCCTGCTTCGGTTTCTAAAAATATCATTACGGGACTTTTAAAAGAAAAATATGGCTATAAAGGTCTGATCATTACTGATGCTTTAAACATGGGAGCAGTTGCGAAACGTTACAAACCGGGAGAATTAGATGCGCTCGCCTTTGAAGCAGGAAATGATATTATGCTTTTTTCTGATGGTGTAAAGGAAGGAAAACGCTTAATTCAATTAGCGATTGATCAGAAAGAAATTTCTCAAGATCGTGTTGAAGAAAGCGTAAAGAAAATTCTTCTCACCAAATATTTTTTAGGTTTGACGAAATATGAACCGAGAAATCCTGAAAACATTAATGAAGATCTCAATAACGATTCACATAAAACTTTAGTTCAAAACTTATACAGCAATGCCTTAACTTTATTGAAAGATGAGAAAAAACTGTTGCCATTAGATTGTAAGGAAACTTACTATTATGTTCCTTTGGAGGAAGCGCCTTATCAAACTTTCCTGGATCAGTTAAATTTAAATACGACGGTAATCGTAAAGAAAGTGTCTGAAATATCTACAATTCCCTCTAATTCAAAAGTAATCATTGGTTTTCACAAAGATAATTCTACAGCCTACAAACCTTACAAAATTTCTTCAGAAAGTAAAAAAGTACTGGCTGATTTAAGCAAAAATCAAAACATTATTTTAAACGTTTTTGGCTCGGCTTATGCTCTAAAAGATATTGACATTTCTAAAGTTTCTACCGTTTTAGTTTCTTTCGAGAACAATGATGATTCAATGACTGCAACGGCAAAAGCACTAAACGGGCGAACAAGAATTTCCGGAAAACTTCCAGTTTTAGTCAATAATGATTTAAAAGCCGGAATGGGAATCAATTTGAATGCTTCCTCTAAAATTAATTTTAAAGACAATACAAAAACTTCAATTGAGTAATTTCAATTTTAAAAATATTTAAACCTATGAAAATCGGAATTCTCTGTTATCCAACTTACGGCGGAAGTGGCATCGTTGCTACAGAATTGGGTATGGCTCTTGCCAATAAAGGCTACGAAGTACATTTTATCAGTTCAGCCTTACCCGCGAGATTAGACATTACCAATCCCAATATATTTTTCCATAAAGTCAACGTTCAAACGTATCCGCTTTTTCAATATCAACCTTACGACATTGCACTTTCTTCAATGATCTTCCGGGTTGTTAATTTATATAAACTGGATATTCTGCATGCTCATTACGCAATTCCTTATGCTTATGCTGCCTTCACAGCGAAACAAATGCTGAAGGAAGAAGGAAAAGATATTCCTTTGGTCACAACACTTCACGGAACCGATATCACTCTGGTTGGTCAACACCCTAGTTATAAACATGCGGTAGAATTCTCTATCAACCAATCAGATACCATCACTTCAGTTTCTGAAAGTTTGAAAAAAGATACGCTTCAATTTTTTCATATTAAAAAGGATATTGAAGTGATTACCAATTTTATCGATAACTCTGAGTTCATCAATAAATCGGCTTGCCAACGAAACCAATTTGCGACTCCGGATGAAAAAATATTAATTCACGTCTCCAATCTTCGACCAGTGAAAAGGGTTGATGAAGTTCTGGAAATTTTTAAAAACGTTCAGAAAAAAATCAACTGTAAACTTATCATTATCGGCGAAGGTCCGGATATGGAAGTCGTGAATCAGTTCTTAGAAGAACACCCAGATTTAATTAATAAAGTTCGTTTGTTAGGCAAAGTCAATGATCTTTACAAAGTTCTGCAGCTTTCAGATGTGTTTCTCTTACCATCAGAGCAGGAAAGTTTTGGTTTAGCCGCTTTAGAAGCAATGGCTGCGGAAACTCCAGTGATCAGCTCAAATGCGGGTGGAATTCCAGAAGTAAATATTCAGGGAGAAACCGGATTTTTAGCGGAAATTGGGAATGTAGAAGCCATGAGCAACTACACGATCAAGCTGTTAAGCGACGAAAATCTTCTTGCTCAAATGAAAAAAAATGCAAAAGAACAGGCGCTTAGATTTGATCTGAAAAACATTCTTCCACTCTACGAAAAGATGTACGAAAACACTTTGGCCAACTTCAAAAAATAGTCTTTTCACGGTTTTTATCTCGTAATTGCTTCGTTACTTTGTTTCACGCAAAGACGCAAAGATCTGCGCAAAGTCCGCAATTCAGATTATGTTGTAAATGACTGAAAATGAAATTTCTTATAAAATTATTGGTGTAGCAATTCAACTCCATAAAAATATTGGTGCTGGACTGCTTGAATCAGTATATGAAACTGCACTTGCATATGATCTAAGAGAAAACAATCTTTTAGTAGAGCAACAAATTCCAATGCCATTCATTTATAAAGAAATTCAGCAGGACATAGGATTCAGAATTGATTTACTAGTAGAAAATAAAGTGCTGATAGAATTGAAATCTATCGAAACTTTAGCACCTGTACATTTCGCTCAAACCTTGACTTATTTAAGACTTTCAAATTTAAAGTTAGGATTACTAATCAATTTTAATAATGTTATTCTAAAACATGGCATCCACAGAATTGTAAATAATCTCTAATTCATATATGATTTCTATATTATGACATCGCTAATGAATAATTTCTTTGAATTCATCTTTGCGAAAACTTTTGCGCCTTTGCGTGAAACTAGCGTGAAATAATCATGAACGAAAAACTCCTCCAATATCTCTGGAATTTCAAGATTTTCAAAAGTTTTGATTTTAAAGATGTGGCGGGAAATGATCTGGAAATTTTGGATTTTGGAAAGTGGAATTTTGATTCCGGTCCCGATTTTCTTTTCGGTAAAATTAAAACAGGAAATTTTGTTTTAGCAGGAAACATTGAGCTTCACGTTAGATCCTCCGATTATATTTTTCATCAACATTCCGGCAATCCTGAATTTGAAAATCTGATCCTGCACGCTGTTTTTATTCATGATGTTGAAGTTGAAGAACTGAATAACAAAAACATTCCCACGCTTGAATTGAAAGACTATATTGACGAGAATCTGCTGTGGAAATATGAATCTTTACTCAAAGAAAATCAGTTCATTCCCTGTTCAAACCTGTTCGATGTTAAAAAGATCCCTTTCAATTTCTTTGAAGAGAATCTGCTAAAAAAATTAGACGAGAAATCAATCGAGATCGAAGAAGCGCTCCACCTCAATAAAAATAATTACGAAGCTGTGCTTTTTCAAAACCTGGCTTATGCTTTTGGTTTAAAGGTAAACGCACAGATATTTAAGCAGATCGCCGAAAGTCTGGATTTTTCTGTTGTTAATAAAGTTCGTCAAAATCAAACACAACTAGAAGCGCTTTTCTTTGGAATGAGCAGTTGGCTGGAAAAACCTCAGGAAGAGCAAACGAAGATCTGGAGACGGGAATTTGACTTTCTAATTGTAAAATATCAACTTCCAGATGTTCGCTTTACTCCTAAATTTTCAAAACTGCGTCCACCCAACTTCCCTACTATCCGGCTTTCGCAACTGGCGTCATTGTATCATCTGAATCAAAGTTTGTTTTCAAAGTTAATGGCGGCAAAAAAAGTTGAGGAGATTTATAAAATTTTCGAAACGGTTAAAGCAAGCGAATTCTGGAATAACCGTTTTAATTTCGGCAAAATATCCCCGGTGGAAGGTGAAAAGTTTTTAACGAAGGATTTCGTTGATCTAATTTTAATCAATGCGATTTTGCCATTAAAGTATACCTATCACAAAAATTTCGATGAAAATATAGCCGGGGAGATCATTAATTTTTATCGAAAGATTTCTCCGGAAAAAAACACCATTGTCGATGGCTGGATTTCTTTAAACGTAAAAGTTGAAAATGCACTGGAAACTCAGGCCCTACTTTTTCATTACAAAAATTTCTGCGAGAAAAAGAACTGTTTAAACTGCAGTATTGGATTCCAGCTTCTGCGAAATAACTAGAGACAGAATAAAGGATTAAGTCTGACAAACTTCACAATCTTTTAAACCCTTTTGGAATTTAATAAGATTAATTTTGTTCAAAACTTAGTTAAATGTTTGATTGGTTAAAAGTCCTTCTTCTTCCTGTAGAAAATCCCACTGTCACAAATTCTATCGTCGCCATAATGCTCGCCATTTCAACCGGCATTTTTTTTGGACGCCTGAAACTCGGCAAGATCACTTTTGGAGTTTCTGCGATCATGTTCACAGGATTAATTTTGGGACATTTTGGATATCGAATTCAGCCCGGAATTTTAGATTTCATTCGGGATTTTGGATTGATATTATTTGTTTATGGAATCGGTCTTCAAGTTGGACCTTCCTTTTTTTCCTCTTTTAAAAATGATGGTTTAAAGTTTAATCTTCTTGCCGTTTCATCAGTTCTCTTCGGTGGCTTTATCGCGATTATTCTTTATCATTTAACAGGTCTCAAAATTGAAGATATCGTCGGGATCATGAGCGGTTCTGTTACCAACACTCCAGGTTTAGGAGCTGCTAAAAACACGATCGAAGAAATTAAAAATACATTTCCTGATAAAGTATTTGATGATCCTGCGATCGGATACGCGATTACTTATCCGCTTGGAGTTTTTGGAATAATCGTCTCAATTATCCTTTCGAAATTATTACTGAAAATAGATCCGGATGAAGAAATGAAAAAATTCCGTAAATCAAAGATCGATAGCGAAATGCCTTTGGTTCATAAAAAGATGCGTGTTACAAATCCAGATTTTTTTGGTAAAACTCTTCATCAGATCCTAAAAGATTTCGGACCACAGATCGTAATTTCAAGATTAAAACATAGCGGAAGTGTGGTCGTAAAATCCCCAACATTGGATCACCAACTGCGCGATCGCGATGTTTTGATGGTTGTAGGTTTCGAAAAAGATCTAGATGCATTTATCGCACAACTCGGCCGGGAATCCAAAGATCTTTTTATCGAATCCGATTCCGACCTCCATAAAAAAAATATTTTCGTTACCAAATCTTCTGTCATTCATAAAACCCTCTCTCAGCTCGATCTTTTCAACACTTATGATTTAAAAGTGACAAGAGTTTTCCGCGCCGGTCGTGAAATTTTACCAAGACCTTCTCTGGAATTATTTTATGGTGATAAATTAAGAGTCATTGGTTCGAAAGAAGCCATTGAAGAAGTTGAAAAGATTATTGGGAATTCTGAAAAGAAACTACTGGAACCCGATTTCCTTTCTCTTTTCGGAGGTTTACTTCTCGGCGTAATTCTCGGGTCAATTCCTATTATGATCCCGAGTTTACCCGTTCCCATAAAGTTAGGATTCGCAGCCGGACCTTTGATCGTTGCACTTTTAATCTCTAGATACGGCGGAATTTCCTTCATCCATTCCTACATTAACAACGGCGCAATTTATTTTATGAAAGATTTTGGGATCTGCTTATTTTTTGCCGCGGTGGGAATTCACGCCGGCGACGGATTCTACGAGAATTTCGTAAAATACAATGGCTGGAACTGGCTGCTTTACGGCTCTGCGATTACCTTTATTCCCTTAATAACAATGGTGATCGTTGGTCGGTTTATTATGAAGATCAACTATCTGCAACTCGTGGGAATTATGAGCGGAAGTTACACGGATCCTGCTGCACTTTCCTTCAGTACTAATTATTTGGATTCCGATATTCCAATTCAAAGTTACGCACAGGTTTATCCTTTGGTGACTATTTTCAGGATCTTTGTGGCGAGTTTACTCATCTTGATTTTTAGCTAAAAAAAGCAACCGTAATGGTTGCTTTTAAGATATTGCTGTGCAATATTATTTCTTTTCGTCCGTCGCGGCGTCTGGAAATCTTTGTTGCGTAAAGTCTCTGGAGATCGCTGCTTTTTCAAATTTCAACTTTCCGGAAAGCGTTTCAATAATGATTCCATCTTCCATAATTTGTGCAATTCTACCGTGCATCCCAGAAGTGGTAACTATTCTGCTTCCTACTTTCAATTCGGACTGGAAATTTTTTTCCTGTTTCGATTTTTTCATTTGAGGGCGAATCATCAGAAAATAAAATCCGACGAACATTAAGCCCATCATCAACATTGTAGGCATTAAAGAACTTTCAGCTCCGGCCGCAGCAGCCTGTAAAAATATTGCTATCATTATTGTAGTTTAAAATTATAGGTTTAGGGTTGAATATCTGCCGAAAATGTGATCACCATTGGTGCTTTTTCAACATTGGCGTAAACTTCTGCCTGTTTGCTAACCATTCCATCGAAATTGGTTGAATCAAACTTCAAAGTAATTTTCCCCTTTTGTCCCGGTAAAATAGGATCTTTTGTATAATCCGGAACGGTACAGCCACAACCTGGTTTTACCTGTGAAATGATCAAAGGATTTTTTCCGGTATTGGTGATTTCGTACGTGTGTTCTTTGTGATCTCCTTTTTTGATCTTCCCGAAATCAAAACTTGATTCCGAAAGCGCAACCGTTGTTAATGGTTTAGACTGCGCGTCTTTAACTAAGTTTTCATTGGAGTCAATAGTTGCATTGGGAGCTAAAGCTGTTTCGCCAGTCACGGAAGAATCCGAAGTTGCGCCCGTTTCTTCGTTAACAACTAACTGATCTGCTGATTGATCTTTTTTACAAGATACTAAACTTAATGCTGCAACTAAAGGCAATAATTTGATTAAATTTTTCATAAAATTTTGTATTAATTTCTATTTAAATCTTTGGTGTACTTATCTAAAATTCCGTTGATGAAAATGTTGGAACGGTCGGTTGAAAAGACTTTCGAAATCTCGATGTACTCATTAATAATAACTCTTCCCGGCGTTAAAGGAAAATATTGAATTTCCGAAATAGCCGCAATTAAAATTATTTTATCGAGCAGTGAAATCCGGTCCAGGTCCCAGTTGTCCAGCATTGATCCGATCTTCTTTTCTGTTTCTTCCCAGTGATTCAGGGATTCTTTCAGTAATCTGCGTGCAAATTCCCGGTCATCTTCATCCTTAATCATTTTAATTAAAGTGTGACTCGGTTCACTTTCTTTCAGGAAACCAATTGTTTTCTGCATCATTGAGTTTGCGATGTGAAAATCATCGGCCCAACTCATTTCCTTTTCTTCTAAATGTTCGTGAAAATCGTCGTTCTCGGCAATATATCTCAAAAATAATTTACCAATAAATTTTTGGTCTTCTTCAAACGAATATCCATCTTCCTTCATGAAATCCTGATATCTTTTTCCCGCAGTCATTCTTTGGAAAGTCTTTACCAGCAAGTCATCATTAATATCCCATTTCAATTCCTGATGTTTAGAGGTAAACGAAAGTCGTTCCGTATTTTCCTCTAATTTCAGCAGGATCTGATTGTTGATAAATTTTTGATTGGGATTTACATTGTCCTCGGTTTTGATGTATTTATTCTTACCGATTTCCATTTGTTTTTCTGCCAAAGCTTTTAAAGCGACCAGAAAATTGAGCTGATAAATGTAGAGGTGATAGATTTTCTCGATTTCCGAGAACATATTTTTCTCTAAAACATCGAACTTTATAGGGTTTTGATAGTAAGAATACAATGATCCTACTATTTTTTCGCGAATTTGTCTTCTTCCTAACATTTCAAAGAACTTTTTGTGGGTGCAAAGATAACATTTTTTTAGAAATGAGTTTTGTTTTTACGGTCTTCCGATCATAAAATCTAAAAATCAATTTTCAATTTATTACTTTTGCATCTTAATAATTCAGGCAAATTTCAGCTGAAACCGATCGAAAAATATGAACGCACTCAAAACGCTTAATCCTTATTTCTGGAAACACCGAATTCTTTTGTTTTGGGGATTCCTTTTTATAATAGCGAGTAATTTTTTTAATATCTTCAAAGTACAGTTTGTGGGGAAATCGGTAGACGAGATCTCCAGAACGACAAGTCTTGGCTTTAATAAGCAGGTTCTTATTTATGTTGCGATTATTGTTGGATCTTCTTTATTAACAGGTTTTTTTACCTTTATGATGCGCCAAACCATCATTGTTTCTTCGCGAAGAATCGAGTATGAATTAAAGAATAAAATTTACAGTCACTATCAGGAATTGTCTTTAACCGATTTCAAAAAAACGACCATCGGGGATTTAATGAACCGTTTGAGCGAAGATGTTGTTGCGGTTAGAATGTATTTAGGACCGGGCGTAATGTATATCGCAAATCTTGTCATACTTCTGGTAATCACGTGTATTTACATGTTGCGAACCGATGTTACTATGACCATTTGGTCTCTTTTACCCTTGCCGATCCTTTCTTACGGAATTTACAAGGTAAGTTCCATCATCAATAAGAAATCAAAAATAATGCAGAAAAGCCAGTCTGCGATCTCCACCTTTGTACAGGACAGCTTTTCCGGAATTCGGGTCGTGAAATTTTTTGCTAAAGAAAAATATATTGAAAATAATTATGGTACAAAAGTAAAAGATTATCAGGACAAGGCTTTAGATCTGGCAAAAACAGAGGCCTACTTCTTTACCATTATCATCTTTGTGATCGGTTTATTAAATGTGGTGATTCTTTTTATCGGCGGCACAAAATACATGAACAATGAACTAACCGTAGGAAAAATCGCAGATTTCTTTCTTTACATCAATATTCTGATTTTTCCTTTTTCCATGTTAGGTTGGGTCACGTCGATTAATCAACGTGCAGAAGCGTCGATGTCCAGGATCAATGAATTTTTGGATATGAAGACAGACATCATCAATAATAACCACGAAAATTATCCTATTAAAGGAGATATTGAATTTATAAATGTTTCTTACGTTTATCCGAATACGGGAATCAAAGCGTTAGACAAGCTCAGTTTTAAAATAGAAGCCGGAAAATCACTCGCGATCATGGGGAAAACCGGAAGTGGAAAATCAACCATTGCTCTTTTGCTTTGTCGGTTAATTGATCCTACAGAAGGTGAAATCCTTATCGACGGTAAAAATTTGAAAGAGCACAATTTAATCAACTACCGAAAATTTATCGGTTATATTCCTCAGGAAAGTTTTCTATTCTCCGACACCATCGAAAACAATATCGGTTTTGCTATTGATAAACCTTCTTTAAAATTAGTCGAAGAAGTTGCTAAAAAAGCAGATGTTCACAAAAATATTATTGAATTTAAAGAACAGTATAAAACGATGGTTGGCGAAAGAGGCGTAATGCTTTCCGGCGGTCAAAAACAAAGGATCTGTATTGCAAGAGCTTTAATTAAAGAGCCGAAGATCCTTATTTTTGATGATTCTCTTTCTGCACTGGATACCGAAACGGAGGAAAACATTCTTCAAAATATTGAAAATGAGATCCAGAAAAGCAGCTCGATCATTATTACTCATAGAGAAAGCAGTGCAAAACGTGCAGATAAAATATTGAATCTCACGGAAATAGAAAATCTTTAATTGGTGATAAATGCAGATTTGTTATCGATAATTCAATTTTAATAGCCAAAACGTAAAAATAAATTTTGCATTACGAAGAAATCTTTTATATTTGTTAAACAAGATTTCAAAAAATAGTACAAATGAGTGATTACAAGGAACGCCATGAAAACGAAATTTTCACAAAGGTGTTAAAAGCAGGAAGAAGAACCTATTTCTTTGACGTGCGCGAGACGAAAGCAGGCGATTATTATCTTACCATTACCGAGAGTAAAAAGAATTTCGGCGAGAATGGAGAAGCATCTTTCGAAAAACATAAAATTTATCTTTACAAGGAAGATTTTAAAACTTTTGAAGAAATGTTTAAAGAGTCCACAGATTTTATAATCGAAAATAAAGGAGAAGATGTAATTTCTGACCGACATGATAAAGATTTTAAAACCAAATCATTTACTATAGATTCTGAAGAAGAAGTTTAGCAAAAATATAAAGCACTCCATTGGGTGCTTTTTTTTATGCTGTTTAAAGAACAGAAGAAATAAATCCCCAAATCCTAAAGTAAGAAACGAAAAAACGCATTGAAAATCAATGCGTTTTAACTTGGGTGGATGATGGGTCTCGAACCCACGACCTTCGGTACCACAAACCGACGTTCTAACCAACTGAACTACAACCACCGTTTGAGATTGCAAATATAGTATTTTTACAAATATTACAAAATTATTCCGTCAAAATTTTTGAAAGCAAGTAACTTTTCTGTCGTAAAGCCCTCCGCGAAGGCTACACCAGAGAGTCTGCCTAAGTCCTGAGCTCTATAAGTAAGACTTTCGAGGAAATCTTTTGTCGCAATTGGAGTCATTGGCTCTTGCGAGTCGGGATCATAGAACTGTGTTTTATACGCAAGACAAGCTTCAATTTTCTTTTCCATAAAATCGGAGATGTCGATCACGAAATCTGGCGCGACGTTTTTCCATTGAATGTAATGAAAAACCTGTTTTGGTCGCCAGGGTTTCTGGTTCTCTCCGTCGGAAACCGTTTCTATTTTTATTAATCCTGAAAGAAAACACGCATCAGAAACTAATTTGGAAGCTTTTGCATGATCCGGATGGCGGTCATCGATGGCGTTTGCCAAAATAATCTCGGGTTGATATTTACGGATCATTTTTACGATCTGCATTTGATGTTCTTCATTATTCAATAAAAAACCATCTTTCATTTTCAAATTTTCCCGCGAAGAGAAACCTAATATTTTTGAGGCCTCTGCAGATTCTTCGGATCTGGTGATATTGGTACCGCGGGTACCAAGTTCTCCCTGTGTTAAATCGACTACAGCAACTATTTTACCGTCACTTATTAATTTGGCTAACGTTCCGCCACAACCAAGCTCTACATCATCTGGATGCGCACCAATTGCTAAAATATCTGTTTTCATATTTCAAAGATACAAAATTGAGGGATTTTTATTTGAGGTTCTGGGGCTCGAGAGCCGACAAGTTCTGTTGAAGATTTTTCTGTGGGAAGCTTTTGAAGAAAAAACTCCCTGGATTCTAGCCCCGATTGCAGTCCCGTTTGAAAAAACGGGACGGAAAGCGGGTGATCATGTAGAGATACAAAGTAAATTTTGCGCTCCTAAAAACTATTTCAACTCTTCGTAAATCGTGGTAAGGAATTGTCCGTACGACTGCTCTAATCTTGTGATATCGCCTGATTTTAAATTAATCCCGGCGGTTCCGTAAGGATTTGAATTCACTGAAAAAGCGGAGAACTGGAAATATTGCACGGGCTGATTTTCCTGAGCCGCAACTTTGATGGATGATCCTAAAAGTTTCTTCGTAGAAATGGTATAAATTTCGCCCGTCGCCAATTGTTTTTTCGTGTACGTTCGAGGCTGGAAAACAATGTTTTCTTTATTAACGCCGATCGTCTGCTTTTTGTAAGGCGAAGAAATAAGGTAGATGATATTGTCTTCTTTCGGAAACTGCGCCGCTTCTAAATAGTACAGATTTAGGCGATAATGTGCATAATCGAACTTCTGAACATTCCCGTCGATGGTTTCAAAAGGATGATAAGAGAAAGCGTTGGCTCCGATTTCTTTGGCTTTTTTGTAAACCATACCGAAGACTTTTACATCATCGCCGGAAAATCCCTGAACTTCAAGTTCACCTAAATATTCGGCAGTCGCGTTTTTCGGCTCAATTTTATAAAAAAACTTGTCGGAATTGGTATTTGACTTTACCACTTTGTTCAGAACTACATTCTGGGCAAAAAATAGCTGGCCGAAGAATAAGATGGAGAGTGCGATTATTTTTTTCATTGTTTCTGTAAAATTTCGATGCATTCCTGGAGAGAATTTTCCCAGTGTTTAGGCTCTATTCCGTAAGAGTCTTCAATTTTATCTAAAGACATGGTGCTGCGATGAGGGCGTTTAGCAGCGGTTGGAAATTCAGCAGTGGTAATGGCATTAAGTTTAATTTTAAATCCGGATAATTCAGCGATCTTCTGAGCAAAATGAAACCAGGTGGTTTCGGGATAATTTGAGAAGTGGAAAATTCCGTAAGTTTTACGATCGTTTTCTATAATTTGCATTACTGCTTCTGCCAGATCATTCGCATTGGTTGGCTGCCCAAACTGGTCATTTACAATTCCCATTTCATCTTTCAACGCGAAAAGATTCAACATAGTTTTCACAAAATTTTTATTGAATTCTGAATAAAGCCAGGAAGTTCGCAGAATGATTGTTTTCGCATTTAAATCCATCGCAAGCTCCTCGCCTTTTCTTTTAGAAGCTCCGTAAACGCCTTGCGGATTCGTAAAGTTATCTTCGGAATAGGAAATGTTGGTGTCACCATCAAAAACATAATCGGTAGATATATGAATTAACGTGGTTTTATATTCTGCGCAGATTTCAGCAAGATTTGCAACTCCATCTGCATTTACAGCAAATGCTTTTTCAGGCTCAGTTTCTGCCAAATCAACTGCGGTATAAGCAGAAGCATTGATACAGAAATCGGGTTTTGTATCATAAAAATATCCAGAGACTTGATCAGAATCCGTAATATTTAAAGTTGTTGAATCTGTAAAATCGAATTCGAAACGGTCATCATAATCGGTAGCAATTTTTCTGAAACAGTTTCCCAATTGACCGTTACCGCCGATGATTAATATCTTCTTCATAATTTGCTCGCTGATTTATTGTATTTTCTGAAATTCAAAACTCTGCTTTGAAAATCTTTTTCTTCTAAATCTACCAAAAATTTTCGAAAGAGATCTTTGGTGTCTTCCGGTTGCGAAGCAGAAGCGCGGGTTTTCATATTGAAATAGATCACCGTGAGCCACAAAATACTGTGAATGATCTTGCCATCTTCGCTCTTCATTAAAATCTCAACTTTAGAAAGCCGGTCGCCGAGTTCTATGGTTTTACTGGAAATCAGGACCTTGGCATTATAACGCACTTCTCTTAAATAGGCGATTTCATTCTGCACCGTAATCCAGGTACAACCTGTTCTGCGCGTATATTCTTCATACGTAAATCCATATCCGTTTTCTACGTGATCTTCACGGGCATTCAACATGTACTCCAAATACTTTACATTGTTCAGATGTCCGATTGGATCGCAGTCGCTAAAGCGAACTTTTACGAGGCTTGACAGTTCTTTTTCCATTATATAAAATTAAAAAAACCATCCCGAATGGTCGAGATGGTTTTGTTTATAAAGATTAATTCTTAAAGACCTAATTCTTTTTTCACTAGTGGAGTTGCATCTGCACCACCTTTGTAGATTAAAGCAGTTGAATCAATAACGAACTCGTAACTGTTTGCTTTAGCAACTTTGGCTACTGCATTGTTAAGTTTTTCGATAATTGGTTTAACAGCTGCGTCTCTTCTTTGTGACAAGTCATTCTGAGCAGTTTGCTGCAATCCTTGTAAATTCTGTTGTTTTTTCTGCAATTCAGCTTCTTTTGCTGTTCTTTGCGCTTCAGTCATTTTAGCACCGTCTGCTTGGTACTGCTGAACTTCTTTTTGAAAAGCTTCTGCCTGCTTGTTAAGTTCGTCACCTTTAGTCTTGCTGAAAGTATCTAAATCTGAAGTCATTTTCTTTGTTTCTGGCATTGCAGCTAATACTGCTTCGTAATCCATAGAAGCAACTTTTTGAGCGTTGGCAACACCTACGGTTACAAACATCATTATTGCTGCAAATAATACACTTAATTTTTTCATAATAAGGGATAAATTGATTTATTGATTTTAAAATTTAATTTTTCTTTCTTTTAATTTGATTGTCTTGTGTCCGGATCCCTCCATTTTCCTGGAGTAATTTGATCTTTTCATTTCTGATCTCTTCCGAGCTTCTACCCGATCTGTTTGGTGATTCAGTCTTTTTATTTACTGAATTTTTCAGCAGCAAATCTAAGACTTTATCAGTATAATCGTATCTTTTTTCGAGGAAAATCACACTAATGTTATTGCTTTTATCAAGAATGATGCCTAAACTATTCTTCTCGGACACGGTCTTAATGGCATTCCATATTTGATCTTGAAAAGGTTTGGTTAAGTTCGATCTTGCATTATTAATCTCACCCATAGAACCAAAACGATTATTGATCATGGTTTTGATCTTTTTATCTAGATCATCAACTTCTTTCTGGCGCTGCTTTAACTGATCGCCAACCAAAAGAACTCTTTCATTCTCCAGCAAAGATTTCTTTTTCTCGAAATCTGATTGCAATATCTGAATTTCGGCCTGCCAATTTGCGATCTGAACATTTAAGCGATCTTCCGCATCTTTATATTGTGGCAGTTTACTTAAAATATAATTGGTATCCACTACTCCAATCTTCTGAGCGCTAACAAGACCTGCCAGCAATAAAAAGAGTATTGAAAATAATTTAAACTTTTTCATTGTTATCGTATTATAATGATTGGTTCATCAGGAAGTGTGTTTGCCATCCTGCTGGTTCTGTACCCTGAATTGTTTTATCGAAACCATAAGCGAAATCAAATCCAATAAGACCAAATGCACCCATGTAAACTCTAATTCCTACACCGGCAGATCTTTTTAGCTGGAAAGGATTGTAAGATCCAAAAGAATTCCAGGCGTTACCACCTTCCAGGAATGAAAGAGCATAGATTTTTGCCGTTTGATTCATAGATATTGGATATCTAAGTTCCAAAGCAAATCTATTATAAATCGTTGCTCCACCATAAGGTGTGATGTCCTGAAGCATACCTCCTGTAGAAGTGGAATTTTCATACCCTCTTAAAGGAACTAATTCGCGACCATCATACCGGCCACCAATAAGACCTGTTCCACCTACATAAAATCTTTCAAATGGCGGTGCGCCAAGTTCTTTGTTATATCCGTTAAGAAAGCCCATTTCTGCAACACTTCTTAAAACCATTTTTCCAACAACTGTATTGTAAATATCGGCTTTTAATTTTACTTTATAGAATTCTAGCAGTTTGTATTTTTCAACTGGCTCCAGCGTTGAATAGTCTTTGGAACTAAATAGAGAGTAAGGAGGCGTGAATTTTACAGAGGCTTCTAAATTAGAACCTTGTGTCGGGAAAATAGGATCCAGACCCGCTGAATTTCTACTTAAACCAATATTAAAACTGAAATTTTTCGCAGATCCATTTAATTCGGTTGTATTCCCGAACTGGAACGGATAATTTTCGAAGTCGTAACTCTGAAACTGGATTCCCGTGTAAAGGGAGAAATAATCATCAGGCCATCTTAACAATCTGTTCAAACCTGCACTTGCAGAAAATATATTTAATTTTTGAGTTGCTCCAAAATTATCGCTATAGCGAACTAAAGATTGGTTAACACTTACAGAAAGTGCCGTTGGTTTCGTACCAAATAACCATGGCTCTGTAAAGGAAATCCCGTAATTCTGAAAATATTGTCCGGCTTGAGCCTGAACCGAAAGCGTTTGTCCGTCACCTTGAGGAACCGGTTTAAAATCTTTAAATTTCAAAAAGTTCCGAAGCGAGAAATTATTAAATGTTAATCCTAAAGTTCCAATAAAAGAACCGCCACCGTAACCAGCCTGAAGCTGAACCTGAGAAGATCCTTTTTCGACCAAGGTCCAGTGAATATCTACCGTATTATCCTGAGCATTTGGTACAATATTTTGACCAACCTGCTGTGGATCAAAAAACTGCATTCCAGCTAAATCAAAATACGTTCTTTTAATATCGCTTTTTGCAAATAGACTTCCGGGTTTTGTTCTTAGGGACCGAAGAATTACATGATCATGCGTCGTTGTATTTCCACTCCACGTTACCCGGTTCCAGGTTGCTTTTTCACCTTCGTTGATCCGGATCTCCAGATTAATCGAATCTCCTTTAACTCCTTTTTCAATTGGCGTTACGTTAGAGAATAGATATCCATTGTTCATGTAGATCGATTTTAGATCGGAATCATCTTCCTTTCCGCCATCTTCGCCAACCTTTTTATTAAAACCAACTGCATCATAAATATCACCGGTTTTATAGCCTAAAATCTTCTGCAGATATTCTGTTGAGAAAGCAGCATTTCCTAAAAAGTTAATGTCTCCGATGTAATATTTTTTCCCTTCGTTCAATTTTACGTTGATCTCATAATCGTTTTTAGGATTTCTCCAAACTGAATCCGAAACAATTCGTGCATCACGAAATCCTAAAGAACGGTAATAGTTAACAAGGTTTTCTTTGTCACCTTCATATTTTTCCTCAATGAACTTAGAAGGTTTTAAAATCCCTTTGATACCAAAAGTTTTCTGCTTTGTATCTTTAAATGCTTTTTTACGAAGTTTGGAATCAGAAACATTTTCGTTCCCTTCAAACTCGATATGACTGATCTTTACTTTTTTGCCTTTGCTTACATTAATTGTCCAGTCTACTAAATTAGGATCTTCTGCATTTACTTTATCCTGAATGGTCACTTTAGCATCAGCAAAACCTTTTTTCACATACTCTTTCGGAATATTGGTTTTAAGGGTAGAAACTAAATTCTCGGTAATTTTGGTACCGGGCTTTAGGTTGTTGTCTTTGGCTAATTTTTCGCTCTTAGATTTTCCAACACCTTTTCCGGTGAATTGTACTTTCCCTAATTCTTTCAGATCCTGCAAATTGAAGCGCAACACGATCTGGTCACCTTCAATACTTTGAATATATACTTCTACTTCAGAGAAAGATTGTGTTTCCCAAAGCTTTTTAATGGCGTTGCTAATCTTCTGACCTGGAATTTCAACGCTTTCATTTTTATTAAGACCTGTAAATCTTAAAATCTGAGCCGGCGTATATTTTTTTACACCATCTACAACAATGTCTTTTAGGATATAAGTTCCAGCTTCGTTTTGTGCGTAAACCGGGGCATTATCCTGATTATTTTGCTCGGGAGTAATTTGACCATAGAAATGTGCCGAAGCCACAAACATGATGATGGGTAAGAATTTAAACTTCATTTTTTATCTTGCTAACTTTTCTTTTATATATTTTCGTCGAGCTGTTCACTTGTTTTGCCGAATCTCCTTTCTTTATTCTGATAATCGTAGATGCACTTAAATAGATCCTCTCTTCCGAAATCCGGCCAAAGAATATCTAAAAACTGCAGCTCAGAATAGGCAATTTGCCAAAGCAGGAAATTACTAATTCTAACTTCGCCGCTGGTTCTGATCAATAAATCTACCGGCGGAAAATCTTTGGTATACAAATGATCTTCAAATACTTTTTCGTTGATCTCTTCTTCTAGCAGTTCACCGGATTTTACTTTTGCACTAATTTGCTTTACAGCATTCAGAATCTCATTCTGCGAGCCATAACTTAAGGCTAAAATTAAATTGCCCTGCGTATTATCCTTTGTAATTTCAGCCAGTTGTAACATCTGATCCCTAACCAATTCGGGTAATTTATCAAGATCCCCGATAACATGCATTCTTAAACCTTTAGAAAAAATTTCTTCTGCTTCTAAAAGTAAAGTTTCAGAAATAAGACTCATTAAAGTACTTACTTCATCGTCTGGGCGGTTCCAGTTTTCTGAGGAAAAAGTGTAAAGGGTAAGGTATGGAATATGAATTTCGTTACAGGCATTTACCACATCGCGAACTGCTTTGATGGCGTTTTTGTGACCGAAAGTACGTTCTTCTCCGCGCGATTTAGCCCATCTTCCGTTCCCATCCATAATGATGGCAACATGTTTGGGAAGCTGATCCAAATTTAATTTATCTTTTATCGACTGCATTTTACTGTCCACAATAACAAGGTGGTCTACCGAATGAGTATGTAAGTCCCAGCGTTACTGAGTTTACCCAATCTTTTGAATTAATATTTCCGATCTGTCGGTTTTGTAGAAATTCTGCAGCACGTGCGTCTGCAACTTCTTTATAAGGAGTATCCTGTAATAGTGATTTCGTAGTTCCGTCTACGACAATATCTTTATTATAAGTCTGTTTCACACTTTTATCATCTATCATACTATAATCGATAGAATCCGAAAAAGTCGGGCGGAACATAAATTCACCAAAAAGCGCCCAGTTGTAATTGAATTTATATTTTAAACCCACACCAAACGGGATCGCCATCGTAAATTGTTTTCCTGCCACGTAAGTCGGAGTGGTTAAAAAATCCTCGCTGTTGGTTGGCGCTATTGCGTTGCCACCACCATCTCTGTTAAAATCATTTTCTAAATTAACCTGAGTCGTATTCGCAAGCAAACCACCTACTCCACCAAAAATGTAAGGACTTAGCAAACTTTTTTGCTCATCGTTAACAGGGAAAAAATTATATTCGAAAATTAAATCTGCCTCGATGATAGAATTTGTTCCGGATAATTTCCTGTTGCGCCGGTACGTTTCTTTCGCGTAAGCATCTAAAAACTGAATATGACTGTATCCAACGTTTAATCGAACGGTTTGGTAAGGATTAAAGTTCATTCGGTACAATGCTCCAACATACAACGGAATCCCGTAGTCTGCGATGTTGTTGATCACCGGTTTTTGTAAAATGTAATTGGTTCTCCCAATATCTCCTACCAGATTACTCATGCCCAATTGCACCCCTACTTCGTGACGTTGCCCTTTATAGGAAACCGAAATAAAAATAAACGCGAGCAAGGAATAAATAATCTTCTTTTGCATGAATAGCTGGACCTCAATTTTCATAAATAATTTTGCAAATATAAAACATTTTTACTTTAAGGAAATTCTTAATTTATAGTTAAATAACCTCAAAAAAGCATAATTTTTTGATTTAAAAACGATAATAAAATCTTTTTATGATTTAGCTAAAATAAAACCCTCCTTTCCGAGGGTTCTAAAATCAACTGTTTCCGAATATTTTTCTTAATTTATTTCTAACTTTTATCAGCGTTGGTTCCTGGTAATTTTTGTCTTCATCAAAATACCCGTAACCATAGCCATAACCGTAACCATAGCCGTACCCATATCCATAACCCTGTTTCGCCTGGAAATCGTTATAAACTAAGCCCAAATGCTCGATTTCGTGATTGTGATATTTTTCGGTAATCATTTTCATCATGTATTTTTCGGTATACTCGTGTCTCACCACATAGACACTTGCGTCAGAGTATTTCATCAATTCAAAGGAATCGGCTACCAGTCCTACGGGTGGCGAATCTATAATAATAAAATCATAAATCTTTTTCAGATCCATTATAAACTGAATATTCCTTTCGCTCATTAATAATTCTGAAGGATTTGGCGGAATTGGTCCTGACGTCGCCACATGAAGATTAGGAATTCTCGTGGTATTGATGATTTTTTCCATGTCCACTTCCCCTGTCAGGAAATTAGAAATCCCGTATTTATTATCGATCTTAAAATCTCCAAAAATTTTAGGTTTCCGTAAATCCATTCCAAGCAGGATCGTTTTTTTACCACTTAAGCCCAAAACTGAAGCAATGTTTATGGAGACATACGTTTTACCTTCGCCACCAACGGATGATGTAACTAAAATGACTTTCGACTGATCATCTTCTTTGTGTAAGAACCTAAGATTGGCGCGAATTCCCCTGAACGCTTCGGAAATGGAAGAGCGAGGCTGTTCTAACACCGTTAAATTGTTATCGTGCGTGTTTTTACCAACAACGCCGAGTAGCGGAATTTTGGTAGCCTGCAGCAGTTCTTTAATGTTTCTGATTCTGCTGTCTAAAGCTTCAGAAATTCCTAGAACCAAAAGTGGTAAAAGCAACAATCCACCAATAATGGAATATTTTGTTTTTTGCACGTCTGGCGCAATTGGACCTTGTCCAAGATTTTTGGCGGGGTCAATAACGGTAATATCGGACTTATTGGTTGCAACGCGGATCTGGGTTTCATTCTGTTTGGAAAGCAAACTGTTGTAAGTTGCTTCGATCATGTTATAACCGCGTTCTGCATCCAGATATCTTCTTTCTTTTTCCGGATAAGAAACCAGGTCCACACTTTCGCCCGCAATTTCGTGATCGATCTTTGTTATTTGACTTAAATAAGCCGTGTAATAATTTTTTATAGAACCTGTTGAATTTCCTCTGGCTTCATTGATCAGGCGGTTGATTTCCTTCATTGGCTCAGAATTCGGCGTGTAAATTAAAGCCAGTTCTCTTCTTTTTGCGTAAAGTGCCTTTAGTTCTGAAACCGTTGCGCTAAAAACTCCATCTTCAATTCCCGCAGCATTCATACTGATCATGCGGTCTAAATTTTGAGAAGCTAACGTATTTTTAATGTTATTCAGTGAGTTGATCTTCGTGATGATGTCGGCTTTCTTACTTTCCAGATCTTTTATTCGTGACAAAGCTTTCTCGTCGCGGTCTTTAATATCATACAATCCTTCGGAAACTTTCATATGATTTAAAACGGTTGCGCTGGAATCTAATTTCCTCCGGATCTGGGCCAGATTATCGAAAAGGTATTTTTCGGTGTTTTTATCGACCGTATTTCTGTCGATCAATCTTTTTTTCTCAAGCTCATCAACAGAGGTATTCAGGAAATTAACAGTTCCATTTAGATTATAGCCACTTTTGGTGATGATCATAATGGTGTTGATCTCTTTATCGAAATCAACGCCAATACTGGAAACCAAATTGTTAACGGTTTGATTAACAGTCGAAAGATCAAGAATAATATTGTCTAAAACGATCGGTGTCGGTTGTGGATTTTTTACCAGTTTAAACTTTAAATTAGGAGAAATATACCATTCGTTGACGGCAATTATTTTGTTTATCGGCCGGTTGTAAGGCGCAGCACTCGTAAAGTTTTCGGTAATAAAAGAATATAGTGATCTTGATTCCCCTTGTTCCGGAAGAACAACTTCATACCGATCACCGCCCTTTGGCATTAGCGTAATGGAATAATTAACCTGTTGCGGGTGAGATTCATCGATCTCTAAAAAAATAGGCGAATCATATTTATCCAGATAAGTTTGTTTGATGAGTCCTTTTGTGGAATAATTCACATAAAGATCCAGCTGTTTAACCAAATATTCGTTGTGCGAGCGTGAAAGGAGCATCTTCTTTAGATAAATCCCATCCTGATTTCCATTTTGTCCCCAAATAAAGTTGATGGATTGATTTGGCGTAAAATAACTTGCTGTATTATTCGAAATGCTTAATGATAAGTTTGAAGCGTAAATACGCTGTGCGTAATATTTGCTGTAAACCCAGGAAATTCCGTATCCCAAAATTGCCATCAATACAAACCAATACCAGTTTTTAAGGACTCTTCGCAGAAAGTGTTCAAGATCGAAAAATGCAAAAGATCCCACTTTTTCACCTTGATCCGAACTGGATTTAGACTTGTTTTCTTTTTCCGGAATCATCTTAGAGTCTTGTTAAAATTAAGTAAATGGATATCGCGGTCGTAATTACAGAAACTCCGGTCGTGAGTGTTTGGATTGGATCTTTTCCTAAACCATTCAAGTTTTTGGCCCGAGTGTTCAAAAAGATCTCGTCCCCATTTTGTACCCAATAGTAGGGAGAATTCATCACATCTTCCCGTGTTAGATCTATTTTTGCGATTTTTATTCCTTCCGGCAGCTTTCTGTGAATCACCACATTTGTGCGGTCAACAGTTCGGTTCAAACCGCCATTTATAGCAAGTGCTTCGGTAATGGTTATGGTATTTTTATGCGCTTTCTTCTCACCGCTTATTTCCACGGTTTCAACATCTCCTAAAATATAGTAAGTGATTCCATCGGTGTTTAAGCGAACTTCAGATTTACCTTCTAGAAAGTTTTCGTTTACACGATTTTGAATTTCCAGCGTAATATCTTCAATCGTTCTGCCTTCAGCTTTCACAAAACCAATTCCCATAATGTTGATATCGCCTTTGGAATCGACCTTTAAGCCGTTAAAATAAAAACTTGAATTACCACCTTGTCCAATAGTGGTTCCGGAGGAGGAACTTACGGCAGCGGTGCTCGCTCCTGCTCCTTCTGCCGAGGCGTTAAGTGCCGAGTAGAATTGTGCAGCGTCACCTTTCGGCGTGGTTACAATATTCAAATTAAGCATATCGTTTTTCGTAACTCTATAAATTGGAATGTTGTAAGGAACCAAACCTTCTTCGTTGATCACAAGATTTTCGTTGGGTTGCATATATCGCACATCTTTCGTAGAAATACAGGAACTTAATACGAGTGACAGTATTAAAAGAAGTAGAATTTTATATATTTTCATCAGTTTTAGTGTGGTTTGCAAAAATAACAAATAATTAATTAGCTTTTTTTCTGGTTAATAGAATAAATCTTGGAATATACGCGCCAATAAATCCTAACGTGACAATAATCAAAAGTAATAAATTCACATTAATATGTCGAAAATAATTAGCGACTGCGACTATAAAAAGATAATACAGAATGATATAAAAAGTGGATCGCTTGTGACTTAATCCCAGATTTAATAAGGAATGATGAATATGATTCTTATCTGCGACAAACGGCGACTTACGCTGCACAATGCGGATCATAAATACATTAAGCGTATCTATAAGCGGCAAAATAAGAATCGCCATCGCAATTGCGGGTGCGGATTGAAGGAAATATCTTGGAACTTCCGGGTTGTGTTTATCAATAAAAATATCGATGAAGCAAATGGCTGTAAATGCCAGTAGAAACCCCAAAATCATAGAACCGGTGTCGCCCATAAAAACTTTGTTGGTTCGGTAATTTGAAAGATTATAGTATAAAAATCCAACCACAGAACCGATTATCACGCCCGAAAGGATCACCAAAGGATAATTATATTCTCCCAAACGAAAATAACTGATGCCAAATAAAGCACTGCAAATGATAGAATATCCGCCCGCTAACCCGTCGATCCCATCAATTAAATTAAAGGCATTAATTAATACAATAAATGTAAAAATACTCACTACAACACTGAAAAAATAAGACAGTTCATAAACCGCGAATAATCCAAAAAAGCTCCGGATCCGAACATCAGAACCAATGACCATAAGCGCCGTTACAACGATTTGAGCCAAAAGTTTTTTGTAAGCCCGCATCACCACAATATCATCCATCACGCCGATGTACAGTAAGATTACCAGCGAGGCGAACAGAAATTTATACAAGTCGAAAAGTTCGAAAGCGAAAATAGAAGCACAAACCGCCAACGAATAAAAAATGGCAATTCCGCCCAAATTTGGGATCTTCCGAAGATGTGAACTTCTTAGCCCCGGCTCATCCATTAAATTTTTTCTTTTCGATATTTTTACGATGGTGGGAATTGATAAAAAAGTCAATAAAAAGGAACACACCATTCCCAGCGCCAATTTCAAATAAAACTGCGGGATCCCAATATCTGTGATTATTTCTTTTATTTCATTCATTTGTACTTACCAAAGTGCGTTATCATATCTATCGATCGTAAATCCACCACGATGACCATTACCGCTTCCAAAATAGAAAAACATGGCAACAAAATACGCCATAAAACCTAAATAGAGAATTTGTCTTTTTCGATCTTTAACGGCATAAACCAAATTACTTAAACAAAACATGGTGACAAAAAACATATAGGCGCCCGGAAGCCGAACTGCAAAAATCTCATTAGACCTGAAGAAATAAAACATGGCCATACCAAAAACCGCCAGATTGCGCATGTATTCGTACCACCAAACTTCTTCGCAACCCTCTTTATCATACCGGATCAAAATATAGATAAATATTATTTTTACAATATCATTTAAGCCCGTTTCTACCTGAGTTCCATAATATTTATCATCCATATAACCGGTATATGCACCCGAAATGTCCTGTGGAGCAATTGCCCCAAAAAAGGCGCTTCCGAACCGGTAAAGTTCCAGAGGTGAGGAAAGGACTGCAACGACCAAAATCCAGAATATTCTTTTTCTGTTAAGCGGTATTTTTACGATCCAATAGGCTGGCAAAAAAACGATTGAAGTTTTATGGAAACCCAATGCAATATAAATACACAGTAAAAATAAAGGCAGATTTCGTTCTTTGATAAATTTGAAAGAGGCGACACATACTGCAATTCCTAACCCTTGCCGCATTTGTCCAGAATCTTCGAAAAACATGATGGGCATGAAGTAAAACAGCAGAGCTATCGTAGGAAATGCCACGTTTTTGTAAATGGTGGTGAACTTTAATGTAACGGTGATCACCGCCATGATCAAAGTGACAATGTAAAAAGGAAATCCAAAATCGAAGACCAGTTTATTGATCAATACAAATATCCATTCGATCTCCTCAGTGTTGGGGCGGAAAAGCGCTTTATCTAAAACATCGCCGTAAGAAGTGTACACTGCAAAACCGGAGAAAAGCATTCTGTAAACGGGATAATCGGCACCTACATCGATCCGAAAACCTACCGCAACAATGATCATTACCGCAGTGATCCACACAAAAATGCTTTGCTTTTTTTCTAACCGAAAAATTTCCCAATAACTCGCAAACGCAAGAAAGAGAAAAATCACAATAAAAATGGGGTGGAGAACCGGCATTAATTCATTTATATTTTAAACTAATTTCCGCAACAGTTTCTCCTGCTTTAAGAAATAAAGTGAGTAATAAATTTTTTTTCTTACAGACAAAGATAACAGATAATTCATTCCAAAGCGTTTGTAAGACCAAATTTCTAAACTTGAAATGTTATTTTCTGCGATGAATTTTCTTAAGGTTAAAGACATCTTAATATAAGTCTCCTCATCTTTTACAAAAGCAAGATAAGCCAGAAAAGTATAAACTCCTTCTAAAATCAGAAAGTTTTTAAATTCGGCTTTTTTAGAAGAATATATTGATTTTTTAAAGGCAACTTCCACATCTTCAACAGCTTTCAAAATATCAAGTCCTTTTTCGGTATGTGTTTTTGAGATGGAATCTTCTCTCTCTAAATATTGATAATGATAATTTTGAGTCTGAGCAATGATCTTAGATTCTAAAACCAATTGTGGAATTAACTGAATATCTTCAAAATGAACTCCTTTCTTGAATCTTAAATCTCGAAATAATTCTTTCCTGAAAATTTTATTACACGCAAAATAACTGATGTCGGAAAAAAGAGAAAAATGATCTTTCAGCAAAATTTTCTCCGGCAAGTTTGGAATTTGAGGGAGTTTTTGAGTAACCTTTCCAGCTGCATCTACTTTCTGAAGATTGCAGATGACAATCTCTGCGGAATGTTTCTGCGCCAGATCGTACATTTCCTCAAACATAATTTCCGAAACATGATCATCGCTATCGACGAACCCGATAAATTCACCCTCTGCTCGGTCTAAACCAAAATTTCTTGCATCGCTTAAACCCCCGTTTTCTTTTATAAATGCTTTAATTTTTAAAGGGAATTGTTCCTGAAATTCATTAATGACCGTTTGAGAATCATCTGTACTCCCATCATTGATCACTATGATCTCGATTTGCTGCAAAGTTTGATTTACCAGAGAATTTAAACATTTTCTCAGGTATTTTTCAACATTGTAAACAGGAACGATAATAGAGATTTTAATCATTCAGCGGTAATTTATGCACCAGTTTATAAAGGTAATAATCTTTTCCGATGGGTCTTATTTTATAGATCCATCTTAAAATTTCCGGGGCATTATTATGAATTTTTGCTATCTGATAAACTTTCACAAGTTGATATTCTTTTTCGAACGTAGAAATATCTTCTGGTTTAATGGCATAAAAACGACTTTCTAAACCGGGTTTTTGCGCGATGGATAGAAGATAATCCGGTTGATATTTCTTTACAGAATTGATCCACCAGTACTTTTCATCTTTAAGCATTTCCTCGGTAATTTTTTTATTCACCAAACCAACCTCATCGTAAGTGTAAAGATTGGTGTAGAATGGAATTATTCCCGCAGGTTCAAGCATAATGGAATTTTGCATAGAGATTTTATCCCCGTTAATATCTGCTGCGATCTGCATTCTCTGGCGTTCTTCCATATAACCGATCGTGTAGGACTGAAGCAGTTGAAAAGCGTACAACGCAAAAACACCAAGAAAAACTACCGGATATACAAATCGGTTTCTAACTTTAATGAATTCAAAAATATAAAACAGAATTACGGCCAACATAAAAACCCTTGGCAACCAATAATACCAATCGAAATAAGCTTTAAAATAAGCAAAAACAGTGATCTTTAATAAGGCAAAAACGAGCACGGAAATTAGGATCCATCGAGTTTTATATGGAATACGGTTTTTGTCTTTACTAATTTTGAAAATACAGAATCCCAGAATCATCAAAGATCCAATAAAAATCAAAAATGTATAAATTGAATATTTCTTAATGAGTCCGCCGTAATAAGCCCACTGATAAAGAAAATGCGAAAAATCATTATTCTGAATGAGATTTTTATACGCGATCTTCTTTGCCGTGATGGTATGATTGACCAACTCCCCGAAATATAAATAATTAAAAGATACCACACTCACCAAACCTAAAACTCCACCTAAAATATAGATATAATTGATCTTCTTTTTAATGATCATATCTGCCAGAAAGAACACGCCCAGAAAAATAACGGTGTCGATCCTCGTCCAAAGTAATAAGATAGGAAAGATCAGGTAAGCCCAGTTTTTCCCTTTATAAATACCGAAATAAATAAGTCCGTTATAGAGAAAAAATAAAATTCCATATTCCATCCCCAAACCGGATGCAGTGAGTGCGGGCGGAAGCATGTTCAGGAAAATAACGAAAAAACCTCGTTTTAAAACATCAGCAGGAAACAGGATTTTTGCAAGCCACAATGATCCGATGGCAAAAAGAATCCCACTAAAAATAAGCAAAGGATAAATAAAATGCACTCCAAAAATAAACTGGAAAAAAGCCGAAACCAAAACATACAAATGGGTCGTAGATGCCGAAATCCTTTCCTCCCCATTAAAACCGATCACGCCATAATTTAAGAGATTCCGTGCAACACGCCAGGTAATGAAGGAATCCTCCTGTATATTTTTGGTCAGAAACAAGGGCAATTTCAGGATCGCCGTGATACCGATCAACAAAAAAGGATTATTAAAAATTTTAGATAAAGCGCTTTTCATTCTGCTGATTATGTCTGAAAAATAATTTTGGTAGTTTTTAAAAGTCGGTAAAAAATTAATTTTTCAGCAGGCGCGGATTTAGAAAACCTTTTTTCGCTTCTTCGTATTCCCATTTTGCACAGGGGATTAAATTCGCGGCATTCTCGTCATCCCCAAAATACCACAAATTACTAAATGTATCGCGTTTAAAAGCATATTGACCATCATCGATCATCACCCAGAAAGTTTCATACGATCTTTCTACAGGATGGGATTTCTGAATATTAATTCCTTCAATCAAATGCCAGATGATTTGCGCCAAAAGTTGATGGTTCAAAAATTCTTCTGAATGAGCATTGAAGTTGAAAATTCCGACCGATTTAAGGTTTTCACTTAAGCCGATCTCTTTCATATAAGCACAAATTTCCCTTTTGTTTAAACCGTTTACCTGTGGATTAGCAGAAAAACCGTCGCCGGAACTTTCTACCGCATCACAGTTTAAAGTCACCAGATGAGCTCTCCGGAAAAAAGGTTCTGTTCTTTCCGTAGAATTCATCATTTCGGCCAACCTAATAATGTCAAATTCTACTTCCTTCATCAGTTTTACCGAATCCAGTTCATTTAAATGTTTCTGATAACCAAGATGATGGTAATTTTTTATAGTGAATTCTTTGGAACTTAAGATCTTGGAGAGGAAATTCTTTTCCGTAATTTCTTCACCATCATTTAATAATGAAATGATATTGGAGATCTGCGTATAATTAATGTTTTTCTGATGAAAATTTAAGGCTGAAAAAAGAGATAAAGCCAAATCATTACTTCCGCCCACAACCACGGGAATGGTGTTTTTATAATGACACATCGAGAGGATCTCCTGTAAAATATAATGCGTATCCTCGTGCGATTTTCCTGAAATAAGATCTCCCAGATCACAAATCGGCAATTCGAAATCCAGTTTCGACAGTTGATACAATGCTTTTCGAACCCTTTTAAAATCCAGAATTTCTGCTTCTCCGTTTTTTAAGCCACGATAATCTGAACAAAAAATTAAGGCAATTCCATTTTCGGGAATTTCTGCGGAAATGATGTTTCCAAGTTGCCATTTTTCAGTTTTAATTTCTTTCGGAGGAAGGAGAATGTCTTCGATATTCATTTTTATATTTTGATCCGTTAAGAGGAAATGATTTTGAGCAAAAGTAACAAAAAAAAGCACAATCAAAACGATTGTGCTCCCTCCATCACAACTAAGTAAACTATTGCTTAATCAGTTTTTTACTTACTACAGAACCGTCATTCATGAAGATCTTTAAAATATAGATTCCTTTTTGAACGCTGGTTGCGTTAACTCTTCCATCCTGCACTGTTCCTTTCAGTACTAATTTCCCGCTAAAATCGTAGATCTCATAATTTTTGGAGTTCGTATTGTTGATTGAAAATTCATCTTTAAAAGGATTTGGATAAATTTTTAACTCATTGTTTTCAGGCAGTGGAACAATTTGTTTTGAATTTTTCTGTAAAACTGCTGGTGCCGTATTTTTTGGAGCGGTAGTTCCTAAAAGCCTGCTCTCATCTTTCGCACATCTAACACTCATTCCAGCTTGTGGATAAACGCCGGTAGCCGTTTGCATTTTATTTCCCTGAAACTGTAGTCCTAATGCAAAACCAGTATGCATGTCTGCTAACGAAGCAGTCCATACTCCGGAGCGAGCCAGTTCTACTGTTTTCCCACTTAATTCCCCTCTAATTCCATCTTTTGGAAAATTACCGATATTGAAAGTTGGGCTTTCGAATTTCCATCCATTATTTCCATCAACTGTTCCACCGTAGAAATTAGTAAGGTCATGCCACTGATCCTGAATTACACCCGCTTTCCCATATGCATCAGCATTATAACCGTTGTACCAGGGTGAAGTTCCTTTCGAGCCTGTGTAAAGATTCGTGAAAGAAACATCGGGAACTCTCCATCCTTCCGGACAAGGATCGAAGGGTGATTTCTTATCGCCATGTCCCCATCGGTCTTCTGCCTGCCCTCTCTCATTAGAAACCCAGTCATTAACTTTTGAAAGATCATTGTTGTAATGGTTTCCGCCATCGTAAATCGCTCCAGCTGAGCTTTGATAAAGAAAACGTAGCGGATTTCTAACAGAATAAAGAATGTTTTCCTGAACTCTTTTGTAAGCTACCGGATTGGTAGAGCCATATTGTCCGTAAGAATCGGTGTATTTACTTCCATATTGTTTCCCGTTGATATCCTCATAATTAATAAGAAATCCTTTTAAGTATTCACTTGGTGTTGCAATTTGAATATTGTCGGAGAACACATAAAGCAATTGTGAATGGTTACTCACAAATGAAGGGATCGGATCTTTTCTTCCCCATTGATAATGTAAACCATTTGCATAACCCGATGCGATGTCACTTTTTTCAGCGCCCAAATTTCTATCCATAAAAACCGTTTTTAAAGCCGGCATTTTGCTCGCTGTAGGATTGATGAAATTGAAGGCAGCCGGTAGCGGTGTTTCTGTCGTGTAAGCAACAGCATTTTCTGCAGGATCACTGTCGGTTGCCCAAATATGCCAGCTCCAAAGTGGCGGACTATTCTGCGTATTGGCATGAAGAGAAATTACTGCATTCCCTTTTTGTCCCGGATTAATATCAACTTCAATAAAAGAAAGCTTGCCATCTTTCGGGTGCTTATTCATTTGGAGATTAGCGACTAAATTAGGATTGGTAGACCACAAAACCTTAGCTACTAAATTATTAGAACCAATCATTCCGTGATCAGAAAGCAACTGGTTGTACACCGAAAATGCTTTATTTACAGGGATTGATACATGCGTTTCATCAACGAGGACATAAGAATTTGGATTATCTAAACCAGCTCTAAAATCTTCTTCATTCACTTTGAAATATTGCGTAGCAAAATCGCCGATCTGAGCAAGATTTGGATCTTTCATGCATTTTACGGCATTCCCGGATTTCGTCGGATTTGTTTGATTAATATAGATCGCGTGAAGTCCAACACTCGTATTGTTACGAACCGGATCCGAAATCATCGAGAAAATTCGTGCGCCATCGTAAGCAAAAGTAGAACTCCATAAACCGCCATTCGCAGCATTATCCTGAAAAGTTACGCCAACCGGAGCTGTAGGAGCTGCTGGATTAGGATAATAAACATATCCACCTGAAACAGGTATTATTCCTAAGTTTCTGGTACCACCTTTAGCATTGGTGAAATCCATACCAAGGCCTGGATAAACTTTAATTCCATCTAACATCGGATTAACACTATCAGGGAAAAGTTGTCTGTAACCAGTAGTAGTATCATCGTTTACCCCACTATTTTTTCTACCGAAAAAGGCTAAGTTATTATTTTGAGTTTCTCTACCGTAGTAAGAAGGAACGCGCCACCCGTTTGGACAAGGATCAAGTTCAGACTTTAATTCATAAGAAAGACTTTCTTTTCTCAATGTCGTGTTAGAACTGCTTCCGTTGCTGTTTCCACCTTTTGCATTATCGGACCAAAGATCCCACGTCATATAATTGGGACTAACTCCTGCGACTTTATATCTGCTGCTGGAAAACCAGTTGCCGTTTGCATCTGTATTAATGATATAAGTTAAAGGATTATTTACCGCATACTGCATGTTTTTTTCAATTTCGTCGAAAGGTCTCAATTCAACGGGAATTGTATTTACAGGATCAATTTGTTTGTGTCTTAAAACGCCTACTTCTCCAGAAATCTGGTAAAAGTCCGCATCTTTATAAACCAAAGGAGGGAACGGATCTTTTCGACCCCATTCGTACATGAGTCCACCAGATTTTTGCCATTGGTCACCTAAAAAAGTGTTGCTCGTTGCACCCAAATTTCGGTCCATGTATTGGGTATTAATGAGGTTTCCATTGATGTCGGTTTCTATACCCTGGCTGTACGTTACTCCATTTGCCGGATTATCGGTCACCCAAATATGCCAGCTCCAGAAAATGATTCCATCTACTTTAAAAGCAACAACCGCATTTCCTTTGCCTTTTCCTTTATTAATTCGAACTTTAATTTTTGATTTAGAGGGATCGGAATCCGGAACCATCGCTACGCTTGTGATCATGCCGGGAACATCTTCCCAAAAAATCGACGCGCTTTGTATTCCGGCCGGAATGGGATTCGAGGCGCCGTTGGATTTTAAATATTCGTAGTTGGACCACATTTCGTAAGCCTTAACCACGGGAATTTCAATTCCGCTGTAATCGTTGGAATTTGCAACATCCAAATCGTAAATGTAACTATTGGGAGCTTTTGCGTTATTCGGAGTTTGGGAATACGCGAGATTTGCTAACAAGCAAATTACGAACAAATGAATTTTTATCATAGGAAAAAAAATTATACAATTAATATTTTGTAAATCTTTTTTTCATCTTGTGTGTGTTAGGACTTTTCATTTGTGAGTTTGTAAATATATCAATTTATGATTACGGTTTAGAGAATTTTTTTAAAAATATGATAAATATTTTATGTTACAGAACGTTAATATAGTATAGATACTGTATTCCGAACATCTAATTACCTTAGAATCAAATCATAAGATTTACGATATCATTTTTAAAATTCTTAACAACGAAGAAAAATATTTCATTATTTAACATTATTTGCTCTCAAAATCGTCAAAAACCTGTCGTTTTTCAGCATCAAAAATCTACAAATACGGATTATTGGGAAAGAATTTCGTCGGATAAGACAAAAAAAAACCTGAAAAGCTTGCACTTTTCAGGTTAATATTGATGATTTAATTATTTACTTCTTCTTCGCAACCGCTTTCTTCGCCGGTGCCTTTTTAGCAGGCATTTTCTTAGCTGCAGTTTTTTTCGCGGGTGCTTTTTTTACTTTTTCTTTAAAGGCATTTTTATCCTGGGCTGTGATCCATTTTTTCACCTCATCCAAAGAAACATCTGCCAATTCTTCGACGGTATATTTTTCGTCTTTGTTTGTTTTTGGAATTTTAAAAATGTTTTTTCCAAATTTTACGATCGGACCCCATCTGGCGTTTTCAATAGAAATTTTTTCAGTTTCCCACTGCTGAATATAGCGATTCGCTTCTTTTTCTAGCTTGGCCTCAATTAATTCATTAATGTCGTTTTGAGATAAATTATCGAAATCATATCTCTTTGGAACATTAATAAAAATAGACTGATATTTAATGAAAGGACCAAATCTCCCCGTTCCTTTCGTTACCGGTTCGTCTTTATAAGTAGCAATTGGCGCATCTGCGATTTTCTTTTCATTGATGATCTCTTCTGCTCTTTCCTGCGTAATTGAAAGTGGATCTTCACCGCGCGGAATACTGATAAACGTTTCTCCCCATTTCACGTACGGCCCAAATCTACCCACTCCGATGGTTACTGTTTGATCTTCAAAATTCGTCAGATCAAAAGGAATTTTAAATAACTCCAGAGCTTCCTCTAAAGTAATGGTTGCAATGTTCTGCGACGCCATTAAACTTGCGAAGATGGGTTTTTCTTCATCATCCTGTTCTCCAATTTGAACCATTGGTCCAAACCTTCCGATTCTTACCAGCAAATTTTTGCCTGTTTTTGGATCGACTCCTAAAATTCGTTCTCCATTTGCACGGTCTGCATTTTCTTCAACATCTTCAATTTTCGGGTGGAAATCTTTATAGAAACCTTGTAAAACATCTTTCCATTTTTCACCACCGTTCGCAATATTATCAAAATCGGCCTCTACTTTCGCCGTAAATCCGTAATCCAGAATCTCTGCAAAATTTTGGGTTAAGAAATCATTTACGACTTCGCCAATATCCGTTGGTACAAATTTGTTTTTATCACCGCCAAACTTCTCTACTAAAATTTCTTTTTTAAGATCGCTTTTATCCAGAGTCATTTTCATGATCTCTCTTTCGTGCGGAATAATTTCTTTCTTATCAACATACTCCCGATTCTGAATTGTTTGGATCGTTGGTGCGTACGTAGACGGTCTTCCGATACCGAGTTCTTCCAGTTTTTTTACTAAACCAGCCTCTGTATATCTTGCAGAAGGACGCGTAAATTTCTGCGTCGCTTCTATTTTTTTATAATCTAAAGCTTCACCAACAGAAACTTTTGGTAGTAATTTTTCGTTGTTTTCTTCGTCATCATCTTCCGCTTTTACAATTCCGTACACCTTTAAGAAACCATCAAAAACAATAACTTCACCCTGTGCTTCAAAATGTTGTGGAAGTTTAGCGTTACCAATTTCAATAACTGTTTTCTCAATTTTAGCATTCGTCATTTGCGAGGCTAAAGTTCTTTTATAAATTAACTGGTACAGCTTGTTAAGTTGTGCATCACCAATACTTTTCATCGAAAAATCTGTGGGACGGATCGCCTCGTGAGCTTCCTGTGCAGAAGCAGATTTAGTTTTATAATTTCGTGGATTAGAATACTCCTCCCCAAATTCTGAAATGATCTGATCTTTCGCCCCATTAATGGCATCTTGCGAAAGATTTACAGAGTCGGTTCTCATATAAGTAATGAAACCTTCCTCGTACAAACGTTGTGCAACTCTCATCGTTCCAGTTACGCCGTAACCTAATCTGTTACTCGCTTCCTGTTGTAAAGTAGATGTTGTAAAAGGTGCAGAAGCAGTTCTGGTTCCAGGTTTTGTTTCTACATTAAGGACTTTGAATTCGGTTTCTTTGGAAAGTTTTAAGAATTCTTCAGCTTCCGATTCTTCTACAAAATCTTTTTTGAGTTTTGCTGCGATTTCCTGATCAGCATTATTTAAGAAAACGCCTTCCACTTTATAGGAGGATTTTGGTTGAAAACCTCTGATTTCCAGTTCTCTTTCTACAACCAACCGAACTGCAACAGATTGTACCCGACCTGCAGAAAGACCGGTTTTCACTTTTTTCCAGAGAACGGGTGACATTTCAAAACCAACAACTCTGTCTAAAATTCTTCTCGCCTGTTGTGCATCAACAAGGTTCTGATCAATTTTTCGGGGATTTTCGATTGCTTTTAAAATCGCATTCTTCGTAATTTCGTGAAAAACGATGCGTTTAGTATTGTCGTCGTTTAATTTTAATTCCTGCGCCAAATGCCAGGCGATAGCTTCACCCTCGCGATCTTCATCGGAAGCGAGCCAAACCATGTCGGCTTTTTTCACCGCCGCTTTCAGTTCGGTAACAAGTTTCTTTTTATCTGCAGAAACTTCATAATCCGGCGTGAAGGTTTGCAAGTCGATTCCCATTCCTTTTTTTGGCAAATCCCGGATGTGACCGAAACTTGATTTCACCTCGAAATCCTTTCCCAAATACTTCTGAATAGTTTTTGCTTTTGCAGGCGATTCTACGATCACTAAATTTTTTGACATCCTCGAAATTTTTGCAAAAGTAGAAGTTTTTTTTTAATACTTCGTTTTTACTAACATTTTACTCCTTAATATTATAATAAATTTTAAAATATTAATCCCTTATCTTTGAATTAAAGAAGAGAGGATTTGAAAAATTTCATTCGAAATATCATCCAAAGTCAGAAAATTTTTTACCGTTATTTTCGCAAAAAAGGTTTCAAACGATTTTTAAAAGAAAACATTTTAGAGGTCGATGGCAGTAATGAAGTAAAAGCAAAATCGATTGCGCTTGGAGTTTTTGTGGGAATCACTCCACTTTGGGGATTTCATACGGTGGCCATTCTGTTTTTAGCTTCTGTTTTCAAATTGAATAAATTTCTTTCCTACATCGGATCACAAGTGAGTTTTCCGCTTTTAATTCCTTTTATTGTTTTCCTTTCAATGATTATCGGCGCGCCTTTTGTGGGTGGCACGACGCATTTCGAAAATCAAACTTTAGATATGGATTTTATTAAAAATAACCTTATCCAGTATATCATCGGAAGTTTAATTCTTGCCACGATCTCGTCCTTAGCTTTGGGATTTCTTTCGTATCTTATCCTGCAGCAATTCAGTCCGAAACAAAAGTAAGATCTGATTTTTTTCCTGGGACATTCATTTAAAAATATTTTATAGATAAAAAATTACTTTATAATGTTCTCTATATTTCGTACAATTATCGAGCGCGATACCTATAACAGTATTTTATACTCTGCATTGGGCGGTTTGCTTTTGTTGTCGACCTATCATTTAGTCATGTTCTTACAAAACCGCGACAAATCATATTTACTTTACAGCTCTTACACTTTTTTCTCCCTTTTAGCGTACATGACCTTAATCGAAAGTGGTTTTCTAAAAGAGTTTAATGACTTTCTTGGTTTCGATCACTTCTCGAAAACTTTTTTTACCATTATTTTTAACTGTATTTATTTTTATTTTTTTACCAGTTTTTTAAAGGTTGCAAAAACCAGCCGTTTTTGGTATCGGCTGATCATTATTCCAATTTCTATACTGTTGATGATCGCTGTTTTAAGTTTCCTGATTTTACGACTATGGAATATTGACTATTTTTTTTCAACGTTTAAAAATGGATTTATTTATGTGATCGCGATCCAAACCCTGATCTCATTTTATGTATTGTTGAAGGTTAAAAATAAACTGAAATATTACATTTTGTTCGGTGGAATTGTTCTCTTTTTCTGCTCCATCATTGGAATGAGATCTGTTAGGGAATTGCCCTGGATCAACATCAGCAGAAAGCTGGGAGATTTTATATATTTTGCAGGATTTTTTATAGAAAATCTTGCGTTTTCTTTTGCGTTGGGTCATCGACAAAGGATCAATTTTAGAGAAAGAGCTTCTTTTCACAGAAACCTTATCACCGAGATGAAGAAAAATGAAGTTTTAAAAGACATCGTGAATCTCGAAAACCAAAAGCGTCTAACCATTGAAAACGAAAAAATAAAATATCTGCAGGAGATCTCGGACCTCAAACTTTCAGTATTAGAAAGTCAAATGAATCCCCATTTTATATTTAATGCTTTAAACTCCATCAAATTTTATGTTCTTGAAAATGAACCGCGGATTGCAGCGAATTATCTCACAAAATTTTCTAAAATAATCCGCACGATTCTCACCGCAACCACGATGAAAGAATTTACGCTTGAAGAAGAATTGCAAACGCTTCAGGTTTATTTGGATATAGAAAATTTGCGTTTCAATAATGCAATTGATTTCAGCATCACAATTGATCCAAAGATTGATCCCGAATCTATAAAATTACCGCCAATGGTTTTACAACCCTTTATAGAAAATGCTATTCTACACGGAGTTGCCTCTGTAAAAAACAAAAAGATCCATATCGAAATCCTTGGAAACAGTGATTCTGTCGAAATTCGAATTACCGATAATGGTATCGGTCGAAAAGAAGCCGAGCGATTACGATCAACATCCAGAACCAGACCTTCGATGGGAACGAAAATCGCCAACGGAATGCTCAAAAATTATTTCGGATCCACGTCTTATCAAATCACCTATCACGATCTGCAGGAAGATGAAAAACCGCTCGGAACCATGGTGGTTTTAAAAATTCCTGCGCTCAAAAATCTGAGTTCCTGAACGCTCCAAAATTTCCCGAAAATTCCTTATATTCGCAAACTTAAATTAATCAGGATAAAACCTGTTAAACTGATTGAAAATGAAGAAGTTTACCGAATATAAAAATCTAGACTTAGCGGCGGTTGCCGAGAATATTACGCAGTTTTGGAATCAAAACGAAACTTTTAAAAAATCTGTAGAAATTCGTAACGGACAACCCGAATATGTATTCTATGAAGGTCCGCCTTCTGCAAACGGAATGCCCGGAATTCATCACGTCATGGCGAGAGCTTTGAAAGATATTTTCTGTCGCTACCAAACGCAGCAAGGAAAACAGGTTTTTCGAAAAGCTGGTTGGGACACGCACGGTTTACCAATAGAATTGGGAGTTGAGAAAGAATTAGGAATTACAAAAGAAGATATCGGTAAGAAAATTTCTGTTGAAGATTATAACCAGGCTTGTCGAAACGCCGTAATGCGTTACACCGATGTTTGGAATGATCTAACCGAAAAAATTGGTTATTGGGTTGATTTGGAAGATCCATATATCACCTACGAACCGAAATACATGGAGACGGTTTGGTGGCTTTTAAAGCAATTATACACCAAAGACTTATTATACAAAGGTTACACAATTCAGCCTTATTCCCCTGCAGCTGGAACAGGCTTGTCTTCGCACGAATTGAATCAGCCCGGAACGTATCGTGATGTTTCTGACACGACCGTTGTTGCACAATTTAAATTAAAACAAGCACAGGAAAACGCGAGCGAAACCTGGAAAAAATTATCAGCTATTGCTTACGGTGATTCTAAAATCGATAGTGAGGAAATCGCAGGTGCAACTTGTGGCGGCGCTTTGCATTGGGAAGAGTTTGACACCACGCAAGCTAATATTTATTTTCTTGCGTGGACGACAACTCCCTGGACTTTACCTTCAAATACGGCTTTAGCAGTTGGAAGAGATATCGAATATGTTTTGGTGAAAACATTTAACCAATATACTTTTGAGCCGATCAATGTTATTTTAGCTAAAGTTCTTCTGGAGAAAAATTTTGGTAAAAAATATTTTGTCGGAACTGAAGAAGATTTTGGAAATTATAAAGCCGACGAAAAAAATATTCCATATCAAATCTTACAAGAATTTACAGGAGCTGATTTAGCCGGAAGCGAATACGAACAATTAATTCCCTGGTTTTCGCCTGCTGAAAATGCAGACAAAGCATTCCGTGTAATCATCGGAGATTTCGTTACTACAGAAGACGGAACAGGAATCGTACACATCGCGCCTACTTTTGGTGCAGATGATGCGCGTGTTGGAAAAGAAAACGGAATTCCGCCAATGCTCATCAAAGACGAAAACGACAATCTCGTTCCACTCGTTGATTTGCAGGGGAAATTCTTGAAAGGAGAAAATGTACCGGAACTTTTTGCCGGAAAATATATTAAAAACGAATATTACGAAACCGGAACTGCGCCCGAGAAATCCTGGGATGTCGATTTGGCGATTCTTTTAAAAACAGAAAACAAAGCTTTTAAGGTAGAAAAATACGTTCACAGTTATCCGCATTGCTGGAGAACCGATAAACCAGTTTTGTATTATCCGCTGGATTCCTGGTTTGTTAAAATGACGGCGGTAAAAGACCGTTTGGTAGAATTAAACGAAACCATCAACTGGAAGCCAAAATCTACGGGTGAAGGTCGATTCGCAAACTGGCTCGTTAACGTCAATGACTGGAATCTTTCCCGCTCCAGATATTGGGGAATTCCGTTGCCAATTTGGCGTACGGAAGATCTGAAAGAAGAAATCATCATTGGTTCTGTAGAAGAATTAATGAACGAGATTCAGAAATCCATGGATGCAGGTTTTATGACCGAAAATCCTTTCGCGGAATTTGAATCCGGAAATATGTCCAAAGAAAATTATGCGAAAATCGATCTGCATAAAAACATTGTTGATGAAATTATTTTGGTTTCTCCTTCCGGAAAACCGATGAACAGAGAATTAGACCTGATCGATGTTTGGTTTGATTCAGGCTCGATGCCTTATGCGCAGTTGCATTATCCATTCGAAAACAAGGAAATGATCGACGAAAGAAAAGCTTTCCCTGCAGATTTTATCGCGGAAGGTGTTGATCAAACTCGTGGTTGGTTTTATACGCTTCATGCGATCGGAACCGCGGTTTTTGATTCTGTTGCTTATAAAAATGTAATGTCGAACGGTTTGGTTTTGGATAAAAACGGCCAGAAAATGTCGAAACGTCTAGGAAATGCAGTTGATCCTTTCACGACTTTGGATAAATATGGTCCTGATGCAACGCGTTGGTACATGATCTCTAACGCAAATCCCTGGGAAAATTTAAAATTTGACTTAGAAGGAATTGATGAAGTTCGTCGTAAATTCTTTGGAACTTTATACAATACTTATTCGTTTTTTGCTTTGTATGCCAACGTTGACAGTTTTACTTATTCAGAAAAAGATATAGAAAACCGTCCGGAAATTGACCGCTGGGTTCTATCTGAATTGAATCTATTAGTGAAAGAAGTTACCGAATTTTACAATGATTACGAACCAACGAAAGTGGCAAGAGCCATTAATAATTTCGTGAACGACAACTTAAGCAACTGGTATGTAAGACTTTGCCGCAGAAGATTCTGGAAAGGAGATTACTCAGATGATAAAATTTCTGCTTATCAAACTTTATATACGTGTTTAGAAACGATTGCGAAAATTGCAGCTCCGATTGCGCCATTCTTTATGGATCAATTGTACCAGGATTTGAATAAAATCACAGGCAAAAACACCGCAGAATCGATTCACTTAACCGATTTCCCGAAAGCAGACGAAAGTTTGATCGATCAGGATCTGGTAGAAAAAACGCATTTGGCGCAACAAATTACGTCGATGGTATTTTCATTAAGAAAAAAAGAAAACATCCGCGTTCGTCAACCTTTGCAAAAAGTGATGATTCCGGTGATGGACGCTAAAACGAAAGAACAGATCGTGGCAGTTTCGGAGTTGATCAAACAGGAAGTTAATGTAAAGGAACTTCAGTTGATTAATGCAGATGAAGCCTCTCATCTTATCATTAAACAGATCAAACCCAATTTCAAAACTTTGGGAGCGCGACTTGGAAAAGATATGAAAGTAGTTGCAGGTGAAATCACCAATTTTACTGCAGAACAGATCTCGACTTTAGAAAAAGAAGGAAAAATGCAGATTCAGGGACATGAAATTTCTTTGGACGATGTAGAAATCTTCACGAAAGATATTCCGGGTTGGACGGTTGCGAATGAAGGAAAAATGACTGTAGCACTCGATTTAACTTTAACCCACGAATTAAAAGCAGAAGGAATCTCCCGAGAATTCATCAATAGAATTCAAAATTTAAGAAAGGATAAAGATTTTGAGCTAACTGACAGAATTTCAATTCAATTGGAAGAAAATTCGCCCTTCGAAAAAGAAATTTTGAACAATAAGACCTATATTTCAGAAGAAGTATTGTCGGATCAAATAGAAATTGTAAATTCACTTTCGAATTTTGAGGAAATCGAAATCGAGGAGAAAAAATTTAAAGTATATATTAATAAAATGGGAAGTTTTGGGAAAGAGATGTTATCATAAGCTCTCATTATTTTCTAATTAACAAAAGAAACAAAACTATGGACGAAGGAAGACAAAGATACAGCGACAGCGATCTGGTAGAATTCAAAGAATTAATCCAGGCGAAAATAGAAAAAGCAGAAAGAGATCTGTTTTTAGTTCGCGAGAGTTTCATCAACGATCAAAATAACGGAACCGATGATACTTCGCCCACCTTTAAAGCTTTTGAAGAAGGTGCAGAAACACTGAGCAAAGAACAGAACGCGATTTTAGCGGGAAGACAGGAGAAATTTTTACGCGAACTAAAAAACGCTTTGATCCGCATTCAAAACAAAACTTACGGGATCTGTAGAGTTACAGGAAAATTGATTGGTAAAGACCGTTTAAGAGCTGTTCCACACGCAACTTTAAGCATCGAGGCAAAAAATATGCAGCGATAAAATGACAACACAGACAACTATATAAAGTATAATGTCTCCGTAATCAATGTACAAAATATGATATTTTCTTCTTAAGTAAATCATAGTTTGTACATTTTACTTTGTATATCTTATCATAAAATCACATGAACGTATTATATATTCTTTTTGCAGTTGCGGTTATTTTTATCTATTTTTTTCGAAAAGAAATTAAAGAAAAGATCATCCCAAATAAAGAAAGAAATTATACGATGGACGACCGGTTTAATTCCGAAAAAAAAGACCGCGAAATCGAAATCGACGGACTGCTAAGCAAAATGGGGCAAAACGGTTTGCAGGATCTATCCAAAGAAGACCAAAAACGCCTTAACGAACTTTCTAAAAAATAATTAAAATGGAAGCATTAATTGTACACCCAAAAAACCAAATGGAACTCAACGCATTAAAAGATGTGATGAAAGACATGGGGATCAGATATGAAAAATTTCATACAAGAAATAGTAAAACCCAACCCTTTTTAACAAAAACTGCGGTAAAAAAAGATAAACCTGCAAGAAACTTTAAAGACAAACCAAAGACGGATCTGTAATGAAGAAAATAGTATTTATCACCTTTATCGTTCTTTTGATCGATCAATTATCTAAATTTTATATTAAAACTCATTTTAATTTAGGCGAAAGTGCAGATGTTTTTCCTGGCTTTAAACTAACTTTTGTCGAAAATCCGGGCATGGCTTATGGCTTTCATTTTGGGGGTTTGATCGGGAAATATTTTCTCGTAATTATCCGCGTTGTTTTAATTGGCGGCATGGTTTACCTCTTCAGCAAATGGCTGAAAGAAGGTGCGAGTAATTATTTGCTCCTTCCAATGTCGATGATTTTTGCCGGTGCGATCGGAAATTTGATCGACGGAATGTTCTACGGAATGCTCTTTAACAGCGGAACTGTTTACGACGAAAGCATTGGAAGATGGATCGAATATGGCGGAGTTTCAAAAGTTGTTGCATTGGGAAGCGGCTATTCGACTTTTATGAAAGGATGCGTTGTAGATATGCTGCATTTCCCTTTAGTAGACTGGAACGTACCAGAAACCTGGCCGATAATCGGTGGACAACATATCGAATTTTTCAAGTACATTTTCAATGTTGCTGATTCTGCGATTACCGTTGGAGCGGCACTTTTACTCATTTTCCGCAAGAAAGCATTCCCGCACGGTTTCGATTTTTAATTTTTATTTGGGCAGCTTTTTCCGTCTTCCATTCCCGCTATTTTTGCCAGCGCTTTTGCCGGTGCAAAAATGAGCTTCATTCAAGCCGGGCTGCAGGTAATCGCTTCAAATACCAATTATTTCATCATCAGAAATTTATGAAACGTTTACAAAAATTAGTAATACTCGGTCTCATTCTTTTTGCAATTGTCGCAATCATCACCTACTGGTGTAATTTCACGATCGACAGTGCTTCTGAAGATCAGGTCACTTCAAATCTCAATACACTTCCACAAGAAAAGACAGGACTTTTATTAGGAACAAGCAAAACCCTACAAAGTGGAAAGCCAAATGCCTACTTCTTCAACAGAATTACTGCGGCAGTTGAACTTTATAAAGCAGGTAAAATCAAAAACATCATTGTGAGCGGCGACAATTCGCGAAAAGATTACAATGAACCAGAAGACATGAAAATGGAACTCATCAAACAGGGAATTCCAGCAGAAAAAATCTATGAAGATTTTGCAGGATTTCGTACTTTAGACTCTGTTGTGAGAGCAAAAGAAATTTTCGGACAAAAGTCTTTTATCATTATTTCTCAGCGTTTTCATAATGAAAGAGCCGTTTATCTGGCTCAGCAAAACGGAATCAACGCTTATGGCTACAATGCAAAAGATGTGAACCAGTACGCAGGTTTAAAAACCAATCTTCGGGAATATTTAGCGCGCGTAAAAGTATTCTGGGATTTTTTGTTTGGCGTAGAACCGAAATTCGGTGGCAAAAAGATCAACATTCCCTAAGAAATCATTCAAACCAAATAAAAATATCCGCCAATCAAATTGGCGGATATTTTCTATTATAAATAAGTTAGCTTATTTCTTAATTAACTTGATACTTTCTGTTGTAGTTGCTGTTTTCACAGTTACGATGTATGCACCTTTTGGTAAGGTAGAAACATTTAAACCATCTTTAGAAACTTTGTCGGCAGTCATTAATTTTTGACCCACCATGTTATAAATTTCTACACTGGAAATTTTATCAGAATTCGTTAAATGTAAAATATCCTGCACCGGATTTGGATAAGCCGCAACTTTCGTAGCATTCACAGCACTTGTTCCTAAAGCAGATGGAAGTTTAATAACGAAACCTCTTGGTTCATCATTTGACACACCGATTCCTACGATATATTTTCCATTGGGTGAGATTCCCAGAGGTAGAGAAAAAGTCATTCCCATATTATCTATACCTAAACTTGCAACGTACTCGTTAAGATTAACACGTCCCATTTCTGCTGTATAAATAAAACCTTCCCCTAAAAGCGCGGGACCAAAAGGCCGGAAATATCCAACTACCGTTTTACCATCATCGGTAATCCCTGCAGCTCCACCACTAAAATCAGGATTTGGATGCGTTATTTTTGTATACCCAGTTGTAGCATTCCAAACAAAAGGATTATCCAATGTAAATCCAGCAATTGTGTTACCATCTGGCGTTACGGCAACAGCTTCACCTGTAGGCAAGTCGTTGTTATCTTTTAATGCGATCTGCACCCCATTTTTCCAATAAACACCTTCTCTGTCTCCATAATCATTATCCTGCCATCCAACAACCACAGTGCCGTCTGCATTAATAGAATTCGCACGCGAGCTTCTGTCGGGCACTGTACTTCCAAGATCAACTGTTCCTGTCGCTTGCGACCACTTAATTGCATGTCCTACAGAAACGCTCACGTATCCCAAACCAACTACAGCTGATCCATCGTCTGCCATTCCCCAGGCAGTACTTAATGTGGGAGATGAAACTGCTCCAAGACCACCAAGAAAACTCCATGTGTTTGTAAGGACATTGTAGCGTCCCATTTCATCTAATCCACTTGCAGGATTGGTCATCGTTCCCGAAATATATTTTCCGTCTGAGGAAACATTTGTCCAGCCAGAAATAAAATCGCCACTGGTCAATTCTCCAATATTTACTGAACCTTCAGCTTCAGTCCATTTTACATGGTAAGCATTATACACATTTCCTACAGCGACACCATCATTTGAAACATCGGTCATCTGTGCATATTCACCTGTGTCATAAACCTGTGCCTGCGTAATGTTCAACCCTACAAAGAAAAGAGCTGCAAAGTAAAAATTTTTCATAATCTTTTTATAATTTTTTGATTCTTTCAAATCTAAAACATTATCGATCCCACTCAAAAGATTGGAGTTGCATATTTCGTGAATTTTAATAACATTAAATTCTATAACAATTGATAATCAATACTTTAAACTAATATCAAGAAATGTTTTTCCATAGGTTTTAACGTGAATTAAGATCATTTTCGGAAGGAATAAGTTAATTTCTTATGATAAAAACCTTTTTAAACTCAATATTTAAAATAATTTGTTTTCGAAAATGAGTATTTTTGTATGATGCGTAATCTATTAAGAATCGTCTTCATTCTTTTTGTAAGCTTAAATTTTCTGTCGGCACAAAGTCCTTCAGACTTTGATATGCGTGTAGAAAATAGCTTTCAGAAATTATATGAAAATCCAGACGTTGCTATTCACGCCGCCAAAGAAATTCGCGATGCTGATCATCAATTGATCGTGAATGATATTTTAGCCAAAGCTTATTTGCGAAAAGGTGACTATTTGGAATCGGTACGCATTGCTTTCGAAAAAACCGATCTGCGGAATACCGATCAAAATTTACTTCGGAACTTAATGATTGCGCGGGAATTTTACCGACTCAATCTTTACGAGCAGACTTCAAAAATAATATCACCGCTGACTTCTGGCAAACAGAAATCCAGAAATCCCAAAGAAGACGATTTTTTATACGCTCAACTTTTTCAACTGGAAGCCGCCAACTTCATCATTCTAAAAAAATTAGATCAAGCCCAAAAAAGTCTGGACCAAAGTTCAGCATTTGCAAAAAAGTCCGGCAATGCTTCGTCCCTGATTCTAAATGAAAATATTTTATATGCTGCTTCCATTCTTTCAGAAAAGGGAAAAATGAAGGAGGCCTGGAACATGGCGAATAATCTCATAGAAAACTTGAAAAAACTTCCAAGAGCTGTTTACCTTCGTTCTTTAACTCAGCAATTTCGGGGGAATTTATTTTTTGAAGAACAAAAGTATGATCAAGCCATAGCATGTTTGCAGGATGCTTTATCACCTATCGAAAACACCAGTTTTGAACCGTTAAAAAGCAGCATTTATTCCGACTTGACAAAAAATTATCTGGTCATCAAAAAAAATGAGGAATATGAACTGTACAAGAAAAAATTTGCTGAAAGTTCTAAATTATTAAACGAAAATAAAAAAGAATCCCGCCGGGAACTCATTCAACTCAATACAGAACTTACTACGGAGAATGCTCAATTACTAAGCGAAAAAGAGAAAACCCAATTTCTTTACATCGTTGGAATTTCTTTTTTAGTATTGATGATTGCCGGTTTTTTATATGGTAGGGAAATTCAAAAAGCAAAGACTTTAGCGCGACAAATAAAGTTTTTTCGATCGATAAAAATTGCTCCGGAAAATCAAAAAGAAGAGAAAAAGGAAAAAGACCTGTCTAAAAAATCACTTCTTATTCCGAAAGAAACGGAGCGGGAAATTCTGGAGCGCCTGCAGGAATTTGAAAAGTCCAAAAATTATCTGGATAATAATATGTCGTTGGCAAATCTATCTGCACAGTTAGGAACCAACACCAAATACCTGTCTGAAATCATCAATAATTATAAATATAAAAACTTCAATACCTATATTAACGAATTGCGTATTAAGCACGTAATCAATTTGTTATCTACAGACAAAACTTACCTTCAGTATAAAATAAGTTATATTGCAGAAATCGGCGGTTTTACATCCCACAGCGCTTTTACAAATGTTTTTAAAACAATAACCGGCATGTCTCCTCAGGAATATATGCAGACTTTAAGAAATTCCTAAAAATGAGATTACTTCAGTTTTCTTTCCTGTTGCTCTTCTTTTGGTCTGGTTGTTTTACAGCTCAGAAAAACACTGATTCTCTAAAAACCCGCGCAAAGTCTATTATTTACGAACAGCCGGATGAAACTATTTCCATTGCTTTAAAACTGCTAAAAGGTGAAAAGAAAGTAGATGAAGTTGCGCATCTTTACATGTTGATCTCTAACGCTTATATTTCTAAAAGGAATAACGACAGTTCTCTTTTCTATATATTAAAGGCTGCAGACCTCATCAACAAAGAAGCTTTACCTACGACGAAGATCAAGATCCTTAATTCGGTCGCAGTGCAATATCAACAAATGGAACTGTACGATAAGGCGCTGGAAACGCTGGATCAATCATTGAAATTAACTGAAAAACTTGCTACCAATGATAAAGACAGGCTCTTTAATGCTGGATTTAATTATGCGGTTCGTGGCATGATCTACAGAAATCAGTCGAATCCCGACTTGGCTTTAGAAAAGTTTAAAATGGCCGCTGCAAATTTTCAGAAGTTGGAGATCGATAAAAAATCTTCAGCCAACTTAAGCATCATTTACTATAATATCGGCTACAGTTATATTGATCTGTCCCAATTAAATCAAGCTTCAGAATATTTTGAGAAGTCGGAGAAGTATGCAAAAATTGCCAAGGCAAAAAGCTTAGAAGCCTACGCATTGAAAGGAATAGGAGAAAGTTTGTTTCTAACACAGGACTATAATGCTGCGCTACTGGTTCTTTCCCGCGCGGAAGAAATGGCGTTACCCATTGGAGATCTGGTCCTGAATGAAGGGCTTTATAAACTTCTTGCAAATACTAATTTAGCACTCGATCAGTTTGAAAAATTTCAGACTTACAATTCTAAATATCTCGACATTCAAAAAACTTTGGAACAGAATGAATTGAAATCACTTAACAGATATCTGAACACTCAGAAATTAGAAGAACAGCAGGATACCGCGGCAATTACGAATGATTTTCGCCTTTACGACTGGATCACGGCTTTCGTCGCACTGGTGTTATTTGGGTTTTTAATTAAAAGCCTTTTCGATATTCAAAAGAAGAACCGCCGGCAAAGAAAGATCATAGAAACGCTGACCAAAGCAAAAAAAGTTACGTAAAGAAAGTCTCGAACGTTGGCAAACAAACATTTCTTTTGTATTTTTGTCGAAATCAGATTACAACATGTCCAGAATACTTACCGGAATCCAGGCAACAGGAACGCCCCATTTAGGAAATCTCCTCGGCGCCATTATTCCTGCCATCGAACTTTCTAAAAAACCGGAGAACGAATCATTTTTATTTATCGCAAATCTGCATTCTTTAACGCAAATTAAAAATGCCGAAGAGCTTAAACAAAACACCTACGAAATTGCAGCAGCCTGGCTCGCCTGCGGTTTAGACACCGAAAAAACGTTCTTCTACAGACAAAGCGATATTGCTGAAGTATGTGAACTTTCCTGGTATTTATCCTGTTTCTTTCCTTACCAACGATTAACTTTGGCACATTCTTTTAAAGATAAAGCCGACCGTTTAGAGGATGTAAATGCTGGATTATTTACGTACCCGGTTTTAATGGCTGCTGATATTTTATTGTACAATGCCGAAGTCGTTCCTGTCGGAAAAGATCAGTTGCAACATCTGGAAATGGCGCGGGATATGGGCGCGAGATTTAACAATCAGATGGGTGAAGTTTTTGTGCTTCCGCAAGCTGAATTACAGGAAGATACAAAATATGTTCCCGGAACCGACGGGCAGAAAATGTCGAAATCACGGGGAAATATTATCAACATTTTCTTGCCGGAGAAAGAGTTGAAAAAGCAGGTCATGGGAATTGACACCGATTCCAAATCTTTAGAAGAAGCAAAAGATCCCGAAACCGATAAAGTTTTTGCTTTGTACGAACTCATCGCTGATGCTGAACAGACACAACTATTGCGACAGAAATATCTTGCCGGAAATTTTGGTTACGGACACGCAAAAACAGAATTACAAAATTTAATCCTAACCAGATTTGCGAAAGAAAGAGAGCTGTTTTCTTATTACATGAATAATTTGCCAGAACTGGAAGAAAAATTACAGGAAGGCGCTGTAAAAACTAAAGCGATTGCTAAAGAAACGCTTCAGAGAGTTCGCGAAAGTTTGGGCGTGTAATCGCTGAGAAACATTTACTAAACCTTCTCCGATCGAGAAGGTTTTTTTATAGGATCTCTTTCAGTTCGATCAGCTTTTTAATGACTGTTACGTCTTCTGCGGCAAAATTATCATTGAAGACATCAAAGAAAACGACTTTTAAACCAAATGATTTTCCGCCTTCAACATCGGCAATCCAGTCATCACCGATCATGATGGATTCTTCGATTTTTGCATTGGCTTTTTTTAAAGCATAGTCGTAAATTTCTGCTCTTGGTTTGCGAATATTGATCTCATCGGCACTTGTAATGGTCTGGAAATAATTTTTAATACCCGAAAGTTCACATTTCCGAAAGGTGACTTCCTTGAAGCCATTAGAAAGAATGTGCAACTGATAGTCCTTTTCGGAAAGATATTCTAAGATCTCGAAAGCGCCCTCGACCAGATCGTTGTAATTCAGAATCTCATCCAGGAAATTATCTTCAAAAGATTGCGCCAGGTCAAAATCATCAATTCCAAAAAAGAGAAAAGTATCGTAAAAACGGTGCTTCCGGAGATAATCTTTATCGATCTCGCCGTCGCGGATCTGTTCCCAAAGCCGTTCGTTGATGGTAAAATATTCGGTGTGGAATTCCTCAAAATCGAGGTTATATTTGCTGGAAACTGCTTCTCTTTTAAAAAGTTCTTTTAAAGTGAGGTAAGCATTTCTGCGATGGTCCCAAAGGGTATTGTCGAGGTCAAAAAAAATGTGCTGAATTTTCATACAGCACAAATTTAAATCATTTAAGATTAATTCTGGGATACAATCTGGTTTTTACGCTTTGTTTTCAAAATAGTGATGCTTTTTGAATAGCTTAATAGAAAATCGATTGTCTGTCTCTTTGGTTTCAAAAGGTTTTCGTTTAAAGTGTCATTTTTTTTCATAGGCGAAACGTTTTATTTCCCTAAAAACGAAACTTTTTTTCAATTATTATGACCTCGTTAAAATAATCTGATGTTCCTGCATTATTTTTCGAAGATTGATAAGTGCATATCGCACTCTACCGAGTGTTGTATTGATACTTGTATCGGTTTGATCGGCAATTTCTTTAAAACTCAATCCATCGAAAAATCTTAGTTTAATGACCTCTTGTTGATTTTCTGGCAGAAATACTAACATCTTCATCAAATCTTCCTGAATCTGCTGACTGATCAAACGCTCTTCAATATTCTCTTCTTTTTCTGAAATCAGATCGAAGATAGAAAATTCGTCGTTTTCATAAGTTGTTTCAGAAACTTTAATATGTTTCGATTTCAACCGGAAATGGTCGATAATTAAATTATATGCAATTCGTTTTGCCCAGAGAATAAATTTACCTTCTTCGTTATAGCGACCTTCTTTTAAAGTCACAATAATCTTCATAAATGTATCCTGAAAAATATCGTTTGCTAAATCTTCATCCATCAATTTATAAAAAATAAAGGAAAAAAGATCTTTTTGATGTCTTTGAATTAGAATCGGTAACGTTCTTTCGTTTCCGTTCCGGTATTCAGAGATCAACCAGCTATCTGTTTGTGTTGTCATAACTCACTTCTGTTTTTCACCCGATTTGCTAACTAAATAGTTTATTCAGGTTCTAGTTTTCGGTTTAATAGGAAGTAAAGTTTTTTATCGATAGATTTTGTTTGGTTGAGTTGGTAAAAGTAAGAAAAAAGTTAACACTCTGTTAAAATTTTTTAAATATTTAAAGAAACTTTATTATTTCGCTAAATCATGCAACACAACAAGCGGTATATTAACAGTAAAATTAATATTGAGACCTTTTAGTTCTTTTCCATTAATTCCATTTTTATCAAGGGAGAAAGCGTAACCACCTGTTAAGTCAATAATTCCAAATAAACTCACCCCGATCTTTGGCGCAACATATTTCGTTGTAACCTCGGCTCCTGCTAAGAAATAGTAGGCATGATAGAGATCAACATTTCTTTCGAAATTAATTAAAACATCTCCCTGTACTTTCGGCATGATCGCAAACTCGCTGTTTGCGGCTCCTATTAAAGCTGATGCTCCAAGCCTGTAAATAACGTCATCTGTATTCAGAAAAAGCAATCTTCCACCCAATTCAGCGAAACTTTGATTTTGATAGACGTATCCTGCATGAATCATTTTGTGCATCGTTAACTGCGCTTTTGCAAAACTCGCCGACGTCATTATTAAAAAAATTGAAAAAATGAATATCTTCTTCATAAGGTGTAAATTATTATGCGGGTAAAGTTAAAAAAAACTGCTTTATCATTTTCGGATAAAGCAGTTTAAATATTTTAAAAATTATATTCCAAATTCCTTCTTGATCTCATCGACCTTGTCGAGTTTTTCCCAGGTAAAAAATTCCAGATCTTTAATAACCAGATCTTCGCCATTTGCCTTTCTAAAGGTTTTATCGGCAATGTAAGGTTCTCTTCCCATGTGTCCGTAAGAAGCCGTTTCTTGATAAATTGGATTCCGCAGTTTTAAATTTTGCTCGATCGCGTAAGGTCTTAGATCGAAAATTTTCTGAATTCTTTCCGCCAGTTCGCCATCGTTAATATCGAGTTTTGAAGTTCCATAGGTATTAATGTATAAACCACAAGGTTGAGCAACACCGATCGCGTAAGAAACCTGAACCAGAATTTCATCTGCAACTCCGGCAGCCACTAAATTTTTTGCCATGTGACGAACTGCATAAGCTGCACTTCTGTCCACTTTTGAAGGATCTTTTCCGGAGAAAGCGCCACCACCGTGAGCTCCTTTTCCACCATAGGTATCTACAATTATTTTTCTACCTGTTAAGCCGGTATCTCCATGTGGACCGCCGATCACAAATTTTCCGGTTGGATTAACGTGATATTTGATCTGATTATTAAAAAGATCCTGAATTTCTTTTTTCTGTTTGGCTTTTACTTTCGGAATTAAGATCTCGATCATGTCTTTTCTAATTTTCGCCAACATTGCTTCATCGCTTCCGAATTCGTCATGTTGCGTAGAAACTACGATAGAATCAATTCTTACCGGCTTATGATCATCTGAATATTCAATAGTAACCTGAGATTTTGCATCAGGACGAAGATATTTAACGGCATCATTTTCTCTTCTTAAAATTGCTAACTCCTTAAGAATAGTATGCGCTAAATCCAGTGCCAAAGGCATGTAGTTGTCAGTTTCGTTGGTCGCGTAACCGAACATCATTCCCTGATCACCAGCTCCCTGATTGTTTGCTCTGGTTTCGAAATCATCGGTATCGCCTTTTCGGTCAACGCCTTGATTAATATCTGCAGACTGCTCGTGAATGGCAGAAATTACGCCACAAGAATCACCCGCAAACATATATTCGCCTTTCGTATATCCAATACCGTTGATGACTTTTCTCGCGATATCCTGTACATCAAGATAAGCGCTTGACTTTACTTCTCCCGCCAAAACAACTTGTCCTGTGGTCACTAAAGTCTCACAAGCTACCTTTGAGTTAGGATCATTCGCTAAAAAATTATCGATAAGCGCATCGGAAATTTGATCCGCAATTTTATCAGGATGTCCTTCTGAAACAGATTCAGACGTAAATAAATATGACATATTTCTTTTGTTTTTTAAAAAATTAATTTTTAAAGAAAAACGAAGTGATTACAAAAGAAACTAAAATAGAAATTCTGTTTTAGCATTTTTTTTGGAGGTTGCAATCAGTTCAAAATTTTCCTCGTGAAGTTATTCGGTTGCAAATTTAAAGAGTATTTACCGAACCGCAAAATTTATACAGGTAATAAAAATCATTGTGGTTTGATGCTCACAAAATCTTCTGGAATTTTATTAAAATTTAATTTTTCTTTCAGAGAATTTTTGATCGAAGTTGCCATCTCGCTCAAAATCTTCTGTTTATACGTTGGTTTGTAGTAAATTAAACTAATCTCTCTAAAAGGAAATGGCTTTCTAAATCTCGAAATTTTATTTTTTTGAATTTCTGATAATTGAGGAATTGCCAGCTCGGGAAGGATCGTAATTCCACCAACTTTATCCACCATTTGAATAAGCGTATTGATATTGGACGCTAAAAACTCCAGATTTTTCGGCTTTAAAGAATTTTCTTTTAAGTGACAAATATTTTCAAACTGAGTTTTTAAACAATTCCCTTCTTCCAAAAGCCAAACCTTGTTGGTGTCGATCTCTTCGGGAATAACGAAAGAGTCTTTCTTAGAATCGGTATCTGAGGAATAGATCATCAACTCTTCATTAAAAAGAAAATCCTGATAAAATTCGCTCGCTGAATCGTAAGGCGTAGAAATAATTCCTGCATCTAATTCACCAGACTTTAATGATTTGATGATATTATCGGTGGTCATTTCCTTCACATTCAATTCAATTTTTGGATTTTCCTTTAAAAAATCAAAAATTTCGGAAGGTAAGATGAAACTTGAAACAGTAGGGATTATTCCCAGATTAAGTTTTCCGGCTAAAACATTGTTTAAAAGGCTGGCTTTATTTTTTAATTCATTTACAGAATCGATGACTCTTTTAGCCTCATCAATAATTTGCGCTCCCACATCTGTGGTACGAATTGGATGCGTGGTTCTGTCGAATATCTTCACATCCAGCTCATCCTCAAATTTTTGTATCATGGCGCTCAGCGTGGGCTGTGTAATAAAACATGCCTGTGCTGCTTTACCGAAATGTTTATATTTATCAACCGCAATTAGATACTCTAGTTGTTGAATGTTCATTTAATTAATTTTATCTATTACAAATATACTATGTTATATTGATTTTCACTCGCGTAAAAAGCTTTTTCACAGTCTTAATTCTTAAATTTGTAGTAGAAAATACACATCAATGCCTAATAAAAAACTCACTTCCGGCTCCGGCGCGCCCTATTTCGAACATCAGGATTCACAAACAGTTGGTCCAAGAGGTCCAGTTCTTCTGCAGGATTTTATTTTGCAGGAAAACTTAGCCCATTTTGTAAGAGAGAGAATCCCCGAAAGAATTGTACATGCAAAAGGAAGTGGCGCTTACGGAAAATTAACAGTCACGCACGATATCTCAAAATACACGAAAGCAAAAATATTTTCAAAAGTTGGAAATGAGTGCAAAATGTTCGCTAGATTCTCTACCGTTGGTGGGGAAAAAGGCAGCGCAGATACTGAAAGAGATCCACGTGGATTCGCGTTAAAATTTTATACAGAAGAAGGAAACTGGGATCTGGTCGGAAATAATACGCCCGTATTCTTTATTAAAGATGCTAAGAAATTTCCCGATTTTATTCATACGCAGAAACGCGTTCCAAAAACAAATTTGAAAAGCAGCACCATGAAGTGGGACTTTTGGAGTTTTAATCCAGAATCGCTGCATCAGGTTTTAATTTTAATGTCGGACCGTGGAACGCCTCATGGCTACAGACACATGCACGGATTTGGTTCGCACACCTTCTCCCTGATCAACGCAGATAATGAACGCGTTTGGGTAAAGTTTCATTTCAAAACAAAACAGGGCATCAAAAATTTCTCTAATGAAGACGCGGTGAAAATGAAAGGTGAAAATCCAGATTTTGCGCAGGAAGATTTAGTTGAAGCCATTTCGAAGGGAGATTTCCCGAAATGGACGATGTATATTCAGGTCATGACGGAAGAGCAAGCCCAGGAATTCCGCTGGAATCCTTTTGATGTTACGAAAGTTTGGTTTCAGGATGAATTTCCTTTAATTGAAGTCGGAGAAATGGAACTGAATGAAATTCCGAATAATTTCTTTGCTCACGTAGAGCAGGCAACTTTTTCGCCGGCTAATTTAATCTCAGGAATTAGTTTCTCGCCTGATAAAATGTTGCAGGGGAGATTATTTTCTTATCCAGATGCTCACCGCTACAGAGTTGGCGTAAATGCACATCTGCTGGAAGTGAATCGTTGTCCTTTCGAAATTAATAATTTTCAGAGAGATGGTGCAATGGCCGATTCGAGTATTTATAAAGATGCGCCAAATTATTATCCGAACAGTTTTGCGGATATCGAACCCGATTCTGCCTACAAAAACTTTGAATACGATTTAGACAGCACCAGTGTGGCGAATTTTAACCGGAATGAAAATGATGATGATCACTACACGCAACCCGGATTACTTTACACGAAGGCGATGAATCAAGAACAACGCAGTCACCTGATTAGCAACATCATCGATTCGATGAATGAAATTTCAGGTCCAAAAAAAGATGAGATCATCAACCGTCAGCTTTGTCATTTCTTCCGTGCGAATATTGAGCTCGGAATGAAAATCGCGATAGGATTACAAGTTAATATCGACGCTAATATGATGACACATTCTGCAAGTAATGAGGGCTAAATTTAAATAATCAATATCCTAAACACCGTAATATTATATCAATCGATTACCATATTCAGAAAAAAGTGGTAATTTGCAACTTTGCATCGTAAAAATATCAAAATAGAAAAATGAATTACGAAAATATTATTCTTCAGATTGAAGAGAAAACAGCCATAATTACAATCAGCAGACCGCAAAGTCTTAATGCGCTTAATGCCGCAACAATTCAGGAATTAAGTAGTGCTTTCGAAGATTTAGATTCCAATAAAGAAGTACGGGTTGTTATTTTAACGGGAAGCGGAGAAAAATCTTTTGTAGCAGGTGCAGATATTAAGGAGTTTTCGGACTTTGGAACGTCAGCTGCTGAAGAGTTATCGAGAAATGGTCAAAATATTTTATTTAATAAAATAGAAAACTTAAGTAAACCTGTAATCGCTGCTGTAAATGGTTTTGCTTTAGGTGGTGGATTAGAATTAGCCATGGCATGCCACATTCGGTACGCTTCCGAAAATGCAAAGCTGGGACTGCCGGAAGTTACTTTAGGATTAATTCCGGGATACGGCGGAACTCAGAGACTGCCAAAACTAGTCGGGAAAGGCTTAGCAAATGAGATGATCTTTTCGGCAAAAATGATTTCCGGACAACGAGCAAAAGAAATTGGCTTGGTGAACGAAGTTTTTAGTTTAGAAGAACTTCTACCGAAAACAAAAGAAGTGGCGCTTCTAATTTCTAAGAATTCTCCCATGGGAGTTTCGAAGGCAATCATTGCCGTAAACGAATATGATAAGGAAAGCGGATTTGAAACAGAAATAAAATCTTTCGGTGAACTGTTTGAAATGGAGGATAAAAAAGAAGGTGTTCTGGCTTTTTTAGAAAAAAGAAAACCTAATTTTTAACAGCTTTCATTCAGGTTCAGAAAAGAAAATAATAAAGAAAAAGAAATAAAATATTTGGAACCAACTAAATTTGATAAGGCTTACTTAAAAATGGCGATGGAATGGGCAAAACTATCGTACTGTAAAAGAAAAAAAGTTGGAGCGCTCATTGTAAAAGACCGGATGATCATATCCGATGGATACAACGGAACTCCTTCGGGATTCGACAATTGCTGCGAAGATGAAACAGGAAAAACCCAGTGGTTCGTACTGCACGCAGAAGCCAATGCGATCTTAAAGTTGGCGGGTTCTACACAGTCTGCAAGAGATGCAACACTGTATTTAACTTTATCGCCTTGCAAAGACTGCAGCAAGTTAGTTTTGCAAGCCGGCATAAAAAAAGTGGTTTATATAGATGAATATTCCGACAATGACGGAATTGACTTCTTAAAAAACCACGGAATTGTTCTTTTGAAAATCTCGAAAGAAGAATTGATTTAAAACACACACACAAATGATGACCTGGAACGAAAAAATTACAGATTTTGAAAACTTCTTAAAATTTGAGAGGAATTTCTCAGACAACACACTAGACGCCTATTTAAGGGATATTAGAAAACTCCGCGATTACGCAGAATTTGATCTCCAGGATACAGGCCCACTCGCGATTACCTACGAAAACATACAGGAATATCTTTTCCAGCTTTCGAAGAAAAAATTCAGTGAGCGATCACAGGCAAGATGGATTTCGTCTATCAAGTCTTTTTTTAAATATTTATTAGAAGACGAAGTTCGTACTGATAATCCTGCTGCTTTATTAGAAGGCCCAAAACTAGGACTTTATCTTCCCGATACTTTAAGTTTTGAGGATGTTGAAAGAATCATAAAAGCCATTAATGTTACGACCGATCTGGGGCAACGGAACCAATGCATGATCGAAGTTCTTTACGGTTGTGGATTAAGGGTTTCTGAACTCATCGACTTGAAAATTTCTAATATCAACTTCAAAGAATCTTATTTAAAAGTCGAAGGGAAAGGTGATAAAACACGTTTCGTTCCTTTGGCAACTTATACTTCTAATTTAATTAGGGACTACATCAACAATGTACGTTCGAAATATAAAATTAATAAAAAGTGTGAAGATATTTTATTTTTGAACAGCCGCGGATCTGCAATGTCACGGGTGATTGTTTTTATCATCATTAAAGAACTTACAGAAAAAGCCGGTATCAATAAGAAAATTTCTCCTCACACCTTCCGACATTCATTTGCAACGCATCTTTTACAAAACGGGGCAGATCTGCGTTATATTCAAGAAATGTTAGGCCATTCTAGCATCACTACAACCGAAATTTACACGCATTTGAAGAATGAAGAACTGCGCGATGTGATTCTTAATTATCATCCACGAAATAGAGTTAGTATGAATGGAACTTCTTAAATTTTGTCCGAAATGCGGGCACGAAACTTTAATTTGGGATGGCGAAAAAAAATGGTCCTGTTCCAATTGCGATTACGTGCTTTTTCACAATGTAGCCGGAGCGGTAGCTGTTGTAATTAAATTTGAAGACGAAATTTTGTTCACCCGAAGAAATCAGGAGCCCAAGAAAGGCAAATTAGATCTTGCGGGAGGATTTGTAGACCCGAAAGAAAGTGCAGAGGAAACGTGCGTTCGGGAACTTTTTGAGGAAATGAAGATTAAGGTCGATGTTTCTAAGTTGAAATATCTCGCAAGTTTGCCTAATGTTTACGAGTATAAAAATATTCCGTACAATACCATAGATCTTTTTTACGAGTACATCCTTACTGAGAAATTTAAGGTAAATCTGGAGATTTCTGAAATTTCTGAAACGGTTTGGCTTAAAAAAGGAGATCTCAACTTAGAAGATATTGCGTTTGATTCGCAACGGAAATTTCTGGAGACTTATCTCCCTTCTTAATACCGTTCCATCTTTTTTGTATCGTTCTTTTTTAGCTTAAATTTGCAGTTGGTAAAAATCAAATATGCAGGAACAAATCGTTTTCGAAGACAATCACCTTTTAGTCATCAATAAAAAAGCCGGACAACTTGTTCAGGGTGATAAAACCGGTGATTTATCATTGCTTGATTTACTCAAAAACTTTATTAAAGTACGAGACCATAAACCCGGAAATGTTTTTCTGGGTTTGGTTCACCGCATCGATCGCCCAACTTCGGGCTTGGTGATTTACGCGAAGACATCGAAAGCGCTTTCCCGTTTAACGCAAATGGTGAAGAACCGCGAAATCAAAAAAACCTATTGGGCCGTTGTTCCAAAAGCAGAAATTCCGCAAACACAACGCCTGATTCATTACCTTCAAAAAAACGAGAAAAACAATAAAGCAACTGTTTTCCCGAAGGTAACAGAAGGCGCTAAAGAAGCTATTCTGAATTATGAGATCATCAAAACTTTAGATAATTTCCAATTGCTGGAAGTTGATCTGGAAACGGGTCGCCATCATCAAATTCGCGCACAATTATCAAAAATTGGCGTTCCGATTAAAGGCGATTTAAAATACGGATCACCGCGATCCAATCCAGACGGTGGAATTCATCTTCATGCCAGAAAATTAGAGTTTTTACATCCTGTAACCAACCATAATGTAAGGATTACGGCAGACGTTCCGCAGAATGATGCGGTCTGGAAAGCTTGTGAAGACTAAATAAAAAAGGTTTCTAAATATTTAGAAACCTTATTTTATGTTATTGAATTACTGGAATTGCGTTAGAATCTTCTTTTTTGTCCTTATCCAACAAATTCGAATCTATTTTCGCGTTTTTATTTTTGGTCGGAATTTTATAATTCAAAGAAATCCCAAATTTTCGGGTATCATTTTTACTTGTCAAATAAACGTTTGGAATATCTGAAACAGAATGAAGAGCTGTTTGCTGCGTGTTAAAGATATCGTCGGCGAAGAGCGACACGTTTAATCTTTCACTCATAAATTTTTTCGAAATATTTAAATTCAAAGTATTATTGAAGGGTTTATCTGCCACAAAATAGTAATAATTTCCATTGGGAGTCAGGTAATTATAATTCGCCACGAACTTAATATCTTTTGGCAAGATGATCTGCGCCATAAAATTGAAGACCCAAAAACCTTTCGTACTAATATTGGGTAATTGATGCAGTTGATAAGCTGAATAAATATATACGAAATTCAGTTTGTCGGGATTCATATTAAATTTCATCAGTTCTTTTAGAGGCGTATTAAAAATGGCGAACGGAATAGGAAAACCAACATTGAAATTATGAATTTTTAATTCAGAAACATTGTCCTGAGAATTGATGATAACATCGCCGACTCTGCTGATTTTTTGAACCACCTGATTTTTCGCAACACTCACATTGTAGCCAATAAATACGTAATCTACTGCACTTAACTTGGCTTCGAAATTATCGAAAATGGTGGGCTGTAAATTTGGATTTCCGGCAGATTGGGAATTTGGTCCTTCATACGTCGTGTTATTCGGGTTTAAAACGGAAATACTCGGTAAAGAAATTTTCTTGTTGTAATTCAAGGCAAAATAAACCTGCTTCGCGAAGTTATACTGTACACTCGCGTTGGGAAAAAATTTAAACTTTTTAAAACTTATAAGATCTTCATACTTATTTTTATCTTCATTGTAAGCTGTTCCCGAAATATCATAATCTTCAGCACGCGTTCCTAAAATGAAATCAATATTTTTTAAACTCGCCTGAAATTCTAAATACGCGGCCGCATTTAATTTTTGATAATCTAAATTGAGTTCATTGAAACTTGCGGTTTTATAATTTTGTTTTTCATAAAGGCCACCAAAACTAACTTTGCCATCATCTAAAATTTTCAAAGGCTGCGAATAATCTATTTTGAAATTAGAAACTCTCATCACCGACGAATTATCTAAAACATTTTGCGACTCTCCCGCATCTTCCTGATTAAACTGGGAATCAGCCTGAGAATAAGAGGCTTTGAAATCTAATTTCTTAGCCTTATCGGTAAATTTTTTCTGATACGTTGCAACGGCTTCATTTCTATAATTTTCTGAATCTAAATAGGAATTGAGCAAATAAGGTTCATCCTTTGAAAATCCGGAACTTATATTATTGGTGTCACCCCCATTTTTATAAAAATCGTAGTTCAAAAGCAAACGATCTAATCCTAAATCTATAGTCACAGCACTTTTAGCAAAAATACCACGATTGATCCGGTCTGAATTGATAAAAGCCAGATTGTCCTGATTAGAATTCATCAAACTTTCACGATAATTTTGTCCCGCGTTTATTTGCCATCCAAAATATTTATTTCTCGCATTTAAATTAATAGAACTTCCTGTTCGGCTGCGGTACTTATCGTCATTCGTAAAACTGTAATTTCCGGAATAGGTCGCCGTTAAATACTTTTTAGAATTCTTGTTGGTAATAATATTCATAATTGCACCACCCGAAGTTGCAGGAAATTCTGCACCTGGCTGCGTGATGATCTCAACCCGCTCCACCGAATTTGCGGGCATTCCTTCCAGAAAAGAATTCAGTTCATTGCTCGAGATATTCAGCGGTCTTCCGTCCATATAAACAGCCAGTTGTTTTCCTTGATAAAGCATTCCTGCAACATCGGAAACAATTAGACCGGGCAGTTTTTTCATGCCTTCCATCACAGTTCCGGAATTTAAACTCGGCTGTTCGGAAAAATCAAAAATAGTACGGTCAGCTTTCTGCTCAACGGCTTTTTTAAATTTGGTAATGGTTACTCCTTCAATATCTTTTTCCATAGTTTCAGACTGCGTTTTTTCTTGGGAAAACGACATTTGGAAGAAAAATAAAGCAATAATGACGGAGGTAGATTTATATTTCATAAAGTATGTAGATGAATGAATAAGACAACTTAAACCGCTAATTGTTACATCAAATAATCAAAATTTTAAAAAATTAAGGATAACTGAACGTGCAAATAAAAAACCGTCCAATTTCTTGAGCGGTTTCTAATCAATTAATCTGAGTTAATTAAGCGTTTCTTGCTGCTTCGGCTGCGATTAAGTTTAAAGCAGAACCTGCGACAAACCAGGCAATTTGCTGCGAATTGTAAGTATGGTTTGTTAAAATGATATCTTTTGTTCCATCGGAATGTACCAATTCTACCGTTAATTGTTTACCTGGCGCGAACTGATCTAAATCTAAGAAATTAACAACATCATCTTCCCGGAATTTATCGTAGTCTGTTTCATCGGCGAAAGTCAAACCAAGCATTCCCTGTTTTTTCAAATTCGTTTCGTGAATTCGAGCGAAAGATTTTACCAAAACGGCCATTACACCAAGATGTCTGGGCTCCATTGCAGCATGTTCTCTGGAAGAACCTTCCCCATAATTTTGATCACCCACAACAATTGTAGGAATTCCGGCAGCTTTGTACGCTCTTGCTACAGCAGGAACTTCGCCATATTCTCCTGTTAGAAGATTTTTTACGGTATTGGTTTCCATATTGTAAGCGTTTATGGCGCCGATCAACATGTTGTTAGAAATATTATCTAAATGACCACGGTATTTCAACCACGGTCCTGCCATAGAAATATGGTCGGTTGTACATTTTCCGAAAGCTTTGATAAGTACTTTCGCCCCGATAATGTTTTTTCCGTCCCAAGGTTGGAAAGGTGTTAAGAGTTGAAGTCGATCCGATGTTGGGTTTACCGCAATTTGAACTGTAGAACCATCATGAGACGGCGCTTGATAACCATTGTCATCTACCGCAAAACCTCTTGGCGGCAATTCAATTCCTACCGGTTCGTTCAATCTAACTTCTTCTCCGTTTTGGTTGGTCAATGTATCGGTAATTGGATTAAAATCTAATCTCCCGGATATTGCCACTGCAGCTACCATTTCCGGTGATGCTACAAAAGCGTGGGTATTTGGATTTCCATCGGCTCTCTTTGCAAAGTTTCTGTTGAAGGAGTGAATAATGGAGTTTTTCTCGCCTTTGTCCGCACCTTCTCTATCCCACTGTCCGATACATGGTCCACAAGCATTAGTAAAAATTCTTGCAGATTCAAATTTTCTAAATGAATCTAAGAAACCATCCCGTTCCGCAGTAAATTTAACCTGCTCAGAGCCTGGATTGATTCCTAAAATTGCTTTTGGTTTTACACCTTTAGCAAAAGCATCATCAACAATAGAGGCTGCTCTGGATAAATCTTCGTAAGAGGAGTTTGTACAGGAACCGATCAAGGCCCACTCTACTTCAATTGGCCATCCGTTTGCAATGGCTTTATCATGAAATTCTCCTACTGGCGTTGCTAAATCCGGCGTAAAAGGTCCGTTTAAATGAGGCGTTAATTCATCCAGATTAATTTCAATCACCTGATCGAAATACATTTCTGGATTTGCATAAACCTCGTCATCTCCAGTCAAATGCTCGGCGATCAGATCTGCAGCATCAACTACATCCTGTCTTCCGGTTGCGGCTAAATATCTTCGCATAGAATCATCATAACCAAACGTTGAAGTTGTGGCTCCAATTTCAGCTCCCATGTTACAAATAGTTCCTTTTCCTGTGGCAGAAAGAGATTTTGCACCATCACCAAAATATTCTACGATACACCCAGTTCCTCCCTTTACAGTTAAAATTCCTGCAACTTTCAGAATAATATCTTTCGCGGCAGTCCAGCCGTTTAATCTTCCTGTTAATTTTATACCGATCAATTTCGGCATTTTAAGTTCCCATGCCATTCCCGCCATAACATCTACAGCATCTGCACCACCAACACCAATTGCAACCATTCCTAAACCACCTGCATTTACAGTGTGGGAATCGGTCCCAATCATCATTCCACCCGGAAATGCGTAATTTTCTAAAACAACCTGGTGAATAATACCAGCACCCGGTTTCCAAAAACCAATACCGTATTTATCACAAACAGAACTCAAGAAATTAAATACTTCAGAATTTTTATTAATTCCCTCCTGCAAATCTGCTTCTGCACCAACTCTGGCCTGAATCAAGTGATCGGCGTGAGCGGTGGAAGGAACAGCAACTTTGGATTTTCCGGCTTGCATAAACTGCAAAAGAGCCATTTGCGCCGTTGCATCCTGCATCGCAACTCTGTCTGGAGCGAAATCTACGTAAGAATTTCCTCTTTCGTAAGATTGAGATGCATTGCCCTCCCAAAGATGGGTATATAGAATTTTTTCTGAGAGCGTAAGAGGTTTGCCTACCGCTTCACGTGCTTTCGCAACTTTCTCAGGGTAAAGCTCGTACACTTTTTTAATCATGTCAAGATCAAACGTCATATCTGTTTATTTTTAATGAAAATTTAAGGAACTCAAAATTACAAAATTTTTAAGTGAAAAATTGACTAAAATCATTTAGAATTGAAATAAATATAATGCTCATCATCTATTTTTTACTATTTTTATAAAAAAATAATTAATGGAGACGATCGGTCAAAATGCGAACATGAATCAAAATCAAAACGGAATTCCACCAAAAACATGGTTGGTAGAATCTATTCTGGTGACCATTTTCTGTTGTCAGATTTTAGGAATCATCAGTATTATTTATTCCGCAGGCGTAGAATCCAAATTTTACCGTGGTGACATTGCAGGTGCAGAAAATTCGTCCCGAACAGCAAAAACCTTAGTACTTGTAAGTATAGCACTTGGTGTCTTAGGAGTTGTTGCAATAGTAATTATGGCAACACTAGGTGTTTTCGCCGGATTTTATAACAACTAGTGCACAACAGAAATAAAACCTACTTATTATTTTTGATCGTCGTCATAGCAGTCGGCGGACTTCTTTTTTATTACTTTTTTAACCCAGAATCTAACAGTTTTCTGTTAAAATGCCCTTTTAAATTTGTTACAGGTTTAGATTGTCCCGGTTGTGGAAGTCAGCGCGCTTTACACACTGCCCTTCACGGTGAATTCCGACAGGCATTCTCTTATAACCCTCTCTTTATTATTGCGATACCGTATGTTTTTGTAGGAATATTATTTGAATGGTTTGGTTTAAAATATTCTTTCCCAAAAATTCGAAAGTTCTTGTTCGGAGGAACTGCGATCTATGTGATTGCAGTTGCGATCATTCTCTTCTTTATTTTCAGAAATATTTAAATTCTTACTTTTGGCAGAAATTTTGTAAAAAGAACTTCATGACCAATGCTTTCGTTTTATTATTTGTAAGTCTTTCCCTTACTTTATCCGCTCAGAAAAAGACCGCTCCTAAAAAAGCGCTCTCTTTAACCCCGATTTCTTTAAAGGAAAATCCCGATCTTATCAAAATCAATGATTCAGTTTCTGCGCTGATTCCTCAAAAAGTCGATGGTAAATTTGGTTTCATCAATCAGAAAGGCAAAGTTATTATCAAACCTGAATACAGCAATGTTGGATTTTTTACTGAAGACTGCAATCTTTTGAATTCAACCAATCCTAAAGTACAAAAATACGGTTCCAACAAATACGCTTCTGTCCGCTATAATGATTTGGACTTTAGAATTAACGAAGCAGGAAAACGCGTTTATCTGTTCAAAGAAGGTGATGTAGGAAAATGTCCTTCCGAATTTAAGGCCCAACTTTTCCATGGATATGTTTTGAATAAAGCGTACGGAATTATTGAAGATTCAAAATTCGAAAATCCAGGCGATTACCGACAGTTCACAATTTATCCGCAGTATGAATATCTTCATATTATGGAAGGAGATGATCTAAAAAACCCAATGATCATCGCAGTTCGCGATAATCGGTTTGGCGTCATCGACGTTAATAATACTGTAATTATTCCTTTTGAATACAGCGATATCAAACGAAATTTCAGCTGGAAATTAGCAAGACTTTTTGAAGTTACCGACGATGGTAAAAACTATTTCTACATCGATTCTGACAACAAGCGATATTAGCAAAATATTTTGTAATATTGCCCTCAGAAATTTAAGGGGTGCTGTGAAAAGCTGAGATTATACCCAATGAACCTGGAACAGATAATGCTGTTTAGGGAAATTAAAATAAGGAATAAATAATGAGTAATCAGCAATGGTTATTTATTATTGCCAATTGCTTATTACTAATCAAACTCACCCCTTTTATTCAATTAATCTTAAAAATTAAAAGAATGAAAGGATTTATTGTTTTTGGACTTCTCGCAGGTCCATTTTATTTTGCACAGTCGGTGCAGGATACTTTAAAAATTCAGGAAATTGAAAGTGTCAATTTCACGAAACGCTTACCGCTTTCCAAAGAAATCATCAACGTTGAAAAGGATCTGGGTCAGAAAAATCTCGGTCAGGATCTGCCAATCTTGTTAAAGAATCAGATCTCTGTAATTTCCACTTCCGATGCTGGTAACGGCGTTGGTTACACAGGATTCAGAATACGAGGCGTTGGTGGAAATGGAATTAATGTGATGATGAATGGCGTGCCGTACAACGATTCCGAAAGTCAGGGCACTTTCTTTGTCGATGTTCCCGATCTGGCAAGTTCCGCCTCCCAGATTATAATTCAGCGCGGTGTTGGGACATCCTCAAATGGAGTTTCCGCTTTCGGAGCAAGTGTAAACGTGATCTCGAAAGATCCCGAGAAAAAATTCTATGTTAGATCCGATAATTCTTACGGCTCCTTCAACACTTATAAATATTCCGCAGAAATTGGCAGCGGAAAATTCTGGAAAGACCGGCTTTCAGTAATGGGCCGTTACACAAAGATCCATTCTGATGGTTATATCGACCGTGCTTTTTCTGATCTTGATTCTTATAATTTCTCAGCTCTTTTTGAAGAAAACAAAACCAAAATTCGCTTAATGGCTTTCGGTGGCAAAGAAACAACATACCAAGCCTGGAATGCGATTGATAGAAATACCTGGGAAACCAATCCGAAATATAATTTTTCGGGTGCGATCTATGATGCAGATTTCGAAAACATTGTCGGGTTTTACGATAAAGAAACCGATAATTACCGGCAAAATCATTATCAGTTGCTTTGGGAACAAAATTTCAGTGATCACTGGAATTTAGAAACAACTTTTCACTACACGAAAGGGAAAGGTTATTACGAAAATTACAAACAGGATGCGAAATTTTCAAAATACAATTTACCCGATCTATTCATTGCGAATCAAACTATTAAACGGACAGATTTCATTAGAAAAAAATGGCTGGACAATGATTTTTATGGTGGAGTTTCCACATTGTATGGAAAATTTACAGATCTGGATCTGAATTTTGGAATCGTGGCAAATCAATATGATGGAAAGCATTACGGAAATGTTTCAGGCGTATTTTATCCGAATATTTTTGAGCACGAATATTATAGAAATAATTCGGTAAAAAACGAATTGGCCACATTCGCAAAAGCAATAATCAGTGTTAATAAGTTTGAATTTTACGGTGATTTACAGCTAAGAAACATTAATTACGACACTAAGATCAGTCAGCAAGGCGATGGTGAAGGTGCCGACCTGAATAAGAACTGGCTTTTTTTCAATCCTAAATTCGGACTTAATTATAAGATCAATTCCGGAAAATTATTTATTTCTTACGCACATGCACATCGCGAACCAAATCGCGACGACCTCTTCGCAAATCCCGATACACAACCGGAAAAACTGCACGATTTTGAAGCAGGGCTGGAAAAAACCATTGGTGCGCTTTCTTTCACCACCAATTTATATTACATGAATTACGTGAATCAACTCGTTTTAAATGGACAGATCAATGACATTGGCGAATTTATCAGGGTAAATTCCGGCAAAAGTTACCGAATGGGAGTCGAAGTTGGCGCTTTAGCGAAATTATCTGACCAATGGAATCTATCCGGTAATTTGACTTTAAGCAAGAATGAAAATACGGACTTTAAAAATGAAACTCCAGCCGGAATAAAAAATTTAGGAAAAACACCTATTTCCTTTTCACCCAATGTTATTGCTAATGCTTTGATTAATTATTCCCCTACCAAAGATTTCAGTTTAGGAGTTCAAAACCAATACGTTGGAAGTCAATATTTAGATAACACCAATACCGAGAATCTAAAATTAGCAGATTATTTCCTCACCGATTTTAATGCGAGATATACTTTAAATCTAAAAAAGATAGAAGTAGATTTTAAATTTTTAGTCAATAATTTTTTCAATAAAAAATATGTGAATAACGGTTTCGTTTACGCGGACGATCCATTTTATTTTTCGCAGGCTGGAACAAACTTTATGTTTGGGGTAAGTTTTAAATTTCAGTAATTGAAGCTCAGTGTTTATAATAATTGGTATTTAAGACTGCTTTTTGAGCAGTCTTTTTTATTTTGATTAAATGCACAAAAAACATAAATTTGCCACAATATGAATTTTCCTTTCCTTCTTCTCGAATTTCTGAATAAACAGGGCAGCGTTTTAGTTCCAGGTTTTGGAACTTTCTACCTGAAAACAACGAACGCTACAGTTGATAAAACAGGGAAAAGTATTTTGCCCCCAGGAAAAGAAGTCGCTTTTCGCAATGATGCGGAAGGAAAAGGAACAGATCTTATCAAATTTATTTCGGCGCAAAAAAGCATCACGGAACTGGAAGCCGAAATTAAAATTAAAAAACAGGTTACTTTCTGGAATTCCACGCTGGAAAAAGACGGTAAAGTTTCTGTTGAAAATCTTGGAACTTTTTTTCTTGATGACAGCAAAATACATTTCACCGGCATCAGAACCGAAAACCTTTCGCCGGATTTCTACGGTCTGGAAGAAATTACGATCTCTGAAATTAAAAATACCAAAAGAAATTCCGAGAATGATGAGAAAACCTACACTTTCAATAAGTCGGTTTACTGGCTGATTCCTTTAGTTATTGGCATTCTGACTCTAACCTATTTTGGAATAACACAACCAGAGAAAATTTTCGGTAAAAAAAGCTTCGGTGATGATCTTGATAAAAAATCCGTGCTAAAAATAAAACAGGACTCTATAAAGAAGGATTCTGCTCTTATACCCAATTCAATTATTGATTCTCTACGAACAGATTCAATAAAATCTTTAGTCACTCCCACAAAAACTCCTGTTAAAAAATGGAGCTCCAAAAAATATTCAAACTCTAAATGGAAAAAAGCAAAAAAGCAGCAGAATCGTTAACAGTAATGACGAATATTGTTCTGCCGAACGAGACCAATTCTTTAAGAAATCTTTTTGGTGGAGAACTTTTGGCAAAAATGGACCGTTGCGCCTCAATTTCTGCAGCAAGACACTGCGAAAGACGTGTTGTAACTGCTTCTGTAAATCATGTTTCTTTTGATCATCCAATTCCGGAAGGTGGAATTGTGGTTCTTGAAAGTAAAGTTTCACGCGCCTTTTCAACTTCTATGGAGGTTTATGTAGATGTTTGGTTAGATGATCCGATAAATCAGAAAAAAATTCATACCAATTCGGGAATTTACACTTTCGTAGCTGTTGATGAGTTCAACCGTCCAATTCCAATTCCGAAAATGGTACCGGAAACTGAAGAAGAAAAAACACGATTCGACGCGGCTTTGCGTAGAAAAGAACTTTCCTTGATCCTTTCGGGAAGAATGAAAGCTGCAGATTCTATTGAACTGAAAAAATTATTCGGCAGCTAATTTTCTCAAATTTAAATAAAATGAAAATCCTTCTCCTCGATAAAAATCATCCTTTAATTACAGAACAACTTTCTGCGAAAGGTTTTTCGCTGGAAGAAGATTTTATTTCAACTTATAATGAAGTTTTAGAGAAGATTTCAGATTATGACGGTATTATAATAAGGAGCCGAATTCCGATCAATCAAAATTTTATCGAGCACGGAAGCAATCTAAAATTTATCGCAAGAGTTGGCGCCGGCATGGAAAATATAGATGTTGAATTTGCGGAACGATCCGGAATTAAACTCATCAGTTCTCCCGAAGGCAACCGCGATTCTGTTGCCGAACATGTTCTGGGAATGCTTCTAATCCTAATGAATCGTCTTTTTATCGCTTCCAATGAAGTTAAAAACGGAATCTGGAAACGTGAAGAAAATCGCGGCGACGAACTTCTCGGGAAAACGTTTGGAATTATTGGCTATGGAAACATGGGAAAAGCCGTCGCAAAAAGACTTTCTGGTTTTGGAGTGAACGTTATTTTCTATGACATTCTGCCCGACCTTTCCGATGAATTTGGAACACAGGTTTCCTTGAAAACGCTTCAAAACGAGGCAGATATTCTCAGCATTCATCTCCCGATCACCAAAGAGACTCATAATCTAATCGATGCAGCATTTATTTCAAAAATGAAAAATAATTTCTACTTCATTAATACTGCGAGAGGAAAAAATGTAAAAACTGCCGATTTAGTAACCGCTTTAAAAACGAGTCAAATTAAAGGTGCCTGTCTGGATGTTTTAGAATATGAAAAAGCCTCTTTCGAAAATCTGGAAGCTGAAAACGAAGATCTCCAATATCTTTTAAATTCAGAAAAAGCTATTCTCACGCCCCATATTGCTGGCTGGACTACGCAAAGCAAAGAAAAATTGGCTCAGGTAATTGTTGATAAAATCCTAACTGATTTTTCGCAGTCTTAACAAATGTTTATGATTTCGTGCTTATAGAATTTTGGAAGAATCCCTTATATTGCGGAGATTTTTCAGCCCAAAATCCTTTAAATGAAATTTTTAAACAGCGCTCTTTTTCTCCTTATTTTTAGTTTCACCCTATTTTCCTGTAAAAAAGAAAATAAAACCAAAGAAGAACTTCAAACCACTTTACCCAATTACAGCAACATTGATCTTGATGATATTTTCAAAAGAAAAGACAATCAACTGGATAATGAAGACTCGATTGTTTCTGTGATCGATAATTATTATAAAAACGTTTGGGAAAAAGGTGATTTATGGGGCGGTTTTTTAGTAGCAAAAGGCGATAAAATCCTTTACGAAAGTTATCGGGGTTTTGCGCAGGACAATGAACAAGTGCCAATAAATGACACGGTTGCACTACACGTAGCTTCGATTTCGAAAACGTTAACGGCTATGGCAACGATGAAATTGATCGAAGGCGGAAAACTGAAAATGGATGATCCGCTAACCAAATACTTTCCACATTTTCCTTATCCCAAAGTCACCGTTTTTACGTTGCTTTCCCAGAGAAGTGGTTTGCCGAAATACGAATATGTCATCGAGAAAATTAAACCGGCACCCGCGGAATACAGCAAGAAATACCTGACCAATCAGGATATTATGAATTTGCTTATTCGTTACAAACCGGAACTTGCGCGGGAAACCGATACCGGCTTTATGTACTGCAACACGAACTATGCGCTCCTGGCTTTGTTGATCGAAAAAGTTACAAAAACTCCTTTTCCGGAAGCGATGCAGCAGATTGTTTTTCGTCCCTTGAAGATGAAGAATACCTATATTTTTCAGGAAAAAGATATGGCAACTGCAGCAAAATCTTTTTATCAGCGTGGACCAAAGGTTTATCCGTACGACCGTTTGGATCTAATTTATGGAGATAAAAATGTCTACACGACGCCACGGGATCTGCTCAATTTTTCCAAAGCGCTTTTTGCAAAGAATTTTCTCAGAAGTGATCTGCAGGAAAAGATCTTTGAACCTTATAGTAATGAAAGGCCTGGAATTAATAATTACGGCATCGGCTTCCGCATGAAAATTTTCGATAACGGCGAAAAACTTACTTATCACAACGGTTGGTGGCACGGAACGAATTCTGTTTTTGCGCATTTATTAAAGTCCAATGTTACGATCATCGCCATCGGTAACAAATATTCGGGTCGTGTTTATTCTGCACTGGCACTCTCTGGCCTGTTTGAAAATTTCCCTTATGAAACTGAAAAATTTCAAAAAGAAATGAATAAAAACGACAGTTTAAAAAACGCTGGCGGAAAAGACACCTCAAAAGAAAACAATGATTCCTACAGCGAATAATTTGCTTAATTTTGCTTAAAACTTATCAATGAAGAAAATTTTTTTTCTTTTCATCATCACGGCGCTGTTATTTTCCTGCGCTCGTGTTGGATCGCCTGTTGGAGGAACAAAAGATACCATTCCGCCAAAAGTCATCAGCAGCAACATCGATACAACAAGAGTTAATGTTCCCCGAGATATTAAAGAACTGCGGATTGATTTTGATGAGTATATTAGTTTGAAAGACATTAACAAACAACTGATCATTTCGCCGCCACTAAAAAAAATCACCAAGATCCTTCCTTCCGGGATGGCGAATAAATATTTGCTTATCAAATGGGAGGACACTTTGCAGGCAAATACGACTTATAATTTCAATTTCGGTAATGCAATCGTAGATAATAATGAAGGTAATGCGCTCCAATATTACAATTTCGCTTTCTCCACTGGCGAAAAGATCGATCAACTTTTTATTAGCGGAGAGTTAAAAAGTTTAGTTGGGGACAAAGATCTGAAAACTGCAGAATCCAATATGGTGGTCGGACTTTTTCAAGATAAAGATTCGATGGATTACCGCCAGAAACCTTATTATATTACGAAGGCAGATCCCGATGGTTATTTTGAGTTGAATTACCTTTCGCCGGGTGATTATCGGATCTTAGCTTTTGAAGATACCAATGCCAATTCTGTTTTCGATGCCGGAAAAGAAAAAGTAGGTTTCCAAAAAGATAAAATTACTTTAGATAAAAGTATTTCCGGCTTAAATATTAATCTTTTTCCGTCTAAAAAAGCCTTGAAATATATCGAAATGAAAGAAGTTCCGGGTGGAATTTTAATGACGTATGAAGGGAATCCGGCCGAGGTAAAAGTACTTTCAATCAACGAAAAATTGAAGGATTATAAAGTTACTCACGCACCAAAATCGGACTCTATCAATATTTGGTTCGATGCCAAGCAACAAAATTTAGGAATTGATACGAGCGAGAATCTCAAATTCAGTTATGATGACGGTGTAAAACAAGACACGGTTTCCGTTTTTTACCGGTACAACGCGAAAAATGAAATGACCGTTTCCAATGCTAAAGGAAATTTGCTGGCTCCGAATGACGATTTTGTGATCACTTCTAATTATTTTATCGATAAGATTCAACCCGAAAAATGGTCTTTAACTTCCGACAGCATTCAGCAGGAATTTACCGCAAAGATCTCCGAGAAAAATCCTTATCAAATTTATATTACATCAAATTTTAAAGAAGGTAAAAAATATTCCTTAACTGTTCCAAAAGAAAGCGTTTTGTCTTTTTACGACTCCACTTTGAAATCGTATCGCTTTGATTTTGAAAGTGATAAAACCGAAAATTACGGGAAATTAATTTTAACGCTGGAAAATGCGCCGGCTGAAAAATTCTGGCTTCAACTTTTAAATGAAGGTGGAAATGTGGCTTATTCCAGATACGGAAAGGAAAATACGATCACTTTTAATTCGTTAAAACCCGGAAAATATCGACCGAGAATTTTGGTAGATAACAATGAGAATGGAATTTGGGATGCTTCCGATTTCGCGACCCAAACCTTTGCGGAAGACGTTTATTTGTACGACAAAATAATAGAAATTCGTCCCTTGTGGGAGATCAGGGAAACCTGGAATCTTGCAACTGAGCTGCAAATCACTCCTTCAACTGAGGCAAAAACTTCAGAAGAATTACCCGCAGTTTCATCTCCGACAGAACTAACAAAAAAACCCTGATGAAAACTTTTTCAACCATCCTCTATTGGTTTTTGATCGTAATTGCGGTAATTCAGTTTATTCCCGTGAACAGAATTAACAAACCTATAAACCGAAAAGTGAATTTTATAAATGTTTATGGAACGCCCGGAAATGTTAAGGAAATTTTAAAAAAAGGTTGCTACGACTGTCACACCAACGAAACTGTTTATCCAGATTATGCTTATGTAGCGCCAGTTGCATGGATTATTAAAAATCACATTAACGAAGGTCGCGAACATCTTAACCTTTCAGAGTGGGGAAACTTAAATAAAGATCTGAAGAAAAGCATGCTAACAAATTCTGCAAAAGCGGTGAAAGATTATTCGATGCCTTTGCCTGCTTACATTGGCAAACATCCGAAAGCCAACCTCACGAAAGCGGAACGGGTTTTACTCTCGAATTATTTTGAAGAGATCCTGCAATCTGGCAATTACTAAATTCGAAGCAGAAAATATCGCTAAAATTTAAATTACAAAGTCAAAAGATTTTGCAATTTTTTGTTTCTTTTATTGGAGTTCTTTTCATAAAACCTTAGTTTAGTGTGATGAAAAAAGCAATTATAATTGGCGGAACTTCGGGGATTGGTTATGAACTCGCCAATTTCTTCTTTCAAATGACTACAAAGTTTGTATCACGGGCATTGAAAATGATTTTATCAAAGACTTAAAAAATTCTGAACAAAAAAATTTAGAAGTTCAATATTTGGATTGTTTAGAAAATCAGCCTTCCACAAAAATAATGGAACTTATCGAATTATTAGGTGGATTAGATCTTTTGGTTTTAAGCGCTGGTATTGGAAACCTAAACAGAAATCGCGGATTTACCGCAGAAAATAATGCCAACAAATTAAATGTTTTGGCTTTTACAGAAATCGCGGATCACACCTACCGATTCTTCGAAAATCAGGGACACGGACATTTTATAGCGATCACTTCGGTCTCCGGACTTTTCGGAAGTCGCGTTGCACCTGCATATCACGCCGCAAAGTCTTATCAAATGACTTATTTAGAAGGATTAAGACAAAAAGCCCAGCGAGCCAGACGATTGCAAAAATCCGTTTATGTAACAGATGTAAGACCGGGTTTTGTCGCAACAAAAATGACCCAGGGCAAGAAAATGTTTTGGGCATCGTCTCCCGAAAAAGCCGGACGACAGATCTATAAGATCATCAAAAACAAAAAGGAATATGCGTATGTAACAAAGCGGTGGTCAATGATTGCCATTGTTTTAAAGGCTTTACCTGTTTGGGTTCGGGTACGATTATAATAATTTTCTACATATAAACAGAAAAGCCCCAAATCCGGGGCTTTTCATATATCCATTACTTGAGAGTTTCTATTTAAATCCTCTTTTAAAATTAGCGTTGTAGATTATTTTCGCACCACTTTCGGCCTGTTAAAGATCGAAAGAATTACTCCAGCAAAAAGCCCGATCGTTTTGATCATGGCGAATTGGGAATCTTTCGGCAGAAACGCACCAATTATGCATAAAGCTGCTGCAGCATACATTGGGTACAATAAATTTTTATTGGCTAAAGTCGGAGCCTGAAAAAAGAAACTTACTCCTATCAAAAAATAAAATAATTTGTTGTAAAGTAGATCGTTGATCTCCGGACTGAATAAATTAAAAAATCCTACGACCAGACAAAGTAATGCGGCGATAGATAAAATTCCCTGAATTGTTTGTGTATTTGTTCTCATTATTTTTTTCTTTGATTAAAAAGCCATTTTGGTATTTCGTCTACGAGTTCTGCAGACAGTATATTATTGTGATATTTATCTTTGTATTCCCATAAAAAGGCAGTGCCTTTGTCCTTCATTTCATCATAAAACCTAAAGTTACTTTGCGGAAAATTATCGGTATCTAAACTTCCGTGCACCATCCAAATCGGCAACTCCGTAAGTTTTTCTGTCGCATCAAATTGTGAAATTCCAGAAATATTAATTGCTGCGGCAAACAAATCCGGATGTTTAGAGATTGCATTTGAAGTTGTAGCACCACCCATCGAAAATCCCATTACATAAATTCTGGACCGATCAATATTTTCTGAGTTTGCCAGTGAATCTACGGATTTTAAAAGCAGATCCAGGTAGTCGTTCGATTCCGAAACCTGAACTCCTCTTTTTTCATCCAGATGATAATTAGAAGAGCGAACCGGGAATTGAGGAGAAAGAACGAAAGCAGGATATTTTTTTCTATTTTCCGGAAGAAGCCACATTTTAGAAAGAACACCCATTTGGGAGCGGTTATCAGTTCCAATTGCACCTGAACCATGAAAAACAACGAAAGGATATTTTTTATCACAGTCTATTTTCTGGGGACTTAAGAAACGATAATTTACAGCAGTTTTTTCCGTGCTGAATTTCCCTTGCTTAAAGGCAGAATAATCTAAACTTTTTATAAGCTTAATTCTTTCCAGACTTTTTACCGAATCTTGTGGATCGTGAATTTCTGTCTTTGTTCCAAATTGTGTTTGATGAGAAACACACGACTGGAAAAGACCGAAAACAGTTAATAAAAGTAGAAACTTAATAACTTTCTTTGTCATTTGGGAAATCAGCAGATTTAACGTCTTTCACATATTGAGAAACTGCGCCGGTAATTTCTGTATACAGATCAAGATATCTTCTTAAAAATTTTGGCGTGAAGTCTTTGTTCATTCCCACCATATCGTGATAAACAAGAACTTGACCGTCGCAATCCGGGCCGGCTCCAATTCCAATAGTTGGAATAGAAATACTTTCGGAAACCATTTTGGCTAATTTTGCAGGAATTTTCTCTAAAACCAAAGCGAAACATCCTAATTCTTCTAACAATTTGGCGTCTTTTAATAATTTTTCAGCTTCATCGTCTTCCTTCGCACGAACTCTGTATGTTCCAAACTGGAAGATCGACTGTGGCGTTAAACCTAAATGTCCCATCACAGGAATTCCGGCGTTCACAATTTTTCTGATTGATTCTTCAACTTCACTTCCACCTTCCAGTTTGATGGCGTGCGCTTGCGATTCCTTCATAATTCTCACCGAAGATTCCAGCGCTTTTTCCGGGTTCGACTGGTAACTTCCGAAAGGCAAATCTACCACAACTAAAGCACGGTCAACACCACGAACAACGCATTGTGCGTGATAAATCATTTGATCAAGCGTGATCGGTAAAGTGGTTTCGAAACCCGCCATCACATTAGAGGCCGAATCTCCGACCAAAATCGCATCAACTCCGCCTGCATCAACCATCTTTGCGGTGGTGAAATCGTAGGCAGTAAGCATGGTGATCTTTTCTTTGTCGAATTTCATTTTCCGCAAAGTCTCGGTCGTGATCTTTTTAATTTCAGAATGTACTGACATTTTTTATAAGTAATTGGTAATGAGTAATAATTGATGAGTATTTGTGTTTTTGAGTATTTGAATTTCAAATTATTAATTCAAAATATGACCCAGTTTCCTCAGTTTTTCGTGGTGAACAATTTTAATGTTGCGTCCTTCAACTTCGATTAAACCATCTTGTTTAAATTCTGAAATTAAGCGGATCGCACTTTCAGTAGCAGTTCCAATAATGTTGGCGATTTCTTCCCGCGTTAAAGAAATTTTGATAAATCCTTCCGGATCAGTTCCTAATTTCTGTTCCAAAAGAAGTAAAATTTCTGCCAGTCTTTCGCGAACGGTTTTCTGAGCTAAAAAAGTAACGGTATTTGAAGACTCGCCTAATTCGAAAGCAATTTTCTGCAGCATTACGAAGGATAGTTTCGGATCCACTTCTAAAAGATGAAGAAAAAGTTCTGCGGGTAAAAAAGTAGTTTCCACTTCCGTCATTGCTTCTCCTTTTGCCTGTAGATTTTCTCCACAAAGTAAAGAGCGGTAACCGATCAGATCGCCTTCTTTAATAAAGCGCAGGATCTGCTCTTTTCCGTAAACTCCCTGCTTCGAAAGTTTCGCCGTGCCTTTGTTAATAAAAAAAACACCTTTTGGCGTATCTCCATCCTCGAAAATAGTTTCGCCTTTATGAAATTTAAGGATTTGTTTTGCAGCAAGATATTTTTGAAAATCTTCGTCTGATAGGGTAATCTTGAAGGAATCTTCGTTAAAAACTTTCTGCAGACTTTCTTCGATCAGGTTTTGTTTTTCTAAGGACATTATTTATGACATTTATCAGCAAAAATAGCGTATTTAAAACCTTAACACAAATTTATTTGTCATAATTTTGCTGGTTGAATTCTAGGAAAAGTGGCAGAAAATTGTTTTCATTGCGGTCAGGATATAGACAAAGAGCGAATTTCGTTCGATGAGAAAATATTTTGCTGTAACGGCTGCAAATCGGTGTTCGAAATACTGAATATTAACAATTTAGGAAACTTTTACGAACTCAATAAACGGTCTGGAATTAAACCGAACGATGATAATATTTCTCAATTCGATTACCTGGATACTCCCGAAATTTTCAATAACGTTACCGATTTCTCAGAAGGCAATACAAGTCTTGTTACTTTAAAAATTCCCGTGATCCATTGTTCATCCTGTATCTGGCTTCTGGAAAGTCTTCATACTTTGAATGATAACATTAATTATTCGCAGGTCAACTTTACCCGGAAGAACGTTCAGATCTCTTTCAATCATAATGAATTGAAATTGAGCGATCTGGCGAAATTCTTAACCAATCTCGGTTACAAGCCGGTCATCAATCTTGAAACCGCAGATAAAAAAGAAGAGGTTTTCGACAAAACGTTAGTCATCAAACTCGCCATTGCTGGATTTGCTTTCGGGAACGGAATGTTTTTTTCCTATCCGGAATATGCAGGACAGCTCATGGGTACGAGCGATTTTTGGATGGATAAATACAAACCGCTTTTCCGCTTCATCATGTTTTTGCTGGCAACTCCCGTGGTTTTCTATTCGGCTTCTGACTATTTTAAATCAGCGTGGTTTGGCCTGAAAAATAAAATCGTCAACATTGATGTTCCGATTGTTCTGGGAGTATTAATGCTCTACGGCAGAAGTATTTACGAAGTTTTAACCGATTACGGACAAGGATATTTCGACACCTTGTGCGGACTTTTGTTTTTTATGCTTTTAGGGAAATTATTCCAGAAGAGAACTTACAGCGCGCTTTCTTACGACCGTGATTATAAATCTTTTTATCCAATCGCAGTAACGAAAGTTGATTTCAATGGAAAACAGGATAATATTTTACTTTCAGATCTAAAAATTGGAGACCGAATTATGGTTCGGAATCAGGAAATTATTCCTGTAGATGCAATTCTTATTAATGGTGAAGGAAATATAGACAACAGTTTTATTACAGGCGAAAGCGCCTCAATCCCCAAAAAAGCGGGCGATAAAATTTTTGCGGGTGGAAAACAGGTTGGCTCGGCACTGGAACTGGAAGTTATTAAAACAGTGAATCAAAGTTACTTAACCCAGCTTTGGAACAAGGAAGCCTTCAAGAAATACGAAACCGGACTTGATACTTTGACAAATGAGATCTCGAAATATTTCACCTTTATTATTTTAGGAATTACCTTAATTGCAGGGATTTACTGGGCTCAGATCGATTTCGAGAAAATGTTCCAAGTGGTTGCAGCAATTTTAATTATTGCCTGTCCATGCGCTTTGGCGCTTTCTGCTCCTTTTACGTTTGGACATGTAATGCGGATCCTGGGTCGTAATAAATTTTACGTGAAGGACACTTTAACTATCGAAAAAATATCCAAAATCAATACCCTGGCTTTTGATAAAACAGGAACGATCACGCACCACAAGAAATCGAATATCAATTTTGAAGGAACTGAAATTTCAGAATTTGATCTGAAAACCATTAAAAGTCTACTCAAAAATTCAAATCATCCGCTATCGAAATCTCTTTACGATTTTCTTGAAATTGAAGATGAAAATTTTCCGATTGAAAACTTTAAGGAAATCCCGGGGAAAGGTTATGAAGCGGACGTTCGTGGAAAAAGATATAAAATAGGTTCTGCGAAATTGGTAGGACTGGATTCTAAAAACTTAGAAACTGCCGTTCATCTTAGTAATAACGATGTTTATTTGGGGAAATATATTTTTCAAAATGAATATCGGGAAGATTTAAATACTTTATTTAAAACACTTTATGAATATAAAATTCATATTTTGAGCGGCGACAATTCATCGGAGGAATCTAAGTTGAAAAGCATGATTCCGAATATTACGGGCATGGCTTTCAATCAAAGTCCGGAGGATAAATTGAATTATATCAAAAACTTACAGGATCAAAACCAAAAAGTCGCCATGTTCGGGGATGGATTAAATGATGCTGGCGCTTTAAAGCAGAGTAATGTTGGAATTGCCGTTGCAGATGATACGAATTCTTTTACGCCGTCTTCTGATGTGATCATGGCTGGAGAAAAATTAGTGGATTTTGAGAAATACCTGAAATTTTGTAAAGATGCAATGACGATTGTGAAAATGACCTTTGCCATTAGCTTTATGTACAATATTATAGGACTTGGCTTTGCGGTAACAGGACATATGTCGCCACTTTTTGCTGCGATCCTAATGCCTATAAGTTCTATAAGTGTGGTTGCTTTTACCTCGGTTGCAACGTGGTGGCGAAGCACTAAATATTTCAAGTTCAAGTATTAAGACTGTTTACTCTTATTTAGACCTATTTCAAATTAACGTTATTTAACATTTAATGATGAATATCATATTTTTTAAGTAAATTTGGGTCAATTTTATAATAAATTTGCACAGACATGGATATACTGTACTTAATGATTCTCTGCAGCGTTTTACTGGCTGTTGTTTTTCTGATCATTTTTATAGTAAGTGCAAGAAATGGACAGTTTGAAGATGACGAATCGCCTGCTGTCCGCATACTTCTGGACTCGGAAATTATTAAAGAAAAACCTGAGACAGACAAAAAATTAGATATACCTACAGAAGAAAAAAGTGATTAATTAATATGGAAACACAGAAATTTAGTTATGATAACAGTATCGTACGTGCATTCCTTTACGCGACCGTAGTTTTCGGACTTCTCGGTTTCTTAATGGGATTAACAGCTGCCTTACTTTTATTTTATCCGGAACTACCTGAATATTTTTTTGGAACTGACGATGCAACGATTGTTAGTTTAAGAAGCGGAAATCTACAGGGACTTATCAATACTCACGGAGCTTTCGGTTTCGGGCGTATTAGAATGGTTCACACGAGTTTGGTAATTTTTGCATTCGTTTGTAATGGTTTCTTTGCGGGAGCTTATTACTCTTTGCAGCGACTACTAAAAACGAGAATGTGGAGCGATACGCTATCGTGGATTCATTTTTGGGGATGGCAGTTTATGATCGTTGTTACCATTATCACTTTCTTAATGGGGATAAACACCTCTAAAGAATATGCAGAACACGAATGGCCAATTGATATTTTAATCACGGTTGTTTGGGTTATTTTCGGAGCAAACATGATCGGTACCATTTTCATTAGAAGAGTACGACATTTATACGTTGCAATTTGGTTCTACTTAGGAACCTGGGTTGCGATCGCAATGCTTCATATTTTTAACAACTTAGAAGTTCCATTATCATTTACCGGCTGGAAATCTTATTCTGCTTATGCAGGAGTAAAAGATGCTTTAGTACAATGGTGGTACGGTCACAATGCCGTAGCATTTGTATTGACGACACCTGTTTTGGGTTTGATGTATTACTTCTTACCAAAAGCTGCAGACCGACCAGTATTTTCTTATAAATTATCGATCATTCACTTTTGGTCTTTGATCTTCGTATATATCTGGGCAGGACCTCACCACTTGCAGTACACTGCAATTCCGGGTTGGGCTCAAGCATTAGCAACAGGATTTTCCATTATGTTGATCGCACCATCTTGGGGTGGAATGCTTAACGGACTTCTTACTTTAAGAGGAGCGTGGGATAAAGTGCGGGAGAATCCGGTATTAAAATTCTTCGTAGTGGCAATTACCTGTTACGGAATGGCTACTTTTGAAGGACCTTTATTGGCAACAAAAACTTTAAATAAAATTGGTCACTACACCGATTGGGTTATTGGTCACGTTCACATTGGAGCTTTAGGCTGGAATGGTTTTATGACTTTTGGGATGATCTATTATCTTCTTCCAATCATGTGGAGAACCAAATTATGGTCTGTAAAATTAGCGAACTGGCATTTCTGGTTAGGAACTTTAGGAATTATTTTCTACGCCGTTCCTTTATATATCGCTGGATTTACACAGGGATTAATGTGGAAACAGTTTAATCCAGATGGAACATTACTTTACAAAAACTGGTTAGATACCGTAACTGCAATTATTCCTTATTATCAAATGAGGTTTGTGGGTGGATTATTATATATCTCCGGAGCCATCTTAATGTGTGTAAACGTAGTTGCAACGGTAAGAAGCGGATCTTTCCAAAAGAATGTTCCTGCAGAAGCACCTGCATTGGCTGCGATCACAAAGAAAAGAAAAGAAGGCGAAGGTTTTCACCTTTGGTTGGAGAGAACTCCAATGCTTTTAACAGTACTGTCATTTATTGCAGTAGCGATTGGTGGATTTGTAGAAATTGTTCCAACGCTGACTATTAAGGAAAACGTACCTACAATCGCTGCAGTAAAACCTTATTCTCCACTTGAATTAGAAGGACGGGATCTCTACATTAGAGAAGGTTGTAATGCATGTCATAGCCAGATGATCCGACCATTCCGGGATGAGATCGTACGATTTAACGGAAAGAATGGACAATATTCCAAAGCTGGAGAGTTTGTTTATGACCGACCATTCCTTTGGGGTTCTAAAAGAACTGGACCGGATTTACATAGAGAAGGTGGTAAGAATCCAAGTTCATGGCACTACAAGCACATGCTGAATCCAAGAGTAACATCGGCAGGTTCCATTATGCCTAGATACCCATGGTTAATCGCCAGGGACTTAGACAGAAGCCAAATGGTGGATAAAATCAAACTGATGAAAAATACGTTTGATGTTCCTTACACTCAGGCACAGATTGATTCAGCAGACAGTTGGGCAGATAACCAGGCAAGTTTTATTGTGAAACAAATTTATTCTGAAGCAGCTGACGTTAAAGCAGCATACGCAGAAAGGAAAGCGCAACAGGGTGCAGACTTTGTTCCGCTAGAGAAAAAAGAGATTATAGCACTTATTTCTTACTTGCAGAGACTGGGAACTGATATTAAAACAACCGAAATTAAAACTGCAAGTACGAACTAAACTAAAAAAATAACAGTTATGATACCTCAAAATATAAAAGATATTCTGGCTAATGGCGAAAATGTAGGCCTCCTGCAAACTTTGTCTATGATCTTTTTTCTTATCTTTTTCTTAGGTATTGTAATTTGGGTTTTTTCTCGTCCCAAAAAGCATTATGAAGAAGAAGCAAACGCTCCTTTGAATGATGACATCGATGATAGAAACTTGTAATTTTATATAAAAACTAAATAAAATGAAACAAAGAACTCCCGTTTACGTAACGATTGCCATAATACTTGTGATTATTTTCATTATGTATTTCATGTTCATTCAGAATAGCTCATTCTTATCTTCGCCTTATTTTTGGGGGACGGTAGTAATAAGTTCAATTTTGGCACTCATTCAAAATACCATTGGAGATTTAATTGAAAATGAAAAATTCAAGAGTTTAACCGACGTTGAAAAAGCGTCGTACTTAGAAGCTAAGAAAGTACCTTTTCTTAAATCTTTATATGAAGGTGCATTTAAAAAACAACCGGCAAGTACAGAAAAAGACCTGCTTATTGATCATGGTTTCGATGGGATTATGGAGTTGGATAATCAGTTGCCGAAATGGTGGCTTGGTTTATTCTACTTCGGTGTAGCGTACTGTATCGTTTATATGCTTTCTTACTGGCTGACCGATTTCGCACATCCAATCAAAGAGTATGATGAAGAGTACAAAGCGCAAACTGCAAGTATCGCAGAATATGTTAAGAACACTCCTCCACCAACAATAGCAGACGCGATGTATTCTCCGGACAATATTGCAGCAGGTGAAGAAGTATTTAAAACGAACTGTGTATCTTGTCACAGCGATGGTGGTAAAGGTGGAATTGGACCTAACCTTACTGATAATGACTGGATCAATCAACCAGAAAAAACTTTATTCAAAAATGTTTTCTATATGGTTGAGAACGGAAGTCCAAACAATCCAGCCATGCAGGCATGGGGGAAAAACGGAGTTCTAACCGGATTCGACATTCAGAATGTATCTGCTTATGTTTATCATATTAATCAGGAACAAAATCCAATTACTCAAGCACAAGGCGGGGCTGCTCCACAAGGAACACCTGCAAACTGGGAGAAATAAAATTAAAAAACAATAATAATTTTGAAAACATAATCCGTTATTCTGGTAAATTACAAGAATAGGGATTATGTTTTTTGTTTAAAAAGTGTTGTAACAAATGGCGGATTTAGATAATAATTTCAGAGGGGGACAAGGACAGGTGGTAGATGCAGAAACTTTTAGAGATTCTGTTGGGACTATGGATCAATCCGGGAAACGAAAGTGGATCTTTCCACGGAAACCAAAAGGAAAGTACACCAATTACAGATCTTTAGTTGCGTATTTTCTTTTAGTATTGTTTTTCGTGATTCCCTTCATTAAGATCAATGGCAATCCTTTTCTCCTTATCAATGTTGTTGAAAGGCATTTTTACATTTTCGGACAACCCTTTTATCCACAAGATTTCTTTATCCTTGCCTTAGGGGCAATTACTTCGATCGTTTTCATTATTCTGTTTACCGTAGTTTTTGGTAGAATTTTTTGCGGCTGGATCTGTCCACAAACGATCTTCCTCGAAATGGTTTTTCGCAAGATCGATTACATGATCGAAGGTGACCGAAATAAACAAATGAAGCTCGACCGCCAGGAATGGAACGCAGAAAAAATATGGAAACGTGCTTTGAAATGGTCCATCTTCGTTATTATTTCTTTGATCATTACCCACTGGATGTTCATGTACATTGTTGGTTATAATGAAGTTTTCGAAATGATCAAAGAAGGTCCTTTCACCAACTTCTCAAGTTTCCTGGTGATGATCATTTTCACCGCCTCATTTTACTTCACCTTTGCTTGGTTTAGAGAGCAGGTTTGTACGTTGGTTTGTCCATACGGAAGATTGCAGGGTGTGCTGATCGATAAACAAACTATAAATGTTTATTACGATTTTAAAAGAGGAGAAAACCGCTCAAAATGGAGAAAAGGCGAAGATCGAAAAGCCAACGGAAAGGGCGATTGTATCGATTGTAACCAATGTGTTGTTGTTTGCCCAACTGGAATTGACATTAGAGACGGACAACAGCTTGAATGTGTAAACTGTACCGCATGTATTGATGCCTGTGACGAAGTAATGGTGAAAACCGGACTTCCACCAGGATTGATCAGATATGCGACGGAAGATGAGATCGAAAAAGAATTGCCTTTTACCTATACGAACAGAACCAAAGCGTACACTGTGGTTTTATTATTAATGATAGGATTCTTAGGATTTCTACTTTACAACAGAAGTGATGTTGAAGCAAAATTCATCAAACCTGCAGGTTCATCTTTCTTTGTAAGAGATGCTAAGATCACCAATACCTACAGTTATACGTTTTTAAATAAAAGCAATAAAGACGCAATAATCACGATTAAAGTACTGGAGCCGCAACATGCCGAAGTTACTTTAAGCGAATCCAACAAAATAAAAATTAAGAAAGGCGAAATTACAAAAGGAACGGTGAATATTAGTTTCCCGGAAAAAGAGATCAAACTCTCCAAACAAAACATCAGTATTGGCGTTTATGATGATAAAGGTGAACTTTTAGACACGTTTAAAACTTATTTCGAAGGACCTTTCAAACTGCAATTTTAAAAATAATGTTCAAAAAATTTACATGGGGTCACGGGATCGTTCTCGCACTCGGCTCATTTATCGCTTTCATTTTGTTTATGATTTTAATCTTCCCGAATGGGCAGCAAGGTGCTGAACTGGTTACGGATCACTATTACAATGAAGAGTTACAATATCAAGATGTTATAGATGCGAAGAAAAACGCAGATCTTTTGGCAGAAAAACCGAACTATGATCAACGCGCTCAGGGAATTACAATTACATTCCCGAAAAGTATCGAACCAGATCAGTCGAAAGTAGATTTTCAAATGTTCCGGACGAATGATGCTAACCTGGACATCAATAAATCAATTACACTCGACGGTAAAAATGCCTTTCAAATTCCCGCTAAAGTTCTTTCTGCAGGATCTTATACTTTGAAATTAAAATGGAAATCTAATAAAAAACCGTATCAACTCGATTACGACGTTCAATGGAAATAGCACTCATTTTTTCGGCACTCGCTTTAGGTTTCGCTTCCGGGTTTCACTGCATCGGAATGTGCGGTCCTATCGCGCTTTCTTTGGGTTTAACTAAAAAACAGGCAACCAATTATTACCTTCAAAATCTAACCTATCAGTTCGGCAGAATTGTTACTTACTCCTTTTTAGGCGCCGTACTTGGTATTGTGGGGAAAGGTTTTCAAATGGCTGGTTTTCAGCAATATTTAACGATTGGCGTTGGAATTCTTCTAATTTTGATGGCGGTATTTTCTTTTGGTGGAAAAGACTTCGCCTCGAAAATTCCTTTTATGTCTAAATTTTTGTTGAAAGTAAAAATGAGTTTGGGCCGTCTTCTCCAAAAAGCAGATTATCGCTCCCGTTTCAGCACCGGAATTCTTAATGGATTTTTACCGTGCGGAATGGTTTATATGGCGTTAACCGCAAGTTTAGCTTCTGGCGGAATTTGGCAAAGCGCAACATTCATGGCACTTTTTGGTTTGGGAACTTTACCTTTCATGTTTGCCATTGTTCTTGTAGGAAATTTAATGACCACGGCTTTTAGAATTAAAATTTTAAAGTTCGTTCCAGTCATGATGATCCTTTTAGGTGGACTATTTATAATTCGCGGACTGGAACTGGGAATACCTTACATTTCGCCGCCGCATGATTCATTACAGATCATTCACAATAATTCGAAAAAACATCAGATGGGAGATCACGCGACCTGCCATTAGTAAAAGCTCTTCCTTGATATCCATAATTAACTTTGGTCTCCAAATTAAATCAAACCCTTAAATAAATTAAGAGATGATCAAAAAATTTGGCCTTTGGATCTTGTTGGCAACTTTCGCTTTACAATCCTGTTCTATCAATACAGAAACCACCTATTTTAAAGATTCCGCAACGAGCATGGAATCGAATATTCTCCTCGATAAAAGCATGCTTGGAATGATGAGCATGATGGGAAATAAAACCGACGTTCTCACCAAATCGAAGGAATTCATCAATCTTTCTACCGACTGGAAAAGTTTATACGATCTCCAAAAAGATCAGAAAGTAACTTTGAACCAGGATTCAGTGAAAGTTTTGAAAAAAATGTTCATGAAGTTGAACAAAGATAAAGGCGAAGTTTACGGCTTATCTTTAAAATACGATAAACTTTTACCCGGTGAAATCACCAAGCTGTTTTCACAAAGCAAGCAACTCAAAAGTTTACCGCTACAAAATGTCGCTACTTGGAATGGCAATGTTCTCACCATCGACACCGATAAATTCAATAATACAGATTTATTAAAAGACATCGCAAAAAATACGGAGAATGAAAAATCTTCTACTCCAACGAGTAAAAGCGATTCTTTGGAAGTTTACGGCAAGCAAATGGCGCAGGGAATGATTGGCATGATGAAAATGTTCAACATGAATTTCACCAGTACCATGAAGTTTCAAAAACCCATTAAAAGTATCGTTGGAAAACATGATTTCGTGAAACAGATCGATAATAAAACCATTCAGATCAATGTTCGGAGTAATGATTTACTGGGCGATGGAAAAGCATTAACGAACAAGGACAAGAAGATAATTATCACGACAGAATAAGAAAAAACCACCGAACTTCGGTGGTTTTCAATTTTTTCTAAGATGTTGCTTAATTGATCAGATCAAATTTCGCATATTCTGCGATCTTTGCCGGAATTTTAATTCCATCTTCCGTTTGATTGTTCTCTAACAACGCGGCCATAATTCTCGGTAAAGCCATCGCAGAACCGTTTAAAGTATGAACAAGCTGGGTTTTTCCTTCACTTTTAAATCTGCATTTCAACCGCGTTGCCTGAAAGGTTTCGAAATTTGAAACTGAAGAAACTTCTAACCATTTTTCCTGAGCGGCACTCCAAACTTCAAAATCGTAGGTCATTGCTGCGGCGAAACCGGTATCTCCACCACACAATCTCAAAATACGGAAAGGCAATTCCAGATCAACTAAAATAGATTTTACGTGTTCTACCATTCCTTCCAAAGCTGCGTAAGAATTCTCAGGTCTTTCCAAACGAACGATCTCTACCTTTTCAAATTGATGCAGTCTGTTCAAACCACGAACATGAGCGCCGTAACTTCCGGCTTCTCTTCTGTAACATTGCGAAAATGCTGTATTTCTAATGGGCAGATCTTTTTCATCTAACAAAACATCGCGGTATAAATTCGTAACGGGAACTTCTGCCGTCGGAATCAAAAACAATTTATCTTCGTTGATATAGTACATTTGACCTTCTTTATCGGGCAATTGTCCGGTTCCATAACCGGAAGCTTCATTCACAACGTGCGGCGGATTCACTTCCAGATAACCTGCATCAACATTCTTATCTAAAAAATATTGCACCAAAGCTCTTTGTAATCTCGCTCCCTTCCCAAAATAAACAGGAAAACCTGCACCGGCGATTTTTACACCCAATTCAAAATCGATCAAATTGTATTTTTTTGCCAGTTCCCAATGTGGAATCGCTCCTTCTCCTAACCCTTCAACGTCATGGGATTGGTAGATGATTTCATTTTCTTCTGCAGTTGTTCCGGCTTTTACTTTCTCGTATGGAATATTTGGAATTTGATACATAACTTCTAAAAGTTGCGCCTCTGAAGTTTTCAATTTTTGCTGAAGATCCTGAGAATTTTCTTTAAACTCAGCTGTTTTAGACTTTGCAGATTCTGCTTCTTCTTTTTTACCTTCTCGCATTAGAATACCAATTTCTTTGGAAATCTTATTCATCTCCGATAAATTCTGGTCTAATTCGAACTGGTATTTTTTTCTTTCGTCATCTAATGAAATGGCTTTGTCAACCAGATCATTATGTTTGAAACCTCTTTTTGCTAAACCTTCTAAAACGCGCTCTTTATTATCGCGCAAAAACTGAACTTGTAACATATTATGTAAAATATTTATAAGTCAAACGTTCATTAAAAACGTTGACTCTTGATTTTAAAATGTAAATTTAATGATTATTTCGTGATCTTCACGATGTTGGGTTGGCCTTGAACTTTTGTAAATTCAAGTACATTATTATACCAAACCTTGGAAACCTGAAACAATTCCGGAGTTTGAGTGTAATGAATTATCATTAATTCTTTTGAAACTGAATTCGTAGAATCATTGATCCTTCTGGTCAAAAAAAGATCAATTTTCGATTCATAGGTTTTAGAATTTCCAGCCGAATCAATTGCAATTCGCCTTGCACCCGCAAGATATTCTAAATAATTAATGGTATCAGCATCTTTTCTATTATTGAAACTAACAGGAGCATCATCTTTAAAACCATTAATATCATTCCATCGAATATTAGTGTAGGAACCCGGGATTTTACTGTTTAAAAGATCCTGCCCCGCAGAATCGATATAAATATTGAGAATCTGATCAATTTGCTGCACAGGAATTTCATCATTTCTGCAGGACAGAAACGCAAAAGAACTTAGTATAAGATAGAAAAATACATTTTTCATGAATGCAAAGATAATTTATTTTAAATTTTTAAGAGAAATAAAAAAGAAGCGTCATATAGCTTAATAATGAAATCACTTTTTAAATAATTTTCGATAATAAAAATTGAGTTCTTCCCGAGAAGTTAAATAGTCCTTTACCCGAAACTCGGTCGTTTGATAAAATTTCCAGAAAAGAATTCCGGAAGAAAAACAATAGGAAATGGTCGTTACAACACAAGCTCCGTAAATTCCCCAGCGTGGAATCGCGTAAAATGAAAAGGCCACCGTAATAATTAATCCAGCAATGGACTTGAGATTCAAAATTCCCAGTTTATTTATTCCGCTGAAGTAATAACCAATAATATTACTCACTGCGATTGCCATTATTCCCGGGAAAAGTAAAAATATAATTTCCTTCGTCTGATAAAAATCTTTCCCGAAAATCAGTACATATACCTGAGAAGGAATGATGAGAATCACGATCATGAATAGTAACGTGATTAAAAACGTTATTTTGAGCGATGTCTTTGTTTTTTGAATTGCTTTTTCCGGACATTCCTGATTGATGACTTCTGAGTAAAGAATCACGGCGAGACTTCTGCTTAAAGTCCAGATCGCTTCAGAAAAAGTAACTCCAATCGAAAATATTCCAACGTAAGCCAAACCTTGAAAATACTCTAAAAAATAAAAGGAAAGTCGATAATTTAAAAACTGTATGAAAGCACTGAGTTGCGATTTCCAGCCATACTCAAACATATCTAACAAAACTACCTTAGAAAAACCAATATCGGAGAAATCACAATTCGATAAAAGATGATAAGAACTGATTAAAAAAAGCAAGGCATAACAGCTGATCTGCGCGATAAAGTAGGTGGTGACATCGGTAATTTTCAGTAAATAAACAATCGCCAAAATAAAAATAATGTGAACCGCTTGCTGTAGAATCGTGTATAGATTAAACATTTGAATGTTTTTTCTGCCGATGAATAAATTAATATTTGCGGAAAGTAGAGCAGAAAAAATCGAGATTCCAATCAAGTAATATAAGTAGTCTTCATTAATGTAAAAACTAAAAACCAGCGGAACTGTTATTCCAACAACGATTGACCAAAGATAAGCGTAGAGTAAAACCTTTTCCGTTTTATATTTAGAGGCGAAATAAGAAATACTGCTTCCTGCAAATATATTACTGAAAAATCCAATAATCGCAGAGTTTGCAATAACGATCGATATGGATCCTTTGCCTTCACTTCCCCACATATTTGTGGAATAAATCACCAAACCGAAGCTTAGAAACAGGATGAGAAACCGGGAAACAAACGTTTGAACAACGGTAAGTTGTTTCATTTTAATTCTTATAAATAGATTGGTTTATGAATGTAAGAAAAGAATCGCTAATAATCCCCCAATTGTATTTTTTCTTATATTCTTTTCGGGCATTCTTTGCGTGGTTATCGTAGGTTTCTGGATTATCAAAGTAATTGATAAGCAGATCTGATATAGAATCTGAATTTTCCGGATCGACCAAAAATCCAAATGGAGAAACATCTATAAATTGTCTGATGGCTTTGAGATCCGTGTAAATAACTGGTTTTCCAGCAGCAATATAATAAAACAACTTAATTGGCAAACAGTTGTTATTTTCGAAACTCGCATCTCTCAAGTCAAAACAAACGTCGGCGTTTTTAAAAGATTCAGTAAAATGTTCAAAAGAACTCGGTTGAGCAATTGTAATATCTTCCCAGGAATATTTATTCAGCAGACTGGAAAAATATTGTTCATCTTCCCGATTTCTTGAGGATCCAACGATGAGAATTGAAATTTTTAATTCTGGCTTTTTTGAGCGCAAACTGTCGATCGCATTAAAGAAATTCTCGATTCCCTTTTCTTTTGATATTTGTCCGGTGTAGCAAACGGTAAGTTTGTTATCTTCTAATTTCTTGATGCTTTTTGTAATATAGTTATCATCTGGGAAATAAGGCAACATCAGTTTTTTCTTGAAAGGAAAAAGATATGCTAATGGAAATTTTTTCGATCGTTCCCCAAAAATAAAATGAGTGCTTAGAAATCCTGCATACAAATTAATAAGAAAAAATTTAAAAGCCTTGTTGAGTTTAAAAACAGAATTATAACTCTGCACCATTCTTGTGGAAGGATACCATTCTGTAATATCGTAAATTAAACTTGTACTTTTATTTTTGAATTTGTTGGAAGCGATTACTGCAAGAGGTTCGGAGCAAATAATGCAGTCCGGTCCGAAAGAATTGATCACGTTTTGGAAGACCTGACTTTTCTCTTGGTTTGATTGATGGAGTATAGAATATGATTCAATTTCAATTCCTTCAATAAATCCTTTGAACTCGGAAGATAAACTGCAGATCTTAACTTCGTAGCCTTGAGTTTTAAGTTCTTTTACCTGATGAAAAAAGATCCTGTCATCGTTGTAATGATGCGCTGTTGTTAAAAAAAGTATTTTTTCTGCCATCTATTTCTCGATCTACACTGTTACAGAAAATCATTTTTAAAGGCTTAATACCTTTTCATCAAAACAAAGAATTTAATTTTTATGGAAACTAATCAACATAAATTCCAGCCCAGCTTCTTCTCAAAGGAAGTAAGAAATCACTTAGAAAAGCAACGTAAGAATTTTTAGAAAAGTCGAAAACTTCGATATTGTTTGTAATCGTTCCTTCTTTTAGACCTTTTCTGAAATCCTGTAATTTCATTGTTTTAATCTCGCCATTTTCTACAAAGCTGGCTTTCATTCGGTCAAATAAACCTAATTCAAACTCCGCATCAATCTGGCGCATAATCTGTCCTAAAGAATCGATAGAACATCCTGAAGCGGCTTCTTTGTCTTCATCTACACAAACTACGATAAACTGATTTTTTTCAATTTTAAATGAAGAAGAAAGCGGTTTCCCGTGAGCAGCCCAGGTTGCGAGAAAGTCGTATAATTTTTCGGTAATTACTTTGCTTTCTTTGGAAGTAAACGGTCTTGATGCCGGATAAATAATTACGCGGTAATCATTTGTTTCTACTATTGTTGATTCTTCAATTTTCATTTTTCTGTAACTTTTTTAATTCAATAAATCCTAAAACGACCAGAAGCAAACTCGCTCCTGCGCTCCAAAAATTTATTTTCGTGGTATCAAAATCAGCAGACCAAATATTAAGAACGAATAATAAAACGCCTGCAATCATTAGAAAGTAAAGCATATTTTTTCTCATTACAAATCTTCTGCTTCTGCTAACAGTTCGGCAATATCTTTTACCGCAACTTCTGTATTATTAAAATGTTTCACGCCATCGGTCAACATGGTATTACAAAACGGACAACCTGTTGCAATGATGTTTGGACTCATACTCAGCGCTTCCTCCGTTCTCTCCACATTAATGTCTTTGTTACCAGGTTCAGGTTCTTTAAACATTTGCGCACCACCGGCTCCACAACACAATCCGTTAGATTTGCAGCGTTTCATTTCTACCAGTTCGGCATCTAATTTTTCCAGAAGCTGTCTTGGTGCTTCATATTCGCCATTTCCTCGTCCGAGATAACACGGATCGTGGAAGGTTATTTTTTTTCCTTTGAAAGTTCCGCCTTCTATTTTCAGACGGCCTTCTTCCATCAATTTTTTCAGGAATTGGGTATGATGAAGAACTTCGTAATTTCCACCCAGACCTGGATATTCATTTTTAATGATGTTGAAACAATGCGGACAGGTCGTTACAATTTTCTTAACGCCATAACCATTCATGATCTCGATGTTCGTAAGCGCCATCATCTGGAAAACAAATTCGTTCCCAGCACGCTTTGCAGGATCACCGTTGCAGGATTCCTCTTTACCAAGAACGGCAAATTCGATGCCTACTTTATTTAAAATTTTACAGAATGCTTTCGTAATTTTTTTCGCTCTGTCGTCGAAACTTCCGGCGCATCCCACGAAAAATAAAACTTCGGGCGCTTTTCCTTCGGCAGCATATTCTGCCATTGTTTTTATAGTGAAATCCATTTTATACTTTACCAGTTTATCAATGCAGCATTTTATCAAAAACAGTTACATTGCTAGATTATTACCTTGTTATATTAATTTTCGTTAGCCCAGTTCAAACGGTCCGCTTGGTTATAAGCCCAAGGAGCGGCATTATTTTCCACATTTGCCATCATCACATTTAATTCACTTGGTGCAGAAGATTGTTCCATGACCAGGAATCTGCGCATTTCTACAATGATAGAAAGTGGATCGATCAAGATCGGACAAGCTTCTACACAGGCATTACAAGTGGTACATGCCCAAAGCTCTTCTTTCTGAATATGATCATCGAGTAATTTTTTACCATCATCGACAAATTTTCCATTTTTATTGATGTTTTTTCCTACTTCCTCCATGCGGTCTCTTGTATCCATCATAATTTTACGTGGAGATAATTTTTTTCCTGTAATATTCGCCGGACAAACAGCAGTACATCTTCCACATTCCGTGCAGGAATAAGCACTTAATAACTGATGTTGATTGAGGTCGAAAATATCGCTCGCTCCAAATTTATCGGGAACTGCATTTGGATCAGCTTCTGGTGCTGCAGCGTAAGGATCGGCATTCGGATCCATCATCAACTTAATTTCTTTCGTAACTGAATCTAAATTATTGAATTGTCCTTTCGGTTTCAAATTGGCAAACCACGTATTCGGGAAGGCTAGAATGATGTGTAAATGTTTTGAATAATACAAATAGTTCATGAAGAACAAAATTCCTAAAATATGAAACCACCAAGCTCCTCTTTCCAGAATAACCAGAGTACCAGAACTGAAATTTTGTAATAGCGGACCCAATAGAGTTGTTGAAATCGGAAAACTGCCATGCGCGGGAAAATCTCCTTTTTGCTGTAAAGCCCAATCAGAGGCATTCATCATTAGGAATGCTGCCATTAAAGCAAACTCAATGATCAGGATCCAGTTCGCATCGTGTTTCGGCCAGCCGAATAACTCTTTCATCTGGAATCTTTTGATCCCGTAAAAGTTTCGTCGGATAAAGAAGAGAACAACTGCTATAACTACCAGGATCGCTAAAATCTCTAAAGTCGCAGTAAAAAAACTGTAGAAACCGCTTCCCAGAATACCCGCTAAAAATCGGTGTGTTCCAAAAATACCATCAATTACAATTTCTAATAATTCGAAATTGATGATAATAAAACCGACGTAAACTAAGATGTGCAAAAATCCGGCAATGGGTCGTTTGACCATTTTACTTTGTCCCAGCGCCACCTTTCCCATGGTTTTCCATCTGACGGCAGGTTGATCTGTTCGGTCAATTGCTTTTCCGAGTTTAATATTTCGGTAAATCTCTTTTAAACTTTTAAAAAAAAGTCCAAACCCTACGATCAGGGCAATAAAGAAGATTATATTGTCAATATATTGCATATTGCAAAGGTTTTAGTCTTTTATATTCTTTCCAAAAACAGAGAAGTTAAGATAGCGTTTAGGATTTGTTTTCAAATCCTCGATCAATTTATTCAGATTGTCTGAAGCGGTATTCAGATTATTATAAAGTTGGTCATCCTGAGTCAATTTACCCAGACTTCCTTCCCCATTCTGCACTCCGGAAATCACGCCGTTTAATTTGTCTGCAGTCATGCTTAGTTTATCGATCGTCGTATTCAATTTCTGAACATCGACATCATCAGCAACTTTTCCATATTTATCGATAGCTGTTCTGGCGCTTATGGTCGCAAGATTAGCATTATCTAAAACCTTCTGAAGTTTAGGATCACTGTTCGCTAAAAGCGCATTTGTTTGTTTAGAAGTTCCTTCGAAAGAAGCAACAGTTCTATTCAAATTGATCAGTAAAGAACGAATTTCTTCTCTGTTCTGATCATTCAAAATTTGATTTGCGTTGCTCGTTAAGGAATCAACCCGCTTTAAAACAACCTGCAACTGGTCTTTTACCGGACCAACTTGCGAAGAGATATTATTCAGCATTGATAGTGTGAAAGATCCTTGTAATGTATCACCGTCTTTAGCCATAGGCTGACCGTAAGCCAGATTTACACGCATCTCTTTACCGGACATTAGACCAGGTTCAAAAATTTCTATTGTTGATTTTTTCGAGAATTCAAAACCATCGTCAATCATTACCTTAACGACGAAATGAATCTTGCCGTCACTTGCCGTAATTGGAATTATTTTGTCAACCTGCCCAACCTTTAATCCATTAATAGATACCGGATTTGAAGCAGCCAGGCCTTCAACGTTATCAAACTTTGCATAAAATGCATTATCGCTCGTAAAAAGACTTTTGCCCTTCATAAACTGAAACAATATTACAAATCCTATAATCGCTAAAAGGGCTATTAATCCTGCCTTTATTTCTTTTGTGAACTTCACTTTTCTGTAATTTTTAAGGAACAAATATAATACATTTTAAATAAACATCATTAAATTATGTAAGATCTGAAAACACAAAAAGCGACCTGTTGAAGTCGCTTTTTGTATATAAATCGGAATTAATTCTATTGCTGTTGTGCAGCTTTATTATAGACTTCGATTCTGTAATCTTTAATATTAGCATTATCCTGAAGACTTTTTAGCAATGACTGACCGAATTGCTGAGAATTCTGACTTGCAATTGCCTGCGTGATCTGTTTCACATCTCCGGGCTGTTTGTTGGTGGTTTCAGATTTTTTCACCAAAACGTAAACGCCTGTCATTCCTTCTACAGGATTAGAAACTTTTCCTTTCGCAACACCAAATGCAGCACCTGCAACTTTCGGCTCCATCGCACCCGCAACTTGTGGACTCAAAAGATTAACCTGTGCAGATTGTTTTGTAGTAGCAAACAATTTAGCGATCGCATCTAAACTAGTAGCATTTGCAGCAGAAATTTTATCTGTAATTTGTTTTGCTAAAATCTTATTTTTGATAATCGGTTCAATTTGATCTCTAACAGCTTCCGGATCTGCTGTTCCTGCATCCTGCACTCCGTTTAAGAAGGCAACGATTCTGTCTCCAGTTCCGTCTACAGTGAAAATATCGGTATCACCTTTTTCTCTTTTCTTATCAAAAGCCCAGGCGATAATTTCTTCATCTTTATCTGTTGCTAAACCTGGCAATTGACCCTGGAATCGGCTTACTTCTTTTGGATTAGAGAATGAGTAATTGCTTTTCTTAGCTACGTTTGAAAAATCGTTGAATGATTTCCCCTGAACCTGCTGAATAAATTTGGTCGCTTTGGTGTAGATCTCATTCTCTGTTTTATCAGAAGGTTTGATCGCTTTCACCAAGTTCGCAACTTTATAAGTCATTGCGCCGGATTTTTTATCTTCAATATTAATAACATGAAATCCGTACTGCGTTTCAACAACTGCAGTTGCTCCTTTTCCGTTGTTGGCAAGAAAACTTAAATATTCCGGAACAAATGGTGTTGCAGGAGTGGTCCAGCCCACACTTCCACCTTGTGCAGCAGAACCTGGATCAGATGAGTATTTTAAGAATTCTGTAAACTTAGCAGGATCAGCTTTTACAACAGTACTAATCGAATCCGCTAATTTTTTTGCAGCTTCTTTAGTTCTTGTTGCATCTCCCGCAGCCTGATTTCCTTTATAGGAAACTAAAATATGACGGGAAAGTGTAGAATCTGAAGGTTTTTTATCTAAAAGTTTAGAAACAACATAAAAATTCTGTTCTTTATAAGGACCGAAAGTCGTTCCAACACTTGAAGCAGCCACCTTGTCTTTTATCGCAGCAGGTAATTGACTTGCCGAAAAATACTGTGCATTGTAAGGCATATCGGAATTCAAAGCCACAAACATAGAATCGTTCGTCGTGTTCTGGAAATTTTCTTTTCCGCCACTCACTTCACTACCTTCAGAGAATAATTTGTTAATGTCTTTTTGAGCAGTTGCATCATCCTCTAAACTCGGAGCTGCAGGAAAATAAACCAAACCGATATTTCTACTTGCATCTCTTTTGTACATTACGGGATGCTTCTTAATATAATCTGTTAAATCCTGAGTAGAAATTTTTACAGGATTTTTTTTTGCATATGCGTTGTAATCAACTTTAACAAAATCGATATCCGCAACCTGATCTTTCTGCTTCATCATTTCTTCCGCTTCTTTCTTACTCACGGTAATTCCAGTAGAAACATTTGCAAATAACTGTCGGGCCATCATTCTGTATTGTATGGCTTTTCTTGTTTTCAACCAGTTGTTATACATTTCTGCATTGCCACTTGACTGTAGTTCTTCGATCTGCTTTTTAATTTCCTGAACTTTAAAGTTGCCTTTCGCATCAAAGTTTTCCTTATTCTGAGCAAACATAGGATCGAACTGGATCTGATTCCAGAACATATCGTCGGTTAAAGTAAGCCCCATTTTATCAAACTGCTGTTCGATCAGTTTGGATTGCACAACCATTTGCCATGCTTGTTCCTCTAATCCTTTTGCAGGTTGACCTTGTTGTTGTGCCTGTTGTTGAAGCAAAAAAAGTTGATCGTCGAAATCTTCTTTTGTAATTTCATCACCGTTCACTTTTCCGTAAACACCCTGTTTTGCACCAAATAGTTTTTCTAAACTATCGGGATTCACGACAAATGCCAACATCGCAACTGCGATAATTCCCATTAAAAGCCAAGGTCTGTTTCTAATCTCTCCTAAAACTGCCATTTTTTGTATAATTTTATCAGTGTGCGAAAATACACATTTTTAACAGATTGAGAAAAATTTTAAAGGTTTTAAACAGAATTATTTACAGATAATGGAAATTTTGTCTAAATATTTCGTTGGCATAGTGCTTGCGAAATTAAAAAGAACTTTTTATTGAAAGCACTTTTAAAGCAAATCACGCGATTTGTTGATTAACTAATTAATTTAAATGACAATTTGTCATTCCAAAAATATTATGACAGAATTTGAAGATATTGCATTTGACGAAATTATGGATGATGGATTCAGTATTGTAGCCGAAGAAATTAACATTGCCGACATCCTCGACGAATCCAAAAGCAAGGATCAAAAAACGTTTCCCATTTTACCGGTAAGAAATATGGTGATGTTTCCCAAAGTAGTAATTCCAATCACTGCCGGAAGAGAAATGTCGATCCAACTATTAGAAGAAGCTCAGAAAAACAATGAGTTTATCGGCATCTTAAGCCAGAATAATTCCGCCATCGAAAATCCTACAGAAAAAGACCTTTATCTTACAGGAACTTTAGCGAAGATCATTAAGATCATCAAACTTCCGGAAGGTAATGTCACTGCGATCACAAGAGGCTTCCAAAGGTTTAAAATTAAAAATTTCACTGATACGAAACCTTATTTCAAAGCGGAGATCACAAAACTGAAAGATGTTACCTCTAAAAAAACAGATGAATACAATGCGCTTTTAGAAAACATTAAAGATCTGGCCTTAAAAATTATTGAGCTTGATCCAAATATTCCGAGTGCGGCAAATTTCGCCATCAATAATATGAATGATCCGGAAGATCTGCTGAATTTTATCTGTACGAACGCCAACTTTTCCTCCTCGAACAAACAAAAATTACTGGAAGAAAAAAACCTCATGATTCGTGCACAGAAATGTTATGAATTGATGCACGACGATTTCCGAAAATTAGAATTGCGAAACCAGATCCATCAAAAGACGAATAAAGAATTAGACAAAAGCCAACGGGAATATTTCTTGAATCAGCAGATGAGAACAATTCAGGATGAATTGGGTGGCGGTCCCGAATCCGATGTTGAGGAACTTTTAGAAAAAGCAAAGAAGGTAAAATGGAATGAGGAAGTTGAGGAGCATTTCAAAAAAGAGATCAACCGCCTACAACGCCAAAATCCAAATTCTCCAGATTATAATGTTCAGCGAAATTATTTAGATTTCTTTACCGATTTACCCTGGGAAAGATATTCTAAAGATGTTTTTGACATTCATAAAGCCGAAAAAGTTTTAGACAAAGCACATTTTGGATTAGAAGATATTAAGAAAAGAATTTTGGAACACATGGCAGTTCTAAAACTGAAAAACAATATGAAATCCCCGATCCTTTGTTTGGTTGGTCCTCCGGGAGTTGGTAAAACCTCGCTTGGTAAATCAATTGCTGATGCATTAGGTAGAAAATACGTTCGGGTTTCTTTAGGTGGATTACACGACGAATCCGAAATTCGCGGACACCGGAAAACGTATATCGGAGCGATGGCTGGACGAATTCTACAATCCATTAAAAAATCCGGAACCTCAAATCCGGTGATCGTTTTAGATGAGATCGATAAAATCGCAACAGGAATTCACGGTGATCCAAGTTCAGCTTTGCTCGAAGTTTTGGATCCTGAACAGAACAATTCCTTCTATGACAACTTTTTAGAAATGGGCTATGATTTATCGAAAGTAATGTTCATTGCTACTGCTAATTCCCTATCAACCGTACAGCGACCACTTTTGGACCGAATGGAGATCATCGAAATTGCAGGCTATACTTTAGAGGAAAAAGTAGAGATCGCAAAACGCCATCTCATCAAAAAACAGCAGGAAGAAAACGGGTTGGACGCGAAATCTTTCAAACTGGGAAACGCAGAGCTCAAACATATTGTCGATGCGCATACTTCTGAAAGTGGTGTTCGTGGCTTAGAAAAACAAATCGCCTCTGTTGCAAGATGGATCGCTTTGCAAACTGCCATGGAAAAAACATACGATCCGAAAATAACAGTCAATAAAATTGATGAGATCTTAGGTGTTCCAAGAATGAAGAGTTTATCGGAAATCACAGGTGTTCCCGGCGTTGTTACCGGTTTAGCCTGGACTTCGGTTGGTGGAGACATTTTGTTTATCGAAAGTATTTTAAGCGAAGGCAAAGGAAATCTTACGATGACGGGAAATCTCGGAAATGTAATGAAAGAATCTGCCACGATCGCTGTAGAATACATTAAGGCAAAACATGAAGAGCTCGGCATTCCTTCTGAAGATATTCAGAAAAATAATATTCACGTTCACGTTCCCGAAGGCGCAACCCCGAAAGATGGACCTTCTGCCGGAATTGCAATGCTGACTTCTATCGTTTCGAGTTTCAAAAATAAAAAAGTAAGATCTCATCTTGCGATGACGGGTGAAATTACTTTACGTGGAAAAGTGCTTCCTGTAGGTGGAATTAAAGAAAAATTACTCGCTGCAGCACGTGCCGGAATCAAAGAAATTATTCTTTGTGAAGCCAACAGAAAAGATGTGGAAGAAATTAAGAAGGATTATCTAAAGAATCTGAAAATTAATTACGTAAGCCGGATGAGCGAGGTGATCGATCTGGCAATCGAAAAATAAAATGATAAAAACGTTTCAAATATTTGAAGCGTTTTTCTTTTCCAAAAACATTTTTATTGTTACTTTGTTTTATGAAAGAAATGAAACTTCCTTTTGTGGTCAGACTTGCACTAATTCTTGTAAGTATTTTGGCGATCGGATATTTAGCGAAAGTTGGTAAAGGCGTTTTAGCACCGCTTTTCTTTTCTTTTCTAATGGCACTTTTATTTCTTCCGTTTGCTAATTATTTAGAGAGAAAATTTAAATTTTCGAGAACAATTTCTACCTTTTCCTCCCTGCTGATCATGTTGATTTTTCTGTCTGGACTTATTTATTTTTTCAGCACACAACTGAGCGATTTTGCGAGTGATTTTCCGGTACTGAAAACGCAGGTTTCAAAATCCTTTAACGAACTGCAAATTTGGGTTTCCAAAAACTTTCATGTAAACTTCGATAAACAGATGAGTTACATTAATCAGGCTCTGGAAAACTTGCTCTCGTCCACCGGAATCATTCTAGGTTTCACCGTGGCGATGTTTTCTTCAACCATGGCATTTTTTGTATTTAGTGCTTTGTTTTTTATCTTTCTTTTAAACTATCGTCGCATTTTATATGGTTTTATCACTTCTGTTTTTAACGAAAGACATTTTTCCAAAGTCAACGACGCCATTTTAGAAATTCAAAAAATAATTAAAGAATATATTTCCGGACTTTTGATTCAGATTCTTATTGTAAGCATTTTAAGTACTGTTTTATTGTCCGTTCTCGGTGTAAAATACGCGATTTTATTAGGCGTTTTAACGGGTTTACTCAATGTAATTCCTTACATCGGCATTCTCTTTTCAGGTTTAATGGCGTGTTTAATATCCTTTGCAACTGGCGGGAATCATACGCTTTTGGTACTCTTCGGCTACATTACAATTCATTTGATCGATGCTAATATTACGCTTCCATTGGTGGTAGGTTCAAAAGTGAAGATCAATGCACTGTTCACATTTATCGGTCTTTTGGTCGGTGAAGAATTGTGGGGAATATCCGGAATGTTTTTAAGTATTCCTTTTTTAGCGATTCTGAAAATTATCTTTGAAAGGATCGAAGATCTAGAACCGTGGGGCAAACTTTTAGGCGAAGAAAGCAAAACGAAAGTGCGCAAAAAGTACAAAATCACCAAGAAAATAATCTTGCAGGAAAAAGAGTAAATCATCTAAATATCTATTTTACAGCAGTTTACACCGCAAAACTACTTTTACAAGAAGTAAAAAACGAATCTACAAGCTTTACAAAGAATTCAGAAGGAAATTTGATGGAATAAACCCCTTAAATTATTCCGTTATGAAATCACAATTTCTTACCACCACATTTTCATTACTTCTTTTAACATCTGTCTTATCCTGCAAAAAAGGAGAAAGCACAGGTTCGTACGATCAGGTAAGTTCCATGAAAACAGAATCTTCACCAACAGCTGACAGTATTTCTTCCGTAGCTGATCTGCAGATCAAAGACAAACAGTTCATTAAATCTGCGGAAGTAAATATGGAAGTAAAGGACGTTTACGATGCAACTATTTTTATGGAGAAATCTTTAAAGGATCTTGGCGGCTTTGTAACTTCCAGCCAGTTGCATTCCCAAATTATTTCGGAGGAAACTTTTACTATTTCTGATGAGAATGCCATGATAGTTCGGAAATTTCAAACTGAAAATAAAATGGAAGTCCGCGTTCCAAATATGAAGCTGGGCGAATTTCTGAAAATCATTAATGATAAGAAAGTGTTTCTCAACTCCCGCGTTATTCTCGCAGAAGATGTTACCGCCAACATTAAGCTGTCGAAACTTGAAGCTGAGAGAAATGCAAATACCGGGAAAAATATTTCAAAACTAAATCTGAATAAGAACAAAGTTAAAATGACCGACGATAATCAAAGTGAAAGTAATTACCAACAAATTGCAAATTTCGATATAAAAGATCAGGTTGAATATAGTACGGTACAAATTTTTTTAAAAGAACCACAAGCCAGAGTTGCTCAAATTGCAGTGACCAACACGCAAAATATTGATGATCAATTTAAATATAATATCTTTTATGATGCTAAAAATGCTCTTGTAGAAGGATTTTATTTGATCCAGAAAATTATTTTAGGACTACTTCAGATCTGGCCGCTTGTTTTGATCGGAGGAATTGTTCTTTATTTTTTTAGGAAAAGAAAGGGAAATGCTTTAATCAACGATTCCAAGCAACAACCTTAAATTGATGTTTATATAAAATCAAACCTTCGAAATTATCTCGGAGGTTTTTTGTTGTTTTATTTATTTTGAATGATAACCGCTTTTGCAGTAGTAATTTGCAACGAATTCACAAATTTATTGTAATCAGCAATTTCTTTATTCTGAAAAATATCATTCAATAATTTCATTTAATGACCTGTTAATATGTTTAAAATTTCTCTTGAAAAATAATCATTTTTATTCACTCAAAAATGTATTGACCACAAAGTTTTCCATCCCCTCATTTTTCCGTAAATTTGCAGCGGTTTTAATTTCACATAAAAGTTAAGATCTGAAATTTAAAATCTCAAAAAATGTTGCCTAAGATAAATCCTACCCAAACTGCAGCCTGGAAAGCTTTGAATGACCATTTTGCACAAAATGATTTCGAACTTCGGACGCTTTTTCAATATAATGCTGACCGTTTTAAGCAGTTTTCTGTTCAAAGAGAAAATTATCTTTTCGACTATTCCAAGAATTTAATAGATCAAAAAACTTTCGATCTACTGCAAAATTTAGCAGAAGAATGCGAAGTTAAGGCAGCGATCGGAAAAATGTTTGCGGGAGATAAAATCAACGAAACAGAGGATCGCGCAGTTTTACACACGGCTTTGAGAGATTTTTCTGATAAAGAAATTCTGGTTGACGGGCAGAATATAAAACCTGGGATCCGGAAAGTTATGAATCAAATGAAAACCTTCTCCGAGAAAATTATTTCCGGCGCGCATAAAGGATTTTCCGACGAGGAAATTACTGATGTTGTAAATATTGGAATTGGAGGTTCTGATTTAGGACCAGTTATGGTTTGCTCGGCTTTGAAACATTTTAAAACACGTCTTAATGTTCATTTCGTTTCTAATGTTGATGGAAATCACATTGCTGAAGTTTTAAAAGATCTAAATCCAGAAGCTACGCTCTTCATTGTTGCCTCCAAAACATTTACTACGCAGGAAACAATGACCAACGCAGCTTCTGCAAAAGATTGGTTCTTGAAAAGTGGAAGTCAGCAAGATGTCTCAAAACATTTCGTCGCGCTTTCTACCAATACCGAAGCGGTGAAAAATTTCGGGATTGCGGAGGAAAATATTTTCGAATTCTGGGATTGGGTCGGCGGACGATATTCTTTGTGGAGCGCTATCGGATTAAGCATTGTTCTGGCTGTTGGGTATGAGAATTTTGAGCAGATGCTAAAAGGTGGAAATGAAACCGATCATCATTTTAAAACCGCAGATTTTAAAGAAAATGTTCCTGTTTTAATGGCGCTTCTTGGAATTTGGTATCGTAATTTCTTCGATGCCGGAACTTATGCAATTCTGCCCTACTCTCAATATTTAGATCGTTTCCCAGCATATCTTCAACAGGGCGATATGGAAAGTAATGGAAAGTGTGTGGATAGAAATGGTCATTTTGTGGAATATAAAACGGGGCCAACTATTTGGGGAGAACCCGGAACAAACGGTCAACACGCCTTTTATCAGCTCATTCATCAGGGAACAGAATTAATTCCGGCTGATTTTATCGCTTATGTAAAATCCTGCAACAAGGTTTCGGACCATCAGGAAAAATTAATGGCGAACTTTTTTGCACAAACAGAAGCACTGGCTTTTGGGAAGACAGAAGAGGAAGCAAGATTAGAATTAGAAAAAGCTGGACTTTCTACAGAAGAAGTCGAGAGATTGGTCAACTATAAAGTTTTCCATGGAAATACACCCACGAATTCTTTATTGATCGACGAATTAAATCCCTTTTCACTGGGGCAATTAATTGCATTATATGAACATAAAATCTTTGTTCAAGGCGTGATCTGGAATATTTTCAGTTTTGATCAGTTTGGCGTGGAACTGGGAAAAGTTCTGGCCGGAAAAATCCTTTCGGAAATTGAAAGTAACGAAGAAATAGCTTCCCACGATTCATCGACCAATGGTTTGATGAATTATTTTAAAAATAAAAAGTAAATCCTAAATAAATCTAAAGTAAAAGTAAAATGGCAAAAATTCTTGATGGATTGAAGGTTTCGAAAGAAATTAAGCAAGAAATCCGCGTCGATGTTGATAAGATCGTTGCAGGAAAAAGAAGACCGCCGCATTTAGTGGCTATTTTGGTCGGTAATAATGGCGCCAGCGTTTCATACGTTAATAATAAAATAAAAGACTGCAAAGAAGTTGGTTTTAAATCTTCTCTGGTAAAATTTTCGAGTACCGTTTCGGAGGCAGAACTTTTAGAAAAGATCGACGAACTGAATAAAGCGAAAGACGTAGATGGGTTTATCGTTCAGTTGCCTTTACCGAAGCAAATCGATCAGGAAAAGATCATTATGGCAATTGATCCGAGGAAAGATGTAGATGGCTTTCACCCGGAAAATTTCGGAAAAATGGCTCTGGAAATGGACACATTTTTACCCGCAACTCCATTTGGAATATTGACCCTTTTAGAAAGATATCAAATCGATACGAAAGGAAAACATTGCGTAATTATCGGCAGAAGCAGAATCGTAGGAAAACCGATGAGTATTTTAATGGGAAGAAAAGATTTCCCCGGAAATTCAACGGTTACTTTAACGCACTCCTACACTCCTCATATTGAGGATTTTACGCGTAATGCTGATATCGTAATAACAGCTCTTGGTGATCCTAATTTCTTAAAAGGAGATATGATTAAAAAAGGAGCAATCGTTATTGATGTTGGAATTACAAGAGTCGAAGATAACACAGAAAAAGGCTACAAACTAATGGGCGACGTAGATTTTGAAAGCTGCAAAGACAGAGCAGAAGCAATTACTCCAGTTCCTGGCGGTGTTGGACCGATGACAAGAGCAATGTTGCTGAAAAATACGATTTTAGCTTATAAAACTTCCGTATATAATGACTAAAGAAAAAGAAAATATTCTATTGCAAGAAGGTAAAATGCTCCCGGTGATGGAGCATTTTTACACGATACAAGGCGAAGGCGCACACACGGGAAAAGCTGCATATTTCATAAGACTAGGCGGTTGCGATGTGGGTTGCCATTGGTGCGACGTGAAAGAAAGCTGGGATCCAAACCTTCATCCTCTACTATCTGCAGAAGAAATTGCAACCACTGCAGCAAGTCATTGCAAAACCATTGTGTTAACCGGCGGTGAACCTTTGATGTGGAACCTCGATTTCTTAACAATGAGATTAAAACAACTGGGTTGCGAAATTCACATCGAAACTTCTGGTGCCTACGAAATGAGCGGAACGCTGGACTGGATCACGCTTTCTCCGAAAAAAACCGGGTTGCCAAAAGACACGATCTATTCCAAAGCCAGCGAGTTAAAGATGATCATTTTCAACAATAACGATTTTAAATTTGCAGAAGAACAGGCTGCGAAAGTTTCCGAAAACTGCAGGCTTTATTTACAAAGCGAATGGAGCAAACGCGATGAAATGTATCCTAAAATTACCGATTTTATTTTGGCGAACCCGAAATGGCAGGCATCGGTCCAAACGCACAAATATTTGAATATTCCGTAAATTATGTTAAATTTACTTCTTATATAATTCGGCTTTATGCAAAAAATTCGATATTCCAGGTATTTCAAAGCCACTTTTATTTTGCTTGACGTTTTGGTTATTGCCGGAGTATTTCTGTTTTTTTTTGTTAGAAATAATGAATTTAAATATGAGCAGGAGATTTGGGAACAAAACGGTCTTTCGTTAATTCTTCTCGCTTTCTTTTGGATCTTGCTAAGTGGTCGTACAAAATTATATTCTGTAGCGCGGAATTTAACCTACACCATTTATCTGGAGCGTCTTGTTACACATATTTTCATTTTTATATTTGGCGTAATTTTACTTGCAAAAGTTAGTAAAAATGATTTTTTGAAGCAAGACCGCTTTCTAATTGCGATTTTTCTTTTTATATTATTGTTTCTGATAAAATCCATCGTCTTCTTTACTTTAAAATATTTAAGAACTCTTGGTATAAATTACAGAAATATCATGTTTCTGAGCGAAGATTCTTCCACAGAACTCCTCAAAAACATTCTGACAGAAAGAAAAGATTACGGTTTTAAAATATTTGAATATCCCACAGACTGCTTATTTAATACAGAAAAATTAATTGAATTCTGGAAAGACAAAGGAATTCACACCATGTATTTATCCTCGCACCGATTTGACAAAGACGAAGAACAGGAAATTTACCGTTTTGCGGAGATCCATAAAGTGCGGATATCATTAATCCCAAGCATCGTAAAAAACAATTTCTTTCGGTACGATCTAGGCTATATCGAGATGCAACCTGTTTTGGTCCGGGCTAAATTCCCACTGGATTATTTGACCAACATCACCATTAAAAGGACGGTTGACATTTTATTCTCTACTGTAATCCTGTTACTGATCTGTTCTTGGCTTTTTCCTTTAATTGCCGTTTTAATAAAATTAGACGGCAAAGGTCCTGTCTTTTTTTTACAGAAAAGATATGGTTTTCACGATCAGGTTTTTAATTGCGTAAAGTTTCGTACCATGAATGTAAACGATGACTGCACCAAGAAAACAACAACCGAAAATGACAAAAGGATCACAAAAATAGGCAGATTTTTAAGAAAAACCAGTTTAGACGAAATGCCACAGTTCCTTAATGTGTTGAAAGGCGAAATGTCTGTAGTTGGTCCAAGACCGCACATGCTTCTGGTTGATGATTTTTACAAACTAAAAATAGGAAGATATTCTGTTAGAAGTTTGGTAAAGCCAGGAATCACGGGACTTGCCCAGGTAAACGGTCTTCGGGGCGATACAGGAAACATGGACATTAAAATGCAGAAAAGAATTTTGGCAGATGCTTTTTATGTAAAGAACTGGAGTTTAAGTCTGGATTTCATCATTATTTTGAAGACCATCTTTTTAGTTATCGGTGGTGATAAAAATGCCAATTAAAAAAAGATAGAAAAAAATAAAACACTAATTTAGCAGAATGTTAAAAAGACTTTTTAGCGAGATAGGAGCATACTTCATCCTATTATCTAAGACCTTGAAGAGACCGCAGAAAAGGTCTGTATTCGGTAAGCTATTTATGCGCGAAATTTACGATCTGGGAGTTAACTCTTTCGGATTGGTTCTTTTCACCTCAACATTTGTTGGGGCGGTTGTTGCGATACAAATGTTCAATAACTTTAGCGCCTCATCCTTTCCTATTCCTAATTCCTTTATTGGTTATGCCACCAAGGTGGTACTGATTTTAGAATTTGCTCCTACAATTATTTCGGTAATTTTAGCCGGAAAAGTGGGATCGTATATTGCATCGAGTATCGGTACAATGCGGGTTACGGAACAGATTGATGCGTTAGATATTATGGGCGTAAACTCGCCAAATTTTCTGATACTGCCTAAAATCATAGCAAGTGTTATTTTTAATCCCTTGCTTATTGCGATTAGTATTGTTTTCGGAATTTGGGGTGGTTACCTTGCAGGAATTGCAACCGGAAGCTGGAGTAAAGCCGATTATATCACAGGTATTCAAATGTACATGCCGTCGCATTTTATTTGGTACGCATTTTTTAAGACTGCAGCATTTGCATTTTTAATTGCTACCATTCCGGCTTATTTCGGGTATAATGTAAAAGGTGGTTCGTTAGAAGTTGGTCGTGCAAGCACCCAAGCAGTAGTTTGGACCATTGTTGCCATTATTATTATGAACTTAATATTAACCCAAATGTTCCTTAGCTAATGATAGAAGTAAAAGATTTAAAGAAAAGTTTCGATGGCTCTGTGGAAGTTTTGAAAGGCATTACAACTACTTTCGAAACCGGAAAAGTAAACCTCATCATTGGACAAAGTGGCTCGGGAAAAACAGTTTTTCTGAAGAGTTTGCTCAATGTTTATCAGCCAACCTCCGGAGAAATTCTTTTTGATGGCAGGGATATTAATAAAATGAACCGTGATGATAAACAGCAGCTCCGTTCTGAAATTGGAACTGTATTTCAGGGAAGTGCGCTATTTGACTCTATGACCGTGGAAGAAAACATCACTTTTCCCCTGGATATGTTTACAAACCTTTCCTTTCGGGAAAAGAAAAGAAGAGCGTTTGAAGTTATCGGCAGAGTTCATCTGGAAAAAGCCAACAGAAAATATCCGTCTGAAATTTCGGGTGGAATGCAGAAAAGAGTTGCGATAGCAAGGGCGATCGTGAACAATCCAAAATATCTTTTTTGTGATGAACCTAACTCAGGTCTAGATCCTTACACCTCTAATATTATTGATGATCTGCTCTTAGAAATTACTCAGGAGTATAATACAACCACCATAATTAATTCCCACGATATGAACTCCGTAATGACCATCGGCGAAAAGATTCTTTATCTTCGAATGGGAATCAAGGAATGGGAAGGCAACAAAGACATCCTGATCAATGCAGGCAATAAAAACCTCATCGATTTCGTTTATTCATCAGAATTATTTAAAGAATTACGGGAATATTTTCTCGAAACCAAAAAGACCTCAATCGATAATATTATTACTAAACCCCATTCTAATGAATAAAATTCTTAGCATTGTTTTATTGTCCGCAACTATTAGTGCTTCTGCACAAATCTCTTTTGCTGCAAAAGCAAACGTAATAATTCCGACCAGTTCTGCAACCTGGCAAAATTTTAAAACTGGAATCGCAAATGCAGTGGAACAAAACGGAAAAAATATCACAGGCTTCAACGCAGGCTTATCTATGAAGATAGACGTGCCGTCTGCTTTATATGTGATGCCTGAAATTTATTACACTAATTTCAGCAATGAAGTAACGCTTTCAAACGACACCAATTCTGAAGTAACCACCATTAAAGCAAAAACAAGTCGAGTTGATGTTCCTGTTTTGTTGGGATACAATTTGCTGGGCGATATGCTAAGTGCTTATGTTGGACCGGTTGCAAGTTTCAATCTTGCGAAAGATGATAATTTCGACAGTTTTGTACAGAAAGTTAATGCAAAAGAATTTACTTTAGGCTACCAAATTGGAGCACAAAGTGAGATCAAAAAATTAATTATTTCTGCAAAATACGAAGGTGCTTTTTCGAAAGACCAAAGAAAATTCGTTAATACTGTTGCTGGATCTAATCAGGAAATTAATTACGACAACAGATCAAGTTTATTTATGCTCGGTTTAGGTTATAAATTCTAAACGCTATTTACATTGATATAAAAGAAATCCTCAGAATTAATAGTTCTGAGGATCTTTATTTTCTTCCGGTATGTAAGTTACAGTTTGTTGTTTAGCCAACTCTGCCGCTTGCTTTTCTAAATCTTCTTTTTCTCTTCTAAGCTGTTTAAGTTCTTTTCTTTTCTGATCTTCCCGAACTGCAGAACCTTTACTTGAATAACCTACAATTCCACCGATTATTAATCCAATACCAATTCCGGCCAGAATTCCCATTAGAGTCATCGGCTCAAAAAGTTTCACCGCAGAAAACTGAGGTTGTAAATAATAGAGTAAAAATGCCAGTCCTAAAAGTAGAAAACCAATAAATGTTAAATTTTTCATAGTTGTATCATTAAAAAAACCTTCCCAAATTTAAGCAAATTTTGGGAAGGTTAGTAATTTATATTGTTGAAGCTTAGATTTTACCTCCAGAAGCTTTGTAATACTCCAGTGCTTTCGGCATATCTTTTTCTAAATCAGCTCTCCTGCTTGCAGGACTTGGGTGAGTAGAAAGAAATTCTGGTGGAGTTCCGCCTTTTGACGATGCCTCCATTCTTTGCCAGAACGGTTGTGCTTCTCTAGGATCGTAACCTGCCATCGACATTAAATACAATCCCATCTCATCCGCTTCTAACTCTTGATTTCGACCATATTTTAATAAAGCAACCTGTGCTCCTATCGGATAAACCTGTTGAAAGATCGACGCCATTTGCCCGTTTGAAATAGTGCTTCCCAAAATCGCTCCACCATATTGTGCAACCATCGCCTGAGAAATTCTTTCGTTTCCGTGACCCGCAAGTGCGTGGGAAATCTCATGTCCCATAACCACCGCTAAACCAGTGTCGTTTTTTGTGATAGGTAAAATTCCTGTATAAACTGCAACTTTTCCACCCGGCATACACCATGCGTTAACCTGCTTGTCGTCTATCAAATTAAATTCCCACTGATAGTTGGTAAGATCGCCTTCTCTACCAATACTCCTGTAGTAATTATTCGCGGCATTTTTTATCCGAAGACCTACATTTTGTATGCTTTTGGCAGCGGTAGTTCCTTTAATAACTTTCGATGCAGATAAAGTCTGTCTATATTGTTGAAGTGCCATCGCAGAGATTTCCTGATTGTTGGCAAGTTGTAACGATGATCTACCCGTGATTGGATTCGTAGTACATGATACCATTGCAAAAGATATTGCGCAGGCTCCTAATAATCTGTTAACATTTTTCATAGCTGTAAAATTTCGATTTCTCCTCATAAATCAATTTTTATTCCAATTAAAATAAACCCTGTATTCAATAGCATAATTTTTGCAATACCATTAAAAAATTCAAGATGAAAAATATATTCAAAATCATAACTTCAAGTCTTTTTTTGATCACTTTTAATTCCTGTAGCACGCAGACCAATATTGCTCCGGCAAAAGTAACTTCATTATTACAAAGTGGCGAATTCACGTTTATGGCACAACGGGCAAATCCAACGAATATTGATGTGGTAAATGTGATGAATTCTCTCCCAAACTCCAGCGCATCGCAAATGTTGAATCTGGATTATGGCTATACGATGGAGATCAAAAAAAATGAAGTAAAATTGGTATTGCCATATTTCGGTCGAATGTTCAATCCCAGTTATGATACGACAAAAAATTCTTTCCGCGTCACTTCAAAGGATTTTAGTATTGATGAAAAAAGTGGAAGAAAAGGAAGTTCCGTTTATACGATCCTTCCGAAAGACCAACAGAATATTCGCAAGATCATTCTCGAAGTTTATAAAAATGGCAAATCCTACTTATCCATTGACGCTAATGACAGACAGCCAATTTCCTACGATGGTTATATTATGGAAAACATGCCGGTGAAAAAGTAAATCATTTCTTCAGCAATTTTTCTACAAATATTTTTGCTTCCGAACTTGGATTAGATTTCAGGTCAGAAGCATTTTTTTTGTGAAGTTTGTAAAAGTTTTCGCTGGATTTTTCTTCTTTTGTTTTTTGAAGGATATATTCCTGAACCCAGTAATCAAAGCGTTTTTCTGCTTGATATTGCCGAACTTCATCAAAGGTTCCATTTTGTAATTTTAATTTGATGAAATCATCGATCTTCTCGTAAACCTCATCCAAACCCATATTTTTTAGGGCAGAACCAAGCAAAACAGGAACCTTCCAGTTTTTTTCCTTTGATGGCAGGAAGTGAAGTGCTCTTAATAACTCGACTTTTGTATTTTTAGCTTTAATGGTATTGTCGTCTTCTACTTTATTAATAAAAATAACATCTACCATTTCCATAATTCCACGTTTGATCCCCTGTAATTCGTCGCCACCGCCGATAATTTTTAAAAACAGAAAAACATCTGTAATATCAGAAACCAGAACTTCGCTCTGTCCCACTCCAACAGTTTCAATAAGAATAAAATCAAAACCTGCGGCTTCGCAAATCAGTAAAGTTTCGAAAGTCGTATTCGCAACACCGCCCAAAAATCCAGAAGTTGGCGAAGGTCTTATAAAAGCATTTTTTTCTTTAGCAAGTTCCTCCATTCGGGTTTTGTCGCCTAAAATACTGCCTTTATTCAGCGAAGAACTTGGATCAATAGCTAAAACAGCCACTTTTTTTCCTTTTTCGAGAAGAAGTTTGCCAAAATTTTCGATGAAAGTGGATTTTCCGGCACCGGGAACGCCTGTTATTCCTATTCTTACAGAATTTCCAGTCAACGGCATAATGTCCTTCAGCAACTCTTCTGCCTGTTTCCGATGTTCCGCTTTTTTACTTTCTACCAAAGTAATCGCCTTGCCGATCATGCGTTTATCGCCGGACTTTATTCCTGTTAACAAATCTTGGGTAGAATAATTTTCCATAAACTCAAAAATACAAATCTTTTTAGGAACTCAATTCGATTTCAGATCCTAAAGTTGAACTTTAAATAAGCACATTCCTAAAATCAAAGTGGCACTGTAAATCGAACATGAACAATTTCAAAATAAATTTGATTATTTTTGAGTAAAACTATTTTTAAAAATGATGAAGGGACTTTTTTACGGCAAAGAAAAAAATTTAAGAAACCTATTTACATCTGCAACAGCAATAACAGGATTTATCTTTTTAACCTCCTGCACTCCAAACCCCGCGGTTGTGGAAGGAACAAAAATGAATACCGCAGAACGCCTTGCATTAGGAAAAACGATTTACGATAACTCTTGCGGTAAATGTCATGACTTGCCAAATCCGAGCGAGCATTCTGCACGTGATTGGGTTGGAATTATGAATGAAATGGCGCCAAAAGCGAAATTAAACGAGGAGCAGCATTCAGCTGTTTTCGATTATATCGTGTCTACAAAAAACTGATATTTTATAAGTGATGATCATTAAACCTGAAATAACATGGCAGGATTTCGATAAAATCGATATCCGAAGCGGCACGGTATTAAGTGTTTCGGATTTTCCTGAAGCCAGAAATCCTTCTTACCAATTAGAAATCGATTTCGGTGATCTAGGAATAAAAAAAACCTCGGCACAAATCACCAAACTGTATACAAAAGAAGAATTGATCGGAACTCAAATTTTGGCCGTCGTCAATTTTCCAAAAAAACAGATCGCCAATTTTTTCAGCGAATGTCTTGTCCTTGGTTTGTATGGCGACCAAAAGGAGGTAACGCTTCTAACACCTTCAAAACAAGTAAAAAATGGTTTTCCCGTAGGTTAAATTGTAATCACTATTTTCCATCCTCATAAAATTATTAAATTATGCTTCAAAATGTTCCTTTAGAAAAAGTTTTATTTCTGGATATCGAAACCGTTCCACAATTTGGAAACTGGGAAGAAGTGGACGAACCTACTCAAAAGCTCTGGGACAAAAAAACCCGCATGCAGCGAAAGGAAGAATTTAGTGCGGAGGAATTTTATGCAGAAAGAGGCGGAATCATGGCAGAATTTGGTCGAATTATCTGTATTTCGGTAGGGATCATCGAAAAAAGCGAAAAGTTGATGATCAAGAGTTTTTCTGGACATGATGAAAAAAAGCTTCTGGAAGAATTTGGAGAAATTTTTAACCGACCGAAACTGCGCGATGTTATTCTTTGTGCGCACAACGGCAAGGAATTCGATTTTCCCTGGATTGCGAGACGTTTTTTAATTAACGGAATGCATCCACCTTTGCCTTTTCAAATGTTTGGAAAAAAACCTTGGGAAATTCCACATCTCGATACCATGGAACTCTGGAAGTTTGGAGATTACAAATCCTTTGTCTCCTTAGAATTACTGGCAAACGTTTTTGGAATTCCAACTCCGAAAGATGATATTGACGGCTCAATGGTCGCATCGATTTACTATATAGAAAAAGACTTATTTAGAATTGTTCAATATTGTGAAAAAGATGTCTTAACTTTGGCAAATGTTTTCCGGCGCATGCGTCAGGAAGATCTGCTTGAAAAAAGTGAATAGAAATTTGATGGTAGAAACCTGAAAATCAAAGTCTTTATTGATAATAATTCAAAATAGACATTTCAATTTTACCAATCTCCAATTTTAAATTATGGCATATACTGACGATCAAATTGCTGTTATCGGCGAAAATATTATAAAAGCTCTAAAAACAGTTTACGATCCCGAAATTCCGGTTGATATTTATGAACTCGGTCTGATCTATGATGTACAGATCTCTGAAGAAGGTGCAGTGAAAGTTATTATGACTCTAACAACTCCTAATTGTCCTGTAGCAGAAAGTTTACCGGCAGAAGTTCGTGAAAAAGTAACAACGGTTGAAGATGTGAAAGAAGTGGATCTGGAACTTACCTTCGAACCTTCCTGGAACAAGGATATGATGAGCGAAGAAGCCCGTTTTGAATTGGGAATGTTCTAAATATATTTCCTCAAATCAAAGCTTAAAAACTTTGTCCTCGAACTCAAACATTATCGTTTTTTGAATACTTGGATGCATTGATAATGCTACCGGGCAGTTCAAAGCAGTTTCCTCAATAAATTTCTTTTCTTCGTCTGTAAATGTTCCTGGAATTCGCACGATACAAAAGATGGTTCCGATTCTTTTGGGTTCAGGATAGGTGGATTTTTTTAATTCGCATGTTGCACCTGTAATGTCGATTCCTTTTGATTTTCCTAAAACTGCAACTGCCATTAACATCGATTGCCCATACGAGATTCCAAAAATGTCGGAGGGAGAGAAATATTCTGAAGTTCCGCCTTCTCTCAAAGGTGCGCACGTGGTAATTTCGGCGCCAGATTTCCCGTGTTGAGAAACTATTTTAAAATCTCCTAAATAAGTAATTATTGAAGTCATAACCTACAATTTTATTTATCATCAAAGATAGAGATAAAATTATGAAATATGCAATCAATTAAAGCTATAATACTATAATATTTAAATTTCGTCCAACGACACGTTATTAAATTAATATCATTTTGCCTAAATTATTGATAATCTTAATTTAATTCTATGATGCTTTACTTATTAGAAATGAAAAATATCTTTAGCGCGATTGTAGGAACTCTCAAAGTTGAGTAAATTAAGAGAATGATCAATCTTTTCGACCGCCATAAAATTGATGACCTGTTCTGTCGGCATATTTCCCACCAGTTCATCTTTTGCCATGGGACAGCCGCCAATTCCTTTGATTGCAGAGTCAAATCGTCTACAACCATTGTCGTATGCCGCTTTTAATTTAGAGTACGAGTCTTCGTACCGATTATGAAAATGGGCACCGAAATCAACTCCCGGATATTTCGCGGGGATCTTGTCAAACAAAAGTTCGATCTGTTCTAAACTTCCAGTCCCGGAAGTGTCGGAGAGTAGTATGTTTTTAACGCCAATTTCGTTGAAACGTTTTGCCCAGAAATCAACGTCCTGCCATTTCCACATTTCGCCATAAGGATTACCAAACGCCATGGAAAAATAGATATTCAAAGCTCTGCCATCAGTTTTTAAAATTTCGTTGATCTTCTGAATAGCTTTGAATGCTTCTTCCTGACTCTTATTGGTATTCCGATGCTGAAAAGTTTCGGATATTGAAAACGGAAATCCCAAAATATCAACTTGCGCATGCTGCAAAGCTTTTTCAGCACCGCGGTAATTGGCTACGATCACCGATATTTTTGTATTGGAAATTCCTTTGTCGATCTCATCGATCACTTTCCCGGAATCAGCCATCTGAGGAATGGATTTTGGCGACACAAAACTGCCACAATCCAGAACATCAAAACCGACCGCCATTAAGGAATTAATGTAATCAATCTTCTTGGTAGTGGGAATAAATTCACCCCAACCCTGCATGGCATCTCGTGGACATTCGGTTAAAAACATTTCTTGATTTTGATTTTATCAAATATAACAAAACTTTAAAAAAAAGTCTTTAAATTATAAATTATTGATTTCCATTCACTTAAGACTTAAACACTCTTAGAAACTTCAAAAATAATTCCGAAATCCTTGCCTTATCCTCAAGCTAAAATTTTAACTTTGTTAAAAATACTACTTTATGACTACCATAGATTTTAATTCCGACTGGAAACTGAAATTACAAAACCGCTTTCTAAATTATGTAAAAATTTATTCTACAAGCGATCCAGAAAGTGAATCTACACCATCTACACCACAACAATGGGACATTGCAAAATATATTTTCGAAGAATTAAAAACTTTGGGTTTAAGTGATGTTTCAATGGATGATCATGGATATATCTACGCTTATGTTCCTTCAAATATAGAAAACGACGATGAACCTGTGGTTGGATTTATTTCCCATTACGACACCTCACCAGACTTCAACGGAAAAAATGTTAATCCTCAAATTTGGGAGGATTACGATGGACAGGATCTAATTCTTAATAAAGAAACCGGCTTTACGCTTTCACCCTCGAAATTTGAAACTTTAAAAGATCATGTAGGTAAAACACTGATTACAACTGATGGAACGAGTTTATTAGGCGCCGACGATAAAGCCGGTCTTGCTGAGATCGTTACTGCTGCAGAATTTTTATTGGCTCATCCAGAAATTAAACACGGAAGAATTGCGATTGGATTTACCCCAGATGAAGAAATTGGAAGAGGCGCGCACAAATTCGATGTGAAAAAATTTGGTGCCGAATGGGCTTATACGATGGATGGCAGCGAGGTGGGAGAATTGGAATATGAAAATTTCAACGCCGCAGGAGCTGTAGTGAAAATTCACGGACTTAGTGTTCATCCGGGTTATGCGTACGGAAAGATGGTGAATGCTTCTTTACTCGCATCAGAATTTATAAAAATGCTTCCGGAAAACGAAACTCCTTCTACTACCCGAGAGTTTGAAGGATTCTACCACTTGACTGATTTAAAATCCGATGTTTCTGAAGCAAAGATCCAATATATTATCCGGGATCACGACAATGATAAATTCGAAGCAAGAAAAAAACACATCACTGATCAAGTTGCAGCTTTCAATAAAAAATACGGGGATGGAATTGCTGAAATTGAAATTAAAGAGCAATACCGCAATATGAAGCAGCAATTTGAAGGGAAAATGCATATTGTGGACATTGCAGAACAGGCGATGAAAGAGGCGAATATTGAACCCAATATTAAGGCCATTCGCGGTGGTACAGACGGAGCGCAACTTTCTTATATGGGATTACCTTGTCCGAACATTTTCGCGGGCGGTATGAACTTCCACGGACCTTATGAATATGTTGCATTGGAATCAATGGCAAAAGCAGTTGAAGTGATTGTAAATATTGCGAAGGCGAAGAAGAAAAAGTAAGTTTAAAAACATAATTTAAAAAACCATCACTTTTAATAGCGGTGGTTTTTTGCTATTAGGGAAGGATCGAAAATTCTTTTCAAACTCAAAATTTAGATTTGATGAAAAAATTTAATTATTACGATCGCGTCTATTCTAAAAACTTCCTTTTTCAAACGCAAAAAAAAACATCTCATTAAAACTTTAGAATAAAATATTTCTTCTTTATACTGAAAATGGAGCATCAAAAAATTTGAAATCAATATTTAAAAATCCCCAAAAAAGCATTCAAATCATTGTTTAGCTGAAAGTTATAATATAAGTTATACTTGAAATTCAAACATAAAAAAACCACCACATTTCTGTGATGGTTTTGCTCCTCTTCTTGGGCTCGAACCAAGGACCCTCTGATTAACAGTCAGATGCTCTAACCAACTGAGCTAAAGAGGAGTGTTGCTCTTTGCGCTAAGCGTCTGCAAATATAAAAACTTTTTTATTCTTGCCAAAACTTTTAGGAGAAATTTTCTAAAATTTTCCTGTAATCCATTTCAGGATGTCGTTTCCGAAGATTATGACCATTAATCCCAGTAAGAAAATAACTCCGATCATCTGTGCACTTTCTAAAACTTTTTGTGGAACAGGTTTACCTGTGATCATTTCCCACAGCGTGAAAACTACGTGACCACCGTCTAATCCCGGAATTGGAATTAAGTTAAGGAAAGCCAACCATACAGAAAACATGGCTGTAAAGCTCCAGAAAAACTCCCAGTTGATGGTTTCCGGCATTTGCTTAATAATTCCTATTGGTCCTGAAACTTTCTTGTAACCTTCCGTTTTGGTATTGAAAACAATTTTAAATTGTTTGATCTGCATGGTCAAAACATCAATTGTTCTTGTTAATCCACGTGGAATTGCCTGAGCAAAAGTATAATGTTTCGTAACCTGTGTTTTTTCAAATTCTTTTTGAGCAATTGAGGTATCTGCTAAAAACCCAAGTTTACCATCTGCACTTACTTTTAAGTTAACTTTTTTTAACTCATTATTATTTTCCCCATCCAGAACAGGCGCATTGCTTCTTTCTACATCTACAACAATATCTTTATTTTTATACTGAGCGATTTCTGTCTGTAGCTCATCAAAGAACCGAATGGGTTTCCCGTTGATTCCAACGATCTTATCGCCCTTCAATAATCCGGCGCCCTTTGCAGCTCCGTCAGCAGTTAGACTATCAATAACAGCTGGAAAACGTGGCCCGAAATAAGCTTTGGCTTCATTCTGTGCTAAAACCGCCGCAACGCCATCTTCATTTACAGGAAAGGTCACTTCTTTTCCATCCCGGATTACGGTTGCTTCATTAGCAAAAAGCATATTAATCGTAGAGGTTTCTAAACGGTCAGCGGGCTTACCATCAATTCTTAAAACGACATCACCATTCTTCAGACCCATTTTTCTACCGGGTTCTGAAACAGAAACACCATTTTCGAATTTGGCGTTTTCATGAAAGGTTTCTCCTTTAAAATAACTTAAAGCGGAATAAATGAACCAGGCTAAAAAGAAGTTTACAGTAACTCCTCCCAACATAATAATTAGTCGCTGCCAAGCTGGTTTGCTACGAAATTCCCAAGGTTCAGGAGGTTTACTAAGTTGTTCAGTATCCATACTTTCGTCAACCATTCCGGCAATTTTCACATAGCCACCAAACGGCAGCCATCCAATTCCATATTCTGTATCACCAATTTTTTTCTTCGCAATAGAAAACCAGGGATCAAAAAAAAGGTAGAATTTTTCTACTTTAGTCTTAAAAAGTTTCGCGGGTATAAAATGCCCCAATTCATGAAGGATAACGAGAATTGAGATGCTCAATATAAATTGAAATAACTGTATTAATGTCATTGAAAATGTTTAAATTATTTAAGATTTGCGAAGATACGAATTATCGAAAGTATGCCAACAAAAAAAAAGGCTCTCAAATGAGAACCTTTTGTCTTATATATTGTAAATCTTACAAGTTGAACGAAACACCTAAGCTTCCGTTGTTACCTGCTTCAAGATAAATACCAAAATTCTGATTGAAGAAATATCTTACTCCAACGTGCGCTCCAAAATAAGTTCCGCTGTCACCCAAAAGACCTAAATCAATACCTGGATATATATCCCAGTTTGAAGGCAGACCTAAAGGATCCTGTAAGTGAAAATTCAAACGACCAAATACTCCGAAATCATCGTTAGCGTATTTATCGTTATTATGATCGAAGAAGAAATTTGCTCCTGCTCCAACCGAAATAATTTTAGATAAACCGTAATCGTAAGTAGCAGTAATACCGGTTCCATAACCCCAACCGTTGAAACCAACCTGTATTTTCTGATCTCCTTTTCCACTCCATGCTTGTCCAAAAGCCATTTGTCCTAAAAAGAACATTGAGCACACTAAAAGTAACTTTTTCATAATCTTATTTTGTTTTTAACGTTATAGTTTCCACTAAGCAAAGATAAGACCAAATTTTGCATTTACGCAACTCCTTTAAGAGAAAATTTGTATATTTAATCATGTATTACGAAAAATTATGAAAAACATTTTAAAAATTGAGGGTTTAAATTTTGATATCCTGTGGAAAGATAAAAGCATAAATTTCGATCGAATTGATAAAGAACTAGAAGACAGCACATCGGACCTCATTCTTTTACCAGAAATGTTTTCGACAGGATTTTACATGAAGCCGGAAGAAATTGCAGATCGCGGAGAGGAAACCCTAAACTGGATGAAAACTTTCTCTAAAAAAATGAATACCGCCATTGCGGGTAGTGCTTCTGTTTGTGAAAATGATCAATTCTTCAACCGTTTTTATTTTGTACTTCCCGACGGAACATATCATCAATATGACAAGCGCCACTTATTTTCTTTCTCTGGGGAGGACAAAAAATACACTGCAGGAACAGAAAGAGTGATCGTAAATTACAAAGGCTGGCGAATTCTGCTGCAGGTCTGTTACGATCTGCGTTTCCCTGTTTTTTCTCGAAATAATGACGATTATGATGCTATTTTGTATGTGGCAAACTGGCCGGAAAGCAGGATCGACGCCTGGACGACTTTATTAAAGGCTCGCGCTATTGAAAATCAAGCTTATGTTTTCGGCCTGAACAGAATCGGCACAGATGGAAATAATCTGCACTATCCCGAAAGTTCGTATTGCTTTTTTCCAGATGGAAGTAATGTTTCCGAAACATCGAAAAATATTGTTTCCGCAGAATTAAATATGGAAAAGCTGAATGAATTCAGACAAAAATTCCAGTTCTTGAATGATCGTGACACTTTTGAAATAACGTAAAATTACGCTTTAGAAAAATCGGTCAGGAGCTTTGTTAAAGTATTTACATCGTGAACTCCACTTTCCTTCCAAAGCAATTCGCTATTTTTAAAAACCGCTAGAGTTGGTACTCCACGAACTCCGTATTCGGAAGCAATTGCCGGATATTGATCGATGTCAATTTTTATAATTCTGGCTAATTCACCAATATTTTCCTTAACAGTATTAAGAACAGAAGACTGTACTTTGCACGGACCACACCAGGTTGCAAAAAAATCAACCAGAACAGGTCGCTCGGAATTGATTAATTCTTGAAATTTTTGAGACATATTAAAAAGTTATTTCGTTAAAATTTAGACACCTAAACAATTAGTTCCGGACTTTGGATTCGTCTTTTGAAATGGGAACCTCACAATTTCCGGAGGCACAGCCAAATCTGAAAACTGCCATTGCGATAAAATAAAGTCCGAATGGGATCATCCACCAACTTCTGTCATTTACAGCAATAAGGACAAAGAAAATACCACCTGCTAAGTAGATGACTCTTCTTAAATTCCAGTTTTTTAGCAAATCATTCATTAGTTTAATTTATTTTGAAGAGCGCTCCAACCACCGCCATTATACGCTTCGAAACCATTCTCTTTCAAAATTGACCTTGCCGAAGCGCTTCTCATTCCACTTGCACAACACGTAATAATGGGTTTCTTTAAATCCAGCTTCTTCATTTCCGCTGCAAGTTCTTGTAAAGGAATATTTTTGGAGTTTCTAATATTTCCATTACTAAATTCGGCAGGCGTTCTTACATCAATGATTTGCGCTCCCCGATTTTGTAGTTCTTTATAATTGACCACTTCCTTACCTAACAATTTTTTTATAAAATCAAACATTGCTTTTTTCTTTAGGTTTTTTAAACATTGAAAACATCAAATATCCCATTACCATTCCATAAGCGGAAGAATTGAGCGGTTTTGAAGTGATTGCACAGGTACCGCTTTCGCACCCAATAAAATGATAGTAGGCAAATCCTAATAATCCACCGGCGAATATTCCGATAATTCCTAGCTGATGTTTCGTTATAAATGCTTTCATTTTATCGTTTTTTGAGATTGATAAAAATCTCGCTGCCTCTTCTGTTTTCGATACTGTTGTAACATTCTTCCATTTTCTGAATGTCAAAACGTTTTTTGAAAATGAAGTGATATTCGGGAATACTCCCACCGAAAGGCGGCCCTTTCTGCTCGAAATTCCTGTTGAAAGTTACGCCAATGATCCGACCATTTTCCGTCAGTAGATCATGCATTTTTTCTGCGTACTGATTTCTTAATAATGTTGGGATCGCACAGAAGAAAGTTTGCTCGATCACCAGATCATATTTTCCCTGATGGATAAAAAAATCTTCGCAGATCACAGAAACCCCTTCCTTTTCTTTGTACTTCTCTGTTAAGAGCTCAACGGCAGTCGGGGCAAAATCCAGCACCGTAATATTTCTAAATCCGAGATCCCAGAGAAATTCAGCTTCGTAAGCGTTACCACAACCCGGAATTAAAATTTTGGCTTCTTTATTTTCATATTGAAGCATATATTCCTCAATTGCCGGAGAAGAATAACCGATATCCCAACCGGTTTCTTTCTTTTCCCACTGGTGGTCCCAATAATTTTGGTCCAGATCGGCCTGGCTGGAAACAGTTCCACAAGAAAGCACTTCTTTCATTACAGTTCCTGCGCTACCGAAAATAAATTTTCATCAGAAACTCCAATAACTTCATGCTCAACATTTACGGGAATTTCGTAAATATCGAATGGTTTCATATTAATGGTTTCACCCTGAATCACAAAATTTATTTCTCCTTTTAAGACTACCAATGTCGCGGGAACCGGAGCAGTATGTTTTTTCAAAACGCCGCCTTTTCCTAAAGCCACTGCAAAATATTTAAGTTTTTCCCTTTTTTTAATCGGGCAAACATTTGCTTTTTCAGAACTGAATTCGATTTTATCTAATATATTCATCTTTTTTTATTTTTGATTTTGAATGGCTTCAATATTTTTTAAGGTCTTTCCGTAATACACATTTTCAACGCCATTTTTCTTTAAAATTTCTACCGCTTTTGTCGCCTGTGCACCGCTGTTACAAAATATAACGACCTTTTTTTGCTTTTTGAAAAAGTCGATATTATCTTCGATAGTGGCTAGTGGAATATTAACGGCATTTGGTGCTGTCTTTTCTCCGAACTGTTCGGGAATGCGAACATCTACCAAAGTAGTTTCGGGATTATTTACAATCTCTTTTAAGTTCGGTTGCGTATAATTTTCAGCAGGATTTGCGGTTGCGCACGAACCAAATAACATCGCAATCATTAATAAACTAAGGAAATATTTCATTTTTTATTGTTTTTAAAGTTTACTCTGACAAACAAAATTACTTTTCGGAATAGTAGTTTCTTTAATTTTACCGAATCCACCTTCAATTTCGGTAAAGTTTCTAATTCCACGCGAATTCAAAATGCTGGATGCGATCATACTTCGATAACCGCCGGCACAATGCACAAAAAAGTGTTCTTCGTTATTCAGCGTTTTTATCCATTCATTAATGTCGGCAAGTGGTCGTCGGTAAGCATCATTTACATGTTCTGCTTCGTATTCTGATTCTTTTCTAACATCGATCACTTTCGAGTTTTTATTATACTGATCTGCAAATTCTTCCGCAGAGATCCTGTTCACTGTATCAACTTCTTTATCCGAATTTTTCCAGCTTTGAAATCCTCCGTCTAAAAAGCCGACCACGTGATCGAAGCCAACGCGGGAAAGTCTGGTAATCACCTCTTCTTCTGTTCCTAAATCGGCAACCAATAAAATCGGCTGTTGAACATCTACGATCATCGCGCCGACCCATGGTGCAAAATCACCTTTCAAACCAATGTTAATGGAGTTTGGAACATAACCTTTGTAGAAATCTTCAGCATTTCTTGTGTCTAAGATCAAGGCTCCGGTATTTTCTGCAACGGCTTCAAAATCGTTTACAGAAACCGGTTTATTTCCTTTCTCCATCACCTCATCAAAACTTGCAATACCCCCTTTGTTCATGGCCACGTTCATTCCAAAATATTGCGGTGGCGCGGAAAGTCCGTCCAAAACTTCTCTTACAAAAGATTCTTTGTTGGGCTGATTTAGAGCATAATTTGTTTTCTTTTGATTTCCTAAAGTATCTACCGTTTCCTTCTGCATATTTTTTCCACAGGCGGAACCGGCTCCGTGTGCGGGATAAACGGTAATTTCATCGGCAAGGGGCAAAATTTTGCTTTGTAAACTTTCATAAAGCAAACCTGCTAAGTCTTCCTGCGTCATGTGAGCAGATTTCTGAGCCAGATCCGGTCTTCCGACATCTCCCAAGAATAAAGTATCGCCAGAAAAAATTGCGGTTTCCTTACCATCTTCATCAATTAAAAGATAGGTGGAACTTTCCATGGTATGACCGGGCGTATGAAGGACTTTAATTTTGATCTTTCCTATTTCGAAGATCTGATTGTCTTTTGCAATAATGGCTTCGAACTCTGGATTTGCGGTAGGACCATAAACAATTTGAGCACCCGTTTTTTTGGACAGATCTACATGTCCGGACACAAAATCTGCGTGAAAGTGGGTCTCAAAAATATATTTGAGTTTCACCTCATCTTTTTCGAGCCGATCGATATACGGTTTTGTCTCCCGAAGCGGATCAATGATCGCCGCTTCGTTGCCGGAGAAGATATAATAAGCTCCCTGCGCAAGACATCCTGTATATATTTGTTCTATTTTCATTATTTGTGATTTAACAATTTTGTCAAATTTCGTGATTTAAAATTTCAAAAGGCCATTTCTCCTAGTTACTGAATCAATGAGATTGATAGGCATCAATTGAATTTATTTATATTCTTCTGCAATACCATCTTTACCAGACAGTTTACCGCCTTTCCCTTCCTGTGTCATTTCCCACATATAATTGTCATTAGTGAATATGGGATTTCCAGCATTGTTACTGGTTTTCGCGGAAAGCTTCTGCTCTTCTTCTCCATTTTTCTGAATTTTAACGGCAACCACGTCACCTTCTGCAAAGTAAGTGACGCTAATTTCTTCGCCTTTGTCATTCTTCATTTTCATCGGTTCCTGAACCTGACTTATTTCGGTCGGGGAAGTTTTGGTGACTTCCGGAGACTTAGACGAATCATTCTCAGTCTTGCTGCAGGAATTCAACACAAATAGAGCGAAAACTGCGATATATAAATTTTTCATAATTAAAATTGTTGTTTTAAAAATATTTCTTTAACGATTATAAATAAACCCATTCCCAGAACGAGCCACCCAAAAAGAGGTTTAAGTTTACGGCCATCCATTTCTTTGGCAATTCTGATTCCTATAAAAATTCCGATCACGGAAAGCGCACTAAACTTTAATAAAAATCCCCAATCCTGTTTTACCATTTGCATCGTGCTCAAAAAACCAATTATGGAGTTCATCGATATAATGAAAAGTGAAGTTGCAACCGCCTTCTTCATGTTTAAACCTAAAAGCATTACCAAAGCCGGAACGATCAAAAATCCACCGCCGGCTCCTATTAATCCTGTTATAATTCCTACTAAAAGACCTTGGGAAATAAGGATCGTATAATTAATCTCGTCATCTTTTTTTAATCTTGGTCTTTCAATTTTTCTGATCATTTTGTAAGAAGCGATCAACATTAAAATCGAAAAAAGAAGAAGCAGAAACATATCTTTTGTAAATACGATTCCCCATCGGTTAATAATATAGTGCGGTAAATAAGGCACAACCAGTCTTCGGGAAAACAGAACTCCTAAAATGGAGGGAATCCCGAATATAAAAGCCGTTTTAAAATCGATTTGTTTCTGTCTGATAAATCCGGCTGAACCCACAACGCTCGTAACACCAACTACAAATAAAGACAGCGAAGTCGCCGTAACAGCATCAAAGCCAAAAATATACACGAAGATCGGCACGCTTAAAATACTTCCTCCACCGCCAATTAAGCCCATCACGAGACCAATAATTATTGCTGAAAAGTATCCTAATAATTCCATGAAAATATTTATGGCAAAATTAACCCTTTAAAAATAGAAACTATGTAACCAGAATCACACAAATGCATTAATCGCCGACTAATTGATGGACTGAATTTTAAAAGAATCATCGCCTACTTTTACTTTATCACCGGAAGTTTTACCTTTCATTTCTTCAAAAATCGGAGCCTTTTCCGAAAAGGACATTACTTCTTTTTCGTCAACTGTGAAAACAGGAACCGAAATACCCACAAACAGAAAGTTTTTATCGGTTTCTATCAAGCTGCCTTTCTCAATTTCCGTATGCGAAAGTTCTTTCTCTTTTTCCAGAAAACTGAGATTCTGCTCAGCCTCGGTCATCATTTTTTCGAAACGCAGTTGCATATCTTTTGCGACCGATTGATTAGAAAAATCTTCGGGTTGGTGCGTACTTTCTTCATCAATATCTGATGCGATTTTGTAGCGGTCTACTGATTGTTGCAAACTTTCGATCACTTTATTTTGCTCCTCAATAATTTTCGTGAGAATATCTATTCTGTTCATATTTATTTATTTTGATATCTAACAAATTTACTGAAAATTTACTTGAGTCTAAACTCCTGAAAGCTAACATTTCGCATAGAATCATTCTCACATTTACCAGTTAAAATTTAAATTGACATAGAAATTCCGTCCCGGTCTGGGAATTTTATTCCAGTCTGAATACGTCGTATAAAAACGATCGAAGAGATTTTCTACGCCAACTTTCGCCAGAATCCTGCTTTTGTTCACGTTGAAGAGATAACCCAAACCTGCATTCATAATAAAATAATCTGGTGTTGAAGATTCGCCGTAAATGGCCGCAAACTCTTTATGTCTTGTATTTCCTAGAAGAGATAAATCGGTGGAGAATTTATTTTTCTCAAACCGTAAAGAAGTTTGATAACTGAAAGGACTCATAAAAGGAAGATTTTTGTTTTCATTATCCTTCCCACGCGTATAAACTAATTGAGTAGTCCATTTTAAAGGTTTTGCTAATTGAAGTTCTGTGGATAAACTCACGTTGAAAACCGTTGCATAATCGAGTGCAGTGTAACCTTTAACGCCAGTCGCACCAATGGTCATCGGAACGAGATCATCTAATATTTTACCTACGATATAATCAGAAATATGGAAATAGGAGGACGAAATCTTCGCGTTGAATTTTTTCTTTTTGACCGCAATAAAAGCATTAGCTTCTAAGGAAGATTCATTTTTTAAATTGGGATTTCCGATGTAATCATATCTTTCGAAACTGTTGAATAAATAGAAACCATATCCTTCGTAAACTGAAGGCGCACGATCGCCGTAACCCAAACCGAAACCAGCCTGAACGGAATTTTTATTCCATTCATAGTTAGCAGCAAAACTTTTTAAGACTCTGGATTTTTCCGCTTTCATCTCTGGATAAAAGATCTGCAAACTGTTTAAACCAAATTCACTTTCTACTTTATTTTGATGATAGGTTGCAGAACCTGATATTTTCAGACTAGAATTCGGAGTCAGCTCAATCTGATCTTCTAAATAAATTGCCTGAGCGAGGGTTCTTACATCGGGCCAGGTCAGCATAAACATTACATTCTCGTTGATATCTTGCGGATACATCGTCATTTCTGCGCGGGATTTATTGTAAAATCCATTAATATTCAGTAGCAAGCGATGTTGATTAATCGCCGCTTTTAAATGAGAATAATAGCCGAAAGTTTTGCTCCAACCCGGCATATCCATATGAATAGGAATGTTGGGTCTTTTGGTATCGTCCATTCTGTGCATGATCGTGTTGAAATACACTTTCGTTTCCCAACTTTTAAGATAATTATTTTCCGGCAATAATTGAAATTTTAAAGAAGTAATTAATGCTTCAGCCAAAGAAACATCCATTGGTAACGCAGGATAACCAACATCATTGGCTTTGTCGTAAATAACCGAACCTTCTACTAATTTGTTTTCGCCCAGCTTCACTCCAGAAATTGCTGAAATATTGATTTTTCTAAACTGCGAAAAAGGAATTTCTACATGATCACCCGCTTTGTAATTATCGGCATCCCTGGACATAAAATTAACATCCGTATAAAATTTTTCCGTTTTAAAAGTAGTTCCAGCTCCGAAAATCTTTTGATTATTCACGGTTTCAAACCCGCTGTTTATATTGAAGTTCCAATTTCGTTCTCCAAATAGTGCTTTGTTTCTTTTTAAATCAATCGCGCCACCGATCGTACTTCCGTGGCAGGAACCTTCCTGACCCGAAGTAATGGTGGCCTCTTTAAGATTAGAAACTTCGACATAAGAAGTAATTGGATCCATCTTGTCGGTACAGGCGCCAAAAATTCGCATCCCGTCGATCGTGACCAAAGTTCTTTCGGTAGGTAAACCATTAATGAGCGGTTCCCAGGCGTAAGCGCCCCGTTTTATCATATCGACTTTCGCAGATTTTTGCAGATATTCATCAATAGAACCCAACGGTTTGTCTTCTTTGGGTGAAATTTTAGCCGTTCCGATTACAATAACTTCCTGAATATGCTGGAATTTCGTGGTATCAACTGAACTTATCTGAGCATAATTTTTTACAGAGATAAGAACGAGGAAACCTAGAAAAATGATTCGTTTCATTTTAAATATTTTTTGAGATTGGATGCTCCTTTTCAACCTTTAAAACTGAAAGAAAAGCATCTGAAAAGAATAAGAAGCTAACTTCTTAAAAAAAGTTAGCTTAAGTATTGGTTTGAGATGATCAGAAATCGATTTCGAAAAACAAACTGCTTGCAAGATTAGTTTCTGTAACGGTTTCCCCACCTACAACAATGCCATCCGGTTTTGCGATCTGAAGATTAATTTTCCAGTAACCGGTCATCGTAAGAGCCAGTTTTCCGGTGTATAATTTTCCGGCAGCTGCTTGTTTCGCATCTGTATTATTTGGCGAACTGTGATTTCCCATTCCAGGCATTCTTGGATCAACTTTTACGGTGTAACCATCAACGACAGAAAAATTCATCATATCATCCATTTTCCACAACCCTAAAACCATATCATTAATGGCAACTTTCGGCGCTTTCGGCTCAATGTAAGCCACGACATATTTAACATTATCGGTTCCGAGAAAAGAATTGACAGTTTTTTTATTTTCAACGGGAACATTTATAAGACTTGTAGCAGTGTAATTAGTCCCACCGATCGCATAATCGATTTTTAGATCCCAATATTCATCGGAATTTCCGGGCATCTGAAATACGATGTATCCTGAGTAAAGCGTTCCGTCTGTTCCCACTTTTTCTATTGATGATCTCGGACAGGAATGCGACATCATTGTCATGTGCATGAGCGGAGTCCAGGATATATTTGCGTTACGTTCATATTGATTCGTCGCTTTATTTTTGATCCTTAACTTCAGATCATTGTATCCTAAATTAATAGTTCCTGATTTAGAAAAGAGCTCAATCACGTGCGTATCGTTTGTAATTTCTTTAATTTTTTTGAGTCCTTCTAGTTCCGTATTCGGATTGATTGGGATCTTTGGTTCGTCGGAATCTGAAGTTCTGCATGATATGATCAGGAACGCCATTGCCAGAACGGCAACTATAGTTTTGAATGAAAATTTCATTGTTTTTGTTTTAAATTATAATTTGAAAGTTGTTCTTCATCTTTGAGAAAAGACAAAGTTTATTGCTTCCATTTCATTAAAGAAAAAGAAGAAATGATTTTAAAGAATCAAATTAAACTCGGGGCGGATGTGGTAGAATATCCAGAAAAACTTCCGAAATATCATGATTCCGAAAATAAAAATCCGCAGCAGCAAAAATCAGAGTTTCTTCTTTCCTAAAAGAAAAATCTGCAGTTTTAGAAGGTAAAATATTGAACTCAAAAGAATACTTCACCAGATTAAATGGGTTTGAAGTTTTTTCACTTTCTTTTTGCATCTGGCATTTCCCGTGACAATCCATTTCTGGCTTGGCTTTATTGATGCAATGGATCTCGTAAAAATTTCGGTTAATCTCATAATCAATCATAAAAAGCGAGTTTTGAAAACTTGCTGTAAAAATTATAGCGGATAATATGATTGAAAAGATGGCTCTCATTTATCATTCAAAATTAAGACAATTTTGTCTTCATTGAAAATGACATTCATCAGCAATTCAGCAAAAAATTTTTAGCCGTCAATTAGAAATGTGGCAATATTTTTTACCTTTAACCTTTCAAATATTTTATAAAATGGCAGATAAAGCGAAATTCATTAAGGAACTTTCTACGAGATATACGCCAAAAGGGGATTTTATTACGTTAGGAAAAGCAATGTTAGATGGCGAAGTAGTGACAGAAGTAGATGTGACCATTCCATTGAAAACCATTAACCGCCACGGTTTAATTGCCGGAGCAACAGGAACCGGAAAAACCAAGACGCTGCAGGTGTTTGCTGAGCAGTTATCGCACAAAGGCATTCCTTCCCTCGTTTTAGATATTAAAGGTGATTTTTCTGGAATTGCAGAACCGGGCGTAGAAAATTCTATTATCACCGAGCGTTATGGCAAAACAAAATTGCCATATCAACCTCAACCTTTCCCGGTGGAATTGATGACGATCTCCGGAGAAAAAGGCGTAAAGTTGCGGGCGACTGTTACCGAATTCGGTCCGCTTTTGCTGTCTAAAATTTTAGATTTAAACGATACCCAGCAAAGCATTATGTCCATCGTTTTTAAATATTGCGATGATAAAGGTTTACCGCTCATCGATCTTGAAGATTTGAAAAAAGTCCTGCAATACGTAACCGATAACGCACAGGGAAAAGCAGATTTGTCTAATAATTACGGTTCGATTTCACCAGCGTCTTTAGGCGCAATTCTTCGCTCAATTGTCGCTTTAGAACAGCAGGGTGCAGCGTCGTTCTTTGGTGAACCAAGTTTTGATGTGAAAGATCTATTGATGCAGAGAGACGGAAAAGGAGTCGTAAATATTCTGCGCGTTGCAGATATTCAAAGCAAACCTCAATTATTTTCAACGTTTATGCTTTCTCTTTTTGCGGAAATTTATATGACTTTTCCGGAAGAAGGAGATTCCGGGAAACCGAAATTGGTGTTGTTCATCGACGAAGCCCATTTAATTTTTAATGAGGCCAGCAAAACTTTACTAAATCAGATCGAAACAATGGTGAAACTGATCCGTTCCAAAGGAGTCGGTATTTATTTTGTCACTCAGATTCCGGGCGATGTTCCCGAAAATGTTTTGTCTCAGTTAGGCTTGAAAGTTCAGCACGCACTTCGTGGATTTACGGCGAAAGACCGAAAAGAAATTTCAAAAGCGGTAGAAAATTATCCAATTACCGAATATTATAAAGCCAACGAATTGATCCAGAATCTGGGAATTGGCGAAGCGTTTATTACGGCGTTAGACGAAAAAGGAATTCCGACTCCTTTAGTTCATACCTTTTTAATTTCTCCAGAATCCAGAATGGATGTTTTGAATGATGCCGAAGTTGCGGATCTAACGAGTCGTTCTGCACTGGTCGCGAAATATGAAGAACCAATGAACAAAGATTCTGCCTACGAAATGCTCACAAGCAGAATGGAACAGGCGGTACAAAATGCAGCTCCAACGGTAAAAGCCAGAACTGTAAAAGAAGAACCCGGTGTTTTTGAATCGGTAATGAAATCAAAAGCCGGAAGAACGTTTACAACAACGCTGGCGAGAGAAGGTGCAAAATTTGTATTAGGAATGTTCGGTCTGGGTGGCAGAAAATAATAATTTTTCTAAAGATGCAGGTTGATTAATGACAGAACAAGAAAAAATGTATTCAGTAATTGATATAGAAAGTAACGGCGCCGGTTTCAGGAAGGAAAGTATTATTGAAATTGCGATTTATAAATACGATGGTCACGAAATTGTCGACCAATTCATTACGTTGGTGAACCCCGAAAGTGACATCACTCCCTTTGTGCAGCGACTTACCAACATATCTCCGAAAATGGTGAAGGGCGCCCCGAAATTTCCAGAAATTGCAAAAAGAGTTGTAGAAATGACCAACAGTACCACTTTAGTCGGTCATAATATTGAATTTGATTACCGTATGCTTCGTCAGGAATTTAAAAGACTGGGTTATGAATTCAAGATCAATACGATAGACACGATCCCTTTAGCCAAAAAACTGATCCCGGAAGCGGAAAGTTATTCCTTGGGTAAACTCGTAAAATCTTTGGGCATTCCTTTAGTAGATCAGCACCGTGCTTCTGGCGATGCCCGAGCAACTTTAGAACTTTTTAAATTATTAATGATTAAGGATAAAGATTCCGAGATCATTCAACAGCATCACGAGGAGATCAATTCTAAAACCTATCTGAATAAAGTGAAGCAGCTGACTCAGGATCTGCCCTTTGAAAGGGGAATTATCTACTTTCAAAATGCAGCCGGTAAAATAATTTTCTTTGATTTTGTAGATGATTTGAGTAAGTTTTCGAAAATACTTTTCAATTCTAAATCCAAAAAATGGAAGCAGATTCAGGATGATGTAGAACAAATTCATTATGACCTGACCGGAAATGATATTTTGGCAAAACTCATTATGAAAACAAAGGGCGTTCATAAACGTGATCACCTTCAGTTCGGCTTGTATCATACGAACGGGAAGTATTTTGCAGATAAAATTTCCAACCAAAAAGACGATAAAGCACTTCTTAAATTCAAATCCTTTACACAGGGATTAAAGGCTATAAGCTTCATCAACGCTCAAAAAAAGTACGCTGATGTTGAAGAGTTGAAAAAGACGATCGACCTGAAGGACCGCAATGAACTTTGGCTTTCTGAGGGAAGAAGTCTGGGGGAAAAATCATTTTTGATCTTTGAAAAAGGACATTTAACTGCATTTGGTTTTTACGATCTTCACACTCAAATAAATACCATTTCTAAACTTTCAAAATTGAAAATTGACATAGATTCAGTTCCGCAAGATTTGCAAAACGATTTAAAGTTAGCACTTTTGAGAGAAGATTTTGAAATCATTTCTTCGCCATCAAAATAAGTATTGCCGATTTAAATAAAATAAATTATTTTTGAAAAAAATTTCGAAGACCGATACAATATGACCGCTCTTACATCAATAAAACAAATTACTGCTAAAGGGAAAAAGTTTTTCTCTAAGGTAATTTTTGTGGATTAAGAGCTGTAATTTTAGATAACCAAATATCAAGCACGCTCATTTCGAGCGTGCTTTTTTTAATTTTAAATAATAATAAAATGACCAATAAAGATCTGCTAAAAATCGCCGACCAGTTCGGAACTCCAACCTATGTTTACAATGCTGAATCTATCAAAATGCAGTATGAAAAACTAACTTCTTCCTTCCATAAAAGTACGCGCTTTTTCTATGCTTGCAAGGCACTTTCCAACATCAATATTTTAAAATATGTAAACCGTTTGGGTGGAAGTTTAGACTGTGTTTCTATTAACGAAGTCAAATTGGGTTTGAAGGCAGGTTTTGAGCCAAAAAGGATTCTTTTTACTCCAAACTGCGTTGATCTGGCGGAAATTGAAGAAGCAATGTCTTTGAAAGTTCATATCAACATCGATAATATTTCGATCTTAGAACAGTTCGGAAATAAATACGGTCATTCTTATCCGATTTTCGTAAGAATTAATCCACACATTTATGCGGGCGGAAATCACAAAATTTCTACAGGGCATATCGATTCCAAATTCGGGATTTCAATTCACCAGATGCGACATATCGAACGCGTAATGAAAACTACAGATCTTAATGTTGAAGGGTTGCACATGCACACCGGAAGCGAAATAAAAGATCCCGACGTTTTTCTGCAGGGTTTAGAAATTATGTTTGATCTGGCAGAACATTTCCCGAACTTAAAATATCTGGATATGGGAAGCGGCTTCAAAGTTCCTTATCAGGATGGCGATTTAGAAACCGATGTAAAAGTTCTCGGTAAAAAAGTAGAGAAAGCGGTCGCGGAATTTTCGGAATCTTCGGGTAAAAAATTTGAACTTTGGTTTGAGCCTGGTAAATTTTTGGTGAGTGGAAGTGGTCACTTTCTCGTAAAAACAAATGTCATTAAACAAACAACGGCTACAACTTTTGCCGGGATCAATTCGGGCTTCAATCATTTGATTCGTCCTATGTTTTACGATTCTTATCACATTATCGAAAATCTTTCTAACCCTAAAGGAAATGAACGAATTTATACTGTAGTTGGAAACATCTGCGAAACAGACACTTTTGCCTGGGATAGAAAAATAAATGAAGTTCGCGAAGGTGATATTTTAGTCTTTAGAAATGCCGGAGCTTATGGTTTCGAAATGAGCTCTAACTTTAATTCGAGATTAAAACCTGCAGAAGTTTTATTTCTGGATGGTAAAGCGCATTTGATCAGAACGCGGGATGAGTTCGAAGATCTGCTCAGAAACCAGATTGAAGTGTTGTAAATTTTAAGGACTAAAGATGATTTATACCATTTGATCGGGATTGAAAAATTAGAAACTTTAATCAAAATTCAATTCAATGAATTGCTTCAGCTGGAACTGGAGTTGCGTAAGATGAATTCACAATGGATTTCTGCAAGTTGTAACGGTGAATCTATATTTCCCAGATTGCGGCAGAAAGTTAATTCTACAACGAAAATTTTGACCTTTAAAAAAATTAAACTTTGTAATGATTACAAAGTTTTTTTTATATTTAATAAAAATAATATAAGTGCTGTACATTAGCGAATTCATGGTCATCCCATCCGACAAAGATTCAAAATGCCGCCTAGTTTCAGTGCAGAATAATTCCTAATTTTCTTCCTTATGAAAAAAATATATTTTCTATTTATAATTGTTCCCTTCTTCGTTTCTGCTCAAATTCTGGAACATTTTCCGCGCTATCAAGTTCCTTACGTTGGCGGATACGAAGCCTATTATAAAGATTTTCATGACATCATCACGGCAAAAAAATTAAAGTCGTGCTCAGAAAAAGCGGAATTTTACCAGCTTAAATTACTCATTAATAAAGACAGTTCTGTGAGTTTTATCAAGGATCATAACGACCATAATATTGCCAAAAACAAATGTGCCTACGATCTTGCGCGAGAAGTTGCGCAATATCAAAAAAACTGGAATCCGGCATTGGTCGATGGAACTCCGGTTGATGCAGTTGCTGAGTTCAGCGTGTTTCCAGCTGATTTATTTGAAAATTATACGGAAGGTTATACTCCAAACTTTACCTCTCCAATATATGGCGATTATAAGGGAAATGGCGCAGAAGAATTTAGAAAAGGTATCATCAACAGGATCGATGTAAGACGATTTAGCTGGAATGATAAATTTAGTGTGATCGTCGATTTTATCATTACTAAGGAATCCAAAATTGAAAACTTTGTTGTTATCAAATCATCATCCATGGTGCAATTCGACAATCAGATCGTCGCCGGAATTAAAAGCACAAAAAAAAGGTGGAAAGCCGCAACCATCAATGGAAAACCCGTAGATTACCGCTATCGATTAACCATTAATGCGATTACTGACCCTTTATAATTTTATAATATTTCAATTCTTTTCATCGCCTGCATTGATTTACCGCATCCTCCAAAAAAAAGATTTCTCAAATAATTTGAGCTCAATTCTCTCTGCCATTCTGTCATAGAATTTGTATCTTTGCACCTCAACTTTTCAAAGTTTAACGATCATTGCTGAAAAGCTCGATTTTAATCTTGAAATTTAAATCGAATTCCGTGCAAGAAAAATATATAGACGAGACCAAACAGGGCGAAGCTTTCGCCATCGCAGAAAAACCAGCTAATTCTAAGAAACTTTTCTTAGAAAGTTATGGTTGTCAAATGAACTTTTCAGATTCCGAGATTGTTGCTTCAATTTTAAATGAGCAAGGTTATAACACAACCACGAAGCCCGAAGAAGCAGATCTGATTCTGCTCAATACCTGTTCAATCCGGGAAAAAGCCGAACAAACGGTGAGAATGCGACTTTCTCAATTTAAAAATTTAAAGAAAGAAAAACCGAATCTTACGGTTGGCGTTTTGGGCTGTATGGCGGAACGTTTAAAAACTAAATTTTTAGAGGAAGAACAACTCGTCGATCTGGTTGTTGGTCCTGATGCCTACCGTGATCTACCCAATTTATTAAAAGAAACCGACGATGGACGAGATGCCATTAACGTTATACTTTCCAAAGAAGAAACGTATGCTGATATCAATCCGGTCCGTTTAGGCGGAAACGGTGTTACAGCTTTTGTTACCATTACTCGAGGTTGCGATAACATGTGTACTTTTTGCGTAGTTCCCTTTACTCGTGGCCGCGAAAGAAGCCGTGATCCGCATTCAATTATTCAGGAATGTATGAATTTGTGGGAAAGTGGATATAAAGAAATTACGCTTCTTGGCCAAAATGTTGATTCCTATCTTTGGTATGGCGGTGGACCAAAAAAAGATTTCAAAAATGCCACAGAAATGCAGCGGTTAACCGCGGTCACCTTTTCTCATCTTCTCGACATGGTTGCTTCGGCAGTTCCGCAAATGAGAATTCGTTTTTCTACGAATAATCCACATGAAATGACGGAAGAAGTTTTCCGCATGATCGCAAAACACGAAAATATTTGTAATTACGTGCATCTTCCTGTACAGAGCGGCAGCGACGCAATGTTGGTGAAAATGAACCGGCAACACACGCGACAGGAATATTTAGATCTAATAAAAAAAGGGAAAGAAATCGTTCCCGAAATTTCATTTTCCCAGGATATGATCATCGGATTCTGTGGCGAGACCGAAGAAGATCATCAGCAAACTTTAAGCTTAATGCGCGAAGTTGAATACGATTACGGCTACATGTTTTCCTATTCTGAAAGACCGGGAACTCCGGCTCATAAAAAAATGGAAGATGATATTCCGGCAGATGTTAAACAAAGAAGACTGGCGGAAGTGATCGCGCTACAAGGGGAACTTTCCCGCAAAAGAATGGTGGGTTATGTCGGTAGAAATCACGAAGTTCTAATTGAAGGAACCTCCAGAAAAAACGAAAACCAGTGGAAAGGACGTAATTCCCAAAATGCAGTTTGCGTTTTCGATAAATTAGAGGGCCAAAAATTAGGCGATATTGTGACTGTATTTGTTCACGGGAATACGCAGGGAACGCTTTTGGGGCAAACGGTTTAGGATTTATTTGGGCAGACATTTCCGCCTTCCACTCCAGCTTTTTTACACTGCGCTTCGCTTCGTATAAAAAGAGCACCGTTCAAGTCGGGCTGCAATTAAAGCGATAATCGAAAGTATTTTTTATAGAAAATTAGAATGATCAACTTTAAATCCATAAAATCTGAACTATTTCCAGCATATTTTCTGGAAACAAAAGATCGGTTTGGTGGTTTTAGTTTATTAAAAGACGCTCCAATATCAACGGCAAGTTTCAGCTTTTATACTTCTGTTTCTTCCGTTTTTTCGAGCAAGATCGAAGGTGAAGAAATCGATTTAGACAGTTACATCAAACATAAAAATTTCGGAATTGAATATCAGCCCGATTATACAAAGAAAATTGATGACCTTTATGCAGCTTACAGTTTCGCAAAAGAAAATAAACTGACCGAAAAAAAATTGCTTGAAGCTCATCAAATTTTGACGGAAAATATTTTAAAATCTCATCTGCAGGGAGTTTACCGCAATACCAAGATGTATGTTTTAACAACGGATGGACAAATTGAATATGTTGCAGCATCACCTTTCCTAGTTCAAAATGAAATGGAAGAGTTTTTCCGCGAACTCAATATTTTGCTTTCGGAAGATCTCGAAATTGACGAAGTGTTTTTTTATGCGTCACTGCTCCACTTAGCTTTCGTAAAAATTCATCCAATGAATGATGGCAACGGAAGACTGGCAAGACTTTTAGAGAAGTGGTTTATTGCAGAAAAACTAGGCGAAAAGGCCTGGTTTTTACAAAGTGAAAAAATGTATTATCAAAATCATCAGGATTATTATCAAAATATAAGAAAATTGGGCTTAGAATATGATACTTTGATCTGGAACAAATCACTTTCATTTTTGTTAATGCTCCCAAAAAGTTTAGAAAATATTTAAGTAAAAACACAGTGTACTCGCCGCCGTGTACCTTATACAAATTAAAAATGACAGACTTACAATCTATAAAAACGCGCTTTGGAATTATCGGGAATTATCCGGTGCTCAACCGTGCGCTGCTAAAAGCCATTCAAGTCGCGCCGACGGACATTTCTGTTTTGGTGATGGGCGAGAGTGGTGTGGGAAAAGAATTTATTCCGAAGATCATTCACGGCGAATCCCGCCGGAAACATCAACCTTACATCGTGGTAAACTGTGGGGCAATCCCCGAAGGAACGATAGATTCTGAACTTTTCGGACATGAAAAAGGTGCGTTCACAGGCGCAACTTCTACCCGAAAAGGCTATTTCGAAGTCGCAGATGGCGGAACTATATTTTTAGATGAAGTGGGCGAATTGCCTTTGCAAACTCAGGTTCGTTTACTTCGGGTTCTGGAAAGTGGAGAATTTTTTAAAGTAGGTTCTTCTCAAATTCAGAAAACCAACGTCCGCATCGTAGCAGCAACTAATGTAAATATGATGAATGCCATTAACGACGGCAGATTTCGCGAGGATTTATATTACCGTTTGAACACGGTGCAAATAGATATGCCTGCATTGCGCGAGAGAAAAGGAGACATTCATTTGCTTTTCCGAAAGTTCGCCATCGATTTTGCGGAAAAATACAGAATGCCCGAATTAGTTCTTACCCCAGATGCCGTGCATTATTTGGAAAACTATCCTTTTCCCGGAAATATTCGCCAGCTGAGAAACCTTGTCGAACAGGTGACGGTAGTTGAGCAGGAAAGAACCGTAAATTCTACTAAATTAGGAGAATATATTCCGATGCAAACGCAGCTTCCGGCTGTTGTTCAGAAAGGAAACGCCGTGTCTTCCAACGAATTTCATTCCGAAAGAGATATCATGTACAAGATCCTTTTCGATATGCGGAATGACCTTAATGATTTAAAATCCTTAACTTCAGAACTCATCAAAAATCGGGAAAACGGAGATTTAAGCAATCAGGAAAAAAATCTAATTAACCGCGTTTTTACTCCAGAAACCCAAAACCAGAAAGCCAACTCTTTGCTCTATTTCGAAAGCGGGAATCAAAATTCCGCGAACATCTCTAATTCAAATGAAGAATACGAAGATGTTGAAGATATTGAGATCGAGGAAACAAAACCGGATTCTCTTTCTCTTCAAAACAATGAAAGAGAACTGATTGTTAAAGCCTTAGACAAACACAAAGGCAGACGAAACAAGGCGGCAGATGAATTGGGGATTTCTCAAAGAACGCTTTACAGAAAGATCAAACAATATAATTTAGAGGACTAATGAAAAGATTTCATATTTTAGATGTAAGATTTAGGATTGAAAAGTTGCGCCTCTTTGCGCTCTTTGTCCTTGGCTCTTTTTCCCTGGCTCTTCTAACTTCTTGCTACAGTTTTACAGGTTCCTCTTTAAGCCCTGAAACCAAAACAATTCAGATCAGGGATTTTCCTAATAATTCGGCATTAATGAATCCCAATCTGGCGCAACAGTTTTCCACCGATATTCAAAATAGATTTCTGCAACGCACCACGTTGAAAGGATCTACAGAAACTCCGGATATTTTAATTGAAGGGGAAATTACGGATTATGTGATTTCGCCAACTACTATTTCGACTGCTGTAAATGCGCCTGGCGGAAATATTCAGGCAGCCCAGAACAAATTAACGATCACTGTAAAAGTGCATTACGAAAACAAGATTGAACCTGAAAAAAATTTCGACAGGAATTATTCCGACGAAGCTGTTTTTAGCAGTGATCTCGATATTAACACCATCGAAGCAACACAGGTGAAAGTGGTGAACGAAAGAATCATCAACAAAATTTTTAACGATATTGTAGCCAACTGGTAAAATGAACGCAAGAATTTTAGACTTAATAAAGAACCCGGAGATCATTCAAAATCAAGATTTAGCGCTGCTGAATTCTGAGATAAAAAAACATCCTTATTTACAGAATATCCGGGCGATACATTTATACGGAACTCACCTTTTTGATCCGGAGAATTATCAAAAAGAATTGTCGGTAACCGCAGCTTACACTACGGATAAGAAAATATTATATCAACTCATCAACAAGAAAACAGAAATTATCGAGACGGAGGAAATTCCAGTAATTTCTAATGAGGGGACTGTTTCAAATGATGAGGAAGAATCCATTCCAAACATTTTTAATGAAGTAGAATTTATTCCAAAACCAACTGTAAAACCTGTTTTTGTAGAAGGCGTTTTGAATAGAATTTTGTTTGAAGGGGAAGAAGATTTTCTGGAAAGAGAAACTGAAAACATTGATCTGGAATCTACCTTAGAATCTGGAACGATCGTTACCCGTAATTCACTAAAAGATGAGGTGAAAGCTTCAAAACCCTCGGAAAGTTCAGAAGAATCAAATTTCACTGAAGCAAAAGATGCGGAAACTTTTAGCCGCGAAATCGTCATCAACGAAGATAAAATTTCCGAAGAAGAGCCTGTTATTGAAGATCTTTCCGAAAAAAGTTTTCACGAAATTCCAGAATTTTTGCCTGAGGTTGAAATTGACAGTCCAAAAAGAGTGGATTTTCAAGAAGCGCAAGATGCAGAAACATTTACGCCAGAAAAAATCATCAAGGGAAATGAAATTTTAAAAGACGAGCCTTTGATTGAAGACCTTTCTGAAAAAAGTTTTCATGAAGTTGCAGAATTTTTGCCTGAGGTTAAAGCTGAAAATTCTGAAGCTGAAATTTTTATTGAATCGAAAGACGCAGAAAGCTTTAGTAAAGAAACTGTTATCAATGAATTGAAAATTGAAGAGGAAGAACCAAAGATCGATTCCTCTAAAATAAGTTTTCATGGACTTGAAGAATTTCTACCGGACGTTAAAATTACGCCAAACATTACTGAATCAACAAAATACGAAGCTCCAAAACCACAACCGAATAAACAGGAAACTGAAATGCAGCGCCTGATCGCTGAAGTAGAAGCTAAAGTAAAAGCTTCAAAAAAAGAAAAAGTTCAGGAAGTGGAACGTGTAGAGAATCACGATGTCAATTTCTCACAGACTCAAAATTTTTCGGTTGATCTTTTAAAAGAAATTATTCCTCCTGCCGAAAAACCTGTAGAAACAATTTCCGAGGAAAAAGAATTATCAGAAAAAACCCTTAAACCCGATGTACAAATTGAGAATAAACCTCAATTAAAAGAGGAAACTGTTAAACAAGATTCTGCTCCTCAAAACACCTCCTGGAAACCCATGCAGTTTTCTGGTAATACTCCGGATTCGCTTATTGATAAAAAACCTGAAACTAAAACAGAAGATAAGTCAATTTCTAACAGTAACGCTGCAGAGCATTTCGACCAGACTTCTGATCAGAAACAAAGCACAGAAAAAGCGGAAGAAAGACCGGTTTTCAATGCTTCTTTTTTCACCCAAAATGTATCAGCCATCGAATCTAAGAAAGGAGAAAAACCTGCCGTGAAAATTCAAAAAGTTGCCGAACTTGAAGCTATTGCCCCAGACAGCAATGTTCCAAATTTCATTAATACCTGGCAAAATTGGTTAAAAATTGAAAGAATAGAACCTGTTATTGAAGAAACTCCAGTTTCAAAAGTTGAGGTCAAAAATACAGTCATCGCAAAATTTATAGAGAAGGAACCACGGATCTCTAAATTGAAAGAGGAATCGGATTTCGTAGTAAAAGAAAAAGGTTCGAACATTTCACATTTGATGACGGAAACTTTAGCCAATCTTTATGTGGAACAGAAACTTTACGCCAAGGCGATCAAAGCCTATGAAACTTTAATAACAAAGCATCCTAAGAAAACTTCAATTTTCAAAGATAAAATTCAGGAAATTAAAGAACTTCGCAAAAATAATTAATTCAAAACGCTCTTTATTGAGCGTTTTTTTTATTCCAAATATCTGGTATCAACAGCTTCTACATCGATAACTTTCGAAGATTTGCCAGAATTAAAATTACGGAATTTTCGCCATATTTTTCGTCCTAAAATCAGCACCGTAATCATTAATATGACCGCTGCGATAAAAGCGATTATGGGCGCCGCCAATGCCAGAACCGACATGATTCCTGCTCCGGCAGTTTCGGTAGTAGCGACGATCGAATTACCGAATCCACCGGTAGTTGCCGTTGATGCAGCGCGCGTTCCGGCAAATCCAGAACTTATTGCGGCAGCCGTTCCTCCACCTGCAATTAAGGCTAACGCCCATTGTGGAAAAGTCCCAATATCAGCAAACTGACTCGCAAACATCACCGAGCCCGCAACAGTGGCCACCGGAATTGAGATCGTGTCTAGAAGATGATCCACAAATGGAATATAGTACGCCAGAATTTCGACGATCATTGCAATTCCTGTTGCGATTAGTGTAGGGAGACCCGACAACCACTGAAAACTTTCATTCATTGGAATCCAACCCATAAAAGAAGCTAAACTCACTACGAACATGGGCAGAAAAATTCTGAAACCTGTAGCTGCAGCAAGTCCAATTCCAATAAAAGCACTTATTGCGTAAGGTAAATAGGGAATTTGATCTAACATTCTTGTAATTATTTGATGATGAATTCAGTCAAATTTACAAAAAGTACGCAGATATTTTTAGTAAATTATTTTTTTGACTTACAGAGGGTGATGAAGTTTTCTTCCAGCGATTTGTAATCACTTGGTTTTTCGGCGGAAACCCAAAAGATCATGGATATTGAATTTGTTCCGAAATAGTCTGTAAACAAATCTCTGTTCAAGCGGTAAAGTTCACGAAGCAGTCTTTTGATCCTATTCCTGTCCGCGGCTTTTTTAAAAAACTTTTTCGAAACCGAAACGCCAAATCTTTGATTAGGAATGATAAAATCTTCTGAAGGTTTTTTATCTAAATCAACGGAAATGATGCGCAAATTCCCGCAGGTTTGCCATCTCCCCTTTCCGAAAAGAAAATCAATTTCTTTTTTCTGTTTGAGTTTTTCCCGTGTCGGATATTTTTGATTCAAAACTTCTTTGATTTTTTTGATAGCTATTTTTCCAATCTTAATTGAAAGCATTTTTTAATCGACTACTGTTTCCTTAGTAAGATAAGCGATTACTTCCGCAGCTGCGTAAAGTCCGAAAATTGCCGGAATATAACTGATCGTACCGTAGAAAGATCTCTTATAATTCGATCCATCGGTCATTTTTAAACTGCCTTCACTTTGAATTTCATTTGAAAATACACACCTAATTCCCTTATCTATTTTCTCTTTTTTTAGCCGTTTTCGCACCTGTTTCGCGAGAAAACAATTATACGTTTTGCTGATGTCGCGTACCATTACTTTCGCAGGATTTACTTTTCCGCCGGCGCCCATGCAACTAATCACCTTAACCCTCTTGCGCTTCGCCATTTTCAACAATTCAACCTTAGGCGAAACACTGTCGATGCAATCTAATATATAATCAAATTTTTGAGAATCAATAACTTCTGCCATTCTTTCGGGATTCAGAAATTCGTTGATCTTAATCAACTCCAGAGCTGGATTAATGTCCAGAAGTCTTTCTGCTACAAGCTCCACTTTCGATTGTCCAATGGTGGAGTGAAGTGCGGGAAGTTGCCGGTTAATATTCGTAATATCTACAGTATCGCCATCAACAATGGTCATTTTTCCGACTCCGGCTCTCCCTAAAAATTCTGCAGCAAAAGATCCAACGCCACCCAAACCAATAATGAGTAAATTGGCATTCTGAAGTTTTTCGAGGCCCTTCTCCTTGATAAGAAGTTCTGTACGTTCAAGCCAGTTTTTATCCATTTTAGATTGAAATTTTCAAATTTTGGAGGTTTTCTTTAATTTTCTGAGTTAAATCTGCAATTTCTATATTTTTTATTGAAGCGACTTTTTCATATAAATCTTCGATATTAAATTCCGCAGAGTCAGTTTCTAAAAACATTTTTTCCAGAGGAAATGATTTCAGAAAATCCTGCAAATTTACATTATACAAAACGGATTGTCCAAAACTTAAATAAAAATCATTTATTAACAAATCCTCGCCGATTGTTTTTCTTTTATTGAAACCGTGCACAATCATCGGAACTGTCGAAAGTTTTTGAAAATAATGTAGGCGAGAGAACCTTCGTACACAATGAATAATTACAGGTTTATTAATTTCATTTGCTAAATAAATCTGTCTTTCAAAAACTTCCTCCTGCAGTTTCTCCTCCACATCTATACGACCATCTAAACCGCATTCGCCTATTGCTAGGCACTTTTCGAGTTTTGAAATAGACTTCAACCACCTAAATTGTTCATCGATATCATCGGCAATAGAATCAGGATGAATTCCGGCAGAAAAAAAACTCTTAGGAATCTCTTCTTCAAATTTCAAATTGTAAATGCCGAATTCTTTGTTCCGGTGATGATGATGAAAATCGAAAAAATTCATACCCAAAAGTATCAAAAATTGAATACAGATGATTAAACATTTGTTTTAAATTGTGTTAAAATTTTCTTAACTTTACTAAAAATAACACGAATGAAGAAGAAATTTTCCGAAAAGCAAATCCATATTTTGGATGTCGCGGAGAAATTAATTGCGAAGAAGGGCTTTGAAGGAACTTCCATCCGTGATATTTCGACGAACGCCAATATTAATGTGGCGATGATTTCTTATTACTTCGGTTCCAAGGAGAAAATGATGTCTTATTTGTATCGTTACAGAGTCCAGAAAACCAGAGAAAGTTTTGCAGAATTTGCAGAAATAATAAAAGACGGTAAACCGGAGATGCAAATGAAAGAACTGGTAAAATACGTTGTAAATCAATTATTTAAATATAATTATTTTCATGGTTTTGTTACGCAGGAACTTCGTCATACCGAACATTTGAAGGATGATCTGCTGGAATTTTACACCACTTTCACAACCAAAATAGATGAAGTTATTAAGAAAGGCGTTGCTTCCGGAGTGTTCACCAATACGCCAAAGCCGGAAGATATTTTAACCGTAATCGTAGGTTCTTCTTTATTTGTGATCCGAAACAAGAATTTTTATGAATTGTACGTTTCGGGCAAAGAAGAAAATTATTTGCAGGAAGCTGAAAAGAAAATTCAAGCCAATCTTTTAGTGACGGTATTTTCTGTTATTGGTTACACCGCTTATTAAAATGGAATGAATCTTCATGTGAAAAACCGATTTCCTCTTAATTTATTAGTTAAATAATCATAAAAAAAAATCTATTGATAAAAAAGTTATATTTTTGCAAACTGAACCGCGGAAAATGATAGAAACTTATCTTTCTGCTATAATAGATTTATGAAAAAATATTTGATAGTAATTCTTGCATTTCTCCTCTTGTCTGCGTGTAACAGACAGCAAGATTTAGCAATGAAAAGTGCAGATAAAGATTATATCTTGAAAGTTGCCAACGAAAAATTCGAAAAGAAAAAGTGGAGCGACGCACTTGTCCTTTACGAACGACTTTCTAATCTGGTAGCAGGAACCGACGATGCTCCGAACGTAGTTTACAATTCTGCCTATGCTAATTATTACGACAAAAACTACAAGTTAGCCGGCCATCAATTTAAAAACTTTGCAGTGACTTTTCCACAAGATAAGCGGGCAGAAGATGCTTCGTACATGTCGGCATTATGTTTTTACGAAGGTTCTATGGATTACAACCTTGATCAAACCAATACAGAACTTGCAATTAACGAACTACAGAATTTTTTGAATACTTATCCGGATTCAGAAAAGTCTAAAAATATTAATGAGCTGATTGAAGAGTTGAGTTATAAACTAGAGTTTAAGGCCTACGAAAATTCAAAACAATACTATAAAATCGCCGACTATAAAGCTGCGAATGTTTCTTTTGAAAATGTTTTAAATGATTTTCCGAGTACGAAACTTCGTCCGAAAATTTATGATTATATCTTAAGATCCAGATATGAACTTGCTACAAATTCTGTTTACGAATTGAAAAAGGATAGGATCGAAAATGCAATATCTTTCACAAAACAAGTCGAAAGAGAAATGCCAGACACGGAAAATGCTAAAACAGCTCTTGATTTACGAAATAAACTTGCAAAAGAAAAAGCAGATTTTTTGATTCTTGAGAAAAAAGTAGAAGAGCGTAAAAAAGACCTTATGACGCTGCAGAAATCGGAAGAAGCGAAATTGAATGCGGAAAAAGATCAGAAGAGTGCCGAGCAAAACAGCGATCAGATCAGAAGAGACAGTGCAGCAATTGCAACGCCTCCACCTGCGGCGACTTTCCAAATCCAAAAATAACCCGTATATTTGCAAACTTATCAATATAATAATTCACTGAATATGAGCGTTAAAGATTCTAAAGCGGAATTAAGTACAATAACGTACGACAAAGATAAAATCGAAGAAAAAGTGGGTTCTATCTACGAAGCCATCGTAATTATGGGGAAAAGAGCGGAGCAGATCAATGCAGAAATTCGCACAGAACTTCATAATAAATTGGACGAATTTGCAGTGCATAATTCGACTTTGGAAGAAGTTTTCGAAAACAGAGAGCAGATCGAAATCTCAAAACATTACGAAAAACTTCCGAAACCAACTTCTATCGCTATCCAGGAATGGTTAGATGGAGAGATTTATTTTAGAAATACCGACGAAAGAAACTAGTTAGCTGGTTTTTACGAAAATATAAAGATCACAAAAGTTCAGGCTTTTGTGATTTTTGTTTTTTAAAAATTCTCTACGTTGCTCATTGATCTTTCTACAATTCATCTTTCTAAAATTTTAACTAAATTCGTTACACATTAAAACCGAACAGAAATGACCCTTGAAGGTAAAAAAATTCTCATCTGCATTTCCGGCGGAATCGCTGCTTACAAAATTAATTTTTTGATAAGGAACCTTATAAAAAAAGGCGCGGAAGTTCAAGTTTTGATGACGCCTTCTGCAGAAAATTTCGTCTCCAAACTAACGCTTTCTACGCTTTCTAAAAATCCGGTTTACTCCGATTTTTATTCAGAAAATGGCAGCTGGAATAATCATGTTGAATTTGCACTTTGGGCAGACTTAATGGTAATCGCACCTTGTACTGCGAACTCGTTAGCGAAGATTGTTCATGGAATGTGTGATAATTTGGTCATCGCGACTTATATGTCGGCAAAATGCCCCGTTTTTATTGTTCCTGCGATGGATTTAGATATGTATCAACATCCTACAACAAGACAGAATTTAGAAATGGCGGAGGATTTCGGACATTTTATTATTCCTGCTGAAAGTGGCGAGCTTGCAAGCGGATTATCGGGACAGGGTCGAATGGCAGAACCGGAAACCATAGCGGAAAAGATAGAAGCGTTTTTCAATACCGATCACCCATCTAAAAGCTGGGTGGGCAAAACAGTCCTCATTACAGCGGGACCAACCTACGAAGCAATTGATCCCGTTCGTTTTATTGGAAATCATTCCTCTGGAAAAATGGGCTTTTCCTTAGCAGAAGAAGCGGCAAACCGTGGTGCAAAAGTGATCTTGATTTCCGGTCCAAGTTCGCAGATTACGAACAATCAAAACATTACAGTTCATAGAGTTGCCTCCGCGAAAGAAATGTTCGACGAAGTTTTCAAACACTACCAAAATGTTGATATCGCAATAGCAAGTGCGGCGGTTGCAGATTATGCTCCAAAAGAAATTGCAAAAGAAAAAATTAAAAAAAGTGATGATTCCCTAACGATTGAACTCGTTAAAAATCCTGATATTCTGAAAACGATGGGCGAGAAAAAAAGCCATCAGTTTTTGGTAGGCTTCGCCCTCGAAACGCAAAACGAAGAAGAAAATGCAAAAGGCAAACTGGAGAAAAAGAATCTCGATATGATCGTTTTAAATTCTTTAAGGGATGAAGGTGCCGGATTTAAGAGCGATACCAACAAAATTAAAATCATTACGAAAACAGAAACGAAAGAATTTGCTTTGAAATCAAAAAATGAAGTGGCAAAGGACATTTTAAATTTTGTGGAAGAACAGATTTTGAAATAATATTCCTAAATTTCCGTTTTCAAACTTTACATCAAACATGAAGAAACTTTTTACAATATTCCTCCTTATTTTCACTTTTCAACTGAGCTTTTCGCAGGAACTTTTGGCAACGGTTCAGGTTAACGCACAGCAATTAGGCGGAAGCAACAATCAGGTTTACAAAACTTTAGAAAAAAATCTGCGGGATTTTATCAACAATACAAGCTGGACGGGAAAAAAACTTCAGAATTTCGAAAAGATAAAATGCAATTTCGCCATCGTACTATTCGAAAAAGCCGGTAATAATTACAAAGGGAGTATCGTTATACAGGCGGTTCGTCCCGTTTTTAATACTTCGTACGACACGCCACTTTTAAACCTTAACGACACCAATTTCTCTTTTGATTATGCAGAAAATGAGAACCTTGTTTTTAACGAAAGACAGTTTTCCGGAAAAAACTTGATCGATGTCATTAGTTTTTATGTGTACACCATTTTAGGCTACGATGCAGACAGTTTCAAAGTAAAAGGCGGTCAACAGTGGTTTGAAAAAGCCCAGAAAATTTCTAATAACTCCCAGAATCAAAGTTTCCCTGGCTGGTCTGTAATCGAAGGGCCGAAAACACGTGGCGCTTTGATCGACAATATGTTGAAACCTGAACAGAACACGCTTAGAAATCTCTATTACACCTACCACCGCGCCGGTTTAGACAATTTAGGAAAACAGGATCAAGGTGCAGGAAAAAAGATTATTGCCGATGCAGTTTTGCAGTTGAAAACGTACGAAAACAATTTCCAGATGAATTATCCGGTCAATATTTTTATTGATACGAAAAAGCAGGAAATTTTTGATATTTTCAATACAGGAAACAATGCGAACGTGAATATGGCCGATTTAAAATCGCTGCTTATTACTTTGTCTCCGAAAGATATCGACTCCAAGTGGAATAAGTGGAAATAGTTCTGCAAGCCACGTCATCAACGCATCTGAAATCTCATTTTCGATTTCCCTTTTAAAGTCCTAAATTTGCAGACTTCAATTCGTTATTCTAATTTCGTAATTCGTCTTTCCAAGTATGCTTTCAAGAATTTTTATTCAAAATTTCGCACTTATCGATTCCCTGGAAATTACTTTGAACCAAGGTTTACAAGTAATTACTGGTGAAACAGGTGCCGGGAAATCTATTATTCTCGGAGCTTTGCGGTTAATTTTGGGCGAGAGAGCAGATACAAAATCGATCCAGAAAGCAGATTCTAAAAGTGTTGTTGAAGCAGAATTTACGTTGCATGACCATTTTAAAACTTTCTTTGAAGAGAACGATCTAGACTTTGAAAATCAAACCATTATCCGCAGAGAAATCCTCCCGACAGGGAAATCCAGGGCTTTTGTAAATGATGTTCCCGTCACTTTAGAAGTGCTGAAAACGTTATCTTCAAAACTCATCGATATTCATTCCCAGTTTGAAACCTCTAATCTTTTTGATGAAGAATATCAATTTCGAATCATCGATGGTTTATCAAAGAATAAAACGCTGATCCTCAAATATCAAAAGGAATTCTCCGAATACAAAAAAGATTTGAGGGAAGTTGAAGGTTTCAAAAAACAACTCTTAGAAGGAAATAAGGAAAACGATTATAAAAACTTTCTTTTAGAGGAATTATTAGAAGCGGATCTGGATGAGATGGATCTTGAGGATCTTCAAAATCAACTCAATCGTCAGGAAAACGCCGAATCTATTACGGAAAATTTGTCGTTGATCTTCAACAAGATGGATCAGGAAGAAATTGGCGTGCTCGATTCTATGCTTGATGTGAAAAACAAACTGTCGAAAGTTGCTGCTTTATCTCACGAATTTTCGAGGATGAATCAAAGGTTTGAGGAGAATTTTTTAGAATTGAAAGACCTTCTTTTTGAACTTCAGGATGAAGCCGAGAAAATGGAGACGAATCCCGAAATGCTTCTCGATCTAAATACACAACTAAGTACGATCAATTCTTTATTTCTGAAACATAAAGTTGATTCTGTAGCAGAATTACGAGAGATCCGCGATCAGATTCAAAGCGAACAAACAGGTTTTGCAGAACTGGAAAATACTATTGCGGTTCTTGAAAAAAAGATCACTTTATCTGAAGTAAGTTTACATAAACTAGCCACAGAATTATCCACGAACCGTAAAAAATCAATTCCCGATTTTGTTAAGAAAACTGAGAAACTACTGAAACAGTTAGGTTTAGAAAAAGCTAAAATTGAAATTCAGCTTTCAGAAGTTCCTGTCTTCAACAATTTCGGAAAAGAAGATATTCAGCTTCTATTTCAGGCAAATTCTGGGTTTCCTTTAAAACCTATTCAAACAGCAATTTCAGGCGGTGAAAGATCCAGAGTAATGCTTTCTATTAAAAAACTAATGGCGGAAAATGCAGAGCTACCAACCTTAATTCTGGATGAAATTGACACTGGAGTTTCCGGTAAAGTAGCCGAAGAAATGGGAAATGTAATGAAGGAAATGGCAGAAAACCTGCAACTTATCGTTATTACCCATCTCGCACAAGTTGCTGCAAAAGGAAACAACAATTATAAAGTTATAAAACGCGAAGTTTCCGGTAAAACGCAGTCCACCATTATTCCGTTGAACACCGAAGATAAATTACAGGAGATCGCACAATTACTTTCGGGAAGTAAAATTACGGAAGCTGCCGTTTCTCAGGCAAAGGAACTGATGAAGTAAATTCTGTAACTTTTTTCTTATTTTTAGACTCATCTAAAAACGAAGACGAAATGTACCGCAGACTCCTCCAGTTCGAATTCAAAAACTTCATTCGTAATCCACAGTTCAGCACCAATCTGATAATGAAGATTATGATGTTCTTTGGAATGGCATACTTCAGTGCGATCTTTGTCGCAGCGACTTTTTTACTTTATTTTTACGCCAGGCAGAAATTACACACTGATCCACTTTTACTCTTCTGCAAGTATTTCATCTATTATTGGACATTCGATCTGTTACTGAGGTATTTTATACAACAAATGCCAACGCAAAACATTAAGCCCTTTCTCACTTTGGGAATTACGAAGAAAAAACTGATCAACTACACGCTTCTCAAAGTTCTTTTCAATTTTTTTAACTGGGGTAATTTGCTTTTCCTTCTGCCTTTTGCGGCTTTACTGATCTTCCATGGTGGATTTTCTACTGTGAACTTGATCATGTTCACGACCGGAATTTTTGCGATCTTTTACTTTAATAATTTCCTCAACATTTTGCTGAACGGCAGAGAAATTTTTGCCTATACAATCTTTGGTTTAATGGCTGTTTTTGCCGGTTTGGAATATTATAATGTCATCGAACTTTCTTATTATTCGCAGAACGTATTCTACAGTTTTTATCAATATGAAGGCGTATTTTTAATTCCGGTGATTTTAGCAATCTTATTGGCTTATTTCGCCTATCAGGAAATCTATAAGAATTTTTATCTGGACAAAGGTTTAGAATTAAAAGTCGCAGAAGGTAAAACCGAAAACATCGCATTTCTAAACCGATACGGCGTAATGGGCACTTTTATTAACAATGATATTCGATTATTAAAAAGAAGTAAAGCCGCAAAATCTGCGCTTATTGCAAGTGTTTTCTTTCTATTCTATGGACTTCTTACTTTCAGCAAAGGTTATGATAGTAGTTTTATGGGAGTGTTTATGGGAATCTTCGTCACGGGTGGATTCATGCTGATGTTTGGGCAACGCGTTCCAAGTTGGGACAGTTCCTACTATCCGTTGATGATAACGCAAAATGTTCCGTACAAAGAATATTTAAAAGGGAAATGGGCGCTGATCGTGATCGCCATTTGTGCTTCTATCATTTTAGCTTCTGCTTATCTTTTCATTAGTTTAGAATTTTATTTAACGATTCTCGCGGCCGGACTTTATAATTTAGGGGTAAATTCTTATATCACGCTTTTAGCCGGAGCCTTCAATAAAAAACCCATCGACTTAAATTCCAAAGGTAAATCTTTCGGCGGGGGCGGAAATAACTTTAATTTAAAAATAATGTTGATCATTCTTCCGCAAATGATTCTACCAATGGGCGTTTTTGCAATAGTCAAATATTTCTTTGGGATTTATCCAGCAGTTGGAAGTTTGGCGGTTTTGGGAATCATTGGTTTTATGCTGAGAGATAAAGTTTTTGATATTATTGTTAAAGTTTACAAAACTGAGAAATATTCAACGCTTGATGCTTTCAAAAAAGTCTAAATAATTAAAATTATTTCACCGCAAAAAATGCAAAAAATACTCGAGTAAAAGATTATCAAAAGAATGCAAAATAGGAAGTATGTTTTATCAATCCTCTTGCAAACTTTTGATTGACTTAGTTAAAAGAAAAACTTTTGACTCTTTTGCTGTATAAAAAAATTACATCAATTAATTTCCTAAAAAAGTAAAAAATGATTTCAATACAAAATATATCAAAAGTTTACGGCGTAAAAAAAGTGCTTAACATCGAAAATTTGGAGATTCCGAAAGGCGAAAGTTTTGGTCTCGTAGGAAATAACGGCGCAGGGAAAACGACACTTTTCAGCATTTTATTAGATTTGATAGAACCTACCACTGGTTTTATAAAAATCGATGGCAACAAAGTACACGAAAATGAAAACTGGAAAAAGAAAGTTTCTGCGTTTATTGACGATACTTTTCTGATCGGATATTTAACTCCGGAAGAATACTTTTACTTTTTAGGGGAACTTCGCGGAGAAAACGGAGCTAATGTTGATGAATTTTTAAAACAATTTCACGACTTTTTCAATGGGGAAATTCTTAATAGTAAAAAATACATTCGGGATCTGTCAAAAGGAAATCAGAAAAAAGTCGGTATTGTAGGCGCTTTAATTGGAACTCCGGAAATTATTGTTTTAGATGAACCTTTTGCGAACTTAGATCCTTCCTCTCAAATCAAACTGAAAAAACTCATTAAAAACTGGTCAAACGAACAGGTCACCTTCTTAATTTCCAGTCATGATTTAGCGCATACCACGGAAGTGAGTACCAGAATTGTTTTGCTGGATAAAGGCGAAATCGTGAAAGATATTATTACGACCCCAGAAACTTTGCAGGAATTAGAAGATTTCTTTGCCAGTTCTGTCGAAATTTAAAACAGATCCAAAAGTAACATTCATTTCCAAAGAAGAAGATGTTTTTTAATCTCATTATCAGTCATTTGCGATTTATTATTCTAAAAAAGAATATCAAACTGTAACCTTTTCATACTATCCTTGTCTTTAAAATAGAAATAGAAATTATATGAACCTGCTGTTCGGAAATAAAAAAGATGATTTGCTAAGTCTCCTGATCAAACAGGATGCGACTGCGCAGAAAATCTTTTACGAACAGAATGTAACAAAATTTCTGAGTGTGAGTCGGCGCTATATTTCGGATCTTTATCAGGCTGAAGACTGTGTTATTAAAGCTTTTTGTAAAATATTTAAAAGCATCAACACTTTCCGCAGCGAAGGTAATCTGGAAAGTTGGGCAAGGAGAATTGTGGTGAATGAATGTCTTAATTTTATTAAAAGTCACAAGACGGTTTTTTATCTGGATGAAGTAAATCCGGCCTTTTTAGAAGAAATTCAAGAGGAAATTATCGCATTTGATTTCGATGCGCAAGAACTTTTAGATCAGCTTCCCGAGGCTTATAAAATGGTTTTTAACCTTTATGTTTTGGAAGATTACTCGCATCAGGAAATTTCGGAAACATTGAATATCTCTATTTCTGTAAGCAAAACACAACTTTTTCGGGCAAAGGAAAAATTGAGAAAGATCTATTTACAGCAACAACAAAATTTGAGTGATGAACGAATCCAAATATAATCTGGAGGAACAGATCAAAAAACAGATCGAAGCGCGGGAAATTACGCCCACGAGAGATCTGTGGTCTGAAATTGAAATCAAAACAGTGAATACTCTTCCAACAAAACCAAAGATGAATTGGCTTTTGGTTGCTGCCTGCTTCCTTTTACTGGCAAGTTTAAGTCTGGTTCTTTTCTTTAATAAAGAAAAAACGATCGAGCCGGAAATTGTTAAAACTGAAATTCAACCTCAAAATAAAATTATAGAAAAGAGTAGTACGAAAGAAATATCTCCCTTGAAGTCTGAAAAATTTGAACATTTCAATACTAATAATAAAAATCTGGTTTCTTCTGAAAAAATCGAAAACACTAAACCAACTTCGTTCCCGGAACAAGTTCAATCGCGTTTGCAAATAGAAACAAAAGAACAGATCGCTTCTGAAACGCGGGATGATTTAATTGTAAATACCCAAATTCTTGCTGCCACAGATTCCGTGAAAATTCCGAAGAAAAGAAAAAAATATGTCGACGCTTCTACCCTTTTATTTTCTGTGGAACACAAAGATGTGATCGAAAACTCAAAAGACGGCAGTAATGTCGCGACTATTGACCTGAATTCTAAATAAACCATTTCTCAACTTTTAAAACTAAAAATATGATCAAGAAAATTATCATGGCGGGATTTCTGTGCCTCGTAACTACCGCTGTCATCGCACAGAAAAGACTGAAAATTAATCTTCAATCGAAAGAAAATACCGAGGTAAGTCCGATCGTTAAGGAGAAAGTAGAAGAATACGCAGCAAAAATAAATGTGCTTATTCAGGAAGAAAAAAAGCTCATGGAAGCAGAACTGCAAAATCTTTCCACAAAAAATTTAGAAAAAAGTGACTTCGATAAACAAAAGGCAGAAATCGCCGATCGCTATTCGGCGAAAATCGACGAGAGAATTGAAGCTTTAGGTTTCGATCTGGATTCAGTGATTCAGAAGCAGGTGAGATATTCTTTATTGAATTCTGATGTTAGTTCCGATGAAGAGTTAAAAGCCAATCTCCTGAAAAAGTTTCGTGCCACCAACGAACTCAGCGGTTATTTTACGTACGGAATTATGATGCTTACGGATGATCTGCCGGATAATGAACTCGATAAAAACATTGGTTATAACAGTAATCTGGAAGTCGGTTTGAAATACAATTACCAGTTCAGCAGAACGAGTCCGTGGGGATTTACGTCTGGAATTGGATTTTCCTGGAGAACGCTTCGTTTGGATAATAATAAATATTTCGCAAAAGATCCTGGTGCAAATGTTTACGTGGCCGATTACCCCGGAAACATTGATAAAAATAAACTCAGAACCGGATATTTGATGGTGCCGATCGGCTTCCAATATAATTTTTCTAAAATGAAAAATGTCGGAATGGATATTCAGTACCGAAGCTATTCCGATGGGTTTAGAATTGCTGCGAATGCTTATGGTGGTGTAAAAATGTCGACCAATAATATTGTTCGCGGTAGTGGCGAAGATTTTCGAAACCGGGAGAATTATCAGCTAAATCCTTTTATTTACGGAGCTCAACTGACTTTTTCTTATAACAGCTGGAGTTTATTTGTGAAGAAGGATTTCAGCAATTTCTTCGAGAAGAACAACTTCAAAAACGATAAAGCTTTGGTGATCGGCTTAGGACTTGGATTATAAATTTCTTTCATTTTCATATCAAAAAAAACTCTGGAAAAATTTTTCCAGAGTTTTTGCATTAAATGTCTATCATCTGTCAGTCTATTATCTAGAAATCCAGACTAAACCATTTCCTCCGGTTTCACCCACTCATCAAACTGTTCTGCAGTTAGCAGGCCTAGATTTACAGATTCTTCTTTTAAAGTTGTTCCGTTCTTATGGGCTGTTTTCGCGATTTTTGCCGCGTTTTCGTATCCGATATGCGTGTTCAAAGCGGTTACTAACATTAAAGATTTCTCAACAAGTTCTTTAATTCTCGGTTCGTTCGGTTCAATTCCAACCGCACAATGATCATTGAATGAAATACACGCATCGCCTAACAATTGTGCAGATTGCAGAAAGTTGTACGCCATAACAGGTTTAAAAACATTCAGTTCAAAATTCCCCTGCGTTCCCGCGAAAGATATCGTGGTGTCGTTTCCTAAAACTTGCGCACAAACCATTGTCATTGCCTCATTTTGGGTCGGATTTACTTTCCCAGGCATGATCGAAGAACCTGGCTCGTTTTCCGGAATATGAATTTCTCCAATCCCAGATCTCGGTCCAGATGCCAGAAAACGAATGTCCTGAGCGATTTTATAAAGCGCAACTGCCAATTGTTTCAGCGCACCATGGCTTTCTACCATTGCGTCATGAGCGGCTAAAGCTTCAAATTTATTCGGTGCCGTCACAAATGGAAGACCCGTAAATTCCGAAATATATTTCGCCACCAAAACATCGTAACCTTCCGGCGTATTCAAACCGGTTCCAACTGCTGTTCCACCCAATGCAATTTCCTGCAAATGATCAAAAGTATTGGAGATTGCTTTCATTGAATAATCCAGTTGTGCTACATAACCGGAAAATTCCTGACCTAAAGTTAAAGGAGTTGCATCCATTAAATGGGTTCTTCCGATCTTCACAATATTTTTAAAACTTTCTGCTTTTTCGTTTAAGGTATTTCTTAGTTTTTCTACCGCCGGCAAAGTATGTTCAACTACTTTCTTGTAGGCTGCAATATGCATCGCAGTTGGGAAAGTATCGTTGGAACTCTGCGATTTATTAACGTCATCATTAGGGTGAATCTCTGATTTATCTCCTAAAGTTCCGCCATTATTTACATGCGCTTTGTTAGAAATAACCTCGTTCATATTCATGTTGGACTGCGTGCCGGAACCAGTTTGCCAAATCACGAGCGGAAACTGATCGTTCAGTTTTCCTTCTAAGATCTCTTCGCAAACTTTACCGATCATATCTCTTTTCTCGTTAGTAAGAACGCCTAATTCAGCATTCGTAAACGCGGCCGCTTTTTTCAGATAGGCAAAAGCTTCAATAATTTCGTGCGGCATTGATGATTCCGGACCAATTTTAAAATTATTTCGGGAACGTTCTGTTTGAGCGCCCCAGAATTTATCTGCAGGAACCTGCACATCGCCCATTGTGTCTTTTTCTGTTCTGTAATTCATTGTTTTATTTTATTTATGAATATGACTAAATATTTTTGCGGTGACTCCAAATGTTAATTTCAACATTTTTATAAAAACAAATTCTAAGATTTTGTACATTTAAAGGTCAAAAAATATATTATTTTTCTTAATCTTGGAGTTATAATATCGCACCACGAAAGTACAAATTATTAAAATTACTGCATAATTATTATATTTATAATATCTTTCCCTTAATAAATAAAATTCCGTAAACTTTGTTGTACTACATATGAATAAGTATATTACTTTTTTATTTCTTTTCATCTTGTGTTATTCCAGTGCGCAACGGTGTAAACCGCCATATCCTGAAAAAATGGGAATTCAGCCAGCTTACGATGAAAGTATGAAAACTGCTGATTTTATGGCAACAAACACCAGTTTGTATCCTGAAAGCAGCTTTGATATAGAAAAATTAGTTAAAAAAGTTTTAATAGGGAATGATTCCATTTGTGTAGGAAAAATATCGAATGTAAAAGTTTCACCGAGACTTAGTGTAGAGGATGGAAGGAGATCTTGGGGATATTTTAATAAAGCTGCGACTGCATTTCCATTTGATGAAGGCATCGTACTTTCTACAGGTTATGCTAAATATATTGGAAATTTTTACGTCTATCGGCCAATCTGTGGAATTTTATATACAGGAGGAGACAAAGATCTGGCAAAAGCACTGGAATATCAAAATAATTTTCTTAATGATGCCTCCTACATCGAATTCGATTTTGTTCCATTATCTAACCGGCTTTCCTTTACCTACATTTTTGCTTCAGAAGAATATATGGGAGATTTTTCCTGTGAATTTAAAGATGGATTCGCTTTGCTGATTAAAAAAGAAGGCGATGCAGAATATGTAAATATGGCAGTAATCCCGAATGGTCGTGGAGCTGTAGGAGTTGATAATATTCATAGAGAAAACCAAAGTTGCATAGCCAATAACACCCAATATTACGTAGGAGATAATGATCCCGAAATAGAAACAAATTTTCGGGGCAGAACTATTCCACTCACCGCAACTGCAGCTGTAATTCCTGGAAAAACTTATCATATCAAAATGGTTTTGGCAGATTATTCTGATTATGAATACGACAGCGGTGTATTTCTGAAAGCAGGCTCTTTTAAAGTTGGAGTATCAATAAATGATGAAGCAGGAAATTTACTCCCACCTGTTGTTAGTATCTGTTCGGGAAAATCACAGATTTTAAATGCAGAAGTCCCGACACCCGGCGTAACTTACCAATGGTACTTTAACGGCAATATTATTACAGGTGCCACTTCTGGCAGCTACACTGCCTCACAAACAGGGATTTACAAGGTGGTCGTTTTAATTCCAACATCAGTTTGCCTCCAGGAAGCAGAAATAGAGCTAAAAATTGTTCCACCACCTGTAATATCTGTCACCGCTTCAAAGACTACAATATGTTATGGTGAATCCGTTATAATAACCGCTTCTGGTGCAGATCTATATACTTTTTCAGGTTTACAGGGGACAGAAAATACGAGAACTTTCAGGCCTACAAGTACAACAACCTACACCGTAACTGGTAGCTTCATCGATGGGTGTCAGGGAAATACAACTTCTATTACGATCAATGTAGTTCCCAAAATTGTTTCTACCCTAAAAGATATTCACTTTTGTGAGGGTTCCAGCGGATCTTTAGATGCAGGAGCCGGAGTAAATTACAGTTATCTCTGGAGTACTGGTGAAACAAGTCAAACCATTAGTGTAACAGAAAGTGGCACTTACAATGTAACCATTAAAAATGGCGGTTGTACAACCTCTTTTTCTGCGGTGGCATCTTATACAGTGATACCCGTAATTGAGGAAATTTTATATCGAAATACTACACTCACCATTAATACCAAAAAACCACAGCTGGATAATCTGGAATATACGATCGACGGTGGCAATAGCTGGTCAAATTCAAATACATTTATCGGCGTTCTTCCTAATACCAATTATTCCATAGCGGTGCGTGTTGAAGGAAGTTCATGTTTCATTGCTGCCGTAGACTTTTACACATTTTATATCTCCAACATTGTAACTCCTAACTTTGATGGTATCAATGAAGAGGTCGATTTCACAGCCTTCAGCAAATACGAAAATTTTAATGCTTTGATCTTTGATCGATATGGTAAAGAAGTATTTCGTGCAACTCCTGCAACACCTGTATGGAGAGGAAAATATCTACAATCTAACATTCCAACATCGTCTTATTGGTATCAAACATCATGGTCAGATCCAGTCACTGGAAAAGCAGTTCAAAAAGTAGGATGGATTATGGTTAAGAATAGAAATTGATCGAATCCATAAATTAATGGAGTTTTCAATGATCTGGTCAGATAAATGCCTGGGTACAGAAATAATTAATAAAAATCAGCGGTAAATCTTTTGTAGCAACCAAAATTTATCCTATTTTTGCCTAAAATCTATTACAATGTTATTGTTATCATCATTTTGGCCTTTCTACCAGTTCCTTTGGACTATGTATTTCATATGCATGTTCCTAATTGGATTCTGGTGTATTTTCATGTTTTTCGGATATGTAATTCCAATCTGGTTAACATCAGGGTTATTAGAATATTTCGGGAAAACTAAACCTTTCGATCCGGAGGAAGTACGAAGAAAAATAATGACAGAGCAGGAAGGTGTTGAATTAATTTTCAGCGATCCAAAAGGGCATGGTCCATTTCTTCATACCCACGACAATCACGGTCATCACTAGTTGATGTCATTGCTTTCCCACTTTAATTCCGGGACAAGCAATCGCAAAGCAAAATCATATATATAAATCAGTTCCTATTTTTTAGGGACTGATTTTTTATTGGGAGCAACAAAGTTCCGCATCTTTTAAAATATCGTACCGGCTCTACACTCTATCTTTTCCTTCACTTCGTTCCGCAAAAGGATGCCGTTCCGCTCCGGGCTAGAATAAAGTACATTTCTTCCCCGAAAATTTTTTAAAAACTTTACAAATATGCGATAAATAAAAATGCATTTTTATATTATACAACTTTCCTCTCCCAACTTCCATCTTCCAACTTTTCACTACCTTTGCAACCACAAAAATTCAGAAATGTCAAAGTCACTTATACCCAAACTCGAAGCCATAAAACAACGCTACAACGAAGTTGCGGATCTCATTATACAACCCGAAGTCATTTCTGATCAAAAGAAATATTCAACACTAAATAAAGAATATAGTGATTTAGGAAAAATCGTTGCCGTGTTCGATCAATATACGCAGGCTCTAACAACAATCGAAGAATCCGACGAAATTATTGCAGATGGTTCCGACAAGGAATTTGTAGAAATGGCAAAACTCGAAAAATATGAAGCCATGGATAGAATTCCTGGTTTTGAAGAAGAGTTGAAAGTTCTTTTAATTCCGAAAGATCCGACCGATGACAAGAATGTGATCGTTGAACTTCGTGCCGGAACAGGAGGTGATGAAGCTGCAATTTTTGTGGAAGATGTTTACAGAGCTTACGCAATGTACTTCAAAACAAAAGGCTGGAAACACGAAATCACCGATGCTAACGAAGCTTCAAAAGGCTATAAAGAATTAATTATAAAAATAGAAGGTGACGGCGTTTATGGTATTATGAAATTCGAATCCGGAGTTCACCGTGTACAGCGAGTTCCAGAAACCGAATCTCAGGGAAGAGTTCATACTTCTGCAATTACGATTGCCGTTCTTCCGGAAGCTGAAGAAATAGACTTTGAATTAAATCCCGCCGATATTGAAATGCAGACTTCCCGATCCGGAGGTGCAGGTGGACAAAATGTAAATAAAGTAGAAACAAAAGTTCAGTTAACGCACAAACCTTCAGGCATGGTGGTTATTTGCCAACAGGCTCGTTCTCAGTTGGCTAACCGTGAATTAGCCATGGAAATGCTTCGCACAAAATTATACGATATCGAGGTTCAAAAATCTGTTGGAGATATCGCTGCACAAAGAAAATCAATGGTTTCAACGGGTGACCGTTCCGCAAAAATTAAAACCTACAATTATCCGCAAGGAAGAGTGACAGATCATAGAGTTGGAAAATCAACTTATAATTTAGATGCTTACATGAACGGTGATATTCAGGAAATGATTGATGCCGTGATTATGGCAGAAAATGCTGAGAAAATGAAAGGTGAAGAAGATAATTATTAACCAAATAATAATAATTTAATATCTTTGACAAAATTTTAAAATTAACGTATTATGAAAAAAACAATTTTTCTTTTAGGAGCAGTAGGTGTTTTATCTTTAACATCATGTAAAAAAACAGAAACTACAGACATGAATTCAGACATCGATACAACTGCTGCAGTAGTTGTTGTTGATAACGATTCGATGCCTATTTCTAATGACTCTACCGTAAATGCTGTTAATAATGCAGCAGAAAATGCAAAAAACTCAGCAGATGAGGCTATTAAAGATGGTGCACAATCTGTAAAAGAAGGAGCAAAAGACGCTACCGATGGCGACGGTAATATTACAAAATAAGTAAAAACTTCTAGTTTTCTTTAACCCGCAATTATTTGCGGGTTTTTTATTATTACTATTACATGTAAACGTTCCGAACAATATATCTTGCTTATTTTTCGAAGTTCGAATTTTGTAACTTTACTTTTTATAAAACCCAATTCCATGCGCAAGACCATCCAAAACCGAAACCCTGACTTTTCTCTGAAATCAGAAGCGATTCTTCCCTATTTTTTTGAAAAAGATGGATTGGAAATGAAATCTTCCTACACCGAAAAAGATTCAAAAATTCTTACAGAAAAACAATATTCTGCCGGAGTTGCGCCGTATTTACGCGGACCGTATTCAACAATGTACGTTCAAAAACCTTGGACGATCCGTCAGTACGCCGGATTTTCTACAGCCGAAGAATCTAACGCATTTTACAGAAGAAATTTAGCGGCCGGGCAAAAAGGTCTTTCCGTAGCTTTCGATCTGGCGACTCACCGCGGTTATGATTCCGATCATCCCCGAGTTGAAGGTGATGTAGGAAAAGCAGGCGTAGCAATAGATTCTGTGGAAGACATGAAAATTTTATTTAATGAAATTCCATTGGATGAAATTTCGGTTTCGATGACAATGAACGGCGCTGTTTTACCAGTTTTAGCTTTTCATATTGTCGCTGCCGAAGAACAAGGCGTTTCGCAGGAAAAGCTTTCAGGTACCATTCAGAACGACATTCTAAAAGAATTCATGGTGCGGAATACTTACATTTATCCGCCAACTCCTTCAATGAAAATTATTGCAGATATTTTCGAATATGCTTCTAAAAATATTCCGAAGTTCAATTCTATTTCAATTTCAGGATATCACATGCAGGAAGCTGGCGCGACACCAGTTTTGGAAATGGCTTACACTTTAGCCGACGGTTTAGAATACGTAAGAACCGGAATAAAAGCCGGAATGAAGATCGATGATTTCGCACCGCGCTTATCTTTTTTCTGGGCCATTGGAATGAATCATTTTATGGAAATTGCAAAACTGCGAGCTGCAAGATATATTTGGGCAAATCTCTTAACACCATTCAATCCGCAAAATCCAAAATCTTTAGCCTTAAGAACCCATTCCCAAACTTCAGGTTGGAGTTTAACAGAACAGGAACCTTTCAATAATATCACAAGAACAACCATCGAAGCATTATCTTCCGCTTTGGGTGGAACACAATCTTTACACACGAATGCTTTAGATGAAGCCATCGCTTTACCGACAGATTATTCTGCGAAAATCGCCAGAAATACGCAGATAATTCTACAGCAGGAAAGTGGAATTTGCGACGTTGTAGATCCAATGGGTGGAAGTCATTTGGTAGAAAGTTTAACCCAGCAAATGATCGATGAAGCCATGAAATTCATCGATGAAGTGGAACAGGAAGGCGGAATGACAAAAGCCATCGAAGCCGGAATTCCAAAAATGAGAATCGAAGAAGCTGCTGCAAAAAAACAAGCTAAGATCGATAGCGGCGAGGAATTTATCATCGGTGTTAATTCGTTTCAGTCCAACCAAAAACAAATGGAACTGGATATTTTAGATATTGATAATTCTGAAGTTCGGCGAAAACAGATCGAAAGATTACATCAAATAAAAAAAGATCGGAATGCAGATCACGTTTCAGAAATTTTAGAAACACTAAAAGAATCTGCAAAATCTGGAGAAGGAAATCTCTTAGAAATCTGCATCGAAGCCGCTCGACGAAGAGTGACGTTAGGAGAAATGAGCGACGCGATGGAAGAAAGTTTCGGTCGGTACAAAGCGAATATCAGAACCATACAAGGAGTTTACGCCATGAATGCAAGTAAAAACGAATACTTCCCGAAAGCACTTTCTTTAACAGAAAAATTTGAAGAACAGGAAGGAAGAAGACCAAGAATCATGGTCGTAAAAATGGGACAAGACGGTCATGATCGCGGTGCAAAAGTAGTCGCAACGGCTTTTGCCGACATGGGATTTGATGTTGATGTCGCTCCATTATTTCAAACTCCCGCAGAAGTAGCGAAACAAGCTGTAGAAAATGACATTCATATTTTGGGCGTTTCTTCATTAGCGGCTGGACATAAATATCTTGTTCCCGAAGTCGTTTCCGAACTGAAAAAACTCGGAGCAGAAGATATTACAATTGTTGTCGGAGGCGTGATTCCAAAACAGGATTATACTTTTCTCTATGAAAACGGTGCCGATTTTATTTTCGGACCGGGAACTAATCTACCGAAATCCGCGTGTGAGATTTTGGAGAGAATGATTAAGTAGCTCAGATAATTTTTTTATGATTTTTATAAAATTCAAAAAAAAGAAGGAAACCAAATAAAGGTTTCCTTTTTAATTGCGTTATATTTTATTTTTTAATAAAAATAGCTGTACCGATTAATTTCAGTATAGAATGTTATTATTCATTATCTTTCAAAGTAAATCAGCACAAAACATGAAAAACGCTACAGCACCAAAAAATATATTCTCGCGAAAAAAGATATTTTTTTTAATCTTAGTTCTCATTATTATTATTGTTTTTATTTCTCTCCAGTTGTACAAATCGCAGTATCCTCCACAAAATCTGTCAAAAAAATCAGACGCTGCTCTGGTAAAAAACCACCTTCTTGCCTTAACTGATATCCCAGAATTCAGAAACTATAAAAACTTGGTCCAACTTGATTCTATAGCGAATTACATTAAGCATGATTTCTCAAATTATTCCGACAGTGTTTCCTTTCAGGAATTTGAAGTCGAGGGGATCGTCTATAAAAATGTGATCGCTTCTTTTGGAACCGAAAATAAAGAAAGAATAATCGTTGGCGCGCATTACGATGTTTGTGGAGATCAGGACGGTGCAGATGATAACGCCACCGGCACAACGGCTCTTTTAGAAGTGGCAAGACTGTTAAAAGGCGAAAAATTGAAATACAGAATTGATCTTGTTGCCTACACTTTAGAAGAACCACCCTACTTTCGCACCGAAAATATGGGAAGTTACGTGCACGCAAAATATTTGAAAGATCACCATATCGATATTTTCGGAATGGTTTCCGTAGAAATGATCGGCTATTTTAATGACTCCGAAAATTCTCAGGATTACCCGCTGGGAATTTTATCCTGGTATTATGGTAACAAAGGTGACTTTATAACCATTGTTAAATCTCTTAATGCGGGGAAATTCGCAAACCAATTTAATAAAAATTTTAAAAAATCGGGACAGATAAAAACCGAAACATTCACTGCTCCGAAGTTCGTAAAAGGCATCGATTTCTCGGATCATCTGAATTACTGGCAATTTGGCTTCAGCGCTCTCATGTTGACAGACACTTCTTTTTTCAGAAATAAAAATTATCATGAATCAACGGATACTGTAGAAACACTTGATATTCCGAGAATGTGCAAGGTGATTGATGGATTGTTTTACGCCTTAACGCAATAAAAAAAGTCCGTCCCAGAATTTTATATTTGAGACGGATGATCATTAAAACACTATTGATTTGCTTCCTCAGTTTTTTTCTTTTTTAAGAAGTAATAAGCAGCGCCGCCAATTAAAAAGCCAGGCCAGAAGGGAAGTAGAAAGAGAAATATTTCTTCAATCACTTTCCAGCCGGTTCCAACTGCACCCAAAGTTCGGCCGCCAAACGATTTTGGTGTTGCAGCGATCGAGGCGAGATCGGAATTATTGACCAACGTAATCTCCAAACTACAAACTGAGTTTTTTGCGTATTGTTCTCCCGTAATTTCAATATTTCTGTAGGTGATCTTTCCCACATTATTCTCCAGATCTTTGATGAAATAATCCGATTTATCTAAGGGAACACTAATTTGAAAATAGTTGAATTGCTTATTTCCGTCGCTTGATATTTGCCCGCTCTTAATCGTTCCGTCGTATTTACTGATCTGTTCTTTGGTTGAAAGCTGAGCAATTTCTAAGTCATTAACAACAATTTCCAGTGCTCCTTTTTTAGTAATTTTTGGTGTCCGCTCTACAACTTCTTTTTTAGGAGTTTCGCGATAAATAACTTTCGTTTCTCTAATGATTTGCGGCGTCACCTTTTGTTTTTTTCTGGTAGAGGCAATTCTACTTTTAACAGAATCTATTTTTTGCTGGGTGATCTTTATTTCAGAAATAATAGAAGATCTTGTGGAAGAATCCATTGCTTTCGCCACTTGTTCAGTCAGTAATTTTTTCTCCTCCTTTAAAACTTCAATTTTAACTACTGCAGTATCTTTTATAATTGTTGCGGTAGAATCGATATTGTTACGTAAAGGTTTTTGAATACTGTCTCCGATATTTGCAGAACTTGAATCTGCTGTAATCATTGATGAATCTGCATTTTCAGAAGTTGTACCTTCTTGTTTATTACAGGCAACCAGCGTAAAAACGGTAACGAATGTTAGAATAATCTTTTTCATCTTAATTTATTTTAATTGGTTAATTTTCGATGAAGTAAAACTATCCCGGAATAAAAATAAATCTTTGAAAAAAAGATGTAAATGTTTAGTAAAATATAAAGTATTGAAAATCAGTATTTAAAATTGTTTTACAAAATGCTTTACAAGTAAAAATCTAAATTTTGTAACAATTTTTAGGATAAAGAAATTATTTTATCTTAAAGAGAAGCGATAAAATGTTCCACTTCTAATTTCTGTGCTGCATATTTTTTTTGCAATCCTGAATTTTCGCCCATTCTCCTGTAATATTCTAAAGCTTTTTCGCCGAAGAATTTTTTATGAAAATCAGAAACATCGGGAACGAGGGGGAATTCTTTATGAAAAAGCATTTCCGAATAGGCTTGGAATTCTCTTTCATTTTTGTCTTCTACTAAAGTTTCCGACGATTTTTGACGAACGTGCAGCATTTCATGCGCGATCATATTTGCAACCAAGTTCAAATCGAAATTAAAGAGGTTTTTTGGGATCTTGACCATTTGTTTCTCTCCGAGAATTCCTTCTGTGGTGAGTAACATTTTGTGGGGTTCTAATTCCGGACGAAAACTAAAGCCGGCGAAGTTTTTACTTTCCAGGCCAAAGGTTTCAATGAGGTAATGAGCTGCATCGAAAATCTGGTTGTGTTCTTTGTAGGCGTTAATATGATCTTTGATATGTTCTAAATTCATTTAAAAAGATTTGAGTATGTCACGCCATGATAACTTGTTATATCTTTTTTAACGCAAAGACGCAAAGGAATATTATTGAATATTGGTTAAAATTACGGTCACAATGGCGTTTCACTTAGCAAAGGGGCAAAAATAAAAAAAATTTTAACTGAATTTTTTAACCGCCTGAAGTTATTGAAACTGTACGTTTTGGCTAGCCAACTCTTTACTTCAAAGAAAAAACGGGCTGAAGCCCGTTTCTATTGATGATTTTTTATTCGAGTAAAAACGAATTTTATTTAAAATTTCCCGTTGCGACCTCTCGTCTTAAGGACGAGACCCTAATAAATATCTTCGAACTCCATATCTACTTCTAGCTTTTCTGCTAACAATTTAGATATTTTCACTTTAAGCGGTTGAATATCAATATTCTCCATAGCATCGTTCGCAAAGGCAAACAGTAACATTGCCTGCGCTTCATTTTTGGAAATTCCACGTGCGCGAAGGTAAAACAACGCATCTTCATTGAGTTGTCCAACCGTACAACCGTGGGAACATTTTACATCATCTGCAAAAATTTCAAGCTGTGGTTTGGTATCGATGGTTGATCCTTCTTCCAGTAAAATATTGTTGTTTTGCTGATAAGCATTGGTTTTCTGCGCGATCTTATCTACGAAAACTTTACCGTTAAAAACCCCGTGAGATTTCCCTTTGAAAATTCCTTTGTAGTTTTGGTAACTCTCGCAATTCGGTGTTTTATGATGAACCGCGGTGTGATGATCGACCAATTGATCGTCGTCGATGATCGTAATTCCGTTCATAAAAGAGTTGATATTTTCTCCGTTATGAATGAAATCCAGATTGTTACGCACTAATTTTCCACCAAAAGAAAAGGTGTTCACTGTTGTTAAACTGTCGCGCTCCTGTTTTGCAAAAGTATGATCGATCATGAAGGACGTATTGCTGTCGTTCTGCAATTTATGCCAGTCTGCTTTAGCATTTGGGTGAGCGAAAATTTCGGTAACGGAATTCGTAAGAACGAAACTATCATCAAAATTATGGTGACTTTCGATCACTTCGATTTTGGAACCTTCTTCGGCGATAAGTAAATTACGGGTATTGTAAATCGTGTTTTCGTCTTGATTCTGAGAGATATAGAAAATGTGAATCGGTTTCTCGATCACGACATTCTTTGGAACTTTCAGGAAAAATCCCATTTTACAATATGCTGTATTCAAGTTGGTGAAAGCTAATTCCTGATCGGCGATCGTATTAAAATACTGATCGAAAACATCTTTGTGTTTCGGATCATTCAAAGCAAAATTGAAAGATAAAAGTTCTGCGTTTTCGATAGAAATCTTAGACAAGTCTTTCTTTAACTGACCATTAACAAAGACGATCCAGTCGAAAAATTCTTCGCCTAAATGCAGTTCATCAATTTTATCCTTTGAAATTGTATGTGCTTCTGTGGGAAAAAAGTTATAATCCTTCTCCGTGATCTCTCTTAAGTTCGTGTATCTATATTCTTCGTCTTTTTTTGTAGGAAAACCGAAATCAAAGAATTTCTTCAGTGCGATATTTCGTTTTTCATCCAGAAAACGGTGTTGAAGCGTATCTAAAAAAGCCGCGTGATTGTTTTGTATATTTTCTAATAGAGCCATTTTGTATATTTGATATTTGACGTTTGACATTTGATATTTTTATCCTCAAACATCATCCATTTTCATTATTCCTATTAAATTTATTCCCTTTATGTTCCGAATTTTTCAGATAATTAATAAATCCTGAGAGCATTTTCGACATATTGATAGATTCATCTTTAAGCATTAAAAAAGTACTTTCATCTAAATAATTTCTATCGAATGCTCTAATTAATTGCGAGTGAACTTCTCCTACAGAACCTTTCGACATGGTAAGAAAATTGGCAAATTCTTTGTTTCCTTCCCTTTCGAAACCCTCTGCAATATTATCCATTACGGAAGCAGAAGAGCGATCGATTTGATTTTGATCGTGTTTTTGAAATTTATTATTTTTGAGACAATACCTATCTATATTTTGACAAAGTATTCTTGATTTCTGCCAAATTTCTAGATCTTCGAAGTTCTTTATCGTTGGCATAATATCAAATTTCAAACATCAAATCTCAAATTAATTAAGTAGCCAATCGTATCCTCTTTCTTCTAATTCCAGCGCCAAGGATTTATCGCCGGTTTTAATGATTTTTCCATCTGCTAAAACATGTACAAAATCTGGCTGAATATAATCTAAAAGTCTTTGATAGTGCGTGATCAATAAGACAGCATTTCCTTCGCTTCTGAAAGAATTTACGCCATCGGCAACAATTCTAAGAGCATCGATGTCTAATCCCGAATCGGTTTCATCAAGAATAGCCAATTTAGGATCTAGCATCATCATCTGGAAAATCTCGTTTCGCTTTTTCTCTCCCCCAGAAAATCCCTGATTTAAAGAACGTGCAAGAAAATCTCTTTTGATGCTTAGTTTCTCTGAATTCTCTTTCACTAAGGCCAACATCTCTTTAGCCGGCATATTTTCTAAACCTTTTGCTTTTCGGTTTTCGTTGATGGCAGCTTTGATGAAGTTGGTTACTGTAACTCCCGGAATTTCTACCGGATACTGAAACGACATAAAAATTCCTTTGTGAGCCCGATCTTCCGGCGCATCTTCGATAATGTCATTTCCTTCGAAAAGAATTTCACCATCGGTCACTTCGTATTCTTCTTTTCCGGCAATCACTGAGGCGAGCGTTGACTTTCCGGCACCGTTTGGTCCCATGATCGCGTGAACTTCACCTGGATTTATTTGTAGATTGATTCCTTTTAAGATTTCTGCTCCTTCCTGGATTCTTGCGTGTAAGTTGTTAATTTTTAACATATTGCTATTTGTAATGTCCTTTCAAAGACAAAATATTTAAAATTTCTATTGTATTCTCGTTTGTAATTTTATAGATAAGACGATGCTCTCTATCTATTCGTCGAGACCATCGATCTGACAGTTCATATTTTAATTGTTCCGGCTTTCCAATCCCCGTGAAAGGATGACTTTGAATATCCTTTATCAATGCTGTTATTTTTTTTAAAATACTTTTATTACCGGCTTTAGCCCAATTCTCTAAATCTTTTTCAGCTTTAGGCGAAAATATTATTTCCATGAATCTTCTATTTCTTTCATGGTTATTTTTACTCCCTTTCCATCTTTTATGTCTTTTTCTGCTTTCAGGATCTCTTTAACAAACTCTGGATCATATGGACTTTTTTCTTTTTTTTCCACTTCAAAACCCAAAGCATTTGCAAGCGATCTAATCACCTCAAGATCTTTTTCCTTCACTTTTTTCAGAACAATTTCCATATCTAAAACTTTCTTTAAAATTAAAAAATTTATCCGACACTTCCTTCTAAAGAAATTTCTAATAATTTCTGAGCTTCGATTGCAAATTCCATCGGTAATTTGTTCAATACTTCTTTTCCGAAACCATTGACGATCAAAGCAATTGCTTTTTCTGTACTGATTCCTCTTTGGTTGCAATAGAAGATTTGATCTTCACCGATTTTTGAAGTGGTTGCTTCGTGTTCCAATTGTGCTGTTGGATTTTTAACCTCGATGTAAGGGAACGTGTGTGCGCCACATTCATCACCCATTAATAAAGAATCACATTGCGAAAAGTTACGTGCTCCTTTTGCAGAAGGCATCATTTTCACTAAGCCTCTATACGAATTGTTTGATTTTCCTGCAGAAATTCCTTTGGAAATGATCGTTGATTTGGTATTCTTGCCAATGTGAATCATCTTGGTTCCCGTATCTGCATACTGATGGTGATTGGTTACAGCGATGGAATAAAATTCCCCTACTGAATTGTCACCTTTCAAAATACAGCTTGGATATTTCCAGGTTACAGCGGAACCGGTCTCAACTTGTGTCCAGGAAATTTTTGCGTTTTTCTCACAAATTCCGCGTTTTGTTACGAAATTGAAAACTCCACCCTTTCCTTCAGCATCTCCGGGATACCAGTTTTGTACGGTTGAATATTTAATTTCAGCATCATCCATTGCAAATAATTCTACAACAGCCGCGTGTAATTGATTTTCATCTCTCGCCGGTGCCGTGCAACCTTCAAGATAGGAAACGTAACTTCCTTCATCGGCGATTAGTAAAGTTCTTTCAAACTGTCCGCTTCCTGATTGATTAATTCTGAAGTAGGTCGAAAGCTCCATCGGACATTTAACGCCTTTTGGAATGTAGCAGAAACTTCCGTCAGAAAAAACTGCGGAATTTAAAGCTGCGTAATAATTGTCGCCTCTTGGAACGACTTTTCCAATATATTTACGAACCAAATCCGGATAATCTCTGATTGCTTCAGAGATCGCACAGAAAATAATTCCTTTTTCCTTTAATGTTTTCTGGAAGGTAGTTTTTACCGAAACTGAATCAATTACGATATCCATAGCTACTCCAGACAGTCTCTTTTGCTCCTCGATATTAATTCCGAGTTTTGCAAAAGTCTTCAGTAACTCCGGATCAACCTCATCTAAACTGGCCAATTCGGGTTTCACTTTGGGAGCTGCATAATATCTAATTGACTGAAAATCAACTTTTTCATATTTCACATTCGCCCATTCCGGCTCTTCCATTTTTAACCAGATCCGGTATGATTCCAAACGCCACTCGGTCATCCATTCCGGTTCTTCTTTTTTTGCAGAAATCATTCGCACAATTTCTTCAGATAAACCGATAGGGAAATCATCGTATTCGATGTCTGTCGTGAATCCGTACTCGTACTTTTGATTTTCAAGATCGACGCGTAGATCGTCTTCTGTATATTTTGTAACTGATGCCATAACTCTTAATTTTGAACATTAAACTGTGACTACAAAGAGAAGCTCTCTCCACAACCGCAAGTTCTATTTGCATTAGGATTATTAAAAATAAATCCTTTTCCATTTAAACCTCCTGAATATTCTAATACTGTTCCTGCAAGATATAGAATGGATTTCTTGTCGATAATAATTTTGATGCCGTTGTCTTCGAAAACCTGATCTGATTCTGTTTTCTCGTTATCAAATTTCAACATGTATTCTAAACCGGAACAACCGCCGCTTTTAACGCCGACTCTTATATAATCTTCAAAAGGTTTAAAACCGTCTTCAGTCATTAACTGAATGGCTTTTTCTTTTGCGTGATCGCTTACTTTTATCATTGTTTTTATTTAGACTTATTTTAGATTGCAAAATTACTAATAATATAATGAACTTCAAATTCGTAGCGGTATATTTATCTATTCTTTGCATAGACGAAAATTTAACTTCGTACAAACAATTTCATCAAAACGCCAAATAAAATTCAATGAAAAAAATCGCAATTCTTTTTTTAGGATTATGCACTCAAATAATCTTCGCTCAAGCCACACGTTTCGTTTATCAGGTTTCTATGAAACTGGATTCTACGAACCGGAATAATGTAAAAACAGAAAATGCTTATCTGGATGTTAATCCTGAAAAATCACTTTTCTATGGTGAAAAACGGGTGAAGCGAGATTCAATTTTTTCCCGCGCCCGCCAGACGGGAAGTTTTAATTTTGACAGAAATCAAATGGAAAGTTTGCGCTCCAACATTGATTTTACCATTGAAAAGAATGCTAAAACAGGAACTAAAACCTTTAACTCCAGAATTGCAAGAGATCAATATTCCTATGACGAAAACCGACCGATGGAGTGGAAAATCTTACCGGAAACTGCAACGATCGGTGAATACAAAACGCAGAAAGCAGAAACTCAATTTGCCGGCAGAACTTGGTTTGCGTGGTTTACTACTGAAATTCCTTTTCAAGACGGACCTTATAAATTTTCTGGTCTTCCAGGTTTAATTGTGAAAGTGGAAGATTCGAAAGATGATTATTCTTTTGATCTGAAAGAAACCAAAAAGATTTCAGCAATGCCTGATTTAGCCCAGCGTGGAAATCTGGTTAAAGTGAAGAGAAAAGATTTCGAGAAACAAAATGCCTTATTCAAAAAAGATCCCGTTTCCTTTATGCAAGCGTCGATGAGTTCAGCTAGAATAAGTGCACCAATGAGAAATGCTGATCCGAATCAGCGGAAACAAATGGAAGACCGCCTAAAAGAAGAGGCGAAGAAAAATAACAATCCGATTGAATTAAATTAATTAAAAAATCCCGATTAACATTTAGCTAATCGGGATTTTTGTGTGATCATTATTCTAAATAATTTCGCTCGGCTTTAACCATTTTGAATTCGAAAGATATTGATTGTCTGGATAATAAATGAAAAGACAATTTTTTCCTTTGATGGAATTGATGATCGGTTCAGCTAATTCCCGCGGAACCGCCGGACAACCCCAACTTCTGCCAATTCGATGTTGTGATTTGATGAAATTCTCACTCACATAATCTGCTCCATGCATCACTATCGCACGCTGTAAAGCCGCATCGTTGTATCCGGAATCCATTCCTTCTAACTTTAAAGAGTAACCGTTGCTTCCATTATAAGTGCTTTCGGTAACATAAAATCCAAGGCTGCTTTGTAAAGAACTTTCTGTATTCGAAAATTTCTGCGCAAATTCGTCACCTGTGTTTTTGCCGTGTGCGACCAGTGAATTAAAAAGGATTTTATGTTCATTCAGATCAATTACCCAAAGTCTTTTTTCTGTTGAGGATAAAGAGAAGTCACAAATAGTTAACAGATAAGCCTCTGCAGGTAATTTTCCCGCTTTTTTTAAATTTTGAAAACCTAAATAAGCCTTGTAAAAAGCTTCGGGATTCAATTTGTTGATATTTTCGAAACCAATGGAAGAGTAAATTTCTTCCGCAACATTTGCAAAGGTTTTGGTTTCTGTTTTTGAGACTGATTTTAAAGGTTCAACTTTTAGATGCTTTTCTGTATTAATGGTTTTAGGATCGGGTTTGTAAAACGATGTTGAAACTAAAAAGACAGAAATTAATGATAAAAGGAATTTATTCATTATATATTATGTTAAATGATTTTGGTCGGGCAAAAATACAATTATTTAATTATCAGCCTATTGAATCATTATTTTTTAACTTTATTTTAAGAAAGTTTAACCTTTTACAATACCATATAATTTTAGTAAATTTGCAGGCGCATGTTTAAAACACTGAAAATATTTTTAATAATTTTAGGTTTGGGAGTTTTTATTCTTCCGAAGCAACTTGTGTCTGCGCAAGGTATAGAACAGGTATGCAGTCATCAATCAAGTAAAAAAGAATGTTGCAAATCTCAAGAAGATTCAACCTGTCATTCTAAAGATTCTAAGAAAAATTCCGATAAAAACAAATGTGGTGACGATTGTAATACTTGTAATTCGTGCACCATTCATTGTGTTACCAACTTTATTTCGCCCGAAGTACCTTCTATTTTACCGCAACATTTCTTTGTTAAAAAACTAAATTTCGATTACGGAATTCCTTATTTCACTTCTACCATTCAAAATATTTGGCAACCGCCAAAACTCAGTTAATTTATTGATTGACAGCCGAAAGAACGTTCTTTTGGCAAATCCTTTATTAAATTAATTGAAATTAAAAATGAAAATTTTACTTAAAAGCGTTCTGCTTTTTTCAGTCTTCTTCTTTTCTCTATTATCCGCACAAACTTTGACTAATGATACCTTTTTAGTAAAAGGAAAATGTGTAATGTGCAAAGCAAGAATCGAAAGTTCCGCCAAAAAAACCGGAGCAACATCCGCGAACTGGAATATAGAAAGTCAAAAACTCCAAATACAATTCGACGCCGCTAAAACTTCGGCAGACGAGATTCTGAAAAATATCGCAGCAGTTGGCCACGACAACGAAAAGTATACTGCAGAAACTTCTGTTTATGATGAACTTCCTTCCTGCTGTCATTACGAAAGAGAGTCTTCTGTTCTTCAAGAAGCAATTTTTAATCAACCCGTAAAAAAAGAAAACCAGTTTTATGTTCGCGGGAATTGCAGTTCCTGTAGAGCGAGAATAGAAAAGGCTGCTGCAAGTAGTGGCGCTGATTCTTCCAGCTGGGATCCGGAAACGCAAATGGTAACACTCAACTTTGATCCTGCAAAAACGTCAGCAAATTTGATTTTGAAAAAAATTGCAGAAGTTGGTCACGACAACGAAAAATATCTGGCAAAAGATGACATGTACAAAAACCTTCCAGACTGTTGTCTTTATGACCGCGAATTACCTTTGGGTGTAAAAAGTGCTTTAGTTCATACCGAAGAAGCTCCTGCTGGGAAAAAAGAAATTTCTACAAATGCAGATGATCATGAAAAATCCATTGAAGAAGTGAAACTACTTAAACTCGCCGACGCAACCGCTTTAAATAAGAAAGACGCAGGCTTAACCTTTAATATTGGATCCAAAGAATTATTGAAAGCTGCGTGTTGTAATCTCTCCGAAAGCTTTGAAACCAATGCAACGGTTGATGTGTCTTTCAGCAACGCGGTAACGGGTACAAAACAACTGAAAATGTTGGGACTTGATCAGAAATATACGGCGTTAACGAAAGAGCTTTTGCCTTCGATTCGTGGATTAGCGGCACCTTATGGTTTAAATTTAATTCCGGGAAGATGGATTGGTGGAATTCAATTAACAAAAGGTGGAAGCACCGTGGTTAATGGCTACGAAAGTATTACGGGACAAATTAATACCGAACTTTTAAAAGCGACGGAAAAACCGGAAACCACACTCAATGTTTTTGCTGATGCAAACGGAAGAGTTGAAACCAATATTACCGCAACATCTTTACTCAGTGAAAAATGGAATCAATCCATTCTCCTTCATGGAAATGCGACTTTAGGAAGAACAGATTCTAACGATGACGGATTTTTAGATCAACCTACCGGAAATCAAATTAACGCCGCTTATCTTTTAAATTACAATGATCTGGAAAATTCTGGATTTGGTTCTCATTTCGGAGTTAGTTTTGTAAAAGATGAAAGATTCGGCGGACAAACAGCTTTCGATAAAAAGATTGATCGTTCCCAACAAACCGCGTACGGTGTAGGAATCGATCTTACCCGATTTGAGGTCTGGAACAAAACCGGTTACGTTTTCAAAGGAAAACCTTATCAAAGTATTGGTTGGATGAACCAGTTCACAACGCATCAACAGAATAGTTTTTTTGGCCATAGAAATTATTGGGGAAATCAAAATACCTATTACTCTAATTTAGTTTTTGAAAGTATTATCGGAAACACGAATAACAAATTTAAAACGGGTGCAAGTTTTTTATACGACAAATACGATGAAGATTATTTGACTCAAAATTATAAAAGAACAGAAACCGTTCCCGGCGTATTTTTCGAATATACTTTAACAGGACTTAAATATACTTTGGTTGCAGGAGTTCGAACGGATTTCCATAATTTAGCTGGGACTCAGTTTACGCCAAGAGTTAACTTTAAATATGATCTCCTTCCGAAAACAATCCTTCGTTTATCTGCAGGAAGAGGTTTCCGAACCGCCAATGTTTTTGCGGAAAGTCAGCAGTATTTTGCTTCCAACCGACAAATTGAAATCTTAGGAAATGGCGGGGAAATTTACGGCTTAAAACCCGAGATCGCTTGGAATTACGGAGCGAGTATTCATCAGGAATTCAAATTATTCAATAGAAAAGCAAGTGTAGTAGCAGATTTCTTCAGAACAGATTTCCAGGATCAGGTTTTGGCAGATCTTGACGTTTCGCCACAGAAAATTGTTTTCTATAATTTGAATGGAAAGTCTTTTGCGAACAGTTTTCAAACTCAATTAGATTTCACGCCTGCAAAAAATTTAGATCTCCGTGTTGCATATAAATATTACGATGTTCAGGCAGATTTTGTTGGAGGAAAAAGATCAATTCCGTTTATGGCAAAAAACAGAGGATTTTTTAATGCTTCCTACTCTACCGATAAAACAGAAAAAGGTGCGTTCTGGAATTTTGATTCGACGCTTCAATTGATCGGTCAGCAAAAATTACCCAACTTAAATTCTAATCCTGCCGAATTTAGATTACCTGAATTTTCGAAAAGCTACGCAACATTGAACGCGCAGATCTCCAGAAACTTTAATAAAAGCATTCGGGTTTATGTTGGTGGCGAAAATTTAACAGGATACACTCAAAAAAATCCTATCATTGAAGCTCAAAATCCTTTCGGAAATTACTTTGATGCCGGAATGGTTTATGGTCCAATCATGTCTGCCAATGTTTATTTGGGAGTAGATTTTACGTTATAATAAAATTCCTTATTTTTGAAAAAAGTAGAAAAAATGAAAATAGTACCCTTATTAATAGCAAGTGCCGCATTATTTTATTCATGTGATAAAAAGCAGTCTGCAGTTCAGGAAACAACTGATACGACGGTTCAACAAAGTGATTCGGTGAAAGCCGACACAACAGCTGGGACTTCAACAACTGAAAACACGCAAATCGCTACTCAAGTTGATGGAACTGCAATTGCCGCAAATACTCCAGATCGAAAACCATCTTTAAATCCGGAACATGGACAACCGTTTCACCGTTGCGATATTGCAGTAGGTGCGCCGATTGATAGTGCTCCACAAAGTACAGCACCGCAGGTTTTACCAGTGCAACCAAATTCAGCACCTGGATTTAATACAAGTCCGATCGCTCCTTCTGTTTCCTCATCTGCAGCGCCAATGGAAATAAGCGGACCGAAACCAGCTTTGAATCCCGCGCATGGTGAAGCTTATCACCGTTGCGATCTACAGGTTGGCGCGCCTTTGACTTAATGTTTAGGAAAATGACCTAAAAAAAATGCAGCGTTATATTCGCTGCATTTTTTTGTGCTATAAATCCTAAAGTCGGACAACTCGTTAATAAACTCAGAATCTCAACCCAATTCTCTTTGGGCTTTATTTGAAATTTCATTAAACAAAGCAGTAGTTAGCTTCGCTAACAATTACGCTTAGATTTTTTTTAAATTTTACTGCTCAATATCTCGCGCTTCAAATCCAGTTAATTCTTCACTATCAAAACTCACCTGCAATTCTATGGGATTGCAACAAACTTCGCAGTCTTCTATGTAAGTTTGATTTGAAACGGAAGGATCCAAAAGGACAGAAATTTCTGCCCAACAGTAAGGACAAGTAAAAAAATGTTCTAACATGGTTTGATGAATTAGTAGGATAAATTTATTTTAAGAAAATTCAATTTTAATGTTGAGGACAAAAATTGCTCAAAGAAAAATTCATCTTTAAGCAATTTTATTTTCAGAAGGTAATTCTTATTTTGCAGTTGCTGCATTATCTGCAACAAATTCTAAACTGACAGAATTCATACAGAACCGCGTTCCAGTTGGTGGTGGACCATCGTTAAAAACATGTCCTAAATGGGAATCGCATCTTTTACAAAGTACTTCAGTTCTTTCCATTCCGTAGGCTGAATCTCTTTTGTAAATCACTCCCTCTTTGTCAGCTTCGAAAAAACTTGGCCATCCGCAGGTTGAAGAAAATTTGGAGTCAGAGCGGAATAAATGATTTCCACATACCACGCAGTAATAATCTCCTAACTCATCATATTTATTATACTTTCCTGTTCCTGGTCTTTCTGTTTCAGCTTCACGAGAAACGGCATAAACTTCGGGGCTTAATATTTTCTTCCATTCAGAGTTTGGAACATTTAATTTTGTTCGGTCTGTTCGGGAATAATAAGGGTTTTCTTTTGGTGTGGACGAATTTTCCATAGTGGTTGAATTTTTAATCTGATTAGATTTTTCGGGTTGTTTTACTTGTGAGCACATCTGCATCGAGAGGCAGAATAGTAAAAAAATAATTGGTTTCATAAAATTTTAAATTGAATTGCAGGTTAATTGCATTATTAATATCCTTTTTCTAAATTTTTCAGATTTCAAGAATATTTGCTACCAATTAATGTACGATTTTTAGCAACAAAAGGTTTGCCACGAATAATAGGATTACTAAGGAGACTCATTTAATTTCATGTTTAAATTTGACTTAAAAAAGACAGACAAAATAATTTAAAAGAGTTGTTGACAAAATTGGACTAATAAAATTTTAAAATCCCTAAATTTGAATCAATGAACGACGAGCAGAAAAAAATACAATTACGGAACTATAAAATGTTTGCCACAGGACTTTTTGTTTTGATGGCCCTTGTTTTTATAGTCATGACGATTTTAGAAAAGAAAAATCCGGCGCACTGGATCGGTTACATTCGCGCTTTCTCCGAAGCTGCGATGGTCGGAGCTTTGGCTGACTGGTTTGCAGTTACTGCACTTTTTCATTATCCGCTTGGAATTCGAATTCCGCACACCAATTTAATTGAGAACAGCAAAGAGAAAATTGGCGACAATCTGGGAAACTTTGTTGTAGATAATTTTCTGTCTCCGAAAAATATTCGTCCTTATATTCAGAAGATCAAAATTTCTAATTTCGTCGGTGACTGGCTTTCGAAAGAACGCAACCAACAAAATTTGATGAAGGAAGTTTCTAATATTATTCTGGATATTCTGAATAAATTAGATGATACGGAAGTCGTGAACTTCATTGGTAAAAAAGCAAAGGAAATGACGAGTGACGTGAAGATTAATCTAATTATTGGAAATGGTCTTGAATATGTTCTCGACAAAAATGATCACCAGCGTTTTATCACGAATCTTTCCAAACAGATCAAGGAATATGTTTTAAACAATCAGGAAATGGTAAAAGAAAGAGTGAAAAGTGAAAGTTTCTTTTTGATCCCAAAGTTTGTTGATGATAATATTGCAGATAAAATTACGAGCGGACTTTCTAAATATTTTGAAGAAGTTGAAATTGACGAAAATCATTCTCTACGAAAAGAAATTACCGATAAACTGTATTCTTTTTCGAACGAAATTAAAACAGAAGAAAAATGGGTTGAAGAATTCTCAACCATTAAAAACGATTTTCTAACGACCGAAAAGATCACGCAGTATTCGACCGACATCTGGAATTCCATCAAGAAATCTTTGTCGAAAGAATTAGAAGAAGAGAACTCTGCTCTAAAAAATTACATCCAAAAAAATCTTTCAGAACTCTCGCAAAATTTAAAGACCGACGAGAAATTTCAAAATAAAATTGATCACTGGATCCGCGTTACCGCGTACAAATACATTTTGAAAAACACACATCAGTTCGGAGTATTAATCAGCTCAACGGTCGGAAATTGGGAAGGAAAAGAGCTGAGCGAAAAACTGGAACTGGAAGTTGGTAAAGATCTGCAGTTCATCCGCGTTAATGGAACGATTGTAGGCGGATTGGTCGGATTGATCATTTATACGGTGACGGAATTTTTTATTTAAAGTCCGAAGTCGGGGGTTGGAAGTCGGGAATTGGGGACTGAACAATAGTTGAAATTAATTTAGTTTAAACTATTTTTTAATGCTACAATCTGATTCATTAATTGAAATGCCTCATCATACAATTTTGTAAAATCGTCTTCACTAATGTATTTTCTTCGTTTTAATTTATATAAACAAGTTACAACTTCGGCAAGTGAACGAATAGAATAACCTAGAAATTTTCTAAATTCTGCGTTACTTTGTCCCGTAGAACCTTCTGCAATATTTAATGCGACACTATCTGAAGCTCTCCTTATTTGCGAAGTTAAGTTGAATTTTTCATGGTCTGGCAATGTCAAAGATATTTGAAAAATACGCTCTCCGAAATCCATAGAAATATGCCAAACTCTTAATTTTTCAAACTTAAATGCCATAATATAATTTTTAAATTTTTCAAAAAACACTTTCTAAAAAGATCTACTTTACTCTTCGGACCCCTGACTTCAGACTACAAACCTTTTAAAATTTTCATATTAATTTCTTGAATCAATTCCGGTCCTTCATAAATAAATCCTGTATACAACTGCACTAAACTTGCGCCGGCTTCCAGTTTTTCTAAAGCATCTTCCGCGGTATGGATTCCGCCAACGCCAATAATAGGAAAAGCTTTTCCACTTTTTTCAGAAAGAAATCGAATGACTTCTGTAGACCTTTTCGTCAAAGGTTTTCCGGAAAGCCCACCTGTTTCAGTTTTATTTTCTGAAGTTAAATGCCCCCGGGAAAGTGTCGTGTTTGTTGCAATGACGCCTGCAATTTGCGTTTCTTTTATAATGTCGATAATATCCAACAATTGATCATCCGATAAATCCGGCGCGATTTTTAAAAGAATTGGCTTTGGATTTTTCTTCGTTAAATTCAATTCCTGTAAAGTTCCAAGCAATTTTGTTAACGGTTTTTTGTCTTGAAGCTCCCGTAGATTTGGCGTATTCGGCGAACTTACATTCACCACAAAATAATCAACATAATCAAATAATTTTTCGAAACAAATGATATAATCGTTGACTGCGTCTTCATTAGGAGTAATTTTATTTTTACCAATATTTCCCCCGATAAGAACATTTTTATTTTTCTTTAACCTTTCTACCGCTGCATCTACTCCACCATTATTAAAACCCATTCTGTTGATGATTGCAGAATCTTCTTTTAAACGAAACAATCTTTTTTTTGGATTTCCGTCTTGAGGTTTCGGCGTTAAAGTCCCGATTTCGATGAATCCAAATCCTAAACTGGAAAGTTCGTTGAACATTTTCGCATCTTTATCAAAACCTGCGGCTAAACCAACCGGATTTTTAAATTTCAAGCCGAAAACTTCTCTTTCCAATCTTTTGTCTTCGATTGGTTTTGGAAGAAAAATTTTTGCTAAAAAAGGAAATTTCTTTAAAACTGAAAAAGTAAAATAATGCACTTCTTCCGGATCGAATTTGAAAAGAACGGGACGAATAATCGATTTATACATAAAACTGAGGGTTGGTTACAAAAATAAGCAAATTAGTCAGGAGTCTTAAAAGCTTTCTGGAATTTGTTTTATTAAATTGCTTTTTCGCCGTGTTCCTTGAAATTTATTTACATTCGTAGTAATTAAATTTCTAAAAAATATCTTTATAGCTTACTTTAACTCATGTGGAATAAAAAACTCAATCTCTTTTCTTTTTATACAAGTCTTCTAGCGGTGTTGATCATGATTGTGGAGACTGGCTTTTTCGACGAATTTCTGTTTCGCAGTCAAATTATCTATTTTTACGATTTAAGTTTTATTCTGACCCTTTTTAACATATTGTATTATAATTTGTACAAGAAAAGTCCGCATACAAGGAAATTATGGCCTCTGGAAATTCTTGTAACTATTTCAATAATAGTATATTATCTGGCGCGTATCGAATATAACTTTTCCCCAACGCGCACTTTTCAATTCTTCAGTCTGCGGTTGTTGTATGTTTTGATCGTTCTCTGTTTCATTCGGGATTTCTCCAGTCTGAATATCAATTTTAAAAGGACATTTATTAATCCGGCGCAACTTTTTATCCTGAGTTTTATTGCCATTATTTTGTTGGGAACAGCACTGCTGATGATGCCCAATGCGACTGTTAATGGGATTACGCCTTTAGATTCACTTTTCACGGCCACGAGTGCGGTTTGCGTTACAGGACTTATTGTTTTAGATACCTCCAAAGACTTTACCTTATTTGGTAAGATCATTATTATCTCGCTCATTCAAATTGGTGGTTTGGGAATTATGACTTTTGCTAGTTATTTCAGTTACTTTTTTCGTGGCGGTTCGTCTTATGAAAACCAAATTAGTCTGGGCGAAATGACGAGTTCTAATAAATTGGGAGAAGTTTTCAGCACCTTAAAACGAGTAATTATTATCACCGTGATCATCGAGGCTTTAGGTGCAATTTTGATCTACTCTACTTTGGATCTTTCTTTACTGAACGGTTCGGTAAACAGAGGAATATTTTTTTCTATATTTCACGCCATCTCGGCTTTTTGTAATGCGGGATTTTCTACACTAAGTAATAATTTATACGAGCCTGGTTACCAATTTAATTACGGACTGCATTTTACGGTGGCGACGCTTTTTATTTTCGGAGGACTTGGATTTCCGATTGTATATAATGTCTACAAATATTTAAAAACGCTGATCAGAAATTTCATGTTTTCTATTTTTACGAAACAGAAATTTCACCATAAACCCTGGGTCATCAATTTGAATTCCCAGATCATTCTGACAACTACGTTCCTACTCCTCTTTTTCGGAACGGTGTTGATCTATTTCTTCGAATATGATGGTGCCCTAAAAAACCACTCTGCTTTTGGCGCTTGGGTTGAAGCATTTTTCATCTCTGCAAACAACAGAACGGCCGGATTTAACACTGTAGATGTTAATTTAATTTCTGCACCGACTTTAATGATCTGCATCTTTTTAATGTGGATCGGTGCTTCGCCAGCTTCGACCGGTGGTGGAATCAAAACCAGTACTTTTGCGATCGCTGTTTTAAATGTCATCAGTCTCGCAAAAGGAAAAAAAAGAACAGAAATCTTTCGTCGGGAAATTGGGGAACACTCAATAAGAAGAGCCTTCGCAATCATTGCACTTTCTTTATTTGTTTTGGGATTAGGGATCTTTCTGCTTGTTATTGCAGAGCCGGATAAAGATTTACTGACTTTAGCTTTCGAAGCATTTTCTGCCTTTTCGACGGTGGGTCAAAGTATTAGCACGACTCCTAACCTTTCGCCTGCCGGAAAAGTCATCATCATCTCCATGATGTTTATCGGTAGAGTAAGTATGTTTTCATTACTGATCGCCATGATGAAGCGGGAGAAATATTACAATTACCAATATCCGAAAGAGGAAATCTTAATTAATTAAACTAAAAAAAACATGAAGTATATTGTCATCGGCTTAGGTAATTTTGGACTTTCACTTGCGGAAAAACTAACCAAATTAGGCAGCGAAGTGATCGGTATTGATAACAGCATCGCTAAAGTTGAAGCCGTAAAGGAAAAAATCTCCTACGCAATTTGTCTTGATGCGACAGATGAATTTACAATGGCCGGACTCCCCTGGAAAGATACCGACATCGTCATCATCGCCATTGGTGAAGATACTGGCGCCAATATTATGGCCACCGCGATGGTGAAAAAACTGCATCCGAACCGTATTATCAGTCGCGCAATTACGCCAATTCATGAAACGATTTTAGAAGCCATGGATGTGGAAACCATTATTCACCCGGAAGATGAAAGCGCCGAACGCTGGGCGAAAAAGTTATCGCTGAAGGGATTGGTAGATTCTTTTGAACTCAGCATTAATTACAGCATAGCAGAAATTGCGATTCCTGATAAACTTGTCGGTAAAACCATTGAGCAGGTTGGATTTAGAACGAATTACAATCTGGTTTGTGTAACGATCATTAAAAGAATAGCTGAGAAGAATATTTTCGGAAAAGCGAAGCGGGTCAATCAGATACAGGGCGTCGTGACCACCGATACTATTTTAGAAAGCGCTGATATTCTGGTGATTTATGGAGAAAATGAGGATATCAAAAAGTTCATCAAAAACAATTAATTCAATATAGGAAACACTTATAATTTCAATAATTATCAAAAAAACAATGAAAAAAATTCTATTTTTGGGCTTGGCTCTTTCTTTTCAATCTGCATTTTCTCAAGTAAGTCTTAAAAAAAATAAAATCGTAAAAGACGGTATGGAATATAAATATTCGAAATATGACGAGGTTTTCCAAAATGCGGAAGCTAAAAATTATTTTAAAAAGGCAAGAACCAATAAAACAGTAGGCGAACTATTCGCATATACGGGAGGTTTTACTTTAGGATTTGGCATCGCAAAAGCTTTGCAGGGGACAAATAAAACCATAACTGTTAATGGCAGTGCTCAAACAGTAAAAGTAGAAAAGGAAAAAGGTGCTGGAACATTAATTGGAATCGGTATCGGATTGGTCGGAATCGGAATTCCTTTTGCGATTGCTGCTAATAAAAATGCAAAGAAAGCAATTGCCTTAGAAAATGGTGATCAAACTGCTTTTCAGCCTTATTTTAAAGTAGAAACTGAGGGAAATGGTTTGGCTTTGAGTTATAATTTCTAAAAACAATTAAATTTATTTGGCAACGAAACTAGACAATAAGTATTTTTAATCTGACAATATTATTTTTTTACTATTATTGCTACTTGTTTATAATAAAAACAATCTCACATTATGAAATTAACATTTACTCTTTTATCAATCATATTTATACAATTTTTATCATCTCAAATACCACCAGTAGAATGGCAGAAAAATTTTGGTGGCGTTTCCGATGAATTTGGAGAATCTATTATAAATACTTCTGATGGTGGATTTGTATTGGCGGGAAGTTCAAGTTCCAGTGATAATGCTTTGTCTGGTAATCATGGTGGGAAGGATTATTACATCGTTAAAACAAATAGTTTGGGCGAATTAGTTTGGCAAAAACTGTACGGTGGAAGTAGTGATGAAATTCTTTATGACATAAAAGAGACTATTGATGGAGGTTATATTTTAGCAGGATATACCAATTCCAACAACGGAAATGTTACTGGTAATCACGGAACAAGTGACTTTTGGATTGTTAAACTGAATCAAAACGGAGAGTTGGTTTGGCAAAAAACATTTGGTGGATCCTCTGTAGATATCGCCAACTCTGTCGCACTAACAAATGATGGTGGTTATATTGTTGCTGGCTATTCTTATTCAGTAAATGGAGACATTACAAACAATCATGGCAATAATGATTATTGGGTTCTGAAGATCGATAGTTTTGGCAATAAACAGTGGCAAAAAAGTTATGGCGGAAGCGGTTATGAATTTGCAAATTCGATCATCCAATCTTCGGATGGAAATTATGTGTTAGCAGGAGACTCCAGTTCAACGAATGGTGACGTTTCTAATAATCACGGTAATGAAGATTTCTGGATTTTAAAAATTAGCAGTACGGGAGAAATAATTTGGCAAAAATCCTTAGGAGGAGAAAATCTGGATAGTCGAAAATCAATAATTGAAAGTGCTTCAGGAGGATATTTAGTTACGGGACTTTCTACTTCTTCTACTGGTGATGTTACCGAAAATAAAGGTCAAGGTGACGTCTGGATCGTTAAGATTTCCGATTCAGGAATTCTGGAATGGCAAAAATCATACGGTGGGAGTAGAACTGATGGTTCCCGCTCTATCAAAAACACAACTGACGGTGGATATGTAATTGCGGGTTATACAAATTCTAATAATGGTGATGTTTCCGGTTATCATGGCACAAGTGATTTTATTGATGCCTGGATCATAAAAATTTCTACAACTGGATCTATTGAATGGCAAAAAGCTTTTGGAGGGAATAAGGATGATTCTGCAGAATCAATAACTCAAAATGTTGATGGAAGTTATACATTCTTAGCATATTCAGCTTCAATTGACGGTGATATTACCGGGAATTTAGGACGCTATGATTATTGGGTTGTTAAACTGAACCCGCAAAATTTAGCGGTAAACAGCTACTCCAATTCATCATTTTCTATTTATCCAAATCCTACCATAGATCTGATGCATTTTTCAGAACTTGTTCAGTCCGTTAAAGTATATTCTATTGATGGGAAGTTACTAATTACGAAGAAAAATACTTCAACATTAGATCTAAAGACTTTAACCTCTGGAACTTATATCTTAAATATACTGGATTCCCGAAATAAATTTTTTACCAGAAAAGTTATTAAAAAATAGAGATAATAATATCAGTACAATTTCCCTATTTTTGCACAAATTCTAAAAACGATGGCTAAACAGGAAGATGTTTTCAAAAAAATAATTTCGCACGCGAAAGAATACGGTTTTATTTTTCCTTCGAGTGAAATTTATGACGGTCTTTCGGCGATTTACGATTATGGACAAAATGGAGCAGAACTAAAAAACAACATCAAACAATATTGGTGGAAAGCAATGGTGCAGCTGAATGACAACATTGTCGGAATTGATACTGCCATTTTTATGCATCCAACAATTTGGAAAGCTTCTGGTCACGTTGATGCTTTTAATGATCCTTTAATAGACAATAAAGATTCGAAAAAACGGTTCAGAGCCGATGTTTTAATCGAAGATTATTGCGCAAAATTAGATGATAAAGCTCAAAAAGAAATTGACAAAGCAAAAAAGAAATTTGGTGAAACTTTTAATTTAGCAGCATTTGCATCAACAAATCCTAGATTTTTAGAACTCATTAAAAAGAGAGATGCTATCCTTTCCAGAATGGCGAAATCCCTTGGAAATGAGGACCTTGCCGATGTAAAAGCATTAATTGAAGAATTAGAAATCGCCGATCCAGATACGGGTTCTAAAAACTGGACGGATGTTCGTCAGTTTAACTTAATGTTCGGAACAAAGTTAGGCGCGTCTGCAGATTCCGCGACTGATTTATATTTAAGACCGGAAACTGCGCAGGGAATTTTTGTGAATTTTTTAAATGTTCAGAAAACTTCCCGTCAAAAATTACCTTTTGGAATCGCTCAAATTGGGAAAGCCTTTAGAAATGAGATCGTTGCGAGACAGTTTATTTTCAGAATGCGCGAATTCGAACAAATGGAAATGCAATATTTTGTACCTCCCGGAACAGAATTAGGTTTTTATGAAACCTGGAAAGAGAAACGTTTGAACTGGCATTTGGCTTTAGGTTTAGGTGCGGATAATTATAAATTCCACGATCACGAAAAATTGGCGCATTACGCAAATGCAGCTGCAGATATTGAGTTTAAATTCCCGTTCGGATTTAAAGAACTGGAAGGAATTCACTCCAGAACCGATTTCGATTTAAGTGCTCATGAAAAGCATTCCGGACGAAAATTACAGTATTTCGATGCGGAAAGAAATGAAAATTATGTTCCTTATGTCGTAGAAACTTCCGTTGGTTTAGACCGGTTGTTCCTGGCAATTTTCTCTAACTGTTTGAAAGACGAAGTTCTAGAAGACGGTTCAGAAAGAACTGTTCTTTCTCTTCCACCCGCTTTGGCTCCCTATAAAGCGGCGATTTTACCTTTAATGAAAAAAGATGGTTTAGCAGAATATGCGCAGACTATTTTCAATGATTTAAAGTATGATTTCAATTTATTCTACGAGGAAAAAGATGCGATCGGAAAACGTTACAGACGCCAGGACGCGATCGGAACGCCTTTCTGTATAACGATCGACCACGATTCTCTAACCGACAACACCGTAACTTTAAGAGATCGAGATACGATGAAACAGGAAAGAGTTGCGGTTGCAGATCTACGCAGAATTATTGATGAGAAAACGAATTTCAGAAATTTACTTTCTAAGATTTAAGGTTCAAAAAATATTATTACTGAAAAGTTCCGGAGAAATCTGGAACTTTTTTTATTGGAAAGGCTTCTGATTCGATCTAATTTCTATCTTTGAGAAAATTTAAATTCTATGAAAAAATTATATTTTCTTTTCTTTTTTATTTCTCAGGTTTTTATGTTTGGTCAATCACAAAATCTGGCAGATCTGGCGAAAGGCGATTACCTTGGTTTTAATGCGCTGTTCGATCAAAAGGAAAATCTATTCGGTTATTTCACGCTTTATGGTTACGGTAATTCAGGTGATAAAACAAAGAAATTTGAGTATGTTATTCTGGATAAAAACTTAAATCCAATTGCGAACAAAGAGTTTGAAGGCGACATCACGGCAAAAAGTTATTTTGGATTCATGGATTTCCAAGGAAAAATTGTTTTGCAACCAAGCAAAATTGACCGTTTTGTGGTAAAGAATAAAGATTTTTTTATTCCGAGAAGTAAAATTATCGACCTTAAAGAAAACACCATCAAAGACAAAATTTATTATGACTACAAGGATGGAAATTTCACGGAATTAACTGAACCTAAAAACGTTAAAGCCAATGAAAAAGAGGATCGTGAAGAAAAAAAATTAAAAGGCTACAATTATCTCTCTTTCTATTACGAGATTAAAGAAGGTGGAAGTTTGGTTTTAGAATTTAATAATTACGGCAATTACATCAACAACAATAATCTCATCAAGTTCGATGATAACAAAAAAGAAGTTTGGCGCTATCAATACAATACGAGCGGTGATAAAAAAGTTAATGAGGAATTAACGGTTTTGGAGAAAGATGAAAACTACATTTATGCTTTGCTTCAAAACAATAATAAAAAAGAGAAGACTTTTCAACTCCTCATTCTGGATATGAAAACCGGCAAAGAAATTCACAAAAAAGAAATCACGGGACTTGCAAAAAATACAATGGACCGAATAAATCGAATGAGCAGTTATAGTTTCGGTCGGATCAGCAACGATAAAACTTTCGATGACAAAATTGTAATTCTGGGTAGAAATTATGAAGACAGCGGATATTTGAGTACCGGATTTTCCAGATTATTGATTGATCGAAAAACTTTTGAAGTCGACACAAAACAAATCACGTACGAATCTTTAAAGCCCTTCATTAAAAATTTAACCAATAATGGTTATTTAGAAAAAGGCTATTTTCTGGATCCAAGAGATGCCTATTTTATGAAAGATGGAAGCATTGGAATTTTGATGGAAAAATATAAAGCTGAAGGTGAATATTCCGCGCCGAAAACAACCGATCTCGTTTATATTTATACCGATAAAGATTTCAATATTTCGGGCGTGAAAATTTTTGAAAAGGAAAAAACAAAGTGGGCAAATTCGGACTATCTGTTCTCTCAATATTTAAACAATGGCGAGGATGTCGTTTTCTTTTACCGTGATTACCAAAAGGATGAATCGACCAAAGAGAAAAACTGGAATCTATATATCAATACCTTAATCGACGGAAAATTCAATCAGGAAATGGTTCCGATATCGGCGAAAGAAGATTTTCTTGTTTATCCGTACGTCGGGAAAGAAGGTTATATTTTGCTGCGTGAAATCAACGAAAAAGAAAAATTCAACAAAATCCGTTTAGAAAGACTGAACTATTAAAAATAAAAAATCCGTTACGACGGATTTCTTTTATGGTAAAACTCAGCGATATTTTTAATGTCATCTAAACTTAAATTCCACATAAAATTGAGAAACTGCTGATAACTTTCACTTTGGTTTTTAGGATCAACGCGATCTAAATAACGGTTCAGATTGTAATTTTTACGGCCTTCGTAAATCTTCTCGAAGTTTTTACCCAACCAGGTTTTGTTATAAGTTTCTTCTTCACCATCCTGCAAAAATTGCATCGCGGTATAAATTCCTAAACCATAATCTTCGGAATGGTAGAAGTTCGGCAGAATTTCAAAGCGAGCTAATTTCTTTAAGGACAAAAAGTTTGGATTATCACTTTTCACAGCGGCTTCTTCTTTGCTGAGGTCCGGGAAATTTTTCTCCAGGCGATTGATTCTTTCCACGATTTCAGGATGAGAAGAAATGGAGTCTTTATCGAGTTTCTCTTTATAATTTGAATAATTATAGGCGGAAAAATCTTCCATCTTCAACCATTTTTCTTTGAAAGGAAAATCGGGTAAATTATATAATTTCTTGTAGGTTTCCACTTTGATCAACTTCGGAGAAATGGTATCAAACTTCTGAAGATTACGTAGTGAATTGATATATTCAGATTTTTTCAAACCAGTATTTCTATACATGACATAACCGATAGAATCTGCTTCCGATTCATTTTTCCTGCGATAGATACTTGATCCGTAGACTTGATTTTTAAAAAGATTAAAGGCTTGCTCCGTTTTATTAAGTTTTGAAAGTGAAATTGCGGAAACCTGAGCTTTTGTATTTGTTTCTTCCTGAATTAATTTTTTCTGCCAATTTTCGGAATGACTCAATAGCTGATGTCCCAGTTCATGACCTAAAATGGCGATCAGTTGATCTTCATTATCGATCCAGTTAAAAAGCCCCATGTTTACGATAAAAACTCCGTCTTGCACACAAAATGCATTCGGTGTATTGTCTCTCGCAACCAAAATTTTAATATGATCCGGAACGTTTGGATTTTTTGATTTTAACTGTATAAAATACTGCTGAATCTTATCAGAAAAATCTGAATTGAAAACGTAGTCGCGGTTCTTAATTTCTTTTTTAAACTGTTCCTGAAATTCAGAATAGTTTTTCGCAAGTTCCCTTCCTGTGTTTCCAGGATTTTTAGCTTTCAAACCCTTCAGGTAATTTTCATTAAGGACTTTATACCGGTCCAGAAACGCTTTGCGCTGCGGAAAATCTGCCGTGTCGATTGGTTTATATTCCTGCGCAAAACTTGCAGTGGAAAATACCATCAAAAATAGAAGGAAGAAAATATATTTTTTATTCATTGATTCGAAGATGTCTTAAACAAAAATACATATTTCTTTTATTCGGAAAGTGTTTTTCTAAATCATTTTCATATAGATATTTAGCAGTAATTTTGTCCTTCAATTTTCAGTATGATAAAAAAAATTATTCAGGGTGTTCTTCTTTCTTTGGCTGGAATTATTGCGCTCACCTACGCTTTCGGTTACGATTATCTGTTTCGCGGAATCCGGCAGACATATTTACGCGGCGAAAGCGGCTCCACGATCGACGACGGCATCAACTTCAAGTCTCATATCATCGCTAAAGGAAAAGGAATCCCCTGGGAATTGGATTCTTTGTACAACAAAAAACCTTTGCCGAAAACTTTAGTTCAAGATTTAAAAAATTCGAATACCGCCTCATTTCTAATTATTAAAAATGGCAAATTACTTCACGAAGAATACTGGGACGGTTATACCCAAAATTCTAACACAAACTCCTTTTCTATGGCGAAAGGGTTTACGGTAATGCTGTTAGGAAAAGCCATCGAGGAAAAGAAAATTGCAAGTTTAAATCAGAAATATTCCGATTTTTTTGCGAATTATTCTAATGTTAAGTACGGCAAACACTTAACGATCGGCGAATTAGCTAAAATGGAAGCAAGCTTAAACTGGACGGAGGATTATAAAAATCCTTTTCTTCAAAATGCCAAAGCGTATTATGGCAAATCTTTGGAAGAAGCCGTTCTTCTGCGCGGTTTTAAAAATGAGCCGGGAACGCAGTTTGAATATCAAAGTGGCGCCACACAGCTTTTAGGATTTGCATTAAGAAAATCGATGAATACCACACTCGCAGAATATGCATCGGAAAAGTTTTGGAAACCACTCGGAATGGAACAGAATGCAAACTGGAGCACGGACGATTTCAACATGGAGAAAACATTCTGCTGCATTCATTCTAACTCACGGGATTTTGCAAAACTCGGTCAGTTATTTTTGAATAATGGCAAAGTTGGAGCGGAACAAATTCTTAATGAAAATTTCATCAACGAAATGCGAACTCCGACTAAATTATCCAACGGCGCATATGGAATGGGACTTTGGATCAATAACGACGCTGCCATAAAACACTATTATTTTTGGGGATTATACGGACAATACATTATTGTTATTCCAGAAAAACAAATCATCATCGTGCGCACCGGAACTTACAAAGACCAACCTCAGGATTCAAAAGGACGTCCGCAACAGGTTGAGTTTTTAGTAAATCAAGTAGTAGAAAACTTTCATTAATTAATAAACTGCAAAGCGCCGATATCTGAAAAATTGCGATATACAAATAGGCTTTTTCTATTTTGTTTAATGGGATTGCGAGAGGGTATTCAATTATAATTTCCGTAAATTTGAAGGATTCTAAATAAGACACATGTTCGACATTCAAAATATTCGCAGCCAGTTTCCTATTCTTTCGCAAAAAGTGAATGGTAAACCTTTAGTTTATCTCGATAATGCGGCTACTTCGCAGAAACCGATCTCCGTTCTTAAAAGCTGGGAAAAATATTACACTGAAATTAATGCAAATGTTCATCGCGGCATTCATACTTTAAGTCAGTTAGCGACAGAGGAAATGGAAATTTCCCGTAGAAAAATCCAGAAATTCATCAATGCTAAAAATGATTTTGAAGTTATTTTTACCAAAGGCACGACGGAAGGAATTAACCTCATCGCTTATGCGCTTACCAATACAATAAAAGAAGGGGACGAAATTATTATTTCTTACCTGGAACATCACTCGAACATTGTGCCATGGCAAATGCTTTGCGAAAGAACCGGTGCGAAACTGAAAGTGATTCCTATGGACGAAAATGGAATTCTTCAACTTGATTTTTTAGATCAGAATTTGAATGAAAGAACGAAGATCGTTTCGCTGAATCAAGTCTCCAATGCTTTAGGAGTTATAAATCCTATCGAAGAAATTATCGCTAAAACACGGGCGAATTCTAATGCGATGATTGTTATTGATGGTGCTCAATCGGTTCCACATTTCAAAATTGACGTTCAGAAAATGGACTGTGATTTCTTCATCTTTTCCGGACATAAAATGTACGCCCCAATGGGAACAGGAATCTTGTATGGAAAAGAAGAAATTCTAAGAAAAATTGATCCTTTTCACGGCGGTGGCGAAATGATTGCGACGTGTTCTTTCGAGAAAACAACCTACGCAGATCTGCCTTTTAAATTTGAAGCCGGAACGCCAAATGTTGGGGGAAATATTGCTTTAGGAACCGCCGTAGATTTTATAGAAAAAATAGGTCACGAACATTTACAAACGCATGAAAACGCTTTGCTCGAGTATGCTCAGAAAAAATTATTAGAAATTGAAGGTCTAAAAATCTACGGAGAAAAAGCCGATCGAACCGGCGTTGTTTCTTTCAATCTGGAAGGGATTGGGATTGCTTCCGATGTTGGAATGATCTTAGACAAACTTGGAATCGCGGTGAGAACGGGTCATCATTGTACGCAACCTATTATGGAATTTTTTAAGATCGCCGGAACAGTTCGGGCGAGTTTTGCGGTTTACAATACTTTTGAAGAGATCGATGTCTTGGCAGAAGGCGTGAAAAAAGCACAACGGATGCTAGGCTAGATTTCGTGCAAAAGCACAAAGTTTTTTCGCAAAGAGTGCTATGTTTTTGACACATTGGAAATGCAGTGCCTCTTCTTATTTCTCGCAGATTTCGCGGATTACGCAGATTTCTTTTGTGATCTTTTTACATAAGAAATTTAACGCAAAACTTTTTTGACTTTGTGGTTAAAAATTCTTTGTCGTAAAAAAATTTAGTGCTCTAAAATTTGAGCCGCAGCTTCTTTCGTTTTTACTTTATCAATAACGCGGGTGCAAATTCCTTTTTCATCAAAAATAAAAGTGGTTCTTACGATTCCCATAAATTCTTTGCCCATAAATTTTTTCAGTTGCCAAACTCCGAATTTTTCTACGATATCTTTGGTTTCATCCGCAATTAAAGGATATTGAAACCCGAATTTTTCATGAAATTTCTTTTGCGCTTTCACAGGATCTGCAGAAATTCCTATCAGCTGATAACCTTCCTTTTTTAAGTTTTCGAGATTATCATTAATATCACATGCTTCTGCGGTACAACCCGGCGTATTTGCTTTTGGATAAAAAAAGACAACGAGTTTTTTACCCAGAAAATCCTGAGATCTCACAGGTTCACCTTCTTGATTAAAACTTTCGAATTCTGGTAATTGATCGCCTACTTTCAACATAATGTTTAATTTTGTTTCAAATTTAGACTTAAAATGACGAAAAAGCAAAGAGCAGAAATTATCATGGCAGAACTGGAAAAATTATATCCCGAAGTTCCCATTCCACTCGATCATCATGATCCATTTACCTTATTAGTGGCAGTGGCACTTTCTGCCCAAACCACCGATAAAAAAGTGAATCAGATTTCTCCCAAACTTTTTGAAGTTGCCGGTGACGCCTTTAAAATGAAAGATTTAGAAGTGGAGGAAATTAAATATCTAATTAAAGAGATCGGTCTTGCCAATACAAAAGCTAAAAACCTGAAGAGAATGGCGGAGCTTCTGGTAGAAAGACATGACGGAATTGTACCTCAAACCTTTGAAGAGCTGGAAGATCTTCCGGGAGTTGGACATAAAACCGCGTCTGTGGTCATGAGTCAGGCTTTTGGCGTTTCTGCATTTCCTGTCGATACTCATATACACCGTTTAATGATCCAGTGGAAATTAACGTCCGGAAAAAATGTGGTGGTAACAGAAAATGATGCGAAGAAAATTTTTCCGAAAAAAACATGGAATAAACTTCACCTTCAGATCATCTTTTACGGCAGAGAATATTCGCCGGCGAGAGGAAATCAGGACAAAGATTATTTGACCAAAATGTTATTCATGTAACGACCTGAAAAGTAGTTTTGTATCAGAAGCTTTATTTTAAGGAAGTGAATTTTAGCCAAGAGTCAAGAGCTTTTCCACTTTATGAATAAGGTCATCAATCTCGAAGGGTTTTGTTAAGAATTCATCAACACCCGCCGTTTCGCTCAGTTTTTTAGCATCTGGATGTGCCGACATCATCATAATTTTGATGTGTTCTGTTTCTTTATTTCCTTTGATCTCTTTTGTTAAAGTTCGCCCATCGTAGCCCGACATGAGCAAATCGGTAATGATCAGTTTTGGATTATTCTTTTTCATAATAGACCCAAATTCCAGTGGATTACAGCAGGATTCTACGTCGTAACCATCTGACAGAAGTATGCTTTCGATGAGCAGGCAAATATCTTTGTTATCATCAACAACTAAAATTTCCATAATTATATCTCGTTTGTCTTTATTATTTTTCTAATGGCAGCGAGAAAAAGAAGGTGCTTCCCTCGTCTTTCTTACTGTCTACCCAAATCTTACCGCGATGTCTTTCTAAAATATCTTTCACAATGAAGAGGCCAATTCCAAAACCGGGAAAAGTTTCTTCGTCATCACCGGAAACCCTGTAAAAACGCTCAAAAATTCTCGTCAATTCGTCTTTATCCATTCCAATTCCAAAATCTTCTACAGAAAGAACAGCGCACTTTCCGTCCACAAAAAGCTCCACATTCACGACTTTGGAACCTGGCGAATATTTAATAGCGTTCGTTAAAAGATTATTTAAAACTTGTGTGATCCTGTCTTTGTCGGCATAAACTTCAACATCTGTGGGATAGTTCAGTTCAAAATTTATTTGATGACTTTGCTCTGCAGCTTTAATGTCTTGTATGGTTTCTGTCACGAGTCCTAAGAGAGAAAACTCTTTCATATTTAAAGGCAGATTTCCGGTTTCCATGCGCGAAATATCCAAAAGATCACCGATCAATAAATTGAGTTTATTCACTTGGTTTTCAATCGTATTTAAAGAATTGACCAGAAATTTATCATCGGAATCTCCACGCATTTTTTTTAGAAGCTGAACATAACCTTTTATAGTGGTAACCGGAGTTTTCAGTTCATGATTTGCCATTTTAATAAAATCATTTTTCAGTTTTTCCTGGCGCTTCATATCATCTATATCGGTACTTGTTCCCACCCACTTGCGAACCTCTCCAGTTTCATCAAGTTCAGGAAAAGCGCGGCTCAGAAACCAGCGGTATTCATGATCTTTGTTTTTAAAGCGGTGCTCGAATATAAAGGGTTTTTTGGTACGAACGCTTTTCAACCAGAGACGTACATTTTCTGTTTTTTCGTCTGGGTGCACAATATCGAGCCAGCCATCATCTTCAACAAATTCATTATAATTTTTCCCTGAATAATCCATGGTTGCCTGATTGAAATAAGAAAGTCGCCCATCCTTTTCCCCGATCCAGACGATTTGCGGCATTGCATCTGCCAGAAAACGATATTTCTGCTCGCTTTCTTTAATATCTCTTTCGTAATTCTTGCTTTCGGTAATATCTCTGATCGTACCGGAAACATAAGCTTTTCGACCATCGATCGGCTCCAAGAGTCTTCCATAGATCTCTATCCATCTTTCGGTGCCGTCTCTTAAAATAATTTTGGTTTCATAGAACAGATCTCCAGTCTCTTTCGCTTTATTTAAAGCTTGGCTTCTTGCTTCAAGGTAATTTTCGTGAACGTGCTTTTCAAAAACTTCGGAACTAATATCTTCTGTTTCGGGATCGTAACCCAAAATGCTTAAAAATCGGGGCGAAAAATTATATTTCTGCTGGGTTTCAAAATCCATGTCAAATCTCCCCAACTTGGTAGCGTCCATCGCAGTATTGAGTTGATGATTGCTTTGCTGGAGAAGAATTTCGCTTACTTTCCGCTGGGTAATATCCTGCATAACACCCACCATTCGGCTAGGTTCACCATCTTCGTTGAAAAAAACTTTACCGTTGGTGGCGATCCATTTTTCGACTCCCTTCTTATCGGTGATACGGGCTTCGTATTCATAAAGCCCCGTTTCTAATGCCTGTTCAAAAGCTTTTTCAACAATATTGGTACGGTCATCGGCAGAAAGATGACTCCGCATCATTTGGTGCGAAAGCATTTCCATTTCTTCATATCCAAAAATTTTCGATAAATAGGGGGAATGAATAATGTCGTGCGTTTTTATATTAAAATCCCAAGTCGCTGTGTGGGAACTCTCGGTAGCGAGCCGCAAACGCTCCTCGTCACCTTTAATTTTATTTTTGGTGCTTACCAGATCGGTCACTTCTATAACAACGGTGGCGTAATATTGCAGATCCCCGCTGTCACTATAAATAGGCTGATAAACAAAATTGAAAAAAACATCCTGCAATAAGCCTTCCCGCTTTAACTTCACGCTCTGCTCCGGTGCGTAAAATGGTTGTCTGGTAACTTTAACGTTTTCGAAAATGGAAAGCAGATATTTTTCAGTTTCCGGAAAAATTTCGAACATGGTCTTTCCTAATACTTCTTCTTTTCTTTTTTGGACAATTTTCAGCCAGGCTTCGTTCGCAAATTCAAAAACGTAATCTTCGTTGATCAACGAAAATCCGAATGGTGTTTTCTGCAAAACGTTTTCGATTACATTCTCACTATTGTAAAAAAGAGAAAGCAGCCCATTTTCATCCATGAAATATTACTTTTTTTGAAGAGTAAAAATACTCAAATATTTTAATCAATTAATAAAATACTTCGAATTTGATTTATGAAATTACAATCATAAACAGTAAATATTTAGTATTTTATTACAATGAGACAGAAAACTTAGCATCACTAAAATTCATAGAAAATCCGTCGAATATCTCAACGGATTTTTATATTTTATTTGAAATTAGACTACTATTTTTTTGCCCAGTTTTCCATTTTTCGGTTCAAAACATCTAAAGGCAGACATCCTTGATTTAAAACTTCATCATGAAACTTTGCCAAGCTAAATTTATTTCCCAACTCCTGCTGGTATTTATCGCGTAATTCCCGAATTTTCAAAGATCCAATTTTGTAAGACAACGCCTGTCCCGGCATCGCCATATACCGCTCTATTTCTGCTGTTGCTCCGGCTTCATCATAAGAAATATTGGTAAGGAAATAAGCGATTGCTTCTTCCCGGCTCATTTTTCCGGTATGCAAACCCGTATCAACAACAAGCCGAACCGCACGCAACATTTGATCGCTTAAGTAACCCATTTTTTGATAAGGATCTGTGTATAAGCCCAACTCCGGACCTAAAGTTTCGCAGTAATGTGCCCAACCTTCGCCATAAGCGCCGAACCAGCCGAAGCGCATAAATTTAGGCAACGATGTGTTTTCCTGCTGAAGGGAAACCTGATAATGATGGCCGGGAATCGCTTCGTGTAAAAACAGAGATTCCATACCCGAGGTTACATTAAATTTCGTGGGATCCGGAAGTGGGATATAAAATATTCCGGGTCTTTTACCATCTGGGGTTCCGGGAATATATTCTGCACTCGCGCTGTTTTCTCTAAACTTCTCCGTCTGTCGAATTTCAAAAGGTGTTTTTGGAGTGACACTGAACATGGTTTTCAGCTTTGGAGTGATCTTCGTTAAAACCCCATTAAAAGCATTAATTACTTCTTTATCTGTTTTATACGGCATCGCTTTCGGATCGGTCTTTACAAAGTTGATGAACTGATCCACCGTTCCGCTAAATCCCAGCTGTTTTTTCACTTTCTCCATTTCGCCACGCAACATTGCAACCTGTTCTAAACCAATTTTATTAATTTCTTCGGGTGTTTTGTTCGTCGTGGTCCAGCTTTTTGCATAATAAGCATAGATCTCATTTCCTCTGGGTAGCGTATTAATTCCGTCTGAATCTCTGGCTTTCGGTAAATACTCAGCCTCTAAAAAGTTAGCCATTTTATTGTAGGACGGGATGATTTTCGTCGTGATCATCTCCTGATACAGTTTCGTAAACTTTTCTTTTTGCTCTGAAGTGAAATTTTTCGGAAATTTATTAATCGGTCCGTAGAAAATGTTCTTCGTAAAATCCGGCGTAATGATTTCCGGAGATTTCATCTGCGGGATCATTTTCGCAACGAGCTTCTTCGGCAACACATATTGATACGTAATTCCTTCCCGAAAGTTTTCGATAGCAGCGTCCATCCATTCCGGGAATTTATCTGTTCTCTTCAACCAGTCTTCGTAATCTTTTTCTGTTTTAAAAGGCTGACTGCCTTCTGCGCTTCCAAGCAAAGGAAAATCCAAGGGCAATCCTCCAAACTGTGTGAATGGAATATATTCCGGATGATAAGCGTAGCGTTCAATTTTATCTTTTAAAGTATAATCAAGAACGTTATACACCGTCTTTTTATCATCGCTCAGTGATTTATAATCCACTTTTTTCAGCTGATTCTGAACAGAATTATAAAAAGTAATTTCTCCCGAAATAAAATCTCTGTCGATATTGATCGGCAATTGATCATTATATCTTAAGTCACCTTGAGCCGTAGCTTCCAGCGGATAAAGCTTCAAATATTGTTCGTAGTAATTCGCCGCGATCGAATCCAGATCAGCTGGCGTTTCTTTGGTAAGCGGGGAATCAGACTTTTTGCAGGAGCATAAACTCGCCACTATAAAAAATCCAAAAAGAGATTTAAAAAACAGGTTTTTCATTGTCGTATTTTGAATAGGCTAAATTAATTGTTTTTGTTTAAAGTTTAAAGGTTTAAATCGCGAAGATGAATTTTACTTCAAATACCTGTGTAACAGCGCAGTTGACTAAGATTCCGTTATAATAAAAACCAGTGTTTTGCATTTACAACTTTAAAAAATTAATAATAAATTTTGCACTGTCAATCAATTTTTTATCTTTGTTGAATCAGTTTCAAAATCAATTATTTAACACTTTTTTCTAAAAAAATGAAAGGGATTTTAAAAATCTACCACCCTGAAGAAACCCTTAAATATCACATCAAAAGCACTTACTGCAAAGCGGTTTACAGCAATAAAAAACATTTTCTGGAAGTTGAAATCATTACCGATGATTCTTTAGACCATGTTGATGATGATTCTCTACAATACAATTTCCCTCAAATTTCGCTGGATATTATTGAATTTCCGATTGAAGATGACGAATTGGCCGGGAAAACTTTCGAGATCACAGATACCGCCGAAGATTCGTATACAGAAGTTGACCTTTTCGATGACGAGGACGCCTACTTATATGAAAGCGAACTGTCTTTCGATAAAAACAGCGAAGATGAACTGCAGCTTTGCTGGAAGGGGAATATCGATGATTTCTATACCGCATCTGGGGAACCGATTCCTTTCAAACTAAAATGTCATTTTAAACCTGATGAAATTTTGGTAGAGGAAGATTAATTCATCTATTTAGACCGCTCATTCAAAAAACACCTTAAATGCTATACTATTAAGGTACTTTTGCCGTTCAATTTTAATATCAAAAACTAAAAAATGTTTTTACAAACACCAACTCAAGTGATCAGCACTACAACCGAAAAACACGTTTTCTCGCTTTGGGAAATTCTTTTCAGCGGCGGAATTGTCGGAAATGTGATCATGATCGCTATTTTTCTTTTAGGGATTTTGGCGCTTTATATCTTTTTAGAACGATTCTTCTTTATTAAAAGAGCTTCGAAAGCCACTCCAAATTTTCTGGAAAATATTAAAGATTTTGTACAGGAAGGAAAAATACAAACAGCGGTGGATTATTGTAAAACCATCGATTCTCCTGAAGCAAGAATGATCGAGAAAGGTTTAGCAAGGATCGGAAGACCCATTTCTGATATTTCGAACGCGATGCAAAACCAGGGACAACTCGAAGTTTCAAAACTGGAGAAGAATCTAAATATTTTAGCCTCAGCTTCCGGAGCAGCACCAATGTTAGGATTTTTGGGAACGGTTGTCGGAATGATCATGGCTTTCTTTGAAATCTCCAATGTAACCGGTGCGGTAAGCCCGAAATTGTTGGCTTCTGGAATTTACACTGCAATGGCAACCACTGCAGTTGGTTTATTTATCGGAATTCCGGCTTACTTTTTTTATAATATTCTGGTAACCAATGTAGATCGTTTGGTTTTGAAAATTCAGACGCATGTTAACGAATTTCTGGATGCTTTAAACAAACCGTTATAATGGAATTGAAACGAAGAAACAGAGTCAACGCCGAATTCAGCATGGCCTCTATGACAGATATTATTTTTCTGTTGTTGATATTTTTCATGATCACAAGCTCCGCCATCAGTCAAAGTGCCATCGATGTTAAACTTCCGAAAGCTGACGCAGCAAATCCAAGCGTTCAGGATCCTTCGACCGTAACGATCAAAGAAGACGGCAAATATTTTGTGAACGATAAAGAGATTCCAAAAGAAGATCTCGAAAATCAGTTGGTGAATGCTTTAAAAGGTGAAACTAATCCTTCCTTTACCATTCGGGCAGATGAAAACACAAAACACAAAGATGTCGTTTTTGTAATGGCAATCGCAGAAACACATCATTACAATTTAGCGATTGCGACAACTCAGGAATAAAATAAATTTCTAAAGAATAAGATGGATTACGTCATTCAACATAAAAAAAATCAGGAGAAAGACAAAAGGAGAAGCGCACTGCTTACTTTTGGCATCTCGCTGTTGATTTTTCTGGGGATTTTCTTTTATAAATTCACAAAAATTACAGAAAAACCGGAAGAGATCACCACGATGCTCATCAATTTCGGGGATTTACAAAATGGAGCGCAAGTTGAAGAACCTGCAAACCAGGAAGGAAGTTTAGCCGCAAATACAGAAACTGAAATTCCGGAAACTTTACCACAACCAAAAGTAGAACCCGCGAAACCGATCGTAAAAGAAAAAGTTTTAACCGGAAATAACACCAAAGTTTCTGCGCCCAAAGTAGAAAAAATTGCGAAAACGTCGACAAAACCTACACCTACAAAATCAACTCCAGCCAAAACAACTGCTGCGAAAGCAACTACTGCAAATTCCAAGATCGGAAATGGCGACGGAAAAGGAACTGCAGCCATCGGTAATTTAATCAAAGGTCGCGGTACTAAAACAGGAACTCAGGGCAACAACGGCACTACCGGCAACGCTGGCGATCCACTGGGTGGCGATGGAAACGGCGACAGCAAAATTGGTGTTGACCGTAAATTAGTGGGCTTTATTCCGGGAACTATGGGTCGGGGCGGCGCGCAACCGGCGCACAACTGTACGGCAAGCGGAACTATTAATATTTCTTACACTGTCGATAAAGCTGGGAATGTGATTTCTGCACGCCGTTTGGGTGGTATTTCCGATGCGTGTGTTTCCTCAAACTCCGTGTCTTGGGTCAAAAAATACGTGAAGGCGGAACGCGCAACCTCTTCATCAACAGGCGTGTATCAAATAACTTTCTAGAATCTCTACTTTTATTTGGGGCGCACATTTCCTGCTCTCACTACTCGCTTTTTTACCCTTTTTTTTCAAAAAAATTCTAAAAAGAGCTCAAACAGGCCGTTCGATCAGGGGCGCAATTTCAGCTTCTCCCAAAATATTAATTAAAATTCAATTATTTTTCTCAAACCAAAAACTTTTGAGACTTTTGCAGTATGACAAACCAAGTATATCTCGAAGCGGTAGAATGGCTTTTTCTTCAGATCCCCAATTATCAAAATAGTGGTTCAACAGCCTACAAACCCGGATTGCAAAACATCATGAAACTTTGCGAGCTTTTTGATCATCCACAAGATAAAATAAAAACCGTCCATATTGGCGGTACCAATGGTAAAGGTTCTACGAGTAATATGCTTGCTTCCGTTTTGCAGGAAGCTGGTTATAAAATTGGTTTGTATAATTCGCCGCACCTCATCGATTTTACAGAACGAATAAAGATCAATGGCGAAAACTGTGACAAAGAATTTGTTTACGATTTCATTCAAAAACTAAGAGATCTCCCGAAAGAAATTACGCCCTCCTTTTTCGAATTTACCACGATTATGGCTTTCGAATATTTCCATCAAAAAAAAGTGGATTATGCCATTATAGAGGTCGGTTTAGGCGGGAGATTAGATTCCACCAATATTATTACACCTCTGGTTTCCGCGATTACAAACGTCGCGCTGGACCATCAGGATATATTAGGCGAAACCCTGGAAGAAATTGCCTTTGAGAAAGCCGGAATTATTAAACCCAACATTCCGGTTATTAGCGGTGCAGAAAATATAACCGTTCGCAATATCATCAAGGCAAAAGCAGCAGAACAAAATGCGGACTTCATCGACGCCACACTTATTAAGAGCGATTATAGATCCGATCTTAAAGGAAATTACCAACAAAAGAACATCAAAGTAGTTTTGGCTTTGATCACAGAGTTGCAAAATCTTGGAGTTGCTATTTCCCCCGAAGCTATTGAGAGGGGACTTTTAAGCGTACACAAGAACACTAATTTCATTGGGCGTTGGTACGAATTTTCAAATGATCCTTTAACGATATGCGATACCGCCCACAACCAAGCCGGTTTGGAAGAGGTTTTTGCCCAACTCAACTCCATTCCAAAGTCTAAACATATCATTCTCGGTTTTGTAAATGATAAAAATATCGATGAAGTTTTGCAGATCCTTCCGAACGATTCAATTTTCTATTTTGCCAAACCAAACATTAATCGAGGTCGACATCCGCAGGATTATGAAGATTTATTAAAAAAATCAAAAATAATTTATAAAATTTTTGATCGGGTTCAACAGGCCTACCTTTCTGCAAAACAGAATGTTAAAAAAGATGAAATGATTTTTATTGGCGGAAGTAACTTTGTAGTGGGAGAATTTTTAGAAAAAAATTTGGAGAAGTAGAAAATTTTTGTACATTTGCCGAACCAAAATTTGAGAAATCAAATACTGGAATCGGGCTCTTAGCTCAGTTGGTTCAGAGCATCTGGTTTACACCCAGAGGGTCGGGGGTTCGAATCCCTCAGGGCCCACCCAAAACTCCTCAAGAAATTGAGGAGTTTTTTTGTTTTAAAGCGAATTTATGTTTCACATTTATATTCTTTATTCCGAAATTTTAGACTCCTATTACGTGGGAGCATCTTCTAATGTTGAGGAAAGACTCAAGCGGCACTTATCCAATCACAAAGGCTACACCGCGAAAACGAAAGATTGGATCGTAGTTTATACCGAAACTTTCGAAACAAAAACAGAAGCGTTAAACAGGGAAAAGCAAATAAAAAGCTGGAAGAGTAAATCGATGATTCAAAAGCTTATCGGATCTTAATTCATTTGGTTCAGAGCATCCCGATTTAAATCGGGAGCGGTCGGGGGTTCGAATCCCTCAGGGCCCACCCAAAACTCCTCAAGAAATTGAGGATTTTTTTTTGTTTTAAAGGGAATTTATGTTTTACATTTATATTCTTTATTCCGAAATTTTGGACTCCTATTACGTGGGAGCATCTTCTAATATTGAGGAAAGACTCCAGCGGCACTTATCCAATCACAAAGGCTACACCGCGAAAACTAAAGATTGGATCGTAGTTTTTACCGAAACTTTCGAAACAAAAACAGAAGCGTTAAACAGGGAAAAGCAAATAAAAAGCTGGAAGAGTAAATCGATGATTCAAAAGCTTATCGGATCTTAATTCATTTGGTTCAGAGCATCCCGATTTAAATCGGGAGCGGTCGGGGGTTCGAATCCCTCAGGGCCCACCCAAAACTCCTCAAGAAATTGAGGAGTTTTTTTTGTTTTAAAGGGAATCTATGTTTTATGGGATCAGTCACAAAACTTGGGATCAGTCACAAAACTTGGGGACTAAGCAAAAATTTGGGTTAACCTAAAGATGAATACTATTCCTCCTTAATTTCTGCCAACAGACATTCGCCCTCAAATTCTGAGGCGATAATTTCATCCTTGTTGATCCAGTATTCGGAAGTGATCAATGAAAAATTATTGTCCTTTTCTTGATCTAACTTCCATAAAATATCTTCCGCTTCTTGAAAACGTATATCGGTAGACATTTGTTCAGAAAATAATCTTTTAATAATGTTACTGTCAGAAAGTCCGCGGTTCATCGCTTTTAAAATAATCTCTTTTGTAAATTCATCTTCGAATTTATCTACTGCCTCAATTGAAAATTTCACCATCGTCGCTTTAGCGTTAGGAAATTTTCCGTTGTAAGCTTTAAATAATAATTGGTTGATGTTAAACAAATCGAAATGCAAATCAATCTCCGGATATTCCTCACAGATCTTATCCAGCAGCATGTCGTTCGATATTTGATCGATTTGACCTTCATTTAACTTTTCTGACAACTTATAAGTCAGTAATATTTTCGCCGCTTCATTTGGCTCAAAATCACTGATTGCCATAAAAAGCATTTCTCTTAAATTCTCTACCTTAATCGTATTCGCGTCTGGAAAGTCGAATAAGCCTAAAAGGATAATATAATCTTCATTTTTCCAATAATTTTCGATTTCTTCAAGAGTTGTTGCGTTGTTGATCTTTACACTAAATTTCATTGTACGGTCTTTTAATTAAGTAATTTTCTTTTTGATTCTTTCGTTAATCACTAAGAAGATTTGCAATATATATACCACGTTGAAATCTATCCAGACAAATATCCTGCGATTTTGATGAATGACGAAAATTATTTTCCAAGAACTGCTTCTCAAATTTTCCTATATTTCAGTCTCAAACAAAAACTTTTATGGTGTTCACCGATTCTCCAATTTTAAAAGTGATTTTACTTTTCACAATAATTTTAAGCTGCAGTGAAAAGAAGAATGATGTAATTTCAAATCCTCCGGAAAGCATAAACATAGAACCGAAAGTGGCTTTAAAAGATTACAGTTCGAAAGCTGTAGAAGCGCTGGCATTTTGCGAAGAGAATAAAATGAATAAAGATTTCTGTATTCTGATTGACATGGAAATTCATTCCGGAAAGAAGAGATTTTTTATCTGGGATTTTAAGAAAAAAGAAATTACGCATCGTTTTCTGGTAGGTCACGGTTGTGGTGATCAAATGTGGAGCAGTGATGAAACAAAAGAAAACCCTTCCTTCAGCAATGTTGAAGACAGCCACAGCACTTCTCTTGGAAAATATAAAATTGGAGCGAGAGCTTACAGCGATTGGGGTGTTCATATAAAATATCTGATGCATGGTTTAGAAGATTCGAACAGTAATGCATTAAAACGTTTCATCGTCTTTCATTCCTGGGACGAGGTTGCCGATGAAGAGATCTTTCCGAATGGAACTCCTGAAGGTTGGGGTTGCCCTACCATTTCTAACGAAAGCTTTAAAATCATTGATCCAATGTTAAAGTCATCGTCAAAACCTGTTTTAATGTGGATTTATAATGATAAAATTTAGCCGCTGAAATAAGTTCGCAAGCAATCCGCGAATTTTTACTAATTTTATACAAAACACAAAGCATGCTGGTAAAAGTCTATGGAAGTGCCATTTATGGAGTTTCTGCGCAAACGATTACGATTGAAGTTAATGTTGACACTTCCGGCGTTGGCTACCACCTGGTCGGTCTTCCCGATAATGCTATTAAAGAAAGCAGTTACCGAATTTCTGCCGCGCTTAAAAATGTGGGCTTTAAAATTCCGGGCAAAAAAATTACCATCAATATGGCGCCGGCAGATCTGCGGAAAGAAGGTTCTTCCTACGATCTAAGTATTGCTTTAGGAATTCTTGCTGCGTCTGATCAAATTAAAGCTGAAAAACTGGGCGATTACATCATCATGGGCGAATTGTCTTTAGATGGTGGATTACTACCAATAAAAGGTGTTTTACCAATTGCGATTAAAGCCCGTGAAGAAGGTTTTAAAGGAATTATTTTACCGAAACAAAACATCCGCGAAGCTGCGATCGTGGACCAACTTGAAGTTTACGGAATTGAAAATATCAAAGAGGTCATTGATTTCTTTAATGAAGATATTCCACTGGAAAGAACCATTTTGGATACAAGGAAAGAATTTCAGGATAAAATAAACTTTTTCCCTTTCGATTTTTCTGAAGTTAAAGGGCAGGAAACAGCGAAACGAGCCATGGAAGTTGCAGCAGCCGGTGGACATAACATTATTTTGATCGGACCGCCTGGAAGCGGCAAAACCATGCTTGCGAAAAGACTTCCGAGTATTTTGCCGCCTTTGACAATGAAGGAAGCTTTAGAAACCACTAAAATACATTCTGTCGCTGGTAAAATCGGTACAGAAACTTCGCTGATGACTGTGCGACCTTTTCGGAGTCCGCATCATACTATTTCAGATGTTGCTCTCGTTGGCGGTGGAAGTTATCCGCAACCCGGAGAAATTTCTCTGGCACACAACGGTGTTTTGTTTTTAGATGAAATGCCTGAGTTTAAAAGAACCGTTCTTGAAGTCATGCGACAGCCGCTTGAAGATCGCGAAGTCACCATTTCCCGCGCGAAATTTACAGTGAATTATCCGGCGAGTTTCATGTTGGTTGCAAGCATGAATCCTAGTCCGAGCGGTTATTTTCCGGATGATCCGAACAATACTTCTTCGCAATTTGAAATGCAGCGCTACATGAACAAACTTTCGGGACCGCTTCTGGATCGCATCGATATTCATATTGAAGTACAGAAGGTTGAATTTGACCAGCTTGCCGATAAAAGAAAGGGCGAGCAAAGTGATGAAATTCGCAATCGTGTTTTAAAAGCGAGACACCTTCAAACCGAAAGATATAAAGAAACTGAGATTCATTACAATGCTCAAATGGGTCCGAAAGAAATAGAAAAATTTTGTGAACTTGATGAAGCCTCAAAAAACCTTATCAAAATTGCCATGGAAAAACTGAATCTTTCTGCTCGTGCTTATGACCGAATTCTAAAGGTTTCCCGCACGATCGCAGATTTAGAATTGACAGAAAATCTTAACTCATCGCATATTGCAGAAGCGATTCAGTATCGAAGTCTGGATCGAGAGTTTTGGAATGTATAGTTCATAAAACACGAGCCAATTACAATATAATTAATTCTTTACTCGTTCTGAAACCAGCGCTTTTGAGCCTTACTAAAAATAAAAAAACCGACTCAAGTTTTATCCTGAATCGGTTGTTAAATTATTATAGTAAAAAACTGTATTATTTTTTACCTTTACTATGGCCTTTTCCATTCGCGTTTCCTTTTACCCAAAGATGACTTCCGTCGCCACGTTTTTTACTTTTTTCGTAATCCATCGCTTTGTAAGAATTTTTTCTTTGTTTTGACTTGTGCGTTAAATGTTTCTTACGCGAATCGTGATGCTTGTTTTTATTATAAACTGCTACCGGATTTTGACCTTTGTAATATTTATTTTTGAATTTTGCGTATTTGTCATTACCCATAATTCTTTGCATAGAAATATACCGATCTGTGGACCATCTTTCAGGTTGATTTGCATATTTCTTATTCCATGAATCGTACGTTGGATATTGATTATTCAAATTCAACAGTTGCTGTTTTTGTGTAGAATTAAGGATCAAGCTCGATGCAACCGATTCCCAATTTAAAGTGTTTACACTGTTCGTATAATCATTGTAATAGGTTGATTGCGAGTATCCAAATGCGAAAGCACCTAAAAGAAGTGCTGATAAAAAAAACTTTTTCATAATGTGAATTTTAAGTTGTAAGGAACTACTTTTCAATTCGCGTGCCACTAATTTTCTCAAAACCGAAAAAAGCTTCTATGACTTTGATTACACTAATCCGCGATGAAAGGTTTAATTAATTTTTTATTCTTCTCCTTATTTTCGAAGCCTAAATTGTAAGAAAATCCAACTCCAAGCGTCTGCTTCATCTGGAGTTTCTGAATTTGGTCGTGATCGTAGAGCAGATCTAAACTCACCACAGTAGAGATAAATTTATTAAATCTAATATTTAAAGTCCCGTTGTAAGCAATATCTACTCTTTCCGGGTGGAAAATATAATTGCTAAAGAAATTGATTTGATTTACAAAATTAATGTCTTTGTAAATTTTAATGCGGTACAGAATATTGACTAAAGTTCCGATTTCCGAACGTACACTTTGTCCATCTTTGTCCAAACCATATTTACCGGCTACTTGTAAAGCCGGATCGGTAACAAAAGTAAACTTGCCATTTACCGGTCGGAAAATAATCTGGAAATTTTCATTCGGATTGTACGAGATCCCCAAACCGGCATTCAGATATCCCGGCGCCATAAATCTTGAAATACGGTCATCAAAATTTGGATCCGGAGTCAAGGAATAATTATATCCCGCAGAAAACTGTGATAAGAATTGAAAACCTGTGGAGAGATAAAAGTTCTTTCCAATATCATAACCGTAGTTCGTCATTAAATTAATATAATCATCTGTTTTTCTGGATGCCTCGCCTTGTGAAGCTACAAATCCATACCCTAATTGCAGGTTGTTATCTAAGAAATGTTTCCCTTTTTTGTAACTCAGGTTATATTTTATTTTACCGATAATTCCAATATTGTTATTTCCGCCGGAATTCCAGTTAGAAAACGAGGATTGATTGAACACCAAATTGTTTTGGCCGTAATAAAACCATCTGATAGGACCATTCATTTTCAGCAGGTTGTAGGGTGTAATTGGGATCTCATCGGTGATATTAGAAATCACTATTTTGTCCCGAATTACGATCGTATCCCGAAAATGACTGTCGAAATTAACCAGTTTCGGATCCGCGAGACTGTCTAGATCAAGTGCGACAGAATCCCATCTTTTCTGAGAAATAGAATCTATTTCTTTTAAAATATTTCGATCTTTTTGAGAGAAGAGCGACGACCAAATAAACAGCAAAGCAATAACAAGAAAAACCTTTTTCATAGTCCACAAATTTAAGGCAAACAATCAAAAGCATAAAACTTACAGGATAAAATTTGTCACTTTTTGTCTCAATTTCAATTAATTTCTTAAAAGTTATAGCCATATTTACTCAATAATTTTTTTGGCAATAGTTTTGACAAAATGTAATAATGTTTAAACAAACCCTAAATTTAAAAGCTGTTCTGTACGGAACCCTTATGGTTGCTGCAATGTGGCTGGGTTTTCTTTTTCAACATTTAGGATTATTTGATGGATGCAGTGGTGCAATAATTCCGTTAAATCCATCAGGATTAAAAGGTATCTTATTTTCTCCTTTTCTTCATGGGAGTCTGGAACATATCTTTGGAAACTCAGTTCCTATTTTCGTTTTGATGTTTCTGCTTTTTCAATTCTATTCTTTTATTGCGAAAAAAGTATTCTTTCTGGGTTGGTTGGTTACAGCCTTTTTAGTCTGGCTTCTTCCGCCAATAGATATTTTCACTGGAGAAATTGATCAGGTTTGCATTATTGGCGCGAGTGGTATTGTTTACACTTTAGCATTCTTTCTTTTTTTTAGCGGAATTTTTCGGTGGAATATGAAATTACTCACCGTTTCGCTGGTTGTAGCGCTTTATTACGGCAGTTTAATTTGGGGCGTAATGCCCGAAGAACTATTTTCTAATCTGGAAGTACCGAGCAGAATTTCCTGGCAATCACATCTTTCCGGAGCAATTGTAGGAATAATTATGGCCTTTATTTTTCGTAAAAGTGGCGAGAAAAACATCCGCTTCATTTGGGAATTTCCGAATTATTATAGTGAAAAGGATGATAAACTGTGGCAGGACTACAAAGAAAACCATCCTGATGATTTTCTGGATCTGCCTTACAAAAAGAAAGATGACATCTGGGATCATTTAGATGAAATCCGCAAACAATAGATATTTTTTGATAAATTTGATAAAAATTCTGCATGTTTTCGGAAGAAACACTTTATTCTGTTGCCCTTCGACATTGCCCTTTAATTGGCGATATTATTTTCCGTAAACTAATTGGTGAAGTTGGTTCCGCAAAAGAAGTGTGGGATCTTTCGAAATCCGGTCTGAAGAACATTTTCGGAATCGGCAAAAGAATTTCTTTGGAGATAGGAAATCCGGAGCATTTAAAATTCGCGGAATTAGAACTAAAATTTTGCGAGAAAGAAAACATAAGGATCAATCTTCGTCATCAAAATCATTTGCCTTCATTACTTAATGAATGCGAAGATGCGCCCGCAATTTTATACCAGAAAGGAATTTACAACGCTGCTTTGAAACCTTTAAGTTTAGTTGGAACCAGAAATATTACTTCCTACGGAAAACATTTTATCCACGATTTTTTTGAGGAGATAAAAACGAAGAACATTATCACCGTAAGCGGATTAGCTTTGGGAGTTGATACTGAAGTTCATCTGGTTTCTATCGAAAATAAAATACCAACAGTTGCGGTTTTGGCGCATGGCTTTCATACCCTTTATCCCTCGAAAAACCGAAAATTAGCAGAAAAAATCCTGGAGGAAGACGGTGTTTTATTTTCCGAATTTAACTCTTCGCAGAAACCAGATCGGGAAAACTTCATCCAGAGAAACCGCGTTATTGCAGGTTTATCTCCGGCTACGATTGTGGTAGAAACGGCTTTTGGTGGCGGTTCTGTAAGCACTGCAACTTTTGCACTCAATTATAACAGAGAAGTTTACGCACTGCCCGGAAAAATTTCCGACAAATTCAGCCAGGGTTGTAATCAACTGATCTTTCAAAATAAAGCCGGCGTCATTTCTACCGTTTCTGGTTTAGCAGAACAGCTTGGTTTTATGAAAGACACCGAAAAAACCGGAGACCTTTTTCCGAGTTCCGAAATTAGGATCCAACTTTCAGACAGTCAACAAAATATCTTAAACGCAATCAATAAAACAAGTCCAATTTCTTTGGATGAACTTTCGGAAAAAATTGATATTGCAGCCTATAAAATATTACCTGATTTGCTTCAACTTGAGATTTCGGGATTTATTAAAGCACTTTCGGGAAGACAATATCTTACGCTTTAGCGTTGAAGCATTTTTAAAAATTTATTGATATTGGCTTAACATTCAATTATTGTTATTATAAGTCTCTAAATTATCAATTTAATAAAAATAAAACGGATTTTTATTAATATTTTGTCAATTTGGAAATTTTATCTTGCAAGTTTTGAAAAAAAAATTAAATTTGTTAACAATAATAATCACCCATTTATGGAACACTATAACGTAGAGCAAAAGATTCAGGAGTTTATTGCCAAAATTGAAGCTAAAAATCCCAACGAACCGGAATTTTTGCAGGCCGTAAAAGAAGTTGCAGTAACTGTAATTCCTTTTATTGCGACCAGGCCAGAATATAACGGTATGAAACTGTTGGAAAGAATGGCGGAACCGGAAAGAACCATCATCTTCCGTATTCCATGGGTTGATGATTCAGGCGAAATTCAGGTAAACAGAGGCTTTAGAATTCAAATGAACTCTGCGATTGGACCTTACAAAGGTGGAATCCGCTTTCATCCAACCGTTAATTTATCTGTTCTAAAATTTTTAGCTTTCGAACAAACGTTCAAAAACTCCTTAACAACATTGCCAATGGGTGGTGGAAAAGGAGGCGCTGATTTTGATCCACAAGGAAAATCAGACATGGAAGTGATGCGTTTTTGCCAGGCTTTCATGACGGAATTATGCAAATATATAGGACCTGAAACCGATGTTCCTGCTGGAGACATTGGTGTTGGAGCGAAAGAAATTGGATATTTATTCGGACAGTATAAAAAAATCAAGAACGAATTTACAGGAGTGCTTACCGGAAAAGGTTTAGCATACGGTGGTTCCCTTATTCGTCCGGAAGCAACCGGTTATGGTGTTGTTTATTTTGCAGAGCAAATGTTAAGAACAATTGGCGAAGACTTTAAAGGAAAGATCGTTACCGTTTCTGGATTTGGAAATGTTGCCTGGGGCGTTGTAAAAAAAGTAGAAGAATTAGGTGGAAAAGTTGTTACGATCTCTGGTCCAGACGGATATATTTATGATAAAGACGGCATTAGCGGTGATAAGATTCACACCTTGTTAGAACTTCGTTCTTCTGGGAACAACAGAGCCGAAGATTATATTAAAAAACATCCGGAAGCAGAATTCCATGCAGGAAAAAGACCTTGGGATGTAAAATGTGACGTCGCGATTCCAGCTGCAACGCAAAATGAATTATTCTTAGAGGACGCTCAGAAATTAGTTGAAAACGGAGTAGTTTGTGTGACTGAAGCGGCAAATATGCCATCGACTTTAGAAGCTATTAATTATTTCTTAGACAGCAAAGTCCTGTTCTCTCCGGGTAAAGCTTCCAACGCGGGTGGTGTTGCAACCTCCGGATTAGAAATGACGCAAAACTCTATTCGTTTAAACTGGTCATCTGAAGAGGTTGATGCGCGATTAAAAGAAATTATGATCGGAATTCATAAAGCCTGCAGAGATTACGGTAAAGAGGACGATGGCTATGTAAATTACGTGAAAGGTGCAAATATCGCCGGCTTCGTAAAAGTAGCAGAAGCTATGTTAGCTCAAGGAGTAGTATAAATAAAAAGTCCGGGAAATTTCCCGGACATTTTTATGATAAAACCTGTCCCGGGTTAAGGGGAACAAAGTAAAGTGAAAGGATAAAAAGCATTGTTGATCAATGCTTTTTATTTTTGCGCTAAATCCAAAAAAATTCCTGCAAAACTGCAGGAATTCTTCTTTCTTTTTACTTCTCTGATTTTTTTACTCTACTAATTTCTTAGCTTCTCTTTTTTCTTTTCTTGCTTTTTGTTTGTCCGCGGTAACGTCTGCTTTAACTTCCATTTGGTCTTCCTTCATCGCCTCCATTTTAACATCATCTGTGGCTGGAGCCATTACAGTTGTGTCTGCTTCCATCTCTGCTGGAGCTACTACTGCCGTTTCTACTTTTACTTTGCTTGTTGAGTCTGTTACTTGTGCCTTCGCGAATGTAAAACTTGCAGCAAATAAAACTACTGCGATTGATAACTTTTTCATAATCCTATTTTTTTAATTTTAATACACCAATAACGCTGAGAAATTAAGGCAAGTATTTCAAAAAGCTAACTTTAACTTTAATTATAAGACTTTAAGAGGTTTTTTTAATCTATTTCTTCTCTATATTTTTTTGAATTCTTTCTACAAACTCAAATGCAGCCGGACAAATCAAAGTATTTTTGATGGTTAAATGATTGATCTGGTAAATCTTCTTTCGATCGGTGTGCGGGAATTCGCGACAGGCTTTCGGGCGAACCTCATAAATTGAACAGGTGTTATCTGTATTCAGAAACCAACAAGGCAGATTTTGCAAGACCTTATCCTGATCTTCATCGGTCTGTAAATATTTCTTTTCAAAATCCGCAGGTTTCATGCGCAGATGTTTTGAGATGCGCTCTATATCTTTTTGTGTAAAAAGTGGACCGGTTGTTTTGCAGCAGTTCGCACACTGCAGACAATCTATTTTTTCGAAAACTTCGTCGTGCGTTTCCTGCACAATGTAATCCAGATTTTTCGGCGGTTTCCGCTTAATATTCTCCAGAACTTTCTTGTGTTCTTTCTGTTTTAAAGCGGCCTGTGATTTATAAAATTCGAGATCCATCATCTTCTAAATTTTTGCAGGAGTGTAAGAATCAATCAAATCTAGATACAGCACAGTTGTTTTTTGATCTTTTGATGGCGCATACATCTTATTGAATTTCTCGCCGAAAATAATTTCGTTGTCGGGTGAAGAATAAGAAGTCCGCTGCACCACAGTATTCGCAAAAACCTCATCAAAAGCCCGAACATGTGCAAAGATTTCAATATTCATTTTGGTAAAATCATCTTTCGTTAATTCAAAGAAAGGCGAATTTTCATCGATCTTATGAACAACGGTCCAGTTAAGAGCGAGTGTATTAATTTTGCTGAGCTGCGTTTCTAAGACAAAGAATTTACTTTCTGCTTTACCGTCCTCGTCGATAACTTCGATGGCGCAATTGAGAATAATTTGAGCATCTGTTAACAGATTGTTTTTATAAGGCGCCATTCTCAGCATCAACGCTGTTGTTTCTTCAAAAGGGACGATTAACGCTATTGTACTAAATTTTAAAAAAGCTCTTGGTCGGGAGAATCTTCCGTAAAATAAACCAGTGGCAATTGCGAAACCTAATAATCCCAGGAAGGCTTCGAATGTCGCAACTAAACTCGCTAAAAATCCAACAGGTGCAATTCGACCATAACCTACCGTCGTAAAAGTTTGGGAACTGAAAAAGAAAACATCGGTAAACTCATTGACGGTTGTACTTTTATCGATTCCAGTAAGATGTTCGATGCCGATCATATAGTAAACAAGTGCAAAAAATATATTCGCTAAAATATATCCCAGAACAAGAAACAACAGAAATTTCCAGGAAGGTAAATCGAGCAAAGTGTGATACCAACTGTATTTTTCGAGTGGATTTGATAAACCGGCGCGCTTGATATTTGGGACTCCGTTTTTGTTTATAAATCTTCCCGTGGCATTCGAACTGAAGCCACTATCGTCGCGGGATTTTAAACGGGAAAATCTGCCTTTGGTTTTTGCCATTGTGCAAAATTAGTCGAAAAATTAATAAAATACTTTTATTTCTTTTGGTCGAAAGATGTGACGCAGGATTTGAATTTATTTTCACGCGAGGAACGCAAAGTTATTTTTTCGAGGCTGAGCATTATTACATTCGCAAAGGCGTTTACTCAACGAAGGGTTAAAGTATGGTTCATTTTTATATAATCTCTGTGAAAATCTGTGCTATCTGTGAGAAAAGATCATCAAAATGCAGATGAAATTTATCTTAACAGCGGGATCTGCGGCCGCGATAGCAACGGTTACCCCCGAAAGAGTTGGCGGAACAAAGTGGAGCCGACGATTGAGGTGTAGGAGTGAATAGCGCGAATTGTCCGCCCCAATAATTATCATGCTTCAGATCATAAACGAATGCTTATAAATTCCTTAATTTTGACCTATGAAAAAATTGGAAACGAGAGAAGATATTGAGTTTTTAGTGAATAAATTTTACGATAAAGTAGGAAGTGACGAAACGATTGGATTCTTCTTCAATGACGTGGCAAAGGTCGATTGGAGTCATCATTTACCGAAAATGTATTCGTTCTGGGAAACGCTATTGTTAGGAAACGTTTCTTACAAAGGAAATCCGATGGCCGTTCATTTCCCGATTAATTCTAAAGTTGCGATGGAAAAATTCCACTTTGAACACTGGATAAAATTATGGACGCAAACGATTGAGGAAAACTTCACGGGCGAAATGGCTGAAACTGCGATCTACAAAGCGACTAACATTGCAAATCTGATGGGTTATAAAATGGAAATGGCCAGAAAACTCAATTAATTTAAGGCACAATTACGGTAAAAATATAAGCTGCTAAATTGACCAAAAGCACGGTTCCGTACAAATGATTTGTTTTGCCACGACTCAAAGAAAGCATAACGATGAAGACGGAAAGCGCCAGTAAAATGATCGATTTCATGTCGAGTCCCAGAACAAAAGGAATATCGTAAAAAATACAAACCGCCGAAACTGCGGGAATGGTAAGTCCGACACTTGCCAGGGCAGAACCTAAACCGAGATTAATTGAAGATTGAATTTGATTATTTCGTGCAGCGCGAATCGCAGCTAAACCTTCCGGTAAAAGCACAACCGCGGCAATAATTACTCCGACCAAAGCTCTGGGAGCTCCAACATTTTCGACAAAATCTTCAATCACTGGTGAAAGGCCTTTTGCCATAAAAATCACGATCGCAAGACAGACGATAAGCATTCCTAAACTCAGTAATGTATTCTGCAAGGAAGGTGGATCGGCTTCATGTAAAGCCTCGCCGGGCGTTTCGATCACGAAATAGTTGCGGTGACGAACGGTTTGAAACATCAAAAAACTGCCGTAAATTGTAAGACAGGCTAATGATATAAAAATGAGCTGCGCTTCGGAATAATAAGGTCCACGCGCGCTTGAAGTATAATTAGGTAAGATCAAAGTTAAAACCAAGATCGCCACCAAACTTACCAGATAAGAGGTTGCTGAATTGGTGATGAAAAACTGTTCTTTGTATTTTCGGCTTCCAACCCAGATACAGATCCCAAGAATTCCGTTGAGGATGATCATCACGGCTGCAAAAACAGTATCTCTGGCGTACGTTTGTGCGCCTTCGCTGCCGGAAAGCATGAAAGAAATGATTAAGCCCACTTCTAAAATAGTAATGCAGATCGCAAGAATGATGGTTCCGTACGGTTCGCCAACTTTATGGGCGATAACTTCGGCGTGATGAACTGCGGCTAAAACGCTGGAAAACAAAAGAATAGCACCTAAAATATTACTGATAATGGAATCGTTCAAGAATCCAAGTAAATAAAAAGCGGCGGACAAAACTGGGAAAATGATGGTCCAGTGCAGTAACTTCTTTAATTTCATATTCGATTTTTGAAAATATAGAAATTTTCGAATTAGAAAGCAAGAGAAAATTTGTTCAGGTTTTAAGAGAAATGATCGCTCATTGTCTATCCGATCTTTTATAGTTTGAACATTGATTTTAATTTCCCTTTCTTAAATTTCATTTTCAAATAATAATCTTCATCTTTATTCCCGTAAAAAATATAATTAAGACTCGAAATAAGTTTATTTTCAAAGGAGTTTTTATTACTTCCGTTTGGATGGAACTTTACATTGTTGTTGAGGAAAATATAATTTTGATTTTGCCACTTACCCGACGGTAAAGGTTTTCGAAGCGATCGTGTGATTATTCCGTTTTGATTCTTCGATATTTCATTCGGTCCCAAAGGCAAGGCTGTAAATTGAAAATCATCATTGATCCATTTTTTATGTCTGAAATAATCCCAGGCATTTTCGGTGTTCCTACTTTTTAAAATGGCCGTAAAATTCGGTTGTAAAATCTTTTGTACGGTTTTTATTTCGGTCTCATCAAAATTATCATCATATCCGTAAGTGATGATTGTATCATTCACCAATTCAAATTCTGCTGCTATTTTCACACCCGAAATCTGAGCCGAATCAATTTGGTTTTTACTAGAAATACGGCTAAAAAGTTGAATATTCTTTTTGTCCAGTTCGAGATCTAAGGAATGGTTTTGCGCGCTTAGATTTTTTATAAGTTTTGTAAACCTGGAGATATTTGAAGTATTTCTGATTTCAATTTCATCTTCGGATACATCAATTCCAAAGTTTTGAATCTTCTGCCCAGAAATATAAGAAACGCTTGCAACCGAATTACCGATGAACTGATCGGCTTGAAAAACTTTTGTTTGATGAATAGAATTTTCAATGTTAGCTGAAGAAAAAACCGAGTTTGTAATAATGCATTGATCTTCAACAATGATGAAGTTTAAGTTCTCTTTCTGAAAGCGATTGGATTCTGGATTTTTAAAGCGATTTTCCTTTAAAAATGCGACTAATTTTTGATGGTCTTTAATTTCGACAACCGTATAAAAATTTAAAAGCTGGTTATTTTTCACATTGAAGATCTGCAGATAATCCGGAATTTTCAGTCCGGACTTTCGGATAGAAGTTAAAACCTTTTTATTTTCTGAACCTGTAAACCACTCCGAAGGATTTGTGACAAAATGAAAAATCGACTGTCGCGCTAATTTTTTAACATCGATCAAAATCACAACATTAGCATCTTTTGGGACAAATTTCAAAGTTTTATCGGTCTTATAAAAGACCAGATATATTCCGATTGCAATTAATACAAAAAGAATAACTGCTATTTTCTTCTTCATTTACAACTTTTTAGGTTGCTTGTCTGGGGAAGTAATTTTGTATATCTCATCAAAAAGATCAAAGAAATACATCAAACTATTTTCCGACGAATTATCGATATTGTAGTTCATTTCGGTTTGAATACTTTCCGATTTAACGTCGGTTTTGTATGTGATCTCTCCTAAATTTTTGCGCAGTAAACGATAAATCGCCGTGTCTTTCTTATCGGTAAATTCTTTTTCTAAACCTTCAACTAATTTTGGAGTGTTCAACCAGCCAGAAATTGAATGTTTACCCACTTCTTTGGACCATTTTCTCGTAGTACCGGATTGTGTTTTCGCTCCAACGTTGGCTGCAGAAGTCGTGATATAAACGATCCCTTCTTTTACGGTAAAGACAAGTTGATCAAACTGCGTGTTTTCTTTTTCTTTGAACGCGTAGGAATCTCCGTTCTTCACAAAATTTTCGGCCGTATTTTTATTGGTTGCCAACATATCGAAGAAGCGGTTCCAGTATCCTTCATTTTCCGTTTCAAAGGCAAAGGTGAAATTGGGGATCGCAACGTCTTTGGTTTTTGTTACTTCAACCTCGTTGTAATCGTCGTCATAGTCATAATCGGTATAATCAACTTTTTTATAAGCCAGATCATTAAGAATAAAAATCATGTTACCGGGTACAATTTTAGAAAGGGCTTTTTCGTCTAATGCAATCTTCATGGTTTCAACCATTAACGAGATCTCTTTCTGGTACTCTTGATTTTCGGTAACATTCTCTATTAGATCATACATCGCATCGAAACTTTTATAGCTATTAAAATTCATAGAAAAATAGCCGACCGTTTGATCTGAAAGTAATTTCGCAAGTTTCCTGCTGGTTTTGCCATCATACATTTCTGCAAAGCTTTTCTGCATCTTCGGATCCTGATGTTGATAATTGGTAACCAATTTTACTTGATCCTCCTCAAAATAGAGATTATAAGAGGAATCTGCATCATACATTTTCTGCATGTAATTTTGTACACCGCCAACATTTGGCATCCCGTATAAGTTCATGCTGTTTTTAAAAATATTCCCCAGATTCGTAAAAGCAAAAAGATCTGCCTTTGAATCTTTAAATTTGGTCGTATTCTGAGGCACTTCAATCATAAAGTTCGAATTAAAAAAGTCTTCAAATGAGCTTTCTGCCAGATTGCTTACGATCTTAAACTCATCGATCTTAATGGAATCCATTCTCTTTTCATAAGCTTCATCTGATTCTTCATCTGCAGAATCCATTTCATCGGGCGCCATCGTACTGTCTTCATTTTCTACAGCATCTGCTTCCACTTTTTCCTTCGGATATTTGTGATATTTTTTTAGATACTTGATGTCTTTTTGTATGCTTTCGATTTCGGACTGGGAACTTTTGACCGATTCTCTGTAGTAGGCCAGATCTTCTTCTAAATACTGAATTTCTTCTTTATCGTCGAATGCTTTCTCTTCCGCATCAGCCATATTTTCCTCCGAATTATTTTCAATATGTGGCATCGCCGGAACCGCAGCCACACTGTCTACGACGACGGTACTGTCTGCTTCGTCCTCTAAATCATCATACTCAAAAGGCTTTGTATAATTAATGATTTTCAAGAATGCATGATTTTGATTCCAGGCAATAAAGGTTTTCTCATCTAAACTTACATAGGAATATTTAGCTTTCTTCGTAATTTCTAATCCTTCTTTTGTCGCAGAATTAACAAAATTCTGGAAACGCTTTTCGTCCTCTAAAATGAAATGAGCATTATACGCTTTTACGGAATCATTGAAGATGAAATAATGAATTTGCTTATCGTCGTATTTGAGCCCGGTTTTGGAATAATCATTCCAGATATTCGTTTTATTTTCATTCTTTAAAACCTCCTGAAAAACGGGATTCAGTTTTGCCCAATTCACTTTTTTATTAAGTTGTTGCCCATTCATTTCCATGTAGAAAACGGCATTTTCAGGGAGCTTAAATGTGTTTTGTCCGTAAATTGCCAGAAAGCAGAAGAGACTTAGGAACGAGAAAGATTTTTGGAGTAAAGAATATTGCATATCGATTTTAATTAAAGAGAATGGTATTGTATAATTGCTTTTTTTGAAGAATGAAATCTAAAATATTTCCTTCTAATTTCAGAGCTTTTTTGTTTGGTGACATCGTAAAAGCTGAATTTGTCTGTGATTTTATGGTGTTTTCAAACTGTAAAATCGTGGTGTATTTAGCTGTACTAAAGATTTCTTTATCTGCTTTGCTCAACTCTTCATAATTACTTTTGTACGAATTGATCTTGTTTTTCGTGAAAGCTTTTGCCGCGAGATTATTCGTGTACAGTTGAGAAGGAAATAATTTACCGATGATCTTTTTCGCTTTCAGACGCTCAATTCCTTCGTTGATATTTTCGATCTTTTGAAAATTACAACTGAGTTTGATAATGTAATTTTCGAAGTCCGTACTTGTTTTTACGTTGGTAATTCCGGGAGTTGTTTTGAAAACAGCCGCAGCTTGACTGACTTTGCTTTGAATTTCTGATTTTTTCGGCACCGCTTTCCCGTTGATGGTCTCCATTTTAGAAATGGAGGCGATGCGCGTTTTGCTTTTACTGGCGTTGAGAATAATGGAATATTCTCCACTTCCGTCGGCCTTGATATTTACTTTATCAAGAATTTCAAAACAACTCGTTAAAGTAAGAAAGGCGAATAAAAATAAGAAAGATTTAAGATAATTTTTCACAGAATTTGTCATTGTATTTCCACAAAGATAAATTTTTCACAGGAAATTAAAGCACTTACCAATTTATTGACATTGATTAAATTTAATCATTGCCTTCCTCGCAAAAAACATGAACAGTAATTACTGAATTTTTGTTGAAAGGATAAGAGATAATTTCAGAAAATTGAAATTTGATCAGCAACTTATAACCCACTTCTTTTAAAAGATGCTTTCTCCGGTTTGGGTCGTAAACTCTTCTAAAAATTTCATACCACGATAGGAATTACCTTTCTGATTGAGTTTCGGACTCCACACGGCAATGCAGTAATGTTTAGGATAAATGGCGACGATTCCGCCTCCAACTCCACTTTTTCCAGGTAAACCTACGAGAAAAGAAAACTCGCCGGATTCGTCGTAAAATCCGCATGTTAGTAAGATCGCATTAATTCTTTTTGCCTTGCTGGATGATAAAATAGGTTCGTTGTCGAAAGGTTTTCTACCTTTATTTGCTAAGTATAAAAAGCTTTTGCTCAGTTGTTTGCAGGTCATTTCGATGGAACAAAGATGACAGTAAAGTTCAATAACATCTTCAGGTTTGCTGTTGATGTTGCCAAACGATTTCATATAATTACACATGGCAGAATTTCGGTAGCTGTTTTGCATTTCGCTGGAAGCTACCTTTTCATTGAAGAAAATTTGAGCATCATCAGCCAGATCGCGAATAAATTTGATTAATTCCACTTTCGGATTTTTACAAATTTCCAGTAATAAATCACAGATCACCAAAGCGCCGGCGTTGATGAAAGGATTTCGTGGAATTCCGTTATCGGCTTCTAACTGCAAAAGAGAATTAAATGCATTCCCCGAAGGTTCTACATCAACACGACTCCACACTTTTTCTCCTAATTTTTCATAGACAAAAGAGAGCGCAAAAACTTTCGAAATACTCTGGATGGAAAATTTCTCTTCGAAATCGCCCTCGCCACAATTAAATCCTTCTAAATCTGTAATAGAAACGCCAAATTTATTTTCATCGATACATGCGATTTCCGGGATATAATCCGGCACTTTTCCAAGATTTTCCCTTGAAAGAATTTTCTTAAAAGTGGTTGAGATGATGTGTTCGTAATTTTTTTTCACAAAACCGGGATTAAATTAATTGGTGAAGAAGCCATGTTTTCTTACTTCAAAATTAAATATAGAATTTTCCCTTCTAATTTTTAGAGCAATTTTTTGTTTGCCAGACTCCAGCCTGTTTGTGTAATAATTGCAAGCTTCTTCTGCAGTGAGATTTTCCAGACTCACTCCATCGATACTTAAAATTTCGTCACCTGTTTTTAATCCGGCTGCAGCGTTTTTTTCAACTTGTACAATAATCGCTTTTTTATCAATAAATCTATAACCAAAACCGAATGTAGATTCATCGTCTGCACCATTTTTTAATTTTTTTAAATAAATTAGTTTCGCCTTCCAGTTCAATATAACAGAATAATTTTCGAAAAATCTGTTACCAATTAGATTTGAATTTCCGGACAAGATAAGGGTTTTACCAAAATCATTCTGATCTATTAGGAGTGATGATATTTTTGCGATGAATATTTTATTATTTTTACCGGCTCCAAAAATGCCTACAGCATTTATACCCTCACTTTCGTTATAATTGGGAGGCAGAAACTTTCTTTTCCAGAAAACCATCAGAATTACTTACTTTTACGATTCCGGTAAATCCTGTGTCAAAAGTTAAACTTAAGGCCTTACCAAAGATTTCAGCCTTAACTTTGGGAGTTTGCTGTTCTTCTGTTTTAAACAGAATTTTGGTATATCCATCAAGATTAAAATCCGCAAGATTTTTAGAGGCTTCAATTACCTGCTCGTTATAATTTATTCTCCAGTAAAGTTTTTCCATTTGATTTGCCCCAAAAATCCCCTCGATCTGATTACAGGTAAATTCATGATCAGAGAAATCGATAACAATACTCCCTATATTTTCATATTCCATTGTTTCTATCTGCATTTTTGGCAAAACGGTAATGATCTGCTTACTTTCTGCTTTTTGCGAATCGACTACATTTTTTGTTTTACCTGGAGTCAGACCCAATAAGTTGTAAATCTTTTTAGAAATTACTGTTGGTGCTCCGGAGTCGAAAATAAAATTATAGAATTGGTCGCCAATTTTCACTTTTACGATCGGGAGATGATTAATATACTGGAGCGGAATTTTTATAATGTTGCTATCGATTTGTACTTTCCCCTGTTTAAAGAATTGTGCAGATTGTGCACAAAAAACCATTGGGAAAAGAAAAATGCAGAGAAGAAATACTCGAAACGGAAGCGCAATGCGGGAGATTTTCATAGCAATCTTTTACGGTTTTAAAATACAATCCTTATAATTTAATTAAGTAAAAATAATTGTCCATTGTAAAAGCGGCGTCAATGATTTCTACTTTTTCAACTCCGTAACCTCCACAATTTCCAGTCAGTTTTCTGGATACGACTTTAAACTTAAAGGTTTTGGAGTTTCCTAGATCGAAGGTGTAATTTTTTGTTCCCTCTGTCCAACCGATATTTACTAAAACCGCGTTTAAATTATTTTCCGTTATTACCCGAAAACTTTCAGTATTATTATTTTCATCTTTTAGTTTGAAGTCCGCGGAAGACAGCATTCCGTTAGTGATCAAATTTTCACCCGTTACGGCGTCTACAAATTTAAAATAAGCTGGTTGTGGCGGAGTAAAACAATCTTCCCGGTCTTTATCGCAGCTGATATTTAGCATTAAAAGAAAGAAAAATAAAAACAAGAAAATTGTTTTCTTTATGGTCATTGTTTTAAAATTTTTACGAATTAAACTGAAATCTTTTGAGACTAAAATATCCTAAATCTCAGTTTCCTGGCTTTCCTCCTCATCATCATGATATTCAAAGAGGAAATCGTTGTACGGAAATCTGGCGATATGGATCTTTAAAACCTCATCGTAGATCATTTTTTTCATTTCCGGGAAGTTCTCTTTTGTTAGGGCCGAGATAAAAACCGTTGGATATTGTGACTTCGACATCCATGTTTTTTTCCAGTCCTCCAGAGAAATGTTTTTCCGTGTTTCGGGCGTAAGATCGTCCTCTTCTTTTTTCTCGTAAGCGAAGGCATCAATTTTATTGAAAACCATGATCATGGGTTTTTGATGGGCATTAATTTCCATTAAAGTTTGATTAACAGAATTAATGTGATCTTCAAAACTTTCGTGGGAAATATCTACAACATGAATCAAGAGATCAGCTTCCCTAACCTCATCTAAAGTTGATTTAAAACTTTCTACCAGTTGCGTGGGTAACTTCCGTATAAACCCAACCGTGTCGGTTAATAAGAAAGGTAAATTTCCTATAACGACTTTTCGAACGGTGGTATCTAAAGTGGCAAATAATTTATTTTCCGCAAAAACTTCAGATTTTGAAATGGCATTCATCAACGTTGATTTTCCAACATTGGTATAGCCAACAAGCGCAACACGAACCATTTTCCCACGGTTATTCCGCTGGGTAGCCATTTGCTTATCGATCGTTTTTAATTTCTCTTTCAATAAAGTGATTCGGTCCCGGATGATCCTTCTGTCTGTTTCGATCTCCGTTTCCCCCGGACCACGCATTCCAATTCCCCCTTTCTGTCTTTCGAGGTGAGTCCACATTCTGGTCAATCGCGGCAGAAGATATTGGTACTGCGCTAATTCTACCTGCGTTCTTGCGTAGGAAGTTTGAGCTCTCTGCGCAAAAATATCCAGAATTAAATTCGTTCTGTCGAGAATTTTAACTTCCATCTCTTTTTCGAGATTCTTCAATTGTGATGGCGAAAGTTCATCATCGAAAATTACAGTTCCGATCTCATGTTCCTTTATATAAACTCTAATTTCCTGGGCTTTTCCGCTTCCGATAAAAGTTTTAGAATCTGGTTGTGTAAGCCTTTGCGTGAATCTTTTCTGTACGGTCGCTCCTGCTGTTAAAGCCAGAAACTCCAGTTCGTCAAAATATTCGTTGAGCTTATCTTCACTTTGATTTTGGGTAATTAAGCCGACTAAAACGGCTTTTTCGTATAAATGTTCTTTTTTTTCTAACATAAATTTCCTTTCGGCATTTGTACAAAGATAATAATTTGATTTTCACTAATAAAAAATCTCAGATAAAATTATCTGAGATCACTTTTTCCTTCATAGTATTTTTAGTCCCAGTCTGCAGCAACAAACTTCATCATCTGACCTTTGCCATCGGAAAGCGTAAGATAATGTCCCTCAATTTTATAGGTCGTCATCATCGGTAAGGCTTTACCAAAGGCAGATTCTAAATTCATCGCCTTATCGCAAAATATCATCGTGCTCCCGATCTGCGAAAATTTCACGGTACCGTTTGCATTAAAAGTCGCTGATCCAAACATGTTGTTACAACCCATATTTGCAGAAAATTTTCCTGCGTCTTTTATGTTTGTCAAGTTCATGTTAGCCTTATTAATTATCATCAAATCTTTGCTAAAGTTCTGAAATTCGACTAACATCCATTCTCTTTTTACATGATCAGAATTCGTCATTTGCGAGGTACAGTTTGCTAAAAAAAGCAATGTGAATACGGCTAAGAAGCTCCTTACAATATTTTTCATTTTCTAAATTTCTCACTAGTCTTCCATTTCTGTGCCACCTTTTTTCTATATTTGAGGTGCTGCTTTTATGAAATTGAGCTTTGTGGATTACAAGAAAAAATAATGGAGAAAATTAGAAATTTGGAAACTGAAAGATTGCTGCTGAAGGCAATGTCAAAGTCTGACGCGCCATTCATCCTGGAGTTGTATAATTCCCCAAAGTTCATCCAATTTATTGGGGATCGAAATATCAGGACGGTTGAAGATGCCGAAAATTATATTACCGAAAAATTTTTACCTCAACTGGAAAGATTGGGATACGGAAATTACCTGATCGTTCGGAAATCCGACAATTTGAAAGTTGGTGCTGTAGGAATTTTTCAAAGAGAAGGTTTAGACGTAAATGATATTGGATTTTCTTTTCTGGAAGAATTTCAGGGGAAAGGTTATGGATTTGAATCCGCTTCTAAACTTTTAGAAGTTGCTTTTACGGAATTTGGTTTAGACAAGATCTCCGCAATTACATCCAAAGAAAATGTGGCGTCCCAAAACTTAATTCAGAAACTGGGCTTGAACTATTTGAAAACTGTTCGTCTGCCAGATGACGAGGAAGAATTGCTGTATTATGAAATTGAAAAACTTCAATAAAAAAACGCACCCGAAGATGCGTTCTAAAATATATTTAAAATTTTTCTAGTTCGGCTTCCAGTCAACTACCGCGCGAATAAAAGCTTCAGCGTTTTCTAAAGGAATATTAGGCAAAATTCCGTGTCCTAAGTTAACGATGTACCGGTCTTTTCCGAATCGGTCTATCATTTCCTTTACCATTTTCTTAATGGTTTCCGGAGAAGAATATAATCGGGAAGGATCAAAATTCCCCTGCAAAGTCATGGTGTTATTCGTTAAAGTTCGTGCAACTTCCGGATGAATGGTCCAGTCAACGCCCAAAGCAGAAACTTTCGAAAGCATCATTTCTTCCAGCGCAAACCAACAGCCTTTTCCGAAAACAACTACGTGCGTTAATGGACTTAAAGCCGCAACGATCTGATTGATATATTGATAAGAAAAAACCTGATAATCTTCCGGCGATAACATTCCGCCCCAGGAATCAAAAACCTGAACTGCAGAAACCCCTTTCTCTACTTTTCTTTTCAGATAAGCGATCGTGGTATCTGTAATTTTCTGTAATAATAAATGAGCAGCTTCCGGATTCTGGAAACAGAATTTCTTCGCGATATCAAACGTTTTGGAACCTTTACCTTCTACACAATAACACAAGATCGTCCAGGGCGAACCGGCAAAACCGATCAAAGGAATATCGTTATCTAACTTATGTAAAGTCAGCTCGATAGCATCAAAAACATAACCTAAAGTATCATCAACATTAGGTACGTAAACATTTTCAACATCTTCTAAACTTCGGATGGGTTTTTCTAACCAGGGTCCAACTCCTTCCCGCATTTCGAAATCCATTCCCATCGCCTGCGGAATAACCAAAATATCCGAAAATAAAATCGCAGCATCTAACGGATAACGGCGAATCGGCATCATTGTGATCTCCGATGCTAATTCCGGCGTTTGGCATCTTGTAAAAAAATCGTATTTATCGCGCAACTCCCGAAACTCCGGTAAAAATCTGCCGGCTTGCCGCATCATCCAGACAGGTGGTCTTTCAACGGTTTCTCCTCTTAAAGCTTTTAAATACAGGTCGTTTTTAATCATAATTTTAAATTTTCCCTCCTCAGTTTTATTTTTCCTGAGCAGAAATTAATTTCAGCAAATCATCAAGATTGCTTTCTTTACTTGTTATAATCGAATTTTTTGTGAATTTTTTCAGTTCGCTTTCAGTCGTTTCACCAATGGAAAAAAGCTGGTGGTGATCCAAAGAATTAAACTTTGCAAAACTACGAACTCCACTCGGACTAAAAAAACAGACCGCATCGTATTCGCCGGAAGCTTTCGGATAGATCAGTTTTGTTTCATACATCACAAATTTCTTGTAGGAAATGTTTTGCAGCGGTAAAGTTTTATCTAAAACATCTAAAGCAAGATCTCCACAAAAATGAATAAACTTCTCTTTCGTGCTGTTATCGATAATAAATTCTGAAAGCTCTTTTGCATGTTTCGCCACCTTGAAAGTTCCAAAACCACGTTTTCGCAGAGCCGCTTTTGTTTTTAAACCTACTGCATAAATTTTGTTAAAATTCTTGTCAACAAAACTCTCATTTGGTTTGAAATTACTCGCGAAAAAAGAATCTACTGCATTAACGCTCGTAAAAATTAAGGATCTGTTTTTCAGGTCGAAAGGTTCAACCTGCACCGGATTTATTTTGATGACTTCCAAAAAATCATAAGAAAAATGACTCCCTAATTTCTTGGAAATCACTAATTTATTTAGTTTTTTTGTGAAAAGAATTTTCATATTTATCTGTATTGCAAAGTCCTTGAAGAAAACTTTAGAATGAATTTTTTATTTCCTGCATCAATGCTTTTCCGCCATTATCCAGGATTTTCTGAGCGAGTTTTTGACCGAAGTTTTCAGTTTCGTTCCACGCAAAGATCTCGTCGGTTTCGATGCAGTTTTTTCCGTCCAGGGAACATAATCTTCCAACAAAACGAATTTCATCACTATCATTAATTTCGGCGAAAGCACCAATTGGGGCGGTACAGCCACCTTCCAAAGCATTTAAAAAATTTCTTTCAATGTCGATACAGATCTGTGTTCTTTTATGATTGATGTCGGCAAAAATTTCCTGAATCTCGCCATCATCGCTCCTTCCACAAACAGCGACAACTCCTTGCGCAGGCGCCGAAATCATCATTGGAAGTTGCTCATAATCAACATTTAAACCCATTCTTGCAATTGCCGCTAGAGAAAATAATGTGGCATCAAAATCATTTTCTTCTAATTTTTTTAATCTGGTTTGAACATTACCGCGAATATCTGAAAAGTGCGTTTCTGGAAATTCGCGCAACCAAAAGGCACGACGGCGTAAACTGCTTGTCGCGATCTTCAGCTCTTTCATTTCCAAAGTAGCAGAATCCTTTTTTCTAACCAAAACATCTTCCGGGTAATCGCGTTCTAAAACGGCAATAATGGTAAGCTTTTCTGGTAATTCTGTGGGAATATCTTTCAGGGAATGAACAGCAATATCAACTTCGTTATTCAGCAAAGCAACATCTAGATCTTTTGTAAAAATTCCGGTAATTCCCAAGGAATAAAGCGGTTGAGTAAGATTTTTGTCTCCTGAAGAAAGGATCGGGACAATCTCTGTTGTATAATTTTTATTTTGAAGATTTCGGGCAACTTCTCTTGCCTGCCAAAGAGCAAGCGGAGAATTTCGGGTGCCTATTTTAATGCTTCTCATTGAATTCGTTATTTGGCTGTTCAACTAAAATCTCGTGCATCAATTTGCTAATTTCCTCGGCTTTCCAGGGATTATCGATGATGTATTTTGCGAAACGATTGGTAATTTTCTGGATCATTTTATCTGAAAGTGCCATATCATCAACCCCCACATATTGGTGTTTTTTATGAATATTGTGCATCTCATTACGCTCCATGTTTTTTAAAGCAGCTTTAAAATGATGAATATTCGGCGCCAGTTTTCGTTTCTTTTCCCACTCCATAAAGTCTTTTGTCATCTCTTTAATGATCTCTTCGGCTTTAGGAATTTCTTTTTGACGCTGCAACATGGTTTCGCTGATGTGAAGCGAAAGCTGATCTACATCAACTAAACTTACATTCGTATTTTCCGTAATATTTTTTTCCACATTATTCGGAATAGAAAGATCGATGACCAACGTTTCCTTTCCGTTCGGGAAATGACTTTTATTGATAATTGGATGTTGCGCTCCTGTTGCGACAATTAAAATATCGGTTTTACTCAATTCCTCCTGGAACTGATCAAATTCGATGTGCGGAATCTGATATTTCTCAGCAATTTTTTCTGCCTTGTCTAAACTTCTGTTCGCAATTTTTACTTTCGGTTTGTAAACGTGTTTTACCAGGTTCTCCACGGTGTTCTGCCCGATCTCTCCGACTCCCAGAAGTAATATATTTTTCTCGGAAATTTGAGGTTGGTTTTTCAAGATATAATGAACCGCAGCATAAGAAACGGAAGCTGCTCCGTTTGAGATCCCGGTTTCGTTCTTTATTCTTTTTGAAATTTGAATAGCAGAATTAATCGACCTTTCCAGAAAAGGATTAGAATTTTTCTTTTCTTTTTTGAAGCGGTAATAAGCGTTTTTGATCTGACCGATAATTTCGAAATCACCGATGATCTGACTTTCTAAACCTGCCGCCACACGAAAAAGATGATTCAAGGCTTCTTCCCGTTTCAGAACATTCACATATTTCATGAATTCGGTGAGACTTACGCCGATGATCCTGCAGTAAAGTTCAGCGATCAGAAGGTAATTTTGAGTGGTCGTATAAATTTCGGTGCGGTTGCAGGTAGAAACTACAAAAGCGTCGCCTAAATTTTGCTCATGGATTTCGTTGACGAAATTTTTAATATTCTCATCAAAAAATGAAAATTTACCCCGTGTTTCTGCATCAGCTTTCTCGAAACTGATACTGAGAACGGCAAAATTCGCGGTTTTGTGAATATTGTGATCTTGATTCATAGACAATCGCAAATTTAAGATTTTTAAATGAAAGAAAGCAAGTATTGCCTTATGAAGATTATCAGCAAAATCTATTTAAACAGACTCCAAAACTTCTATTTTACGTTGTAAATGAAATATTTAGGCAAGAAAAAAGTTATATTATCCTGGCGCTGAACTTTAATAAAACTTTAACCAAAATTAGTTGAAATGTAATTTTTAGAACGGTTCTAAATTTATATCTTTGTACACTTAAAAAAATCAGGAAAAAAATGGGGTTATTTGATATGTTCACGCAGGATATTGCGATTGATCTAGGAACAGCGAACACACTTATTATACACAACAACAAGATTGTTATTGATCAGCCATCTATTGTAGCAATTGAACGTTCGACCGGGAAACCAATTGCGGTTGGGGAGAAGGCAAAACATATGCAAGGGAAAACCCACGAAGACATTAAGACCATTCGACCTTTGAAAGACGGCGTAATTGCTGATTTTCATGCATCTGAACATATGATCAAGGAATTCATTAAACAGATTCCAGGCATCAAAGGGAAACTTTTTCAACCCACTTTAAAAATTGTAATCTGTATTCCATCTGGCATTACAGAAGTAGAAAAAAGAGCAGTACGTGATTCTGCGCAAAAAGTAAACGCTAAAGAAGTACGTTTGATCTATGAACCAATGGCCGCCGCAATAGGTGTTGGAATTGATGTTCAAAAACCAGAAGGAAATATGATCATCGACATAGGAGGCGGAACTACAGAAATTGCGGTTGTTGCTTTGGGAGGAATCGTTTGTGATAAATCTGTGAAGATCGCAGGTGACGTTTTTACCAATGATATTGCCTATTATTTAAGAACACATCACAATTTATATATCGGAGAAAGAACTGCAGAAAGAATTAAAATTGAAGCAGGTTCCGCTGTTGAAGAATTAGATGTGGATATTGACGATGTTCCAGTACAGGGACGTGATTTGATCACCGGTAAACCAAAAGAAATTATGGTGAACTACAAAGAGATCGCACGTGCTTTAGATAAATCCATCATTCGAATCGAAGATGCCGTAATGGAAACACTTTCTCTTACTCCGCCGGAATTAGCAGCCGATATTTACAAAACAGGTATTTATCTTGCAGGCGGTGGCGCTTTGTTGAGAGGACTTGCAGACCGACTTCACAAGAAAACAGGATTGCCCGTTTTTGTTGCTGAAGATCCTTTGAGAGCTGTAGTTCGCGGAACTGGTATCGCACTAAAAAACATGGATAAATTCAACTTCCTGATCAAATAAATTTTAACTTTTTACGACATTAACTGATGGGATTTTTGCTGAGATTATTTTCGAAGAACGGCCTATTCGTCTTCTTTATATTTCTGCAACTCATTGCTTTGGTATTGATTTTCGGCAGAAACTCAATGCAGCAGTCGTGGATTGCGGGGCAAACTGCAGCTTTCAATTCCTGGGTTTCCGGCTATATTGACGAAGGCGCTTCTTACCTGAAACTCAAACAGATCAATGATCAGCTGGTTTCTCAGAACAAGGATTTGATGGAGCAGCTTTACGGAAAAAATTCTACCGAAATTCCTCAATTCAGAAAAGTTCACGATACAATCGGCGGCGGACAGATTTATACTTTCGTTGATGGTGAAATTGTTTTTAACAGCATTAACCGAAAAGATAATTACTTTACCATTAACCGTGGAAAAAGAGACGGCGTTCTTCCTAAAATGGGAGTAATGGCGCCGAAAGGAATTGCAGGAATCGTTATTAACACCACCGAATCCTACGCTTTGGTCCAGTCGATTTTAAGTATTAATAAGATTAAAATTAACGCCTCCCTGAAAAAATCCGGTTACTTTGGAACATTAACCTGGAAAGGCACAGACTCCAGAACGATGCACCTTTCTGATGTCCCTAAATATGTACCGCTTCAGATCGGAGATACCATTGTAACCGACGGGAAATCTGCACTTTTCCCACAAGGAGTAACGGTTGGAAAAATTTCTGGATATGAAGTGGACAGCAAAACAGGATTCTGGGATATCTCTGTGGAACTGAGTGAGAAAATGGGGAATCTGAGCAAAATTTTCGTTGTTAAAAATTTGAAGAAAGCAGAAGTTCAAAAAATTCAGGATACGTTGCAAGCGACGATAAATAAAGAAAAATGATAAGCAGAACACTTTTTACAGATATTCTGATCATTGTTTTGCTCATTGCATTACAAATTTTTGTGCTGAACCGAATTACCCTTTTTGGGAAATACACACCGGTTTTATATCCTGTTTTTGTAATGTTTTATCCTTTCTTCAGAAACAAATTTCAGTTTCTGGTCTTGAGTTTTCTTTTAGGATTAGGGATTGATTCCTTTCTTTACACCTGGGGAATTAATGCTTTTGCAACAGTGATGATCGCTTATTTCCGAACGTTGATCTTTCGTACTTCTACCGATACATCTACGGATTTCTTCTCTTTTCAAACGTTACAATGGTCGCAATATTTGTTCTTTATATTTTCCAGTATTTTCCTGCACCAGTTTTTAGTTCAGTATATTGAATTTTTTAAACTGAGTAGAATCTTCGAAATTTTCATCAATATTTTAGCAACCAGTGCCATTTCCTTTATATTCATCGTGCTTTACTCTTTAGCATTTAAAATCAAACAGAAAGTTTGAAATCACAATATCTCAAAATCACCGTCGTACTATCCGTTCTTGCTCTAATACTTATTGCAAGACTTGCTTATTTACAACTCTTCACCGATCGGTATGCGCTTAACGCGGCAAATACCTCTATCAAAACAGAATATATAATCCCGCAGCGTGGCGTTATTTTCGACCGAAATGGAAAGATCATGGTTGGCAATCAACCTTCTTACGAAATTTCTTTTACCGAAGCACTCATGCGACCGGATTTTGATACTTTAGATTTCTGTAATTTAATGAAGATCAGCAAATCGGAATTTATCACGAGGATCAATGCCATCAAAAAAGAAAAATACTATTCGAAACTTACACCGATCACTTTTAGTAAAAATTTAAGCCGGGAAGAAATCGCAAGAATTCAGGAAATCATTTTTAAATATCCGGCTTTCAATATCGTTTCAAGACCTCAACGACAGTATGAAGTTTCCACTTCCGGAAATCTGCTGGGTTACACCAATGAGGTTAATGATCGGGAGATCAAAAAAGATTCCGTCTACTATTTGCCAGGTGATTTTATTGGAAAAACGGGTATTGAAAAATCCTATGAAAAAGATCTTCGTGGGGAAAAAGGCATACAGTATATTCAGAAAGATATCCGACTTAGAAGTATTGGATCCTATAAAAATGGGACATTAGATAAAGATGTAGTGACTGGAAAGGACATTACACTGACCATCGATTATGATCTGCAGAAAATGGCAGAAGAAATGATGGTGAATAAGCAAGGTGCCATTGTAGCGATTGATCCCGCGACCGGCGAGATTTTAGTTCTGGCGACCGGACCGGATATTGATCCCAATCTTTTTATTGGACCGGAAAAAACAAAAAATCTGTATCGATTACAAATGGATACGGTTTATAATAACAGACCTACTTTCGACCGATCAGTTCAGGCGGCTTATCCGCCGGGTTCTACTTTTAAACTTCTTACTGCTGCGGCTGGGATGCAAATGGGGGTGATGGACGAAAATACAATTTTCCCCTGTGGTGGCGGATTTAATTATCGGGGTTTAAGAATTAAAGGCCATGGTGGTGCTGATCCACTAATTCCGGCGATCCAGATTTCCAGCAACTGTTACTTTTCTCATGCCTATATCGCGATCATGGATAAATATCCGGGAGATCCCACAAGAGGGGTTAACGAATGGAAAAAAATCATGAGCAGTTTTGGAGTGGGTGAATTTTTGAACACCGATATTGCTGTTGGTTCGAAAGGAAGAATTCCTACCGGAGAATTTTATGAAAAGAGGAGTGGTGGTAAAAAAGACTGGTCTTCTGCTTACACCATGAATGGTTCTGTTTTTAACGGAATGGGTCAGGGCGATGTTCTTTTAACGCCTTTACAAATGGCAAATGTTGTTGCAGCAATTGTTAACAGAGGTTGGTATTACACGCCACACATTGTAAAATCGATCGACGGAAAACCAAATCCAGATCCGAGATTTAAAGTAAAGCATAAAACACTGGTTGATCCGAAACACTTCGAACCTATCATCAAAGGAATGGAAGCCGTTGTTCTTCATGGAACTGCCAGAAGTTTAAAATCCAACGATTTCACCATGCTTGCAAAAACAGGAACAGCGCAGGTTCCACAAGGAAAAGATAATTCGATTTTCGTATTGGCCGCTCCGGCAGAAAATCCCAAGATAGTAATTGCTGCTGTTTTTGAACATGCGGGTTTCGGCGGAACCTGGGCTGGTCCGGCTGCAACAGCAATTGCAGAAAAATATTTAACTGGTGATTTAAAGCGCGAGCAACTCTATAACAAATTAGTGAACGCGAGTTTTATGCCCGAATATCAAAGACAATGGGTTGGAGAACTTAAAAGAAAAGGACTTTATAAAGAACCGAATAAAGATTCAGTAAAAATTCGAAATATAGAAGACAGCCTTAAATTTATAAAAAATGAGGTTATTCGCGCGAAATTGATTTATAAACGAGATTCCCTTCGAACAAAATTAAAAAGTAACACCCCGGCCAAATGAAGTGGACAGAAGGTTTAGACAAACTCAGTATTTTTTTATACCTCGCAATTTGCACTTTTGCAATAGCGAATATCTACAGTGTAAACGAAACTTTGGGCCAAAAACAGCTTATTTATTTTGGAATTTCTCTTTTTATCGGTTTGATCATTTTTATGATGCGAACGAAGTTTTTCGAGAATTTCTCCAGTATCATCTATGTTGGTGGTGTTCTTTTACTGATAGGTCTTTTTCCTTTTGGAACGGAAATTTTAGGACAAAAAAACTGGTATAAATTCGGTGGCTTAACCATGCAGCCCGTTGAGTTCGCAAAAATTGGAGTTTCTTTGATGCTCGCTAACTATGTTTCCGGGCCGGATTTTAATCTGAAAGTAAAAAAATCCTTGTGGACTTCTCTTGCTATTATTGGAATACCGGCTATCGTGGTTTTGGCGATTCCGGATGTAGGTTCCTTACTTGTATTTACGGCTTATTTTATTGCGCTTTTTCGCGAAGGATTAAGTGGCTGGTTTTTCGGAGTTGGAGGGATTTTAGCGGCTGTTTTTTTAGTGGCGCTTGCTGTGGACCCGCTTTATGTAATTGCGGGCGTTGCGGTGATCTATGGTTTCATTATCCTATTTAATTACTCCAGAATTCACTGGAATATTTTTTCTGTCGCTAACTTTTTGGGATCATTCATACTGCTTTGCGGACTTGCTTTTGTTTCGCCCACCATTCTGGAGAAGATGCCTAAACACCAGAGAGAAAGAATTGAAGTTTTGTACAAGGGTGAAAAAGCCTTTCGGGACACGTCGGGATATAATTTACTCTATTCGAAAACGGCAATCGGTTCCGGCGGATTTTTTGGGAAAGGGTATAAAGAAGGTTCGGTAACGCAGGGTAAGTTTGTACCGGAACAGGAGACGGATTATATTTTCTGTACGGTTGGGGAAGAATGGGGCTTTTTTGGAGCATCAATTCTCGTTCTCTTTTACGCCATATTTATCGGGAGAATTTATTACCTGTCGGAAATGCAGAAATCGACTTTCAACCGCGTGTTCGGATATTGCTTTGCCTCCATACTTTTAATGCACTTTGCCATTAATTTAGGAATGGTCATGGGACTGTTCCCTACCGTTGGGATTCCACTGCCGTTTTTCAGTTATGGCGGATCTTCTCTTCTGGCCTTTTCGATCATGACGTTTATCTTCTTTAAACTCAATTATACGGATCGAAACAGTCTTGTTTAAGGCTTTTCTTCTGAAGTTGACATTGCGGTTATTATTAAACTTACCTGATTTTTAATCTTATCCTTTCAATCCCATCTATTATGTTGATTCTAGAGGGTGCAATTTCGTCGTTATTTCACGACTGAATCAAAACATCAATGTTTTAATGTGTTGCTTAAAAGAGCAGATTTCTACGTTCCCAAAAATCTGGTCCATCATTTTTAATCAGTGTTCCATCCAGAACTTTAAAGCATAACAGATCAATGTTTGATGCATTAATTTTGAAGTTTCTTCGCATAAAAAAAGCTACCATTTCTGGTAGCTTCATATCAATTACTTAAAATATCTGAGTTAGTTAATATTTGCAAAATTACTGTTAAAAACTTCTTGCGACATTACCCGCTTCGCAAATCTGAATTTTGGTCCCCAGTAGGAATCACTTAAAGAAGAGATCATCACACCCCTCGACGTGGCTGCATGAATAAATCTAATATCTCCTTCCGCTGTAACGTTCTCTACAATTCCAACGTGGGAAATTCTTCCTCTACCGTGGGAAAAGAAAACTAAATCTCCTTTCTGAAGGTTCTCTTTATCAATTTTGTCACCTTCCTGAGCTTGTGAAGCGGCAACTCTTGGCAAATTCATACCGGCTGCTGCGCCAAAAACTGAAAGTACAAATGCGGAACAGTCTATTCCTTTTCTGGTCATTCCACCATAACGGTAAGGAGTTCCTAAATAAGATTCTGCTTCCGTTAAAATATCATCGATCTTACTTGTGAATCTTACCGTCTTCGCGATTTCTTCATTCTTTAAAGAAGCTTCTAAACTTTTTGCTGCAGCGATCTTTTCATCTTTGAAGCTATTAAGTAGTTGCGTCTTAGCAATTTCTAATTTTTTATTATCGATAGATGCAAGTTTGGCATCTGATTTGTATTCATTAATATAAGCCGTAGGTGCTGAGACCGCGTAGTTGGTAACACAAGATTGCAGTGAAAATGTCGCAATCGCTCCAACTAGATAAAACAGAACTCTTTTCTTCATATATATATTTAATTTCTGTGTTAAAAAGTAATATTTGTTTTTAAATGCAAAGCAAAAGTAAGTATTCACTCTTTAGTATAGGTGTAAACACCTTTCCGCAAAAGTTATTTTAACACATTTTAACAGTATGCAATGTAATGTTAAGAGAAAATAATCCGCAATCCCTTTATTTAGGTGATTGCGTTTTTATTTTTATTATGATTTGTTAACATTTATTCATCTCATCTATTTCATTTATAAAATTCTTCTATGATGATTGACTAAATCGCAAAAAAAATCCTGCATAAATGCAGGATTATAATTATTTAACGATTTATCTTGTAAATAATAATTCGCGATACTTCGTCATTGGCCAAAGTTCATCATCAACCATCATCTCCAGCTCGTCTGAAGAATTTCTGATCTTATCAAATAGAGGCTTCACATCGTTACAAAACATTTCTGCCATCAGTTGGGAATTGTCTGCCATTTTCGCTTCCGTAATTGCTTTCAACAAACGGTCAACTTCCACTTTTATAATAGAAACATGTTCCGAAATTTCGGCGATCATATTCATTTGCTCCCCCGCTAATTTTTTAAATTCTTTTTCATCGAAGATATCCTTCAATCCTTTCACGTTCTCTATCAATCTATTTTGATAGTTTAGGGCACAAGGAATAATATGATTTCTGGCAATATCGGCAAGTACAGTGGCTTCAATAGAAATTACGGTAGAATATTTTTCTAATTTAATTTCGTTTCTCGCCTCAATTTCTCTGTGCGTATAAATACCAAGGTCTTCGTAAAGTGCAACGAATTTATCATCCATTTCTCTTTTTAAAGCTTCAGGTGTAGTTTTTAAATTACTTAATCCTCTTTTCTCCGCTTCTACGGCCCAATCGTCTGAATAACCATCGCCTTCAAACATAATATTTTTAGACAATTTAATATACTCTCTTAATATATTAAAGATGGCTTCATCCTTTTTTAAACCTTTTTCAATTAAAGCGTCAACTTCGATCTTGAATGTTTGGAGTTGTTTCGCGACAATAGAATTCATCACCGTCATTACTTCTGCACAATTCGCAGAAGAGCCCACCGCTCTGATTTCGAATTTATTACCGGTAAAAGCAAACGGAGAAGTTCTGTTCCGATCTGTATTGTCTAACAAAATCATTGGGATCTTACCAACAACATTTAATTTGAGTTCCGTTTTTTCTTCCGGAGACAATTTTCCGTCTGTGACTTTTTCCAGTTCTTCTAAAACACTAAAAAGTTGTGTCCCTATAAATGTAGAAATAATTGCAGGCGGAGCTTCGTTAGCGCCCAATCTGTGATCGTTGCTTGCTGAAGCGATACTTGCCCGTAACAAATCTGCATAATCGTGCACCGCTTTTATCGTATTAACAAAGAAGGTCAGGAACTGTAAATTCTTTTTCGGATTTTTTCCCGGGCTTAAAAGATTTTCCCCGGTATCCGTTGCCATACTCCAGTTATTGTGTTTCCCACTTCCATTAACCCCTGCGAAAGGTTTCTCATGGAAAAGAATATGAAAATGATGCTTGTGCGCAACTCTCGCCATAATATCCATTAATAAGGAGTTGTGATCAACTGCGACATTTACTTCTTCAAACATTGGAGCCAACTCGAACTGGTTTGGGGCAACCTCGTTATGACGTGTGGTCACTGGAATTCCTAATTTCATACACTCGATCTCCAGTTCCTTCATAAAGTTCATTACTCTTGTCGGAATAGAACCGAAATAATGATCATCTAACTGCTGGCCTTTTGCTGGGGAATGTCCCATTAAAGTCTTTCCTGTGATGACCAGATCCGGTCTGGATTGATACAACGCAGAATCTACGAGGAAATATTCCTGTTCCCAACCTAAAGTCGGACTTACCTTGGTGACATTCTTATCGAAGTAAGATCTGCAAATATCCGTTGCAGCAGTATCAACCGCGTGTAAAGCTCTTAATAAAGGGGCTTTGTAATCGAGAGTTTCTCCTGTGTATGATATAAAGATTGAAGGAATACAAAGCGTTGTTCCTACAATAAATGCTGGCGAAGTTGGATCCCAGGCGGTATAACCTCTCGCTTCGAAAGTATTTCTAATTCCACCATTCGGAAAAGAAGAAGCATCTGGCTCCTGCTGGATCAACATTCCACCTGAGAATCTTTCGATCGCTCGATCAGTTTCAAAAGGCGTAAAAAATGAATCATGCTTTTCCGCAGTTGATCCAGTCAAAGGCTGAAACCAGTGCGTATAATGAGTTGCGCCTTTGCTTAAAGCCCAGTCTTTCATAGCAACTGCAATTTGATCTGCAACGTCGCGCTGAATTTTTGTTCCTCTTTTAATAGCATCCTGGATAGACTTAAATGCTTCCTGAGTCAAATAAGACCTCATCGTTTCTTCAGAAAATACATTCTGACAGAAAAGCTCGGATAATTTCGCAGGAACAACCACTGCGTTATCTTTTCTATAATCTTTAAAGGAAAGCATTTCTAATGCTTTAAATCTTAAATATGCCATTTGATTTGATTTTAGTTCTACAAAAATACAAAATAATCAGCTAAAAAATTATTTCACCCCTAAATAATTCTTACAAAATATAAAATATTATGCTTTTTTTACACAGACCCCTATTTTTAATATAGCTTCTCACATGATATTCTGTAATTTAGTTTCTTTCTATATCGGCGGTCGCATCTTAAAAATGTTTATTTTTGAGTAAATAACGAATATATGATCTCCAAATTTATTCTCTGCCTTTCATTTCTGTCCTTCCAAATAATACTTTCTCAAAATTCAACCAAGATTTATTTTGACAAAGACTGGAAAGTAACTGCAACTGCGAACGCTTCCTATTACCGATTAATGCCTTTAAAAGAATTGGGCGAATATAAATCTACTGCAAGATTTTTATCTGAACGGAACTCCTCAATTTGAAGGTTACATATTAAAAGATAATGAGAACGCTTATGCCGGAGATATTATTTGGTATGATGAGAACGGAAACGACACCACGTTCAGACAATATTATAACCGTACAAAAAATGCAACCTTAACCTATTATCATGCAAACGGTAAAATTCGAAAAACGGTTCAATACAAAAATGGCGTTAAAGACGGCAAAACCATTATTTATAATAAAGACGGTGGCGTTTTAATGGAAGGTATCTATTCTAAAGGAAAGCCAAAAAGTGGCGATTTTGAAACGATAACAGACGAGTACGATAACAATGCTTCAGAAGATGAACCACAATTGCAGCAAACGGTTGGACTGGTACCTCAAATGTCGTCCTCCGCTACTTCTGAAAAAACAAAAAAAGTTTATGACAAAACAATTACTCAAAAAACATTCTGGGCTAATTCAATTAAACTGGCTGAAGAAAAAGTTTACGACGTGACAAATGATGATCTTAATCTTATTGGGCAAAAAAATTATGATCAATCAGGAAAATTAATTCAAACCATCACGGAAAATAATCTAGAAGAATACAACCACCGGATCCGCAACGGCGTAGTTTACAAATATTATCTTCAAAATAATTTCGCCACCGGTTTAGAATCATCTACTCATTATGTGAATGGTGAAAAATCCGGAAAAGCGCTTTCCTATTATCCTAAAGGCGGCGTTTCTTCTGAAACGAATTATCGTGAAGGTTTAAAAGTTGGTGATGAAATGATTTTTTCTGAAAAAGGCACCCTCAAAAGCAAAAGAATTTATAAAGAAAACGAGCCTTTTCAGGGTAATTTCGAAAATAAAATGGGTGATATCACCATCAATGAAAATTATAAAAACGGTGTTAAAGAAGGAGAAGCCATTGCTACAAATGAAGACCAAGAAATAATTACCAAAGGAATTTATAAAAATGGAAAACCCTTCAACGGAACTTTTATTATCAAAGAAGAAGGCTATGACGGAAAAGAGGAATTAATTAACGTTGAAAACTTTAAAAAAACCGGTCTTCAAAAAGTATTTAATTACCGCTTAGAAAATCTTGAAAAAACCTACACCATTCAAAACGAAAAACTTAATGGAACGACGACTTTTTATGATGATGATGGAAAAGTTACTGCCATGATCGACTATAAAAATGATGAACCTTATAACGGAAATTTAATCGAAAGAAAAGAAACAACCTTTTATAAAAATGGTAAAATAGAAACGGAAACTATTTATAAGGATGAATACTCAAAAGAAGAAGACAATATCGCAAAGAAAAAGTTTTATGAAAATGGAGTTCTTGTAAAAATATTAGATCAGTCTTTTTCAATTCAGGATCAGCCACAAGAATTTTACGAAGGGATTTTCAAAAACGGTACACCTTACTCCGGATATTTTGTGACTGATGAAGACAGTGAATTTCAAGAAATTGACTATTACGAAAATGGCAGTCCGAAGTTTCAATACTCCAATAATTATCTGGAAAATATGGATAATTATCGCTACCAATCGTACAACATAAAATCTATCTACAAAGACGGGAAAATATATGATGGCGTAGAATACATATTAAAAAATCGTCAATTTATCTCCAGGAACTTAAAAAATGGCGTGCTTCAAAGTTTCGACTGGGATTTGTTTGCAGTTAATTATTTTAACAGAATTCATTTTGAATTAAAGGGTGACGCTATTGAGGTTAGCGATCTGCAGGAAAAGAAAAAAGCAACCATCAAAATTGAAAACTCAGACAAAGGATTTACAAAAAAATTGTTGATTGACGGCAAACTTCTGGAATCCAGAACCTATTCTTCCGCGGAAACCAAGAATGATAAATTTTATGAAAGAGTTACACTTTATTATATTAAAGATGAAAAAATAAATTCAGCGACTATAGATCTTTATGAAAAGCCAAACGAAAATTATGGCGAATCGAAATTTATATTTATGGTCTATAATTCGATTGACGACCATTTAAAAAGCGCACCAGAAATTTTCAACAAACTATCGGAAAATCTTAGCAGTGGTGAATTTTTAGACAAATCAGACGACGAAAGCACAATTGCAGCAATAGTACGGGATTCGACAGGAAAACCAAAAGAAGGAATTTTGATCACTGATCTTAAAAATGATACTTATGATCTGCAGTTATTCGATAAGGGGAAAATGATAAAAAGCGCAACTAAGATTCCATTTAAAGACATGAAAAAAGAAATTGAAAGAATAGGAAAAGGCCATTAATTTCAGATAAAACCCTCATTTATTCATCGCAAAAGCATTCATAAAACACAAAAACCCATTACATTAACAATTAATAATCTGGTAAGATCCTAGATATTTTTTAAAACTGCCAATATGTATTATCTTTGCCAAAAGATACACTATGGTAAATTCACGTGCAAGAGAAACGACTGAAGCGATTGAGCGACTTTATGTTTCTATGCGACACTTATTCTATCGCGGTTTTTTCAAACCATCCGGGATCTCCGGAGAAAGCCTAAGATCATTACTAACAACCATTAACCCCGAAATTTACGGGACAATGGGCGTTCCAAATAAAATAGAACTCGACGGACTTTTGTATGTTCTCGACCGACTTCCGGAGGGAATTGAAGAATGTTCATTCATTCACCTGACTTCCGATGAAGGTTTTGAAAAAGGAAGTTTTGAAGTGATCGTTCCTAAAAAGAGACGACGTAACTGTTACAGGATCGACGAACATCAGATGAATATTGAAGTTCTTCTCGGTCGTTCGGAGATTTATGACATTCTGACTCACCTCACCTTCTTATATATAGAAGCGGATAAAATTCGAAATCTTGCTTTTATTTCCGATGAAAACGACAAGCCAACAAGAGCCTGGAAAATTATTGAAGAGGTAGCAAAAGGGGAGAAAAAATTCAGCCGTAAGGAAAAAGAAGTAGCCTTGATTCATTTATCTTCGCTTTTGGGAAGAACGTTTGCTGAAACATTAAATGCTTACAATCACTTTGGTGATGACAAAAATCCAGACCGTCTTTTCAAAATTATTTATCACCTCGGAGACGAGAGTTTCAACGATTCCAAAAAAATTCGGGAACGCGAAGTTCATTTCTCCGCAATACTTCGCGAAAGAGTTGGGCATCACTTCTTTGGCGAAAAATGGGCTAATAAGGTGAAGCAGGTTTTAGCAGAAAATGATCTGCACATGCGACCTTTGCACATTATTTCTGCCAATATGCATTCGGTAAAAAACATGCTTTATGCGAATGATGCCATCGGAAAAAAAACCACGAAAGACGTAGATTACAAATTATACGAAGAAATTTCGAACACCAAATCTTTACAGGAAAAAGTGTTAAAACATTCTCAGAAAGCGGGTTTGATTTATATTGACGATCAAAGTGGAAGTAATATCGATGTGCAAATCATCGACCTCTCAAAAACTGATTTAAAAAACACGCCTTTCTCCGGAATGAAATTTTCGGGCGACGATGTGATCTTGGTTTTCGATTACGCTTTTGGCGAACAGGCGTTTGAAGTGATGGACGAATTGTTGCGACCTTACGATTACAACGGCGAAATTTACACCATGAAAGTGAAATCGATCTCTATCATGGGGAAAGCCGGAATTTTAATGGGTGGCAAAGGCGACATTATGATCCCAACTTCCCACGTATTCGAAGGAACTGCAGATAATTATCCTTTTGAGAATGCTTTGAAATTAGCAGATTTCGAAGACGATGAATTGCAGGCTTTCGAAGGTGGAATGGTTTCCGTTTTAGGAACTTCCCTTCAAAATAAAGATATTCTGCGCTATTTTATGGATACTTCCTGGAAAGCGATCGGTTTGGAAATGGAAGGTGCACACTACCAAAAAGCGATTCAGGTCGCCTCCAAGATCCGTCATCATATTTCGGAAGATCTGTTCGTAATGTATGCGTATTATGCATCTGATAATCCTTTGGAAACGGGATCTACACTATCTTCCGGTGGTTTGGGATTAACCGGTGTAAAACCAACTTATCTCATTACTTTACGGATTTTAGAGAAAATTTTAGCTTCCTCTGTTCCGAAGAAGTAGATTGATTTGGGCGCCTTGATCCGCCTTCTACTCCCAATCTTTTTTTCCTCACCCTAACCCTCTCCGAAGGCGAGGGAGCCAGCGCAAAAAAAAAGGATTTACGTTCAAGTCGGGGCGCAACTGGGATTATCTAACAAACGCCGGATTATCAACAAATTTTATATAACCCTTTCAGCCTTTAAAAGGCTGAAAGGGTTTTTCTTTTTTCAAATTTTCCTATCTTTCCATTTCAAAAATTTTTAAGAAATGAATAAAGGACTTCTCGTAATTTTCGCCCTCGTTTTCGGACTGGTTTCAGCGCAACAAAACGCCTACTATCAACAACACGCCAAATATAAAATGGATATTGATGTTGACGCCGAAAACTTCACTTACCAGGGAAAACAAACTTTAACCTACACCAATAATTCACCCGACGAATTAAAAGTCGTTTACTTTCATCTTTATTGGAATGCTTTCAAAGCAGGTTCTATGATGGACCAAAGAGTCGGCGGACAGGGAAAAAACGGCGATTCGAGATTACAAAACAATGGTATTTCCCGCTTGGCTTCTATTCCAAAAGAGGAAGAAGGTGCTCAAAATATTCACTGGATCAAACAAAATGGCAAAGACCTGAAATTTGAAATTCAGGAAACGGTTATGAAAGTGGAACTGGCAACTCCAATTAAACCAAACTCTTCGACAACATTTACCATGGATTGGGATGCAGTAATTCCAATTCAAATTCGCCGCGCCGGAAGAAATAACCGCGAAGGAATCGATATGACCGTAACGCAATGGTATCCGAAAATTGCAGAATACGATTACGATGGCTGGGCAACTTTTGATTATATCGGCCGAGAGTTTCATGCACCTTTCGCAGATTTCGATGTCAACATTAAAATTGACAAAGATTACGTTATTGGAGCTGGCGGAAGTTTAGAAAATCCTCTTGAAGTCAAAGGTTACGACACCAAAGCGACAATAAAAACGGACAATAAAAATAAAGCGACCTGGAAATGGAGCGCAAAAAATATGCTCGACTTTGCCTGGGCTGCAGACCGTGATTATACCGTAGAAAATTTCACTGTTCTGGACGGACCAAAAGTGTATTACGTTTATCAAAAATCTGAGAAAACAAAACTTTGGGAAGAGTCCAAGTCTTACATCACTAAATTTTTCCAGTTGATGAATGCCTCATTCGGACGATACACTTATCCGACTTACGCTTTTATTCAGGGAGGCGACGGCGGAATGGAATACGGGATGTGTACGATGATCTTAGGAAATGCAACAAGCTTAGAAGGTTTGCTTGGATTAATGGTTCACGAAGGTGGACATTCCTGGAATCAACAGATCATGGCTTACAACGAAAGCGTTCGTCCCTGGATGGATGAAGGTTTTACGAGTTATTATGAAAGTTTAGTGATGCACCAAATTCTTCCGCCAAAAGAGCCGACTGCAAATCCGTTTGTAGGAACTTTGAACAGTTACAGGAATTTCGTGAAGAGAGGAATCGAAGAACCTGCAGTTTGGTTTGGCGATCATCACGACAACGGTTCTGCTTATTCTGTGGCTTCTTATACAAAAGGGGAGCTTTTTCTAGTTCAACTTGGTTACATTATGGGGGAAGAGAATCTATCCGCGACCATGAAAGAATTTTATCAAACCTGGAAACTTAAACATCCCAGCGATAGAGATTTGATGCACATTGCACAGAGAGTTTCCGGAATGGATTTAAAGTGGTTTCAAAATTACTGGATCAATACGACGAAAACAATCGATTATGGAATTAAAAATGTAAAATACGATGATACTTCAACCACGATCACTTTAGAAAATAAAGGTTCGGTTCCGATGCCGATCGATTTTTCAATCTTAACCAAAGATAAAAAAGTGATCAATTATCAAATCCCACTGAACATGACCCATGTTTGGAAAAGCAAAGATATTTATGGCGACTTCACGACCTTAAATTACTGGCCGTGGACGCAGAAAGAATATACGTTTACAATTCCGTTTAACAAAGCCCAGATTTCTGTTTTAGGAATTGATTTTTCTCAAAGATTAGCAGATGTGAACCTGGCGGATAATATGGTGGAAGTGAAATAATAGATTCTTACCAATGAAGATTTTCACTTACTTTTTAATTTTTTTACTCTTTTTTTCGTGCTCAAAATCTGAAATTGAAGTTAAAGATAATTTTCAGTTTCTAACTAATAAATCAATTGTTTTAATAATCGAAAATGTACAAAAGGAAAATGACGTAAAAATTTATTACGGGAAAATTTCGAAAAATGGTAAAGATTACTTTTTCACTGGCGCAAACAGTGAAATAAATGTAAACCTAGATATCGACAAACTTAACCGCATAAAAAAAATTGATCCTGAAATGGAAAGAAAAGTTCCTTCTTTAAAAGATTACGAATATTTTTTATGGTTAAAAATGGAAAGTTTACCAAAAGACAATACCGAAATTTTAAAAGATACAGGAATTAATTGGGTAAAGTAAAACTGTTAAATTTTTTACGATTAACTAATTTTATGGCAGCTTTAAAATATTCGAAATAAAAGAAATAGCCGGACGGAATCCGAAGGATTCAATAGCAATAACCGTAAGCGAAATCTACGAGAAATAAAAATCAATGAATTCAATCGTCATCAACATTGGAAATACCAATATTCGTTTCGGCCTGTTCGATGACGATAACTGCGATATTTCCTGGATCATCAATACGAAACCTTACCGGACAAGTGATGAAATGCAGGCTCAGTTTATGATGATGTACCAAAATCACAAAATTGAAGCGGTGAATATTGATAGAGTAATTGTTGGTTCCGTTGTTCCGCAATTGACTTACGATATTACCAGAGCTCTCAAAAAAATTCATGGTAAAAACCCTATTGTTGTTGACCGGAATACACCTTCAAAAGTTCAACCGAAATCAAAACAAATGGGAACCGATATTTATGCAAATCTCGTCGCCGCCCATCATCTTTATCCCGCAGATAAAAAGAAAATTATCTTCGATTTCGGAACGGCGTTGACCGCAAGCTGCATTGATGAGAAAGGGGAAACAGTGGGCGTAATTATTGCGCCTGGAATTATTACGGCGCTAAACTCATTAATTCATGACACAGCCCAACTCCCGGAGATTGAACTCATTAAGCCCAAATCAGTTTTGGGCTTAGATACCGTTTCCTGCATGCAAAGCGGAATGGTTTACGGTTACCTGGGAATGGTTGAAGGTTTCGTAGACCGCATTAATGATGAGGTTCAAGCAGATTGCTTCGTTATCTCAACTGGTGGAGTTTCTCACGTTTACAAACCATTGACGGAAAAAATACATATCGCGGACCGACTGCATACTTTGAAGGGATTGTATTATCTGGGGAAGGATCTGTAAAGAAAATGAGATGTTTTCGTGAATGGTCAATCGCTTTGCTGTGAATAGTGAATTTGATATTCGCTATTTTGAAAAAGAAGATCTACTTTATAATTCACTCATAGAAAATTCACCCACAGGAATTCACCTGAAAGATTTCACCCGCAGGAATTGATCCCAAAAATCATCTCCTATTTCTAAAAAATTCCTTCACGATCACCGAACAATCGTTTTCTAAAACGCCAATAACAATCTCTGTTTTTGGATGCAGTTTTAGAGATTTGTTGATAAAACCACGCTGTTCATCTCTGGCACCGATCACCACTTTCGAAATCTGAGCCCAGTTTAATGCTCCACAACACATCACGCACGGCTCCAGCGTCACATAAAGCGTACAATCCTGCAAATACTTACCACCCAGAAAATTCGCCGCAGAGGTGATTGCCTGCATTTCTGCATGTGCGGTAACATCGTTCAAAGTTTCTGTAAGATTGTGGGCTCTGGCAATAACTTGATTATTGCAAACAATGACGCATCCGATCGGGACCTCCTCTTTTGCGAGGGCTGTCTCGGCTTCCTGTAAAGCCATTTTCATAAAATATTCGTCGGTGAACATGGTGGAGATGTTGGGTGTTGGGTGTTGGATGCTGGATGCTGAATGCTGGATGCTGAATGCTAAATATGATATTTACATTTAAAATTTTATTCAAAAGATAAACTTAGCGGAAGTCTCATTCTGTATCTCACCGGAACTCCATTAAATTTTGCTACTGAAAATTTATTTTCAATTAGATATACAGCAAGTTCAGCCTGGATATTAAAACCACTATTATTTCCGGTAGCTTTTACTGCATTTATAGATCCGTCGCGTTCGATGACAAATATAATCTCACATCTAAATATTCCGTCACCTGTGATCGCTTCGGTGTCAAAATTATTGCTGACTTCATTCCTGAACTGGTTAAAACCGCCAGGATATTCCGGGATTTCTTCTGTTTGGGTATTAAAGTCTGAATCTTCTTTGGAACCTGCAATGTTATTTCCTGTCCCTTCAGATTTTATTCGAGTCAGTTCCTGAAGATTTTCCGCGTTTCTGCGCGAGTTGATCAGGGAAATAGCAGTTCTGCATTTGTTAGAAATCTCCCGCTTTGTCAGTTCCGAACCGGATTTCTCCACATCTTTTTTGCAGGTTTTGCTGAAATTTTCTATTTCTGCATCGTATTTTTGTTTAATGGTCCGCAACTGTTTGGTTTGTTGACCGAAGACAAAAACTGTTGCTGCGAAGAAATTAATAAGTAGAAGTTTTTTTATCATTATTCAAAATTCATTGCGAGTGGAAGTCGGAATCTGTACCGGACTGGCGTTCCTTTTATAATGGCGGGGGAAAATTTTTCGGGGAGAAGATACATGGCAATTTCTGCCTGACGGTTGAAAGCGAAATGATCACCTTCGGCATGCACCGAACTTATAGTGCCATCTTTTTCAACCACATATACAACATTGGTTTTTATTACTTTTTGGTCGGGCAGGAATGCTTCTGTATAAAACAGATCAAAAACCTGCTTTCTTAGAATATCGAAACCGCCGGGATATTTTGCTTCTTCATTTAATTCCTTTTTCTGAGGATTTTCTGAAAGGTATTGAAGAGAAGTTTTCGTACTTAACCGATGTAGATCTTCCCGGTTTTTCACTTTAATTAAAGTTCCGATAAAGGCTGTATTCTGAATACTGTCGAGCTTCGTCATGAATTCTGAAAAGTCTCTTTTGATGGTCAATTTTTCAGTACGGTCAATCTCATTATCGAATTTCTTCTTGAACTCATTATTGAGCATAAACCGCTGATAGTCAAAATATTTCTTCGCCAACTGAAACTCTTCGTTTTGTTGGGCATGCAAAAGATAACTGCTGCAAAAGAGGATAATATAAAATATTTTTTTTGACACTAAAAAGTTTTGGAGTATTGTAAAAGTAAGTAAAAAATATGAATGTGATCTGAATTGATTAGACTCGAACAAGAGGTGCGAAAATTCTTTGCCACGATTGTACGAACATTTTTGAACTGTGTTGATAAAATTCGATGTTCCTTTTTTTTTTGAATCAATAAATTCGTAAACGTTAAACGACCAATCGAATTTCCTGTTGAACGAAAAGATCAATTGTATTCCAGCCCCGATTGAACGGTCTGTTTGAGCTCTCCCGAGGCATTTGCCCGGGAAGCGAGTAGTGAAAGCGGGACCACCTGTGGGAATTCGCAAAATTCTGGTTGCTCCTAAATAAAAAAATTCCCGCTCAAATAAATGAGCGGGAATCTGTAAATTTTGAGAAAATTTTATGCTTCAAAAGATTTTTCTTCCGTTGTCGGAACATCCGGAGATTGATCTTTAACTTCTGCAGCTTCTGCCTCATCTTCTTCGTCATCTCCAGCAGCACCACCTTTCATAGCAGTTCTAGACATCTTAACAGCAACAACTACTGCGTTGTCTGGATGCATGAAACTGAAATTATTGGTTTTAATGTCGCCAACATATAATTTACCTCCGATTTTTAGAGAAGTAACGTCAACAACGATTTCGTCCGGTAAATTACCAGGAAGTGCTTTTACTTTTAGTTTTCTGAAAGACTGTCTCATTGCACCACCGGCAACAACACCTTTGGATCGACCTGTAAGTGCTACAGGAACCTCCATAACAACCGGTTTATCGTCTGACATCTGATAAAAATCAGCGTGTAAGATCTTGTCGGTTAATGGGTGAAACTGGATGTCTTGAAGGATTGCCGGAATTGTTTTTCCGTCAACCTCAATAGATACCGTGTGTGCGTCCGGAGTATAAACCAAACCTTTGAAAGATCTTTCTTCAGCAGAAAAATTTAAAGTTTCGGCACCACCGTAAACAACACAAGGAACTAATTCAGCATCGCGCAAAGCTTTTGTAGATTTCTTACCTACGCTTTCTCTTTTTGTACCTTGAATTGTGATAGATTTCATAATATGTTTAAAAAATTTTAAGGGTGCAAATGTACCGATTTTTTTTTAGATAATGAATTTCTCGCTGATTGATTTATGTTCGTGAACCATTTTCATCACATCTGCAAAAAGTTGCGCACAGGAAAGGACTTTTATTTTAGAAGAAAGTTCTGTTTTGATCGGAATACTATCAGTAACAATAACTTCTGAAAGGGCTGATTTTTCTATATTTTCGTAGGCTTTACCGGAAAGAACACCGTGAGATGCCATTGCTCGAACGCTTATCGCGCCGTTTGCCATTAAAATATCTGCAGCTTTGCATAATGTTCCGGCGGTATCGATCATATCGTCGATGAGAATTACATTTTTACCTTCAACATGTCCAATTAAAAACATTTCGTCCACGACGTTGGCTTTCTTTCTCTCTTTATAGCAAATCACCACATCAGCTCCTAAATGACTTGCGTAATTTTTGGCTCTTTTTGCACCACCCATATCCGGAGAGGCAATGGTTAGATTCTCCAGGTTTAAAGATAAGATGTGATCGATAAACAAAGTAGAAGCGTAAAGATGATCAACAGGAATTTCGAAAAATCCCTGAATCTGATCTGCATGCAGATCCATCGTCATGACCCGTGTTGCACCTGCAGCAGTTAAAAGATTGGCTACCAGTTTGGCACCGATTGGCGCTCGTGGCTGATCTTTTCGGTCCTGTCTTGCCAAACCATAGTAAGGAAGAACGACCGTGATACTTTTTGCTGATGCTCTTTTTGCCGCATCGATCATGAGTAATAATTCAAGAAGATTGTCGGCGGGTGGAAATGTAGATCCGATCAAGAAAACCCGTCCGCCTCTTACAGACTGGTCGAGAATCGGTTCAAATTCGCCGTCGCTGAATTCCTGTACTTTGATTTTTCCTAATTCCTGCCCGTAGAATTGGGCGATTTTTTCCGCTAAAACCTTACTGGTTCTTGTGGAGAATAAATAACTTGCCTGCTCAGCCATTTTTACTTTTTTAGATGGACAAATTTAAAAAAAATAAAACCACTCGAAGAATTCAAGTGGTTTTATATATTTTTATTTTTCAATAAATTTTTATGGGAACGTTACGCCGCTGTACGTATTAATGTTAACCATAGGTAGCGTCGATTTATAGGTCGTGTTAATTGCTTTCATAAATTCATTTGCAATTAGTGCATAACCTCTGCCCGTAAGGTGAACTCCGTCTAAAGAGAAAGTTCCTCCTGTAACGAATGTTGCAGTATATTTTACGCCATCAAACAAAATTCCTGATGCTCCTGAAAGTTCGATCATTTTTTTGTTAGCATCTACAAACGCAAGTCCTTTTGAATCTGCGATTGCTTTAATAGATGCATTAAATGCTGCAGTTGCTGTAAGAACTCTGGCAGTTTCCTTTTCTGTAAGAACATATTGATCATCTAACTGTGTAGCAGTTCCACCGCCTTGTTGAAGAACAGTTGAAGTAGTTAACAGAATAAAATCTTTCGATGTTGTTTGTCTGAAAGAAGGAATTCCTAAGGCAGCAAGATTAGTAAGATCTTTATCTTTTATCACCGCTCCGTTAGCAACTGTTGGATTAAATTTGATCAACCTTTTTTGGTATTCAGCGTCTGTAAGATAACCTAAAGCTTTCGCCTGTGCTAATCCACCGTTGTATTGCGCGTAAGCAGTATTTAATTGCGTAACCTGAGTATCTGTTAAACCAGCAATTGGCTTTGCAGGAACTCTAGTGAAAAATGGAATTGATGTAACATTCGGGATGTTAGCAAGTACTCCTTTCGCTCCGTTTGCAGTTAATGCAGTCACATAATTACTAATCACACTTGCAAGAACTGTTGGATCGGTAATATCATTTGAACCGTAAGTTGCAGGATTTAAGTTTCCTTTTTGATCAACGCCTACTCCTCCGCTTGTTGCGTAAGAAAGAACATCGTTATTTCCAATCCAAAGTGAGAAAAATGTGGGTGCCTGACTTACCGCATCTGCGATAACAGAAGAAGATGCTCCTGTAGCAAATCTTGAGTAATACGGGTTCAGGGAACCATATCCGTTAATTCCCAAATGGAAGGATTTTGCTCCCGGCACTCCTAAATTTTGGTAAGGCGCCCCTGCGGAAATGTTATCTAATGCAGCTCCTGGTGCACCTGGCACTGGTGAAAGTGCTCCGTTAACAACCTGTAGAGTCAATTTTCCCGGAAATCCTGGGATACCAGTAAATCCACCTACATTATTTGGCATTAATGGCTGTTTGAAAACTCCACCACCCGCAAGCATCATTTGCTGTGCGACCATATTGGGATAGGATTCATTTTGACCATCTATATATAAAGCATTATCCCGAAATCCTGAAGTAAGAGAATTTCCTAATGCCACATATTTTGTAAAATCAGCATCACCTTTTGTCACTACGATGCTGCTCACATCGGTTTCAAAGTCCGTATTACAGCTTACTGTAAATAACAATGCTGAAACAGCGATTGTTGAAATTAATATTTTTTTCATAATTAAATTTAAATCTTAAAATGCGTTGTAAGATAAGCCTAAACCAAAGTAATATGCTTTTGCTTTTGCCTCTCCGTAAAAGTTGTTATAAGTGTTTTTCACTGCTCTACTTTTTGGAAGTGCAAGTGCGCCTGCAATATCAACTCCTATTCCTCTACCGAATTTAAATCCTAAACCAGCAGTAATAACATTCGAGTCGAAAGATGGAGTTTCCGCTTGAAAATTTTCATCAGTGTAAGGCGATTCATCATAGTAATAACCAGCGCGCGCAGCAATCATATCTGTAATTTGATATTGCGATCCTACTCTCCATGTTTGCGTACTTTCGAAATTCTTCGGACTTACTAAAACGGTTGGATCATTAGGTTGATTCCCAATAGGTGCGTTTGCAAAATCCAAAGTAAGACTGTTATATCGGTCCCATCCACTATAATTGAAATCTCCAGAAACTAACCACTTCGGTGTCACTTTATAGGTAACTCCAATCGTATACTCGTCTACCAAAGGTAAAGTTGCTTTAAAAGAATCTTTTCCAGAAGCATCCAAACCTAAAGCAGGATACAATGCCGGAGAAATATCAAAGCTTACAACTCCATTGTCTGCTTTCATATCAATAGGAGAACGGTAAGCAATACTTACATCTAACTTTTCACTAGGTTGGAAATAAAATCCGATACCAAAACCGCTTCCGGAAGCTTTATCATCATTAAGGTTTAGAGTTCCCCCTAATTGCGTTGCAGCTTTATCCCAATCTACACTTCCCTTCGCATAAATATAGCTACCACCGACCGATGCCCAAGGTGCTAATTTAAAAGAGATCATTGGTTGAAAATAGAAAGCTTTCAGTTCCAAACGCTGTACAATCTCGCGTCCGGCCCAATCAGATGGCCATTCGATCGTACTACCAAATGGTGTAGAGAAATTGAATCCTACAGAAACATTGTCCAGAACTCTATATGCTACTGCAGCATAAAGGGGAGTTCCAATTGGACTATTAGTTTCGTAAGACTCTAATGTAGATGCGTTTTGGTAAGTCACGATTGATTTCGCGCCAAAACCACCAGCTGCTACACTTAATTTAGCGGGAATAAAAGACATTCCGGCCGGATTGAAGAAAGTAACACTCGCATCTTCTGCATGTGCACTTGTATGAGCCATTGCCAATTGCTTTACGCCTTGCAGAGAAACTCTAAAACCTCCTGCATATGCCAAAGCTCCGGCTAATAGTGCTGTTGTTACAACAATTTTTTTCATATTATCTTTATTAATGACCCAAATATAAAATTATTTTTTAAACAAATGTTAATAAATCATAAATTATTTTAAACAAATTTCATTTTGCAGTATTTGTTTAAAATTTCGACGTTGTAAAACCATAATATTTCTTAGTATTCTAGGGACTTTTATTTAATTTGTGCTGAAGAAATTCGCATCTGTTTAAACTAAATAATCTCAATAGAAACTAAAAATTTACGTGATTTATAATTGTATGATTTGCATAATAATCCGTGATTGTTTAAAAAATCCTCAAGAAAATCTACTAATTGCTGATTTTAGAAAAAGTATTCTGTTAATTATTACGCCATTGAATTAAACAAAATAAATTTATACTAAATTTGCAACAATTAGATATATAAAATTATGAGTTGTGGATGCAAAACATCTGGCGATTCTGGCCATTCCTGCGGAACAAAATCGGGGAGTGGATGTGAAAGTGTAAATACCTGCGGGAATAGTTATAAATTAAGCGTTTTCGATTGGCTCTCAAATATTCATAATCCATCAACATCCCAAACGGATTTTGTGGAAGTAAGATTTAAGAACGATCGTAAATTTTTTTATAAGAACGTAAACAATTTACCACTCCATATGGGGAGTGTGATCACAGTAGAATCAAGTCCAGGTCACGATATAGGTGTAGTAAGCCTTACCGGAGAGTTAGTAAAAATTCAGATGAAGAAAAAATTCGTCACTGAAGATAACCCGCTGAAAATTTACCGCTTAGCCAACCAGCGAGACATCGAGGTTTGGCAGGAATCAAGAGGAAAAGAAGAGCCAGTAAAAATTCAGGCCCGTAAAATTGCGTACGGTTTAAACCTGGACATGAAGATTACTGATGTGGAATTTCAGGGTGATGGTGGAAAGGTTACTTTCTATTACACCTCCGATACCCGCGTGGATTTCCGACAGTTAATTAAAGAGTTTGCCGGAACGTTCCGTACAAAGATCGATATGAAACAGATCGGATTCCGCCAGGAAGCCGCAAAAGTTGGTGGGATCGGTTCTTGTGGAAGAGAATTGTGCTGTTCAACCTGGCTGACTGATTTCCGTTCTGTAAACACGAACGCCGCACGTTATCAGCAATTAAGCATCAATCCTCAAAAGTTAGCAGGACAATGTGGAAAGTTGAAATGTTGTTTGAATTACGAACTCGACAGTTATTTGGATGCGTTAAGTGATTTTCCTCCTTCATCATCTACGATTGACACTGTAAACGGAAAAGCTTTTTGTATTAAAATCGACGTCTTCAAAAAGAAAATGTGGTTCGCTTACGTAGAGCGTTCTATGGCTTGGTTTGATCTGGATGTTGCCGACGTTAAAAAGATGATCGCTCAAAACAAAAAAGGCGAGAAAGCTCCTGCGTTAGAGGATATTAAAGTTCACGATATTCCGGTAAGATCTGTTGATTTAATTCAGGAAAATACAATTGACCGTTTCGAACGGAAAAATAAAAATTCCCCGAAAAATTCAAACAGAAAAAAACCCAACAACAACAACAACAACAACAACAACAACAACAACAACAATAATAATAATAACCAAAGACCGAACAACGCACAAAAACCAGTGAATAAAGGTCCTGAAGATCAAGCTGAGAGAGGAAATAAAGGTCCGGAGAATAACCAACCACAAAATTCTCAGCCTCAGAATCAACAACCGAAAAAATTCAAAAAGAAGTTTCAGCCAAAACGCGATGACAATGCATAAGATAGGGAGTGTTTTTTTCGTTCTCCTGTTTCTTGTGAGTTGTAATAATTCCTCGGAAAAGGTTGATATGAAAAACCTCAACGGAAACTGGGACAAGAAAACAGAGCAAAAATTCGACTTTAAGGTGAATGATGCCCAAAATCCAAAAAATATTATATTTGTTGTAAGGAACAATAACGATTATCCATACAGTAACATTCGTTTGATCGTGAATTTTTTGAACGCGAAAACAAAAATGAAAAATACAGATACTTTGAATTATGTTTTGGCACAACCGAACGGCGAGTGGATCGGTAAAGGATTTGGAGATACAAAAGAAACTTTGTTTCAGTATAAGTTAAATTATAAATTCCCGGCAAACGGCGATTATTCGATCGGAATTATTCAGGCAATGAGAACGGATCAATTGAAGGGAATTGAAGATATTGGTGTAAAAATAGAAACGGCAAAACCGTAATATCATTTATGGAAAACAAACAAAACCAAGGGAACAAACCAAAGCAAACGTTTCCTCTACCTCCAAAAAAACAAAAGAACACAGGTTGGAAAAAATGGGTTAGATTGGTCTGGATTGGTCTTATCATTATTATTTTAGGAATTTCCGCTGTGTTTTTTGGTGTTTCCCAAGGCTTTTTCGGAAGCATGCCGGATGTAAAAGAGCTGGAAAATCCAGATATTTATGTCGCGTCAGAAATTTATTCTTCTGATGGTAAAATGCTCGGAAAATTCGAAAAAGAAAAAACACAACCTGTTACTTATAAGGAGTTGCCACCTTACTTAATTTATGCGCTTCAGGCAAAAGAAGATGAGCGTTTCAAGGAACATTCAGGAATTGATTTACAATCTGTTGCGAGAGCAGTCGCTTTTGGTGGACAGCGCGGTGGTGGTTCTACTATTACGCAACAGTTGGCAAAATTACTTTTTACAGGAACAAGATCTCAAAACAAAGCTACTGCAGTTTTTCAGAAATTGAAAGAATGGGTCGTTGCTGTAAGTTTAGAAAAAAGATATACGAAAGAAGAAATCATAACGCTTTACTTCAATAAGTTCGATTTCCTTTATAATGCAAACGGAATTGAAATGGCGTCACGTGTTTATTTCAACAAACCAACTTCTAAATTAACGCTTCCAGAAGCAGCAATGTTTGTGGCAATGCTCGAGAATCCGGTTAAAAATAACCCGATGCGAAATATGGAAAGAGCAAAATCCAGAAGAGATGTTGTTTTAGACCAAATGTTGAAAACGGGTTATCTGGATCAGGAAAATTATCAGAAAGCGGTAGAATCTCCGATCACTCTGGATTACCAGCCAATAAAATCGATTGATGATGGTTATTCCGCGTACTACAAATTTTATTTAAGAAAAGAAATTGACGGCTATTTAAAAGACTACGAAAAGAAAACGGGTAAAACCTTAAATCTTTTCAAAGACGGTCTTAAAATATACATCACCTTGGATTCTAAAATGCAGGGTTATGCGGAAGAGTCTATCAGAGAACACTTAACAGATCTTCAGAAAAGATTCGACGCTGAACAAAAAAGCAGAAAGCAAAGACCTTTCTACCTCATCAACGACAAAGAAATTAACTCTATTATGATGAGTGCGGTAAAAAGAACCGGAAGATACAAACAGCTGAAAAATGCTGGTGTTTCCGAAGATTCGATCATGCTGGACTTTAAAAAACCGATCAAAACTTCCAGATTTACATGGGGTGGCGAAGAAGAGGTTGAAATGTCACCATGGGATTCCATCCGTTATCACAAGCAAATTGCACAGGCTGGATTAATGTCTATGGTTCCAGGAACCGGAGAAATAAAAGCCTGGGTTGGTGGGATCAACTGGCAGCATTTTCAGTATGATCACATTAAACAGGGGAAAAGACAAGTTGGTTCCACCTTTAAACCTTTCGTTTATGCGACGGCGATCATGAAACTGGGAATGACTCCTTGCTCAACAGTTTCAAATGCAACGTACACAAAAGGAAGCTGGTCTGTACAAGGTTCTGGCGGAAGTTTAACATTACGGGATGCTTTGGCTCAATCCAAAAATCCAGTCGCTGTTCGTCTTATCGAAATGGTAACTCCAAAAAGTGTTATTCAAACGGCACGTGATCTTGGAGTAACTGAAGAAATGCCAAACGAATACGCAATTGCTCTTGGATCTTCTGATATCACAATTTTCGAAATGTTAGGAGCGTACAGCACCTTTGCCAACTACGGGAATTATATAAAACCCGAAATGATATGGCGTATCGAAGATGCAAATGGTAGAGTCATTAAGGAAGTTAAACCGCTGCTGAAAGAAGTAATGAACGAACTTTATGCTTATACAATGATCGACTTAATGAAAGGGGTCGCGCAGTTCGGTACCGCTTCTGGCGAACTGGGCCGAAGAGGAGTTCCTAAAACAACGGAAATTGCAGCAAAAACAGGTACAACTCAAAATAATTCAGATGGTTGGTTTATGGGAATGACGCCAAATCTAGCGACCGGAGTTTGGGTAGGCTGGGAAGATCGAGCTACCCATTTCTGGGGAACTGGTGAGGGTCAGGGTGCGAAAATGGCCCTTCCGATCTGGGCAATTTATATGAAGAAAGTTTGGGCCGATAAAGACCTCGGTGTTTCGCCCGATGATAAATTTGTAAAACCATCGAACTGGACCGGAAACTGTTCTGATCTGCAGGGATTAGGCGGTTACGGAGATGATGGAGGATTACAAACGATTGATGAGATTAAAAATCCGAAAGTCGTACAGCCTTCCGGACCTAAAAAACCTTCCGGTACCAAGGAAGAAAACGTCAACGAGAATATCAATACCGGAGACGATATCGACTTTAACAAGTAACTCCGATACATAATATAAATCGAAAACATCCTTTCAATCTTTTGGAAGGATGTTTTTTTTAACGAACTTTGAAACATGAATTTGGATCAGATTACACAGCCTTTTTTAAAAGAATTTCCCGGAGATTTCTCTGGAAGTGCACAACAGAGACAGACTCCAAAAGTTGTATTTTCTACTACAGAAATCATGGGTTTTGAAAATCCTGAATTGATTATTTTTAATGAAAGACTCTCAGAGGAGATTGGTCTGGGCAAAATAGAAAATGAAAAAGATACCCAATTTCTGAATGCCGCTTCTCTTCCAGCAAATATAAAAACCTACGCAACCGCTTATGCAGGTCATCAATTTGGAAACTGGGCCGGACAATTAGGCGACGGTAGAGCAATATACGCTGGTGAAATTCAAAACAAAAACGGCAAAAAAACAGAGATCCAGTGGAAAGGCGCCGGAGCAACTCCTTATTCCAGACATGCAGATGGAAGAGCAGTTTTAAGATCATCCGTGCGTGAATATTTGATGAGTGAAGCCATGCATCATCTAGGAATTCCCACGACACGAGGTCTTTCCCTGTCCTTCACCGGAGAAGAGGTGATGCGCGACATGATGTACGACGGAAATGCTGACTATGAAAAAGGCGCAGTAATGTTGCGAACCGCAGAAAGTTTTTTGCGTTTTGGCCATTTTGAATTGCTGACCGCCCAAAAGGAAACTGAAACTTTGAAAAAACTTGCGGACTTTACCATCAAGAATTACTTCCCCGAAATTGATATGGAAAGCCCAAATAAGTACGCAGACTTCTTCAAGACCATTTCCGAGAAAACCGCAGATCTAATGGTTGATTGGTATTGCGTTGGTTTTGTTCACGGCGTGATGAACACCGATAACATGTCAATTTTAAGTTTAACGATTGATTATGGTCCGTTTTCTTTTCTGGATGAATATGACTTAAATTTTACCCCAAACACGACCGATTTGCCGGGTCGCCGTTATGCTTTCGGAAATCAGGGCAAAATCGCGCAATGGAATTTGTGGCAACTCGCAAACGCTCTGTTTCCCTTGATTAAAGACGAGAAAATTCTGGAAAAAATATTAAACGATTTCACTGAAATGTTCTGGCAGAAACATGATGTAATGATGGCAAAAAAATTTGGTTTCGACACCGTTTTAAAAAGTGATGGTCCATTTTTTACAGAAGCTCAGCAAGTGATGGAAGATTTGAAGATCGATTACACGCTTTTCTTTACCCAGCTAGAAAGTGCTACAGAAACGTCTAATCTGAGAAAACATTTTGAAGACATTTTCTATCATTTTCTTTCAGACGAACAGTTCGCCACTTTTGAAAAATTCATCAGAAATTATTTCGAAAGACTGCAGAAAAACACGATTGCTCCACAAGAATCATTAACGCTGATGAGAAAAACAAATCCCAAATTTATTCTTCGTAATTATATTCTTTTTGAATGTATTAATGAAGTGAATGAAGGAAAAAAAGAGCTGCTCAACAAAATTCTTCTGGCGCTGGAAAGTCCGTATGAAGAATTATATCCGGAGTTTTCTAAAAAAAGACCATCAATGTATAACGGTCAAAGCGGCTGTTCTACGCTTTCCTGCAGTTCCTAAATTTTCTTAATTTTGCAGAAATTTACGACCTTGGTTTTCAAACAAAAATTGACCGATTTTCTGAAGACGATTTTCCCTTCTACGAAATTTGAGTTTTTACTTTTTCTGATCTTCCTTACTGTTTACGGTATTCTGGGAAGTACGATCGCATTAAATTACCGGATTATTTTTGATGACCGGATCCCGTGGGATGCTTATTTCAGTTTTGACAACCGAGCTATTGTATTAACGGGTGGTGGCTACGAAAGACATCCTTTATCCAATTATTTTTTCGATGGAGTCCGAAACTTTGCTTATCTATTTTCCGACGGTAAGAAAGATGAAATTTTTCGTCTGGTATTGGCTTGGTGCAGCAATTTTGCGGTGAGTTTAAGTTTGATTCAGATCTATAAATATTTAAAAAATATTATCGCTTTACCGAAAGTTATATCCTTGCTCATTCTTTTCTTTTTTGCATTTTTCTCTACAAATATTTTACTTTCCTTTACGCCAGAAAATTATACGTACACTCTATTATTGCTCGTTTTATTCAATTATTACGCCGCCTTAAAATTAAAGAAAGACGAAAAAATTCCAGTCGTCGCGCTTGCTTTAGCCAGCATTTCTATCGGTGGTTTAACGGTGACGAATATTGTAAAAGTTTATATTCCGCTCTTTTTTGAAAAGAACCTTTTCAGGACCTGGAAAAATTTGGGCAGTGCGGTTTTACGCGTAAGTTTATCTGTTGTAGCTTTTGTTTTGCTGTTCCTAAACCGGATCAATTTCGACTATATGCGGTTTCTGAATAAATCCGGCGAACAGTATGAGAAATTCTCAACACCCAAAATAACACCTGTCTGGGACATGATCGTATCCTGGTTTTTTGGTGGAAATATGTTATTTGCCGGGTTTGAATTGAGAGATTATCACAACAAAAAGGGCTTTTATTACAAAGCCCTTTTTATGGAGGTTTACCATTTCTGGCTCCCTTATGTTTTTGTTGCAGCGATGATTGCTTTGGTTTGCTGGAGTTATTTCAAAAACTTTAAAAATAAATTAGTGCAGATCTTAATGATCTCCCTTTTTGTTGATATTCTAATTCACTGCGTATTGAAATTTGGGTTACACACATCCTACATTTATGGTGGACATTTCGTATTCGTTTTCCCACTCATGATCGGATGGCTTTTCTATTCTTACAAAAACGCACCGAAAATTCTATCTTTTTTATTTATTTCTGTGGGTCTTTTATTCTTCTATCTGGCAATAAATAATCTATTCAGAATGGAAGAATTTTTCTTCTTTCTCGAAAAATATTACCTTTAAAAGTACAATAAATTCTTATTTAATTTCAACACAGCCAACTCTTCCTCCTGCATCTCCCGTAGGTTGCGTGTGAAAGTCATCTTTCCCGGCGTGAATGATTAAAGATTTTCCCACAATATTTTTACTTTCGTCACTACAGCCGATACACCATTTATCAGTATCAAACAGAAGTCTTGCAGTTCCGTCTTTATCTGCTACTAAATTTCCGATATCGCCCATGTGGAAATGTTCTGAACCCCATTTTCCGTGATCATTTTTGGATGGATTCCAGTGCCCACCAGCAGAACTTCCATCGGTTGCGGAGCAGTCTCCTTTTTCATGAATATGTACAGCGTGAATTCCGGGAGTTAATTTGTAAACATTAAGTTCCATTTTCACATTCTTTCCGTTCTGTACAAAATCGGCAGTTCCCTGAGTGTTGGTACCGCTTTTAGAGTTGATCTTGTAGTTTTTGGTCGTTGAACAAGACACCGCAAAAATTGCGCTGCATAAAAAAAGAGAAATTTTTGTAACTTTCATAATAGTATTGTTTGATGTTTATGATGATAAAGGTACGAAAATGAGATAGGATCTCATTTGATACAATTCAGTTGGGATATTTTACCGTTCAGTAAAAATACTTTTCAGCAAAAGTTATTCCGTAATATCTTTACGGTACTAAAATTAAAACCATGCAAACGTTCATCATTTCTAAAGTCCTCATTTTGATGTCTTTTCTGGCGGGACTATTTCTGAGCGCTCAAATTACCGTTTCGGGAACCGTCAATTTCAAAAATAAAGGGGTAAAAGATATTTCCGTCACCTTGAAAGATACTTATGACGGAACTACAACCGATGCAAATGGTAATTTTTCTTTTGAAACCACCGAAAAAGGAAATCACATTATCGTATTTTCTAATCCCAAATTTGTCGAAATTGATAAACCGATCGTAATTTCTACAGAGAATATAAAATTAAATTCAGATCTGAAAGAACAGATCTCCGAAATTGATGCGGTCGTAATTTCTGCAGGTTCCATTGAAGCCAGTGACCGAAAAAGAGCCACTACCCTTTTAACACCTCTTGACATTTATACAACTGCGGGCGCAAACGGACAAATTTCTTCCGCGCTCGAAACGCTTCCCGGTGTACAGAAAATTGGGGAAACGGAAGGTTTGTTTGTACGCGGTGGCACTGGCGAAGAGACGAAATTTTTTATGGATGGAAATCTGGTGAATAATTTTTTCGGGAATTCTATTCCGGGCATAAAATCCATGGATCGTTTAAATACTTCACTGTTTAAAGGCAACGTCTTTTCAAGTGGCGGTTATTCTGCACTTTACGGGCAGGCTTTGTCTTCTGTTTTGGTGTTGGAAAGTATTGATTTTCCAGATAAGAATTCTATCGACATTGGGATTTCACCTATTTTTATTAACGCAGGGTTTCAAAATGTAAATGACGAAAAAACCAGATCATTTGGGATCTCTGCAGGATATTCTAATATTGGTTTAATGACGAAGCTCATCAAGTTTAATAATGATTTCACGAAAGCTCCGGAAGGTTTAGGCACTAACTTTAACTTCAGAATAAAAAATAAAAATGGCGGAATTTTAAAATATTATGGAAGCTTTGATGCGAACAGGATTGGCTTACAGTCTGAAAGTTTAGAACCCAATATTGATTTTGATAATACGTCGCTAAAAGGAAAAAATACATTTCACAATTTATCTTTTAAACAGAAATTCGGAAAATATCTTTTGAATCTGGGAAGTTCCTACACTTACAATTCTAATTACATTGATCTAAGCAACACGTTTCAGAATTCAGAAATTAACCGCAATTCCATTGACAGCAAGGCGAACTACTTTAATACGAAAGCCATTATTGAAAGAAAAATTAATAAAATATCCGCGATCCGTGGCGGAATCGAATACAACAGAGCTCAGGAAAAAACTGATGTTGCGGTTGCAGATGCTCCCTTCGAATTTAATGATGAAATTACTTCCCTTTTTGCAGAGACCGATTTAGGTTTCAGTAATAATCTTTCTGCGAAAGTGGGTTTACGCTCAGAATATTCAACTGCAGTAAACGAATGGAATCTCGCGCCCCGATTTGCAATGGCTTACCGGATCTCTAAAAACTGGACGAGCTCTCTGGCATATGGAATCTTTTATCAAAATCCCGAAAATAAATTCTTTGGAAGTGCACCGCTCAGCTATCAAAAAGCGGCACACTACGTTTTTCAGGTTCAAAAATCCGAAGAAGGACGAAGCTTGAGACTGGAAGCCTTCTATAAAAACTACACCGATCTTATTAAAACTAAAGTTTTAGATTACCGCCCAATTGCGATCAATAATAACGGCGACGGTTTTGCAAAAGGTTTTGAAGTTTTCTGGCGGGACAAGAAATCGATCAAAGATATTGATTACTGGGTTTCCTACTCTTTTCTGGATTCTAAAAGAAACTTTCAGAACTACGACCAAAGTTTATTCCCCAGTTTTGCCGCAAAACATACCCTTTCTGTTGTGGCGAAAAAATTTGTGACCGACTGGAAAACGGGTTTTAATCTTTCTTATACCTACGCTTCGGGCAGACCTTACTATAATTTTATTACAAACGACAACGGTGATTACCACCTGAACAATCAGGGAAGATTAAAAGATTTCAGTGCGCTGAATTTCAGTCTGAACTATTTACCGAGTTTAGGAAAAAAAGATGCAAAATCTTTTACGGTATTGGTTCTGGCAATCAACAATATTTTAGGACAAAAAAATATTTACGGCTATAACTTTTCGAATGACGGAATGCGAAACAGAGCCGTTTTACCTTCCGTGAATACCTTTATTTTCATCGGTGCATTTATAAGCTTTGGTGTTGACAGAACACAAGACGCCATTAATAATAACCTTTAAAACCATTCAGAAATCAAATTCGACCTTTCAGAAAAAAAAGATTTCAAGCAGAAACTTTTTGAGATACCTTTGATCTATCAAAATACTAAAACATCAAAAATCAAAACAATGAAAAAATTATTTTTAACTACGCTTCTTCTATTTACGGTTAGCGCTTTCGCCCAAACTACTTTTGATAAAGCAATGACAGAAAAGATCACGAAACTCGATCAGTCTAAAACTCCGGAAGATTTCACCGCGGTGTCCAATGATTTCGCCAGAATTGGAGACAAAGAAAAGACACAATGGCTTCCGTATTATTACGCAGCTCATGCCTCCATTGAAAAAGGAAGAAATCTAATGCGAACCGGTAAATTAACCGAACTGGACGCGATTGCTGCAGAAGCGCAAACAAACTTAGATAAAGCGTCTGAATTGAGTAAAGACAATGCCGAAATATTAATTTTACAAAAAATGATTCACGGTTTAAAAATGATGGTGGATCCGCAAGCAAGATTTATGAGCGAGGGAATGTTGGGTGCAGATGCTTTGGCAAAGGCAGAAAAACTGGATCCGGAAAATCCCCGTGTTTCATTATTAAAAGCGGAGGATACCTATTACACTCCGGAGCAATTTGGTGGCAGCAAAGCAAAAGGTCTGGAATTATTTCAAAAATCTTTGGATCAGTTTAAAACATATCAGCCAAAAACGGTTTTATATCCAAACTGGGGCAAAGGAGAAGCTGAGTATTTTCTGGCGAACAAACCTTAATTAAATTTCATCAGCTTACAAAAAAATCTCCTGAATTTCGGGAGATTTTTTGTTATAAAATAGTTTAGAATGAAGAGACTTCGACAGGCTCAGTCTGACATGGTCCTTATGTAAGAAAAAACTGCTTTGTCAGGTTGAGCTTGTCGAAACCTCTTGTGGATATTGCTGTTTTTTTCCACCATTAAAGACATTAAGGTTTATTCTGTCGTAATTTCTCTTAATGATTTAAATAACAATCATTTAACAATAAATTAGAAATTCAATTAATTAAGGAATAAACAAGTTTATTCAGGTTAAGAAGTTTAAGGATTATAATGAAACTGCGTGTTGTAATTTGTGTGATTGGTGAAAAATATTTGTGCAATTTGTGTTTATCCTTAAAGTCCAAAAACGACTCCAACACTTGGAATAAATCCACTGCCAAAAACCGACTGATCTTTTTTGTACAACACATTATACATTCCGCCGATCTGCATGTAAGCGCGATCGCCAATTCTCTGCATGTAACCGCCACCTAAATAAAGCGCGGCTTCATTCCCGGAGTATTTTGAATGATCGTATTTGTTTTTCTGATTGAAGAAATATTCCTGAAACATTCCACTTAGAAAAAAGCTTCTGGAAATATAATAGTTAACAAAAGGTCCAACGCCAATTGTGGTTGCAGAAAAATACTCGAAATTTGACCAGGTAAAGTTTGAAGCTAAACCGGTTTCTAGATCTTCCGTCAGTTTGTAGCCAACTCTGGGAGAAAGATAAATGGAAGTTCCGCCTCCGCCACTTCCAAACGATCCGCCTAAACCTGCAGAACCTCCGAAAGTCAATTTTGATTCGGTATTTCCAACGGGTGTCGAAGTTGCGATCTGGGCATTGAAGTGCAGTCCGAATCCTATAAGGGAAAGTAAAAAGAATTTTTTCATAGGTGCTTGATTGTACTTTCAAAAATAGTTCTTTTTTTGAAATCGAAAATTTCTATTATTCTAAAACTGATTGGTTTCCTGCGATCAAAATATTTTGGAAGAGAAAAAAATCTATCTTCCAGCCCCGATTGGAGTGGAAATCCTTTTGTTTTTTGAATAAAAAACAAAAGATTGGAACGGAAAGCGGGTTGGGTTTTCGAAAGAAGCGAAACTCTTGTTGCTCCTTAAAAAAGTGCTTTTAATATCGTAAATTTGCACCTCACAAAAGAGCATCCTTGAAATGCTTTATAATAGGAACATATGAAAATTGTAGTAGGACTTTCTGGAGGTGTAGATTCCAGTGTTGCAGCGTATTTGCTGCAGAAACAAGGTCATGAAGTGGTGGCGCTTTTTATGCGAAACTGGAATGATGCATCGGTGACTTTGGAGGATGAATGTCCTTGGATTGAAGATAGCAATGATGCTTTGATGGTGGCGCAGAAACTCGGAATTCCTTATCAGGTCATCGATATGAGCGAATTGTATAAGGAGAAAATCGTGGATTATATGTTCGAGGAATATAAAAAAGGCCGAACGCCAAATCCTGATGTTCTGTGTAACCGTGAAGTGAAGTTTGACGTATTCATGAAAACAGCCTTATCGCTTGGTGCTGAGAAAGTTGCAACGGGACATTACGCGCAAGTGAACTCTACTTTCGACGAAAATGGAAAAGAGATCTTTCATCTTTTGGCGGGAGCAGATAACAATAAAGATCAGTCGTATTTTCTGTGTCAGTTGAATCAGGATCAGTTGTCGAAATCATTGTTTCCGATTGGAAATTTGACAAAACCTGAAGTTCGGGAAATCGCCCGGGAAATGGGTTTGGTGACGGCAGATAAAAAAGATTCGCAAGGTTTATGTTTCATCGGGAAAGTGAGTTTACCGACTTTTTTACAACAACAGTTGGAACCGAAAGAAGGAGAAATTGTAGAGATTTTTAAAGATTTCTCTGGTTTTCATCAAGAAACACCTGAGTTTTCTTCAAAATTAGAAGAATTACAATTTCTGTCTCAGAAATTCAACTACGAAAAATCGGATGGAAAAGTAATTGGCAAACATCAGGGTGCGCATTATTTTACGGTCGGTCAAAGTAAAGGCTTGGGAATTGGCGGCCATGCAGCATCTTGCTTTTTGATTTCCAGAGATATTGAAAAAAATATTGTTTTTGTAGGCGAAGGAAAAAATTTCCCGGGACTTTTCCGAAGCGCTTTAAAAATAGAAAATTCAGAAGTTCATTGGGTTCGCGAAGATTTGCGTTTGCAAAATGGCGAATTGATGAAAGTAAAAGCCAGGATCCGGTACCGGCAAACTTTGGAAGAAGCGACCCTTTACCAATTTGAAGAAGGTTTTTATATCGAATTTGAAAACCCACAATCTGCGATTGCAGAAGGACAGTTTGCTGCTTGGTATTTGGAGGATGAGTTGGTGGGAAGTGGCGTGATTAGTTAAATAAAGAATTAAAATAAAATTCCCAATCTATCTGCCAATGGAATTGTCAAATCTATATATTCAAAATGTAACCCTTTATTTTGTTTCAATGGTTCAATCATTTTGGGAAGTGCTTTTCTATCTTTAGTGATAAATGCATCAATTCCTCTATTCTTTATCTGAGCAAAAAGTTTTAAATCATTTATTATAACCTTTCTTTTCTCAATTTCTCTTAAAGAATCATCATCTTTTAAAAATGCGAAATATTCACCAGAAATTTTGGCATCGCCATAATCAAATTCTAATAATTGAAAAGAATTTAACGCTAATAAATTATCAGGATTATCGGCAACAGCATACTCACTTACAACAATTGTAGAAAGAAATAAAACAATATTATTCTCGAGGAAATACTGATAATATTTCACAACATTTTCGTGGTATTCGTCATCGGATTTTAATAGTCTAGTGACAAAAGAATTATCTAGAAGGACGCTTTTTATATCCTTCATACGCTGTCGGTTTTTAAACTCTCAATCCAGTTATCAACGTTCTTTATTTTGCTCAAGTTACATGATGCTCTTTCAATAACCTTATCTAATAGACTTCGATCAAAAACAGGAAGATATGATATAAATTCGACCAACTTCAAATCGCTAAACTTACCGTCTGATAAGTTTTTTTTTCCACTTACCTTTATCCCGTACGGCTTATAAGTTTTTTTATCTCCATCTAAAATCTGTTCCTTGGTTGCAGAAATAGTTAAATTTCCAAATTTTGATGTTGAAATATGAATATTTGGATTTTTTCCACCCTCTTGATAAATCTCACCATATAGATAAAACTCACTGTTATAAAATTGAGGCGAAATCATATTGTAAGAAGTTTGAGAATCAATAATTAGTAGTGGTTCATTTGCTAAAGAACTCTTAAATTCAATCTTAAAACCTTCTTTAAGTGCTTTTTGTTGAAATTTATCAATTATTTCTTGTCGTTTGTAATCTAAAAAATCTAAAGATTTTCTTTTATTAATCTCAGAAGTGAGTCCGTTGAAAAGAATAACGGCAGAAATAGGAAGAAAAAATTTGTGTTTAGCTGATCCAGACTCAATATCATAAGATATTTGTGGTCTAAGTTTTTTTTCATCTCTTGTCGGGTACAAGAATGTTTCGATATCGGATATAACAGTTTTGACCTCGTTAATATCGACGTCTTTTGGGGTTAATGATTGCGCGAAATTATCAACCCTAATTTCTATGAAACCTTGTTCTTCCACAACCCAAAATTAGCAAAAAAAATATACTTGAACCGATTTTTACATGTCATTCATTAAAAAAAATATATAATTATAATTATACTGGATTTTAATTTTAATATTGCCAATCATAAGAACGAGTAGTAACGTAGTTTGTTTTTGAGACTGGGCAAAGGATAAATGCTGATTTGATCTATTTTCAAAGACTTTTAAAAATCATTAGCAACTTCGAATAAAAACCAAATGAAAGGTAAAACAATAATCGTCGCCGGCGGAACCTGAAATCTTGCTGGCGGAATCACTTCGACCACGAATCCTTAAAATCTTATACCAAATGAAGACTTACCGTGATTTTTTGTTGCGGCTGAAATTCGATTTCCATCTTATAAAACGGCAAAGTATAACTAAAATAAACGTCACCAATTTGGTAACATTTTTGTACATTTGTTGATGCGAATAATTGCTGTAAATACTTTAAAGGATTATTGGGAAGAGTTTCCACAAGCAAAACAGTCTTAGCTGTCTTGGTATGAAGAAGGTAATACCGCAGAATGGAACAATCCGAATGAACTGAAAGAACAATACAGGAACGCTTCAATATTAACGGATAAAAGAGTTGTTTTTAATATTCATGGAAATAGTTACCGATTAATCGTGGATATAGAATACCGATTGAAAATTATCTTTATTGTGTGGTTCGGAACGCATAAAGAATATGATAAGATCGATGCTAAAAAAATAAGTTATGTTAAAACCAATAAAAAATAAGGAGCAATACGAAAGTTCTCTTGAGAGAATTTATCTCTTGATGCAAAAAGATATTAAGGAAGATTCTAAAGATTCTGACGAATTGGAAATACTTTCTATTTTGGTAAAAGAGTACGAATTAGTGAACTTTCCTGTTCCAAAGCCAAATCCTATCGAAGCCATCAAATTCCGAATGGAGCAAAGAAATATGTCTGAAAGTGAGTTGAGTAAAATTTTGGGAACGCGTTCCCGTAAATCTGAAATTCTTTCGGGTAAAAGAAAACTGAGTTTGACAATGATTCGAAATCTGAAAGAAAAACTAAATATTCCTGCTGACGTTTTGATTCAGTTGTATTAAAATTCTAATTTCTTCAATCACTGTATTCAATGAAAAAAGCAGTATTCAACTGGAGTGGCGGAAAAGATTCTGCTTTAGCGCTTCAGAAAGTTTTGGAAGAAAAGGAATTCGAAGTCGTTTCACTTTTGACAACCATGAGAGAAGAAACCTCAAAATCATCGAAGCATGAGATTCCACTTCAGATTTTAGAAAGACAGGCAAAAAGCATTGGAATTCCATTGTATACTGTTACATCTTCAACAGAAAAAAAAATTACGAGGAGAAAATGAGTGAAGCGGTTCATCATTTCAAAGAGTTTGGCGTGAAACATTTTATTTTTGGCGATATCTTTTTATCAGACGTAAAGACTTATCGTGAAAGCAAACTTCATCCTTTTGGAATTGAAGTTGTAGAACCGCTTTGGGAGAAAACCTCGCAGGAAGTGATTGATGATTTTTTACGATCCGGAATCCAATCAAAAATCATTGTTACTCAAGCAGATTTATTAGATGAAACTTTTATTGGAAAAGATCTGGATGCTGATTTGGTGAACTCATTTCCGAAGAACATCGATGTTTGCGGAGAAAACGGCGAGTATCACACTTTATCTTACGGCGGCGGTTTGTTTAAGAAGGAAGTTGCGTTTTCAATTTCTGAAACCATTAAAACCTCCTTTGATTTTACTTTAGATACTGGCGAAACAAAGACTTTTGAATATTGGCAGGCGGAATTCTAAATTTAGAAATATTAGAAATTAATTCGAAAGCCAGTCCTTAAATTCCCTCACGCGGTCACGGCTTACGGTAATTTCCAGTTCGGGTTGAAAATCAAGATCTACTTTGTAATACGGCGAAGTGTGGATATTTTTTATGAAATTTAAATTAATGATGACTTTAGGTTCACACAGAAAAATTGTTTTCGAAAAACAAAGTTCTAGATTCTGCGAAATTTCCTAAATTAAAAATTACTTATTTATAGTTATTTATGAAAACCTTAAATAAAATTTCTCTTATTTAAGCTTTTTTCTATATTTGTTAAATAAAGAAAATCTAATTTAAGAAAAATGAAAAACTTTGTCTCAGGTAAAAAAATTAATCAGGGTTATTACAAAAGTTTTCAGCCCAATCTAATCAACAAAAATTGGATTCTTGATGATATGAACGTTTTGAATCTACTGAGCAAAGCAGATAGACAATTGGGAATATTAGATACTTTTTCGCAATACGTTAATATCGATCTCTTTATCAGCATGCACATTGTGAAAGAAGCGACCCAATCTACCAAAATTGAAGGAACGCAGACCAGTATGGAGGAAGCGTTTTTAAAAAAAGAAGATCTTTCTTTAGATAAAAGAGATGATTGGGAAGAAGTGCACAACTATATTCAGGCGATGAAAACCGCGGTCGGAGATTTAGAAAAACTTCCAATATCATCCAGATTGATAAAAAAGACGCATAAAACTTTAATTTCAGGGGTGCGGGGAAAACATAAATTACCCGGAGAATACCGAAAAAGTCAAAACTGGATTGGCGGCGCCACCATTAACGACGCCACATTTGTTCCTCCAGTTCATACTTCTGTCGAAGAATTAATGTCGGATCTGGAAAAATTTGCAAACGATGATTTTAATGTTTTACCTGATTTATTAAAAATTGCAATTATTCACTACCAGTTTAAAACTATACATCCTTTCCTGGATGGAAATGGAAGAATTGGACGCTTACTAATTCCTATTTACTTAGTAAGCAAGGGAATCTTAAAGCAACCGATTTTATATTTGTCTGATTTCTTTGAGAAACACAGAGCATTGTATTATGATAATTTAATGCGTGTAAGAACACAAAATGATTTAACGCAATGGCTTAAATTTTTTCTAACCGGCGTAATTGAAACTGCAAAAATTGGGGTAGAAACTTTTGACGGAATTTTGAAATTGCAGAAAGATTTAGAAGAAAAATTAATTTCCCACAAAGGAAACACAGATGATGCACGAAAGATAATTTCATCTTTATATGAAAACCCAATAACCGATGCCCAAAAAGTTGAAAAAGTAATTGAAAAATCCTACGGCTCGGCTTATAAACAAATTGCAATTTTAGAAAAATTAGAAATAATTCGGGAAACTACAGGCGCACAGAGAGGAAAAATATATGTATTTGATGACTATCTTAAGTTGTTCAAAAACTAATTTTCAAAAACCTTAAATAAAACTTTTCTTATTTAAGGTTTTGGGTATTTCTCTTAAATAAGAAAAAAATATTTCATCGACCAGTCTTCAAATTCCTTTACATTTAACCTAAATAAATATTGAATAAAATAACGTTCATCGTCAGTGAAACCGCAAATTTTGTAAATTCAAATCCTCAATGAAAAAAGCAGTATTCAACTGGAGTGGCGGAAAAGATTCTGCTTTAGCACTTCAAAAAGTTCTGGCAGAAAAAGAATTTGAAGTCATTACCTTACTGACAACGATGAATGAAGAAACCGCAAAATCTTCGATGCATTCGATTCCGTTGGAGATCTTAGAAAGACAGGCAGAAAGTATTGGCATTCCTCTTTATCCCGTCGAATCTTCTACTGCGTTAAAAAATTACGAAGAGAAAATGGCTGAAGCGGTGAAGCATTTTAAAGAACAAGGCGTGAAGCATTTTGTTTTTGGAGATATCTTTTTGTCAGACGTAAAGGATTATCGGGAAAGTAAACTTCAGCCTTTGGGAATTGAAGTTGTAGAACCGCTTTGGGAAAAAACATCTCAGGAAGTTATCGACGATTTCGTAAGTTCAGGAATCAAATCAAAAATCATTGTTACTCAGGCGGATATTTTAGATGAGACTTTTATTGGAAAAGATCTGGATGCTGATTTGATTAATTCATTTCCGAAGAACATCGATGTTTGTGGAGAAAACGGTGAATATCATACTTTATCTTACGCTGGAGGTTTGTTTAAGAAAGAAGTTAAGTTTTCAATTTCTGAAACCCTTAAAACCTCATTTGATTTTACTTTAGATACTGGAGAAAAAAAGACTTTTGAATATTGGCAGGCAGAGATTATTTTATAAAACGTAACCTAACTTTAGTTCAAGGACTTTCTAATTATAGAATTTTCATAGCCATTTATGTAGAAACAAAAGAGACTGCCTTTTCAGACAGTCTCTTTTGTTTTTATGACGAAATTATTATTTCTTCAATAATTTATAAGTTCCCACTTTTCCTGCAACAGTAACTTTAAGAATATAAGTTCCTGCGGTTAATCGAGTTATTATTAAAGAGCCGGCTTTTGATCCTATCGTTTGATCAATAACTTTTTGTCCTGCCATGTTGTAGATTGCAACATTTTCGATAGTATCGGTAGCTTTGAAGTTAACGACATCAGACGAAGGATTCGGATAATAGGAGAATCCAGCGATTGCATTATTTTCAGAAACTGCAAGATTTTCTATTACATTAATCGAATAATCTTCAGCTTGACCCCAGTTTGTTTGTGACTGACAAGGATTTAAGAAAGGTCCTTCGTAAGATTTTTTCACGCGCATTCTGGTTGTTCCTATTTTTGCATCAGCGGGAACCACAATATTTCCCATTACTTTTTTGCCATCAGTTCCGGTTGAGTTTACTAAAGCTTCCGCGATTACATAAACTTCACCAGCATCATCCAGTTTATTATTCTGATTCCAATCGATGAATACTACAAGGGAATCCGAAAAGTTTCCAGCTGTATTTCCGCCTAAAGAAATTGGATAAGTATTTCCACGCTTCATTTCACCAATTTTATCTACAAAATCCTGATGAGCAGGAGAACCATTGATAACCGCATTCGAGACATTATTAATTCCCGCAACTTCGACCAACGTAATAGGTTCTACGGTCCCATAAACCAAAGCACCACAATATGGAGCAGGAAAACCAGTCGCAATTAACGGTTCGCAATCTGCAAAGAACGTATATACTCCATCTTGAGCAGCGTTCGGAATAATAAAGGTACCACCATCGCTAAAAGTTAATGGTTTGCCGACCATCGAACCCATCGTAGTTTCCATATAAGCCGTACTATTATTGGAAGTCGCTACCTGAATTGCTACCCAATATCTAATTGCTGCACCTGCAGAACCGTTCAAAACAACCGGGCTCAAATCAATCTTCACGTCGGAAAAATTCACTCCAAAATTAGATCCTTTAACCACTTGAGAAGTTGGGACAATGTTTTGAGTATTTAATAAAGTTCCCGGGATCCCATTTGCATCATTATAAATTCTAACACGAACAGAAGTTGCTGTAACACCCGCGTTCATTGCAATACTTGGCATAATTGCTTTTAAAGTTGTTTTGGTATCAGCAGCAATAATAATATCATTGGCAACACTCCAGTTGTTATTTACGCTGCATTGTCTGGCTCCCTGAAAATTATTACTGGGATTCGTAACGTTACACGGTGTTTGTGCGAAAGTAATGATACCGAATACCATTAAGAAGATAGTTGAGATTCTTTTCATTTTTCTTTTTATTTAGATTTCTATTTAGATTTTTATTAAAAAAGTTTTCAATTTTAAAAGGCTACTATTTTCACAACTTGAGTTTAGATAGCAGAAAATTCAATCATTATTTCTCTTAAATTCGATAGATAACAAATGGAAAAGCTATTATAAATATGAATTTATAATGAATTAATCCATTTCGGCAAATATATAGTAGTTACACAAAATATCAAAACAGTTGTAACTCATTAAAAGATATTTTGACCGGTAAAAGAAGTAGGTTTTTAAAGCATCGGCGAAATCAACCGCACGATTTTCTCAATTAACTGAAGATGTTTCGGACGATTAAGCCAGGAATTAATTTCAATCTGTTCCGAATCCTGCATATCCTTTTCGAAATTGAAAGCCAATTCTTTCGCAAGATCTTCATCATAAACTACGGCATTGACTTCAAAGTTCAAATCAAAGCTTCGGTAATCTAAATTGGCCGTTCCAACGATCGCTAAAGATTGATCCGCAACCAAAGTTTTCGCGTGCACAAATCCCTTTTTATAAAGATAAATTTTCACTCCCGCTTTTAAAAGCTCGGTATAATAGGATTTCGCAGCCGCGTTGACCATAAAGGAATCTGAAATTCCCGGAACCAATAGCCGAACATCAACGCCGGAAAGTGCGGCCATCTTCAGCGCATCAATAATGGTTTCTCCCGGAATAAAATAGGGAGAAGTCAGGAAGATCTCTTTCCTCGCAGATTGTATGGCTTTAATGATTGCATAATAAATGGAAGGTCGGTCGGAATCCGGTCCGCTGGAAACAATCTGAACATTTCTTGTATGATCCGACATTTTTTCTGGCTTTGGAAAATAATTATCATTGATGGTTAACTTTTCATTGGAACAATAATTCCAGTCTCCAATAAACAAATGTTGTAGAATTGAAGTCGCATCTCCTTCGATCTTCAAATGCGTATCTCTCCAAAATAATTTGTTACCGAAATGTGCATTATTATATTTATCACTCACGTTGATTCCTCCGACAAAAGAAACGCGGCCATCAACAATAATAATCTTTCGGTGATTCCGATAGTTTAAACGATTTGCAAGCTTGATCAGTTTAATCTTATAGAATGGGAAAGCTTTCACTCCATTTTCTCTTAGTCTTTTGGCTAAGGTTTTCCGGATGGAAGCGCTGCCGAAATCATCATAAATAAAACGAACTTCAACGCCGGATTTTGCTTTTGCCATCAGAATTTCTTCAATAGCGCGACCGATCTCATCATCTTCATAAATATAATACTCAATGTGAATATGGTGTTTTGCATTTTGCAATTCCTGTAAAACTTCAGGGAATTTTTCTTCGCCGTTGATCAAAAGTTTCGCAGAATTATTCGTGGTTAAAGGGCTTCTGTCGGTTTCATAGATCATTTTCATTAAACCTGCAAAGTGATCACTATCATCGACTGCGTCAAGATTTTTAAGATTATATGATTTCAGTTTTGCGAGAACCAAATCTTCCTGTTTCTCATCCTGAATGATCTTTTTGCTGTAGAGTTTATTCTTCCGGTAATTGATGCCGAAAGAGAAGTAGATAAAAACACCAATAATGGGTAGAAAAATGACCAGAAGTAAATAGGCCAAAGTTTTGGTGACACTTTGCGTGTCATAAATAATTCGAAGCAGAACTCCGATTATAAATAGGATATAAATGATTTGTATGATTAAGATCCAGTTCATAAAGAAATTGTTTAATTGCTCAGCCAATCCTTAAAATCTTTCACTCGATCGCGACTTACGGTTATTTCTTCTTCGGGCTGAAATTCCATTTCCACTTTATAATAAGGCGAAGTGTGAATGTTTTTAATGAAATTTGAATTGATCATAAACTGCCGGTTCACGCGGAAAAATTTCTTCTCGTCGAGAACTTCTTGTAGTTCATCTAAAGTAAAATCGGTCGGATAATTTCGTTCTTTGGTTTGAAGATAAACGATTTTGTTTTCACTATAAAAACACGAAACCTCATCGGTCTGAACAATCTTTAAATTATAGCCTATTTTTACTAGAATGCGCGATAATTTCTGTTTCTCTTCTTTCATTAACGATTTGACTTCCAAAGTATTATAAGACGAATCGAAAGGTAAGAAGCTTTTATATTTATTGATCGCTTTTTCCAGATCTTCTTCCATAATTGGCTTCAAAAGATAGTCGATCGAATTGAGTTTAAAAGCTTTCAATGTGTACTGATCAAACGCCGTGGTATAAATCATAAAACTCTTCGTCGGAACTTTTTCGAAGATATCAAACGACAATCCATCGCCTAAAACAATGTCTGAAAATATCAAATCCGGATGTGGATTATTCTGAAACCAGTCTGAACCTTCATCAACAGAATTTAGGGTTGCAACTAGTTCTAAATCAGGAAACAAACTAATTAATCTTTCGAGTTTTCGCGCGGCAGGTCTTTCATCTTCGATGATGACGGTTTTTATCATACTCTAAAATTAATAAATAAAAGGAATAAGTCTTTTTGTTTTCTGCATATAATTGGAATAATCTTTTCCAAATTGATCTTTCAATACGTTTTCTTCAATCTTAATTCGGTAAAGAAACATCAGAAAAACTGGAAATAAAAGGATTATTGCAGAGATAAAATTATTGAGAACAATTGCCAATCCTACAAATGTGAGCAAAGAAAAGGCGTAAGATGGATGCAGCACATATTTGTAAAACCCATTTGTTTTTAATTGATGGTCTTTTTTGATAGTAACGTCTACGGTAAAATACTTTCCTAATTGATAAACGACGATCAACCTCAAAATAACAGATAATAAAAGCAATACTAAACCAATGATCTGTATTATTTTACTGCTGTAAAAGGGAGAGCTCCATGCCTTGGAAACAAAAATTCCGAAGAAGATGCTGAATCCAATCACCAGCCACAAGCGGGAAAGCGTTTTGTTATCTTTACCTTTCGCATCGTCGCCACCGGATCTCATTTTTAAAAGAAGAAAAACTTCGGAGATCGCCCAAAGGGTTATCACGATATTTGTTAGAGTGTTCATCTTATTTATTTTTATCCATTAACTCCCGAATTTTTTTCTCTTCCCAATCTTTTCCCATGATCACATTTGGCAAGAAAACGCTGATCGCGTGTCCCAGCAAACCGATTCCCCAAAACAGAGCGGTCCAGTAATTATCCATACTCGAAAGAGAAGCTCCGGACTGCACATTTTGCTCAATGATAAAAAGATTGACCAACACGTAAACAAGGGCATGAATGTAAAATCCTTTCAGGCGTTTTACGCGTTTTTGAGCTTCTAAATATTTAATGTCGTCTTGATTAAAATTTTCCATGATCTTATTTATTGAGTTGTTTATCTATCATCCTTCTTTCCCAGTTTTGATTAAAGAAAAATAATTTCACTGCTTTAAGCGCTAAAAGTAGTCCCCAGATCCAGAAGATTGCGGACCAGTTATTAAATCTTAAAAAGTTGAGTTCTCCCGTTATGTCATATTTTCGAAAACCGAAAAATGCAAATAGGATGATGAAAATAAGCAAACTAGCATAGAATTTTTTCAGTTGATGTACCCTTTCTTTCGCGATGGAATAATCAATTTCTTTTGTTGTTAAATTTTCCATTTAAATTAATTTTTTGAATTTTGTCGGTCTAAAATTTTCTGAATTTGTTTCTCTTCCCAGTTCTTGCCAATTCCGTACACTTTTAAAGCATGCATCAATAAGCCAAAACCCCAGCCTAACATCGGCCAGATAAACCATAAATATTGGGGCGAAGTATAAAGGTTGATGAAGACTAAAAAAGGAATGATCAAACAGTAAGAAATCAGGTTGCTGTAGAAACCTTTCAACTCTTCTACTCTTTTTGCGGCTCTTTGATAAGCCATTGATTCTTGTGATGGTTGTGCAGTCATAGCAGTAATTTTTTGGGTTAACATGGGAATTTTTACTCTGAAAAATTCCTCTGATTTTTCGATGAAAACATTTTGTTTAGTAAGTAAAGAATAGCGCTGAACGATGTTTGAGAGGCCAATTCCGGCACTTTCTTTCATCTGTTCTCTTTGCTGCAAATTATTTTCTATAAATAGAAATCCATGTTCTGAATAGATCTTGATATGCAGAGGTTTGCTCGAAGTTGCAAAATTATGTTTGATGCAGTTTTCCAAAAGTAATTGTAGAGAAAGTGGAACTACGTAAGATCTCAGGGAAGTTTCATTAACATTAAATTCAAAACTCACGCTGTCTTCGAAACGGGTTTTTAAAAGATCGCAATAGGTTTTCGCAAATTCTATTTCTTCTTCTACCGTCACGAGTTCCTTATCTTTTTGCTCCAGAACGTAGCGGTAAATTTTGGACATGGAAGAGGTAAATTTCTGAGCTTGATTCGGATTTTCATCGATTAAGGAACTTAAAACATTTAAAGAGTTAAAGAGAAAATGTGGATCGAGTTGGTTCTTTAAACTTTCAAACTGAGCGTTTGCAGATTTTGCAATTAATTTCTGCTCTACGACTTCTTTTCGGGTAGATTTCTTCCACTCTTCGATAAAACCTTTGGCATGTAAAATTGCAGAAACCAGAAGCGCAATATTAACGATGATCCAATTGATAAAACCTAAATTTCCTCTAAAAAAATTTGCAGGATCGCTTTTTTGCAGCAGTACAAAATTAATGTAATTGCAAGCGATCACCAAAACGACATTTACCAATAGCGTCGCAATGATTCCCAAAATAATTCGGGTTTTTGTATCCTCGATCCAGGAATATTTCGAATTTAGATAATCATTAACCAACCCATTCCCAAAAGTAAAGACCAAGGTGTACAGAAAAGCAACCAAAAAACTAATCAATAAATTATTAAGACTCTTGTCACCTGTAAAAAACACAAAAAAGAATAAGCCAGTCGCAAAAGAGATCACCAACAAATCCCTAGTTCTCTTCTTTAAATTGTTAAGTTCCATTTCGTAAATTTAATGATAAATGAAATTTTTCAGTTATTTATTCAATATTTTCTGAATTTCTTTTTCCTCCCAGTTTTTTCCAAGAATAAAGTCTTGTCCAAAAACTGACATTCCGTGAGCAGCCAGACCAATTCCCCAAAACAAAGCTGTCATGTAAGGATCAGCAGTCAATAAACTGCTAATATTATCAACCGCACATCCTGCAATGATCACCGCATTTACGGCCAAATAAACAGTCGCGTGAATATAAAATCCTTCAATGCTTTTCACTCTTCTTTGTGCTTGAGAGAATTTTTCTTCCTGGTTAAAATTGTAAGTTTCCATTTTTTTAAATTTAATTATTGCTTTTATTTGATGGTGTAAAGATATTCCGCGCGTGTTCATTCTTCAACAAATTATCACCGAAGGGTCGGTTTTACGTACCGACTTGTAAAAAAGAAAAAACCACCGGAAATCCGATGGTTCTTATAGTCATTATTTTAAAAAAATTATTTCATTTGTCCTACAACTGTCACCGCTTCTTGCAAGTAGAGATCACGCTGTAGATTTTTCGTCCAGTTCTGCGTTTTCTTTGTGAAGGCTTCATCGCTTTTTTCACGGGCAACCTCATCCGTATTTAAAGTGAATTTTAAACCATTGTTGAACTTATCCAAAGCTTTAAATTTCTCAATTTGAGCTTTTCTGGTTTTCATTACTTCATTGAACTTCTCCTGATTAAGGGAAATAGTTTCTTCTTTATCTAAATTCTCTTTCCACTTTGCCGATTCCTGCATCAACTGATAATTTTTATTACTTACTAACCGGCTCTCAATTCCTTTTTGTAAGGCCTGAACCGAAAAGTAATTCACTGGTTGATAAGCGACTGCCGGAATTTTATCCCACGCCAGAGCATATTCATCGTAACGTTCCCCTATTTCTGCATAGGTGTAAAAATCTTTCATTTTAATGTCTGATTCAATACCTTTTCGTTGCGTAGATTCTCCTGTAATTCTGTAAAATTTCTGGATGGTTAATTTTAAAGACCCGAAATCATCACTCGTATTCAAAAATCGGTTAAGATCAACGAATGTTTGTACGGTTCCTTTTCCGAAAGATTGAGGCGAACCAATGATCACGGCTCTACCATAATCCTGCATTGCACCGGCTAAAATCTCGGATGCTGAGGCTGAAAGTTCATTCTGCATGATGATCAAAGGACCCGTCCAAAGAGGAGCACTGGATTTATTTTTCAAGGTTTGAATTTTTCCGTTTCCATCTTTCACCTGAACATAAGCACCTGCATTCATGAATAACCCCATGATATCACCAACTTCGGTTAAACTTCCGCCACCGTTGTTTCGAAGATCAAGAATAATTCCTTCAACGTTTTGGGTTTTAAGTTTGATCAATTCATTTTTAATATCGTCGGACGCATTTCTACCTTTCGCATCTGCAAAATCAGCATTAAAACTTGGAAGGTTAATCAATCCGTATTTTTTACCATCGGAAGCGTTAACAATAATACTTCTTGCAAAAGTATCCTCGATCGCAACTTCTTCACGAATCATAGTTACTTCCTTAATGGTTTTGTCTTTCTTCTCCACCGTTAAAGTTACTTTCGTTCCTTTTTCGCCCCGAATTAACCGTACCGCCTCGTCAGAAAGCATTCCAACAACATTTACAGCATCTTCATCCGGTTTCGATCTCACTTTTAAGATCTTATCACCATCTGAAAGTTGTTTCGATTTCCAGGCTGGTGCGCCTAAGCTAAGTGCTCCCAGATATAAAAATCCTTTCTTCTCCTGAATGATCGCGCCAATTCCAATTACTTTCCCCGTAAACTGGGTATCGAAATCTTCTTTATTTTTCGGCGAATAATAGTTCGTGTGTGGATCAAAAACTTCGGTGTAAGCATTCATGTAAACCGTAAACCAGTCCATTTTATTTCTTTTCTTAAACCTTCGGAAAGTGTCTGTTACGAGATCTTTCACTTCAGAAGTTGCCTTAATCCTCTTCTGCTCCTGGGTAAGAATTTCCAGTTTAATGGTATCTTTCAAATTAAATTTCTGCACAGAATCTTTTTTCTCTTTCTGCATTTCTTCTTTTGCAGTTAAAGATTCCATTTCCTGAAGGATATTATACTTGATATATTTTTTCCATTCCGTAGAAAGTTCTGCAGCATTCTTTGCATTGCTTTTGATTTTCGGCTCTAGAACCAGAGTTTCATCTTCATTCAAATTAATGGGTTTGCTTAAAATATCCTGCGTGATCTTATCAATTTCATCAACTCTTTGATACAATCTGTCGACTGTTAATTTATAGAAAACAAGATCTCCCTGATTTAAATAATCATCTAATTTGGTTTTGTGTTTCGCAAACTCATCCATATCAGACTGTAGAAAATATCTTTTCGATGCATCTACCATATCGAAATATTGCTTATATACGTCTTCAGAATAAGCATCGTTAATGGTTTTCGGAGAGTAGTGAAGATAACTGAGCGTATTTTTTACACTTACCATGATGGTCGACATTTTATCGTCGTCATTCTTTGGTGAATTAAAGCAGAACACCAAACTCGTAAGCGGAATGAAAAGCAGTAATGTATTGAGTTTTAATTTTTTGAACATATAATTATTTAATATCTAATTTGTTAAGAATTTTTCCCTTTTGTTACAGGATTTTACAAAGTATCAAAATTAATACCTTATTTATATTTGGGCACTATTATTTTAAGTAAATTTGTGGAAAACCTAGAGATTATATGCAAAAACCTTTGATTTTAGTAACGAATGATGACGGAATAACAGCTCCCGGAATTAGGCATCTGGTAGAATTTATGAATGAAATTGGAGACGTTGTTGTGGTGGCACCAAATTCCCCGCAATCCGGTAAAGGTCACGCAATTACGATCAACTCCACGCTTACTTTTGAAGAAATTAGTTTAGATGGACCGCAGAAGGATTACTCTCTGAGCGGGACGCCTGTTGATTGTGTAAAGTTTGCCTTAGATAAAATTCTGATCAGGAAACCCGATCTGGTGGTTTCCGGAATTAATCATGGCGCCAATTCCTCCATTAATGTTATTTACTCCGGAACAATGAGTGCCGCGGTAGAAGCAGGTGTTGAAGGTTTGCAGGCAATTGGTTTTTCCTTACTGGATTTTTCCTGGGATGCCGATTTTTCTCAAGCGAAAGAATATATTCAGAATATTGTAAAAAAAGTTTTAGACAATCCTTTACCAAAAGGGATTGTGCTGAACGTGAATATTCCAAAATTACTGAAAGACGAAATTAAAGGCATCAAAGTTTGTCGACAGGCCAACGCAAAGTGGGAAGAAAATTTTGATGAAAGAGTTAATCCACACGGTAAAAAATATTACTGGTTAACCGGTTATTTTAACAATATGGATTCCGGTGAAGACGCCGATGAAACTGCTTTGGCAACTGGTTATATCTCGATTGTTCCTGTTAAATTCGATCTGACTGCTCATGAAGAATTAGAAAACCTTCGTAAAATAATGGAATAGTATTTTTCCTTTATCAATCTCAATTACCAATTTTACCTTTCCAACATGCGAATAGAAAACGAACTCAAATTAGGATTTAAAGACGTGATGATCCGTCCCAAACGTTCCACCTTAAAATCCCGTTCGCAAGTGAGTCTGGAACGTAATTTCACCTTCATTAATTCTCAGAAAAAATGGAGCGGAATTCCCATTATCGCTGCTAATATGGACACCGTGGGAACTTTTGAAATGGCAACTGCTCTGGCAAAGGATAAAATTATTACTGCGATTCATAAACATTATACTTTAGAAGACTGGAATACTTTCTTAACCAATCAGACCGACGATATTTACGATTACATCGCCTTGAGCACCGGAATCGGCAAAGTTGATGAAGAAAAAATTCAGCATATCGTAGACGCTCACCCAAAAATTAATTTTTTATGCATCGATGTTGCGAACGGCTACTCTGAAAATTTTGTAGATTTTGTAAAAAAGATCCGGAAAGCTTTTCCGGACAAAACCATTATCGCTGGAAACTTGGTAACGGGAGAAATGGTTGAAGAACTCATCTTGGCTGGCGCCGATATTATAAAAGTAGGAATTGGACCAGGTTCTGTTTGTACAACGAGAATCAAAACTGGCGTAGGTTATCCTCAACTTTCTGCAATTATAGAATGTGCCGATGCAGCACATGGACTTGGCGGCCATATTATTTCTGATGGTGGTTGTAAAATTCCGGGAGATGTTGCGAAAGCTTTTGGCGGCGGTGCAGATTTCGTTATGTTAGGCGGAATGTTCGCAGGGCACGACGAAAGCGGTGGTGAAATAGTAGAGGAAAACGGCAAAAGATACCGCCTTTTTTATGGAATGAGTTCTCAAACTGCCATGGATAAACATGCTGGCGGGGTTGCAGAATACCGCGCTTCCGAAGGTAAAACAGTGAAAGTCAAATATAAAGGTGCGGTTTCCGATACTGTGAAAGATATTTTGGGTGGTGTGCGGTCGACCTGTACTTATGTGGGCGCGTCGCAACTGCGGGAACTTTCCAAGAGAACTACTTTCATTAGAGTTCAGGAGCAGGAAAATCAGGTTTTTGGAGATTAAATATTTTTTACAATTTATATGAAAAAAGTACTGTTAATGACTGAGAAAATCTGCAAAACAGATTCCAAAAAGTTTCCGGGAAATTACATTTACGGTCCTTTCCATGGAACAGAATTATAGAACATTCGATTCGTGACTTATTTTAAAAATTCCTTGATCTGTAGATCCATCATGTCTATACACGAGGGATTTTCTTTTAGGGAAAAGACAGAAAGTTCCGTACAGGCAATTACAACTGGTGTTTCTTTGGAATATTTTAGGATTAGATTTTGAAATTCACTTATCTCTTCTGAACTTGCTTTATCCTTATATACCTTTTTCCTAAAACCATCGATCCAATTTTGATCAGATTCCGTTGGCTTTAAAAGGGCAATTTTATTTTCTGAAAATTTTCTCCTTAAATACTCTGAATTCATGGTGTATGAAGTCCCAAAAAGACAGACTTCTGAAATAGTGTTTTCTCTTAGATATTCTAAAGTCAAATCAACGGGATGACAAATTTCAATTGGAATTTCAATTTGATCTAAAGTTTCGTGAAGCGTAATATTTGGAACCAAAAGTTTTGTGATTCCCAAATTTAGAAGATTTTCTAAATGACCTTTCACTTTCGGAATCAAAGTTGAAAACTGATCCGGTAAAAAAAGGTTTATTTCTTGAAAATCAACTTGATACAAAACAAACGGACATGTAGAGAACTCTTCGTTCTGTTGATTATATTGCTCATATATTTGCTTCAAATAATATTGAGTCGACACTGCGCCTAATCCTAAAATTCCTCTGCACGATCTTTTTAAACTCATCTTTTAGTTAGGATATAATCGGCGAAATAATTTTTAGAATCTAATAATTTATCCGTGATCTCTAACAGTGAACCGTTAAGTAGATTCTTTAAAATCTCATCGTTATATTTTCGGGAGATCTCGGTGTGAATATTTTCCCCTTCTTCAAAATTAAATGATTTTTGAAGTTCCTTAATATAAACGGTTTGTTTCTTCTTACTTCTTAAAAAACTTTTGGCAATCCCTTCTTCTTCTGTATATTCCGGAACATGTTCAAAATTCTCCAGATCAAAATCTGCCTGAAATTCTGCATTAATCCGCTTCAAGAGGTTTAAATTGAAATCTCTGGTTATTCCTGCAGCATCGTCATACGCAGGAAGTACGATGTCTTTGGATTTTACAAGATCAAGTCCTAAGAGCAATTTTTCATTCACCTTGAGATGTTGCGAGATCTTCTGGAGAAACCGGGCAGCAATTTTATCTTCCATATTTCCCAAATTAGAGCCAATAAATAAAATTACTTTTGGTTTATCGGAAAGAAAAAGATGATCTAGAACCTGAAAATAATCGCCTTGTTGGGCCTCAGTTCTCAGGTCCGGAAATAGACTTTCCATTCTATTAGTTATTACGGAAAGACTGTTGCTTGAAATGTCGACCGGAATAAATTTAAAGTTAAACCCTTTGTCGAGCAACGTTTTCAACAAATGCTGGGTTTTCTTTCCGTCTCCGGCTCCCAATTCGATGAGTTCAAATTCTTCGTCGGTGCTGATCTGGAAGGACTGAATAATTTTTTCACTTTGTTCGCTGAATATTTCCAGTTCCGAATTTGTCAGATAATATTCCGGAATTGCCATGATCTGCTGAAAGAGTTCATCGCCGGCTTTATCATAAAAATAATGGGAAGAAATATATTTGGGATGCTGACTGAGACCATCATTCACATCTTTTAAAAAGGAGTCGTTTTTCGTCATTTTGCTAATCTTATTCCGGTGATCTGCCACCTGTATTTTGGACTGAAGAAGTTTCTGTAAGTTTTTCTTTCGTGACCTTTCGGCGTTGCCGTTGAACAACCGCGCAATACCATTTGACTAATCATAAATTTGCCGTTGTACTCGCCAACTGCGCCTTCTGCAATTTTAAAATTTGGATAGGGTAAATAGGCAGAATACGTCCATTCCCAGCGTTTACCCCAATTGAACTGATCTGCTGCAGCTTCCCATTCAAATTCTGAAGGGAGTCGTAATCCTTTCCAGGTTGCAAAGGCTTGCGCTTCGTAAAAGGAGATATGCGTTAAAATATCATCTGACTGAATGGGTTTTAAACCTTCTAATGTAAAGGAGTGCCACTTTCCATCGATCTGTTTCCAGTAGAGTGGTGATTTTACTTGATTCTCGGTGACCCAATTCCAGCCTTCGTCTAACCAAAATTTAAAATTATTGTATCCACCAGCTTCCATAAATTCTAAAAAATCTCCATTTGTAACGAGTGATCTTGAGATTTCGAAATCGTGGAGAAAAACTTTATGTCTGCCTTCTTCATTATCAAAGTGAAATCCTTCGCCTTCGAAACCTATTTCATAAATTCCTTCAGACATTTTTAGCCAACCTTCTTCTGTATTTTTCTGCGCGGTGAGATTATAACCTTCCTTGTACACAGGATAAATTGGATTGTAGGATAGAGTGTGTTTTAAATCGGTAATTAAAAGTTCCTGATGCTGCTGTTCGTGATTGATTCCTAAGATCATCAATTCTTCCAGTTCAGGAGTGGAGTTATCTTTTAATAATTTTGCAATCTGTTGATCGACATAGATCCGATATTCGTAGACTTCTTGAACTGTTGGGCGCGTAATGGTTCCACGTTCGGTCCGAATAGCACGATCACCTAAAGTTTGATAATAACTGTTGAAAAGAAACGCAAAATGGGGATTAAAAACCTTGTAATCAGGAACGAATTTTTTTAAGACCATTTCCTCAAAAAACCAGGTCGAATGACTTAAATGCCATTTCGGGGGACTTGCAAAATCCACAGGTTGTGGAATGTAGTCCTCTATTTGTAGGGGCTCGCAAAGGGCAACCGTTTCAGCACGAGTCTTTTGAAATTTCTTTAGTAGTTGATTCATAAAATCTGGATAAATATAAGTTCTGTGCAATACAAAAAATATTCCGCAATATATAAATTACCAACTAATCGGCAATAATTAGTATGTAAACTTACTATTAATCAAAAGAGCTCTTGAAATCTGTCGAAGAAGCGTCAACTTTCTTTGTAGCCCTGATCGCAGCGATATCCTTTTTGTTTTTTTCAGAAAACAAAAAGATAAAGCGAAGAGCAGGACTGGTTTTGGAAAGAAAAAAAACTCTTGTGCTCCTGAAATCGTTACCTAAAAATCTTTTTTAAAGTTGAGAGAATCTAGGTCAACATTCCACCATCTACATTCAGCACCTGTCCCGTAATGTAATTGGACATATCGCTCGCCAGAAAAACACAGGCATTTGCAACATCTTCCGGTTGACCACCACGTTTCAACGGGATAGCATCTCTCCAACCCTGAACGGTTTTTTCATCTAAAGCCAAAGTCATTTCTGTTTCTATAAATCCGGGAGCAATGGCGTTACAACGGATATTTCGGGAACCTAATTCCAAAGCGATCGATTTAGAAAAGCCGATCACTCCCGCTTTTGAAGCTGCATAATTTGCCTGTCCGGCATTTCCTTTTACGCCTACAACCGAGGTCATGTTGATAATAGAACCTGACCGTGCTTTCATCATGGGTTTAATGACCGCTTTTGTAAGGTTAAAAACGGAATCCAAATTCACTTTGATAATGGTATCCCAGTCATCTTTGGACATTCTAAGCATTAAGTTATCACGCGTTATTCCAGCGTTATTGATCAAAATGTCGATTTTACCGAAGTCAGCAATCACATCTGCCGCTAATTTTTGCGCAGCGTCATAATCTGAAGCATCAGACTGATAAGATTTTACTGTCGTGATTTTTCCTAATTCTTCTTCTAAAACTTTTGCTTTATCTACAGATCCAGCGTAAGTAAAAGCAACATGAGCACCTTCTTTGGCAAAAACTTCGGCAATTCCTTTTCCTATTCCGCGGGTTGCACCTGTGATCAGGGCAACTTTTCCTTCTAATAATCCCATATCTTATTTAATTTTCTAAGTTTTTATATTTATTTGTTGACACCGGTTTTTCGTTATCCTCTGCTTTATTTTCGACGTTACTGATGACTAAAACAATTTCTCCTTTTAAAGTTTTGCTTTTGGAGAAGTCGATTAACTCATTAATTGTTCCGCGTTTAGTTTCTTCGAATTTTTTTGAGATCTCCCGACTTAAACTGCCTTTTGTTTCTTCGCCGAAAAATTCTTTGATCTGTTCTAAAGTGGTGTTGATCTTGTGCGGACTTTCATACAAAATGATGGTTTTTTTCTCCTCTGCAAGTTGTTTGAGTTTTGTCTGACGCCCTTTTTTTTGAGGTAAAAATCCTGCAAACAAAAATTCATTATTGGGCAGTCCTGAAACTACTAAGGCCGGAACAAAAGCAGTGGCTCCAGGCAAACACTGCATTTCTAAATTTTCAGCAGAAACCGCTCGAGCCAAAAGATAACCCGGATCTGAAATTCCCGGCGTTCCGGCATCGGTTATTATTGCGATGTTTTGTCCGTTTTTTAAATCATCAATTACTTTCTGTGTCGTTTGATGTTCGTTATGTAAATGATACGACTTCAATGGTTTAGATATTTCATAATGCTTCAAAAGAAAACCCGAAGTTCGGGTATCTTCACATAAAATATAATCGACTTCTTTCAGAATTCTTACTGCTCTGAAAGTCATATCTTCTAAGTTTCCAATCGGTGTTGGAACAAAATACAGGATTCCGCTCATTTATAAATTTTGATAGAGGTTTTTACAGAACTCCTCCAAACTTGGATCTCTTGCACCCATTAAAAGTAAAACAGTTCCTGAATTCAATTCGGGTTTCAAAGCTTCTAACAGATCATTTCGGTCTTCGATAAAATGGGCTTTCTTGCCTTTCGCTTTAATTCCTTCAATTAGATCGTTGGCAGAAATATCTTTGATTGCTGTTCCGCCGGCGTAAAAAATTTCACTCATCCATATTTCATCTTGGGGTCTTAAAGCATCAGCAATTTCTTCAATAAAATCATCTTTTAGAAAACGTGTTGGCTTGTAACCGTGCGGTTGAAACCAGGCGATGACTTTTTCTGCCAAAGGTTGACAGGCTTTAATTGAAGCTGCACATTTCGCGGGATTGTGCGCATAATCATCAATCACCCAAACGCCATTTTTTTGACCTAAAATTTGATGACGCCGATAAATCCCTTCATAATTCGCCAAACTATCAGCACATGTTTTTAAGTTAATGCCAATTCGATTTGCAACTGCGATAGCTGCGGTCGCATTTTCTACAGAATGCTGGCCGAGAGAATTCATCTGAAATTTTTGATCCAAAACTTCAAAGGTTAATGAAAGTCCATTCTGCTCAAAGTTTTCTGCAGAATAACCTACCTCTTTATTTTCAAAACCAAAATCATTTTTGGAAGTTGCCGACAATGATTTTGCTAATGTATTAGATTGATTTACAACGAATAAACGCTTCGTATTGTTTTTAAAAATAGTAAACAAATCAATTAATTCATCGATTTCCTGGTGGTCTTTATCAATATTTAAAAGTAAGCCGATTTCTGGTTTGTATTGAACCACAGATCCGTCGCTTTCGTCCGCTTCAATGATGAGCCAGTCCCCATTTCCGACGGCAGCATTTCCTATTTTACCTTCTTTGATAATGCTCGTTAAACCTGCACCAGAAATAATACTCGGCTCCAGTTTCGCATCCAGTAAGATCTGATAAAGCATCGCCGACGTCGTAGATTTTCCTGAAGTTCCAGCAACTGCAATTGTTTTTTTGCTTTTCGCAATGATTGATAATAACTCGCTTCTTTTAATGATCTGGATCCCGAGTTCTTTTGCTTTCTGTACTTCAAAAACCGTATCTTCAATTGCGGTGGAGACGACGATTAAATCTGTGTTTTCTGTAATTCCGCTTCCATCCTGGAGAAAACATTTGATTCCCTCCTTTTCTAGCTGTTCCTTTGTTTTATTGTATTCTTCGGGATGAAAATAACGGTCACTTCCGGAAACTTCTTTGCCAATTCCTTTTAAATATTGCGCAATCGCGCTCATTCCGACTCCTGCTACTCCAATAAAAAAGACATTTTTGAAGTCTGAAATACTTTTTAACATATTTTACTTGTTGCTGATTAATGATAGACTGATTTTGAACGATTGATTTTACATCAATTTATTTTCTACCAGATCCCAAAGACGCTGCGCATATTCATCAACTTTACTCCAGTCTTTCCGGTAATAAACTTCGCTTAAATACTGGCGGGCTTCTTCCATATTATGAAAAGAATTTAATTTATCAATTGTTAATTTAAGTTCGTTTTCATCTCCTTTGAAAAGTAATTTTGTAAAAGCAATTTTGTCGTTAAAATCCAGTTTAAATTCGTGCTGCTTTTTTGGCGCTTCCATAAAATCGGTTGGAATGTTGGTTTTAAGCAGGCTTCCATTATCAAAGTTATCTTCTGAACTTTCCGATTTCTTTTCCTGAATTTTTTCCAGTGGATCTTCATCAAAGAGATTCTGAACGGCTTTCAGTCCTTTAATATTAGACAATTTAAATTTTTTCTCCGTTTGCTGCTCCAGCGTTTTATAATCCTGGATTAATTCTTCAGGAGTTGCATTTTGTACGTCATGCTTATTGATCTCCACGATTTTTCGGCGTCGTTCTTCTGAATCAAGAAATTCCTGTTCTTTCTGAAATAACCGTTCTTGATAATTGGGATCTTCCTGTTCTACAACCAGTGGGATTTCTTTCTCTGGAACAAGTTCATTCTCTGTAATATTTTCTTCGGGTGTAAATTCGATGTTTTCCGGTACCGATAAAATTTCAGCAGTTTCCACCTGGCTGAAAATTTCAGTCTCTAACTCTTCCTCTCTCCTATTTTCAACGAGACTTTCATCCTGTTGAATGGCGTTGATCTCGTTGGTGAACATGACTTCTTCTTCAATTACATCTTCTTCAAACGAGAAATCATCAAAATGTTCTACTTGAGTTTGAGAATTTATGTTGAAACCAGTCTCATGCGTATCGCTGAATTCTTGCGGCTGTTCTGTGAGGAAGCTTTCCTTATTTTTCTCTAAAATCCGAAGAAATGCGATTCGATCCGCGACTTCTGCAAACAAATCCTGTTTTGCCAATAACTCCTCTTTAGAATTTATTTTAGAGAGTGTATCGAGAATATTTTTCGATTCAAAAAAAATTTTTTCTTGTAGATCTTGAAGATTTTGCATGATAAAGTCTTATTAAATTTCCCTATTTTTGGACTCTGAATATTACGGCTAATTTAACAAATGTTTTTAGAAAATACAATTAATCACGCAAAACAAAGCGGCTGGATGGAGGTCATCTGCGGATCGATGTTTTCGGGGAAAACCGAAGAACTCATCCGAAGGTTACGACGTGCAGAAATGGCAGGACAAAACGTAGAAATTTTCAAACCAAAACTGGACGTGAGATATGCTGCGGAGGAAGTGGTTTCGCATAATCAAAACAAGATCAGAAGTACACCCGTTGACAGTCCAAACGAAATTTTGCTTTTAGGGTCCAATTGCGATGTGGTAGGAATTGATGAAGCGCAGTTCTTTGATGAAAGTATTGTAGAAGTCGCTAATAAATTGGCAAACAGCGGAATACGTGTAGTTATCGCCGGCTTAGACATGGATTTTATGGGTCGCCCATTTGGTCCCATTCCCAATTTAATGGCGACTGCAGAATATGTTACGAAGGTTCATGCGATCTGCAAAAGAACCGGGAATCTTGCAAATTACTCGATGCGGATTTCTGCGAGTAAAGATCTGGTTGAACTTGGAGAAACTGAAAGCTACGAAGCTGTGAGCCGAAGAGTTTTCAACGACGAATTTATGAACAAGTAATCCAATGAATTACTCTACTAAACAGATCGCGGAAATTACAGGTTCAAAACTTATTGGTGATGAAAACCTCCCCATCAAACATATTGAGTTCGACAGCAGGAATATTTACTCCTGGGCAAACACTGCATTTATTGCCATCAACACTTCAAAAAATTCAGGAGAAAAATATATTCAGTCAGCCATTGAAAAAGGCATTAAAATCATTATTTCTGAACATTATATTCCTGAAGATAAAGAAATCACTTGTATTCTGGTGGAAAATTCGGTGCTTTTTCTTCAACGGTTAGCGCAATATCACGCTGAACAGTTTCATTTAAAATCAATCGGAATTACAGGCAGCAACGGAAAGACGATCGTGAAAGAATGGCTTTATCAAAGTTTATTTGATCGATTCGTAACCGTGAAAAGTCCGAAAAGTTTTAATTCACAAATTGGTCTTCCCTTGTCACTCCTCGAAATAAATAAAACCCATGAACTGGGAATTTTTGAAGTCGGCATTTCAAGACCCAATGAAATGACTGTTTTGGAAGGTTTGTTTTCTCCGGAAATAGGAATTCTGACCCACATTGGTTCTGCACATTCTTCTAATTTTGAATCAGAAGAGCAATTAATTGCAGAGAAAATTTTATTGTTTAAAAATTCCGAAACCATAATTTTTAATGGTGATAATGAGTTGGTCTACAAAATGATAACCGACCTCTACTCAAGTAAAAAATTAATATCTTACGGCTTTAAAGAAATTAATGACTTTTATATTAAAGACCTATTTTTAGATCAATCAAAAGACCTTATTGTTCATTATCCAAAGGGCGAGTTTTCCTTACCAATTCAGGAGAGAGATGAGGCGACACTCAGTAACGCATTATGCATTATAGCAGTTGTAAAAGAATTCGGTTTTGAAAACGAAACCATCATCGAGAAGATCAATTCTTTGCGATCGGTAGAAATGCGGTTGGAAAGTGTTAACGGACTTCGTAATAACTTAATTATTAATGATTCCTACAATCTCGATCTGGATTCACTGAAGATCGCTTTTCAGTTTATTCATCAATACAACAAATCCACTAAAACTTTAATTATAACCGATTTTGTTGAAGGTAAAGATTCGGAGAAACTTTATCATGAGGTTGCAGACCTCACCAATCAACAAAATTTTGATAAAATCTTTTTAATTGGCACTGAAATTGTAAATTTCGAAAATCTTTTTAAAGCTGAAACTTATACTTTTGGTAACACAAAGGAACTTATTGAAAGTTCGCAACTTAATCAGATTGAAGATGCGCTTATTTTGTTGAAAGGAGCACGTAAATTTGAGATCGACCGGTTAAAAACATTTTTAGAATTACAGAAACACGACACTGTTTTAGAAGTTAATCTGAATGCAATTATTCATAATATAAATGTTCATAAAGCTCTGCTGCAGCCTACTACTAAAATGATGGCGATGGTAAAAGCCTATTCGTACGGATTAGGAGGTTATGAAATTGCAGAATTTCTGCAGCATCATCACATCGATTATCTAGGCGTTGCTTATGCCGACGAAGGCATTGACTTAAGAAAAAATGGAATTACCACGCCGATCATGGTAATGAATCCAGAGCAGCACAGTTATAATAGCATTATCGATTATAATTTAGAACCGGAAATTTATAGTTTTCGGGTGTTGAAGAGATTTAATGAGCAGTTGATTCGTAAAGGGATCCAAAGAAAATATCCAATCCATTTAAAATTGGAAACCGGAATGCATCGTCTTGGTTTTAAAGAAGATGAGATGGCTCTACTCATTCAGGAGTTGAATGAAATGAATGTTAAAGTAAAATCGATATTCAGTCATTTGTCCTCCTCTGATGATGTTAATGAAAAAGAATATACATTGGAACAGGTTAAAATTTTTACTGCCAGTTCCGACCAATTAGTTAAGGGATTAAATTATGAACCCATTCGTCATATTTTAAATTCCTCCGGGATTGCAAACTATCCGGAATATCAGTTTGATATGGTAAGAATCGGGATTGGAATGGTGGGAGTTTCTCCGAATCTGAAAGTGAAAAAACAACTTCGAAACGCGGTCAGCTTTAAAACGGTCATCTCCCAGATTTCAGAAGTAAATAGAGGAGATTCCGTAGGTTACAGCAGAAACTATTATGCAGAATATCCCACAAAAATTGCAACGATTCCTGTGGGATATGCAGATGGTATTCCGAGACTCATTGGTAATCAAGTAGGTAAAGTGGGAATCCACAAAAAACTTTTTCCCATTGTTGGCAGTGTCTGTATGGACATGATGATGATCAATATTGAAGATGAAACTATAAATGAAGGAGAAGAAGTGATCATTTTCAACACAAAACCTTCTTTAGAAGAATTCGCAACTTATTGTAATACTATTCCTTATGAGGTTTTAACCTCTATTTCTCGCCGCGTTAAAAGAATTTATATCAAAGATTAAATGAAAATTAAAATACAACTTCTGCTCTTTTTATTTCTAAGTATTTTCCTGACCGCACAGGTTAAAGAAGGATTTAAACTTCCGCCAAATGCCAAAATCGGATTATCGCTTTCCGGTGGTGGCGCAAAAGGCTTCGCCCATATTGGGGTTTTGAAAGTTCTTGATTCCCTGGGAGTAAAAATCGATTATGTTTCCGGGACCAGCATGGGTGCGATCGTTGGTGGACTTTATTCATCTGGTTACACAGGCAAAGAAATAGAGAAGATTGTAATGGACACCGATTTCTACAATATTATTGCCAATGAGAAAACACGGCAGGCAACTTCTTTCTTCAGTAAAACAGTCGACAAATATATTCTTACTATTCCGGTGAAAGACGGAAAGATCAATGTTTTACCCAAAGCAATTTCTACAGGGCAAAAGAATATTTATTTATTAAAAGAACTGTTTAAAAATGTTTCTACGATAACAGATTTCTCTAAACTTCCTATTCCTTTTATGTGTGTTGCGACCAACCTGGAGAGTGGGAAAATTGAACTATTTGAAAAAGGAGATCTCGTAAGTTCAATAATGGCAAGTTCTGCCTTTCCGTCCTTAATGGATCCCGTAAAAATTGGGGATTCGCTTTACATTGACGGGGCAATGACCATCAATTATCCGTCGAAACCCTTAAAAGATAAAGGAATTGACATCGTAATTGGTGTGGATTTAAGTCAGGGATTAGCCAGTGCTAAAAATTTACAAAGTGCCATCGATATCTTAAACCAGGTAATTGATTTCGGTATTCAAAATGAAACTAAGAATCAGTATAATTATACAGATATCAACATCCATCCTGATCTAAGCGGGCTTGGTGCAACGAGTTATGATGCTAAAAAAGCCATACTGGATTCCGGTTACGTTGAAGCCAAAAAATACATAGAACCGCTTAATTTGCTTCCCAAAAGGAAGATAAATATGCTGCGCTCGCCTATGAGTTCGATCTACTCTAATGTTTATAAGATCGACAGTTTAATAATAGACAACAATCATATTTTCGGGAAAAATTACATTCAGGGAAAAATGAATCTTCGCATTCCTTCTCTGCAGACTTATGGCGGAATTAATAAAATGATCGACAAACTTTATGCTACCAACAATTATAAATTGATCAATTACGATATTATTCAGCAGGATAACAAAAATTACCTGAAGTTAGATGTCACGGAAGATGATACCCGGTTTTTCCTCAAATTTGGACTCCATTATGATGAAGTTTTTAAAACCGGATTACTTCTGAATGCAACTGCTAAGCGTCTCCTTTTCCGGAATTCCACAATATCTCTGGATATCATCGTAGGTGATAACCCGCGTTATTACTTAAATTATTTCATAGACAATGGTTTTATTCCAGGATTTGGCGTTTATGCCTCCGGAATGACCTTGGAGTTAAACGACGTGCAATCTAATATTTTCGAGCGTTGGAACTGGTTTAGAAATGAAGCCTTTATCCAATCCGTTTGGCGCGATAAATACGCTATCGGAGGCGGATTTAGCCATGATTATTTCGAATCTAAAATCACTGGAGACTCCTCTTTTTCTAACTCCACCAATTATATCAATCCGTACATTTTTATTAAAAGTGATACCCAGGATGATAAGAGTTTTCCCACAAAAGGTTTTTATCTCGATGCTGAAGGCAAACTTTTAGATTTACTAAATGATGATAAAGATGGTCGCACTTTTCAGGCAAAGATCACTACGCAGCTCAACTTTCCGGTTTCATCGCGATTCACTTACAAATTAGGATTAGTGGGTGGATTTACTTTAGGCGACAACTTACCCTCTTATTATCGGTACAGGATTGGCGGAATATTCGATCAGAACTTAGGAAACTTTGTCAAATTTCAAGGTTATGAATTTGGACAATTAGACGCAGAAAACATTTTGACGGCTTCAAACAGCATTCAGTACAATGTGTATAAAAATTACTATTTGGAAGCAAATGTAAGTGTCGCGAATCTGTTTAGCGATATTCAGGTCGATGATATCTTTCACGTAAATGCGTCGTCGGCGGGTTTAACAGCTGGATATAAATCTCCGTTTGGCCAGATCAAAGTAAACTTTAGCCGCTCTTTAACAATAGATAACAATGTCTTCAGTGTTATTTTAGGACATTCTTTTTAAATCATGATACAATTTTTCTTCGAAAATATAGACGAGATCCCTATTCCACCCTCAACAAAAAATTGGCTGGAAGATCTTATTGTTACCGAAAATAAGAAGCCTGGCGATATCAGTTATATTTTCTGCGATGATGAACATCTGTTACAGGTCAACCGTAATTTCCTTAAACATGACTATTATACAGATGTGATAACGTTTGATTACGTTCGCGGCAAAACCATTTCCGCAGATATTTTTGTATCTTTGCACCGCATTTCCGAGAATGCTTCTTTATCCAAAGACTTTGATTCTGAATTACTTCGGGTTTTAGCTCACGGAATCCTGCATTTATGCGGATATAAAGATAAAACGGAAGTAGAGATTTCAGAAATGCGCCAGAAAGAAGATTTTTATTTGTCTAAATTTTAGGAGCTTAATCCCGCTTTCCGCTCTATCTTTTGTTCCGCCTTTTCCTTTCTTAAGCCCTGCCAAAGGCTACTCAAAAGGATGCCGCTGCAATCGGGGCTATTTCAAATAAAATTTTATAAAAATTAATGTTTCACGTGAAACATAGTAAACTTAACCGACTTTATCGATTAAATTAATGATAAACGAAATATACGACGTTATTGTAGTAGGAGCTGGTCACGCTGGTTCCGAAGCTGCCGCAGCCGCTGCCAACTTAGGATCTAAAACTTTGCTTATTACAATGAATATGCAAACTATCGGACAAATGTCTTGTAATCCTGCTATGGGCGGAATTGCAAAAGGACAAATTGTTCGGGAAATCGATGCAATGGGTGGTTATTCAGGTATTGTTGCAGATAAATCCGCGATACAGTTCAAAATGCTCAACCTCTCAAAAGGTCCTGCAATGTGGTCTCCCAGAACACAAAATGACCGAATGCTGTTCGCAGAGGAATGGCGATATGCACTAGAAAACACAAAGAATTTAGATTTTTTCCAGGATATGGTAAAAAGTTTAATCATAGAGAATCATAAGGTTGTAGGTGTTGTAACCTCTTTGGGAATAAACATAAGAGCAAAGTCTGTCGTTTTAACCAATGGAACATTTTTAAACGGATTGATCCACGTTGGCGAAAAACAGTTGGGCGGTGGAAGAATGGGTGAACCTAAAGCAATGGGCATCACCGAGCAATTGGTTTCTTTAGGATTCGAATCTGGCAGAATGAAAACCGGAACTCCACCCCGCGTTGATGGCAGAAGTCTAGATTATTCCAAAATGGAAGAACAAAAAGGTGATGAAAAACCTCAAAAATTTTCCTATTCCGATACTCCAAAATTAACCAAACAGTTAAGCTGTCACATTGTTTATACCAATGAAACAGTCCATGATGTTTTACGCGAAGGTTTTGCCAGAAGTCCTATGTTTAATGGAACAATACAAAGTACTGGTCCAAGATACTGTCCCAGTATTGAAGATAAAATAAACAGATTTGCAGAAAGAAACCGTCACCAGTTATTCGTAGAACCGGAAGGATGGAGAACTGTTGAAATTTACGTTAATGGATTCAGTTCATCTCTACCGGAAGATATTCAAATTAAAGCTATGAAACATATCCCAGGCTTCGAAAATGTAAAAGTTTTCCGTCCCGGATATGCCATCGAATATGACTACTTCCCTCCTACCCAACTCTACCATACTCTCGAAACAAAACTGATTAAAAATCTATATTTCGCAGGACAGATTAACGGAACAACTGGTTATGAAGAGGCAGCCGGACAAGGATTAATGGCAGGAATTAACGCCCACAATAAAGTTCACGATGAAGGAGAATTTATTCTTAATCGGGATGAAGCATACATTGGTGTTCTAATTGATGATTTAATCACGAAAGGAACGGATGAACCTTATAGAATGTTTACCTCCAGAGCAGAATACCGATTGCTTTTGAGACAAGATAATGCAGATATTCGATTAACAGAAAAAGCTCATAAATTAGGATTAGCAAGTGAAGAAAGATTTATTAATGTGCAGGAGAAAATTAGTAAAAGCAATGAATTAGAAAGCTTTTTAAAAGTAACGTCTCTGAAACCTGGAATCATTAATCCTATTTTAAACAGCATTGAATCCTCCCCTGTTGATCAGGCTTACCGTGCTGCGCAAATTCTCACCCGACCTAATATGACTTTAGAAAAATTATCGGAAATAGATTTCATTAAGGAAAAGACTATTAACTTTTCCGAGGAAGCAAAAGAACAAGCGGAAATTAATATCAAGTACAGAGGTTATATCGAAAAAGAAAAGGATAATGTTGCAAAACTCAATCGTTTAGAAACAATAAAAATTCCTTCAGATTTCGACTTTACCGTTATTAAATCGCTTTCTTCAGAGGCTAAACAAAAACTCGATAAAGTAAAACCCCAATCCATCGCACAAGCAGGAAGAATTAGTGGAGTTTCACCAGCAGATATTAATGTATTGCTTATCTATTTGGGACGTTAAAATTTAATGTTTCACGTGAAACAATTTTATCAGTGCAATAATATCTGATTAGATTACTCATAAAAATTATTTCCTTATTCATGAAGATTAAAGACCATTTTCTTACTAAAGAAACTTTTGAAATCGAAGAAACTTCAACCAAAGGTATTTTCAAAACTACTCCACTTCCATCTAATCTGGATAAATATTATGACAGTGTGGATTACATTTCTCACCATCAGGATTCCGGAAGTCTAAAAGAAAAATTGTATAAATTTCTGCAGGGATTTAATTTAAAATATAAAAGTAAAATCCTGCATGCTTATATAAATAAAAATGCGAAGGTTTTAGATTATGGATGCGGAGCTGGTGAATTCTTAAAATTTATCGAAAATGATTTTCGTACTATAGGATTTGAACCCAACGAATCAGCACGGAATTTCGCCAAAGAGAAAACAACGAAAACTGAAATCCTAAGTGATATTAATCTGATCGAAAATGGAAGTTTAGATGCAATAACCCTCTGGCACGTCTTCGAACATATTGAAAATCAACAAGATATGTTAGAAATGTTCCATAACAAACTGAACGATAGTGGTTTACTGATTATTGCAGTTCCCAATCCAACTTCATTCGATGCAAAACACTATAAAGAATTTTGGGCGGCATATGACGTTCCCCGTCATGTTTATCATTTTTCAAAATCAGGTATGGAAAATCTGATGAATACCAAAAACTGGAACCTAAAAAAAATCAAACCTCTCCTACTCGATTCTTTTTATATTTCGATGTTAAGTGAAAAATATAGAAAATCAAGGTTCTATTGGTTAAAAGGATTGATTTTAGGAAGCGTTTCTAATTTTAAAGCACTTAAAACACAGGAATATTCCAGTTTGATATATATAATAGAAAAGAAATAGTTTTTCGATTTTTGAACTACTTCTGAGGGTCATATTTCTGGCTTTCTAGCGAAATTCTCTCAAAAAGGAATTTTTCAAACAATGTTCAACTTTTTCATTATTAATATAAAAGTTAATTGTAAGCTTGAAAAATCATTTTTAACCACAGCCATCAAATTCACTTTCACAAAATTGAAACATAAAAAAAAAAGATTCCTGAATCAGGAATCTTTGCTATGTTAACTAAATACTTAGTTTGATTAGTCATTAATCGCTTTTACACCAGGAAGTTCCTTTCCTTCCAAACTTTCAAGCATCGCTCCTCCACCGGTAGAAACATAACTTACTTTATCTTCATATCCAAATTGTTTTACGAATGCGACACTGTCGCCACCACCAACAAGAGAAAAAGCTCCTAACTCTGTCGCTTCAGCAATACTGTCTCCCAAAGCAACAGTTCCTGCAGAAAAGTTCGGCATTTCGAAAACACCAATTGGGCCGTTCCATAAAATAGTTCTGGAATTCATAACTACATCATGATTCAGCAAGCGCGTTTTGGTTCCCGCATCCAATCCCATCCAGCCTTCAGGAATGTCATAGATATCGACTTCTTTTTGCTCTGCATCATTACTAAATTCATCAGCAATAATCACATCAGCCGGAAGGTGAACTTTAACATTCAGTGCCTTTGCTTTTTCTAAAATTTCCAGTGCTAACTTTATTTTGTCATCTTCAATGAGTGAATTACCTATTTGTCCACCCAGGGCTTTAATAAAAGTAAAAGCCATTCCACCACCAATTATAAGATGATCAATAGCGGGTAAAATATTTTCGATAATAGTGATTTTGCTGGAAACTTTTGATCCACCCAAAATGGCGGTAATCGGTTTTTCGCCACTTTTCAAGACTTTATCAATAGCCTCAAGTTCTTTTGCCATCAGTAAACCGAAGAATTTAGTTTTAGGGAAAAATTGCGCAATTACTGCAGTTGAAGCATGGTTTCTGTGCGCGGTCCCAAAAGCATCATTTACGTAAACATCTGCATACTTCGAGAGTTTTCTTGCAAAATCAACATCTCCATTTTCTTCTTCATTGTAAAAACGAAGATTCTCTAACAAAAGAATTTCTCCGGGTTTAAGATCTGAGGTCATATTCGCAGCAGCATCACCCAAACAATCCGGACAGAATTTAACTTCATGACCTAAAACTTTTTCAATTTCTCCAACAATATTCTTTAGGGAAAATTCTGCGGAAACTTTTCCTTTCGGCCGTCCCAGATGAGTCATCAAAATCACAGATCCACCGTCATTTAAAATTTTATCAATGGTCGGTTTTACGGCCTGAATCCGATTATTATCCGTAACTTTTAGATCAGCGCTTTGTGGAACATTAAAATCCACCCGCACCAGAGCCTTTTTATCTTTAAAGTTAAAATCGTTAATTGTTTTCATAGTTTTCTGTTTTTTTGGTTTCACAAATTTAGGATTTATTCGCTCGAATAAAAATTTAATCTTACTTAAAATTCCACAATCCCCAAAGCCTCATTTTATCTACATTATATTCTTTTATTAAAAAAGAGAATGATTAGTGTTGTTGTAGTCTGGGTGTTTGGGGAGAAATATAAAGATTAAACTTCACCACATTTAGTAGCTGTTTACTTCATATTTAATTCACATTTCAAGACCTTGTTTCATAATAAGTTAGCCATGTTGCTAACAATTGTCAGTAACTTAGGAACAGCGGTGCTATTAACAAATATTTTATGGAGAACCTCTTCACTTTCCCTCCTAAACTTTCTCCAAATAATTTAGCGTTTATCCAGAAACAAAATGCACTATGAATTTAAGGTGAATAACAAAAGGATTTCTTTTATTTACTTATCCACACCAATAAGGGGTGATATTATGACTTACTAACAAAACTTATTTGGGCGTGACCCTCGCCTTCCTGATACCGCCGCCTGGGCCGCGCTGTCCGCTCCTACTCCTCGTCTCGTCTTTGCAGACAAGACTGTGGGGTAACCGCTACCATCGTTCACGCAGAGCAGGTTGATCAATATAAATTTATGCTCTCCCGTAATATTTAAGATTCAATCAATCCTTATTTATATTAATAGTATTAAATTTGTAAGAATTGTAAATTGATAAATTACATTTAAAAATGAAAAAAATAGCTATTGCTTGCGACCACGCAGGTTTCGATTACAAAGAGATCATCAAAAAACATCTCGAAGGTCAATATGACATTCAAGATTTCGGAACTTATTCCAAAGACTCTGTAGATTACCCCGATTTTGTTCATCCCGCTGCAACCTCTGTAGAAAACGGATCAAATGACCTCGGTATTCTGATCTGTGGAAGCGGCGAAGGAGTTGCTATTACTGCTAACAAACATCAGGAAATTCGCTGTGCGTTGTGCTGGGAAGTAGAGTTGGCAGCACTGGCAAAACAACATAACAACGCGAACATGATCGCTCTTCCTGCCCGTTTCATCAGCAGTGACCTGGCGATTAATATCGTAGAAAAATTTCTAACCACCGATTTCGAAGGTGGCAGACATCAAAATAGAGTAGATAAGATCGCATTTTGCTAATTACCTACTCACAACACAATAAAATACATGGCTAAAAAAAGCAAATTTATATCTCATAAAAACACCAATAAACTCCAGGAAATTGGAGGTTTAATTTTTAATTTTATGAACAAAAACTCCGCGAAGATCTACAATTATAAGCAGATTGCAGATGGGATCGATTATAAAAATCCCAGACAGCGCGAACAGGTGATTCAGGCTTTACACAAATTACTTTCGGAAAAGCGAATTACAGAAACTGAAAAAGGCAAATACATCATCAACCTTAATATAGAGGGAACCTTAACCGGAACCATCGACTTTAACCAGGCCGGAAATGCTTATGTTAGAGTTGATGATATGAAAGATGACGTTTTCATTCATTCAAAAAACGTGAAAGATGCGTTGCAAGGCGATAAAGTTCTTATCGTTACCTATAATTTCAAAGGCAAAAAAATGGAGGGTTCCGTTTTGGAAGTCCTTGAAAGAAAGCGCGATGAATTTGTTGGCGTTTTACAGATGATCAAAGAAAAAGATTTCGGATTTGTGGTGTGTGATAAAAAATCCATCAACACCGATATTTTTGTTCCGCGTGATAATATTGGCGGTGCAAACGATGGTGACAAAGTCGTTGTGAAAATGGTAGAATGGCGGGCCGGAGAAAAAAATCCCACCGGTGCGATCATTAAAGTTCTAGGTGCGCCTGGAGAACACGAAACAGAAATTCACTCTATTTTAGCTGAGTACGGTTTGCCTTACGTTTTTCCTGAAGAGGTAGAAAACGAAGCTCAAAATATCGATAAATCTATTGGTGGAAAAGAACTGGAAAAAAGACGCGATATGCGAAATATTTGCACGTTCACCATCGATCCAAAAGATGCAAAAGATTTTGATGATGCTCTTTCTATTCAAAAATTAGATAATGGCAACTGGGAAATTGGTGTTCATATCGCCGATGTTTCGCACTACGTCGTTCCCGGAACTTTGTTGGATGATGAAGCTTACAGTCGGGCAACCTCTGTTTATTTAGTGGATAGAGTGGTGCCGATGTTACCTGAAGTATTAAGTAACGAGGTTTGTTCTCTCCGTCCTAATGAAGATAAATATACGTTTTCCGCAGTTTTTGAACTGAATGAAAATTCTGAAGTTCAAAATGAATGGTTCGGCAGAACGATCACCCATTCCGACCGAAGATTTTCTTACGAAGATGCTCAGGAAAGAATAGAAACTCAAACCGGCGATCTTACAGAAGAAATTTTAGTTTTAGACCGTCTGGCAAAGATTCTTCGGAAAAGAAGGATCGACGATGGTGCAATCACTTTCGACCGCAGCGAAGTTCGTTTCACTTTAGATGAAAACAGCCAGCCGATCGGAGTTTATTTTAAAGTGAGTAAAGATTCCAATCATTTAATTGAAGAATTTATGCTCCTGGCGAATCGCAAGGTTTCTGAGTTTGTTTCTTTGAAAAAAGGCGGAACACCATCGGATCTTACTTTTATTTATAGAATTCACGACGATCCGGATCCGGCTAAATTAGAAGCTTTACGTGATTTTGTCGGAACATTTGGTTACACAATGGATTTGGCGAACACGAAGAAAGTCGCACAATCTTTAAATAAATTATTGGGCGAGGTCAAAGGAAAAGGCGAAGAAAATATGATCGAAACATTAGCGATGCGATCTATGAGTAAAGCAATCTATTCTACTGATCCAATCGGTCATTATGGTTTAGGATTCGATTATTACTCACACTTTACGTCTCCAATCCGACGATATCCCGATTTAATTGCACATCGTTTGTTGCAGCATTACTTAGATGGTGGCAAATCGCCAAACAAGCAGGAATACGAGGAAAAATGCAAGCATTGCAGTGCGATGGAACGTTTGGCTGCAGATGCAGAAAGAGATTCCATTAAATTCATGCAGGTTAAATTTATGGAGAAACATTTGGGCGAGGATTTCACCGGTGTCATTTCTGGTGTTGCAGATTTCGGCTTTTGGGTTCAAATTCCGGAGAATGGAGCAGAAGGCTTAATTAAACTTCGTGATTTAACAGATGATTCTTACTCTTATGATCAAAAAAATCATTTGGTACAGGGAAGCAGAACAGGAAATCAATATCAGTTAGGCGATCAGGTAACTATCAAAGTGATGAAGGTGAATTTAATTCAAAAACAATTGGATTTCAAGATCGTTAGTTAAAAAAATAATATTTCTACAGTACTGAAATACAAAAAGTTAAGACTTTTATTCTATGTTAGAACTCATATTGTCCGCAGTCGGTTTAGGAATAATGTTAAGTTTGGTTTTTATCGGACCTATCTTTTTTCTGCTGATTGAAACAAGTTTCTCCCGTGGTCCAAAACACGCTTTTGCCTTAGATCTGGGTGTAATTTTCGCAGATATTCTATGCATCGCTGCCGCATTTTTTGCGAGCGGCGATCTGGTAGAGATCATTGATAAGCATCCTGGATTTTATCGCATAACGTCCTTTATCATTCTAATTTACGCCGTTTACATGATTGTTTCTAAGACAAAAATGCACTTGGCAGGTGAAGAAAAAATGATCAATCAAAATTATATAAAAACCTTTATTAATGGTTTCTTTTTTAATATTTTGAACATCGGCGTTGTTTTATTTTGGCTGGTTACCGTAATTTCGGTGCGGAATTCCTACCCAGACCTCGATGATTTTCTGCTTTATATGGCTTTGGTTGTAGGAACCTATTTGGTTATCGATCTTTTTAAGATTTCGCTCGCAAAGCAATTTCACGATCGTTTGACAGAGAAAGTGACCAATTATATTCGAAAGAGTGTCGGTTTCATCTTGGTAGGATTTAGTATTTTTATTTTTCTGCAGAGTTTCAAAAAATTCAATCAGTTCGACAGAAGGCTAGAAGACGCAGAAAGAACAGAGCAAAAAATGATTCATAAATGAAAGAAGTAATTTTTCCAAAATCATTAAAAAAAGGAGATAAAATCGCCTTAATTTCGCCCGCAGGTTCCGTTGAAAAATCGCAGCTGGAAAAAGGATTAAAGCTTATAGAATCAAAAGGATACGAACCAGTTCTGGGAAAACACGTTTACACGAAATTCGTTAATGGCTATTCCTATGCCGGAACAGAAAAAGAAAGAATTTCAGAATTGAACTGGGCTTTTAATGATGAAGATATATCAGCCGTCTGGGCATCTAGAGGCGGTTATGGTTGCCAGCATTTGCTGCGGCATGTCGCGCTTTCGAAGTATAAGAAGGATCCAAAGTGGTATATCGGTTATTCCGACAATACCGTTATTCAAAGCTTTCTTTTAAAGAATAATTTTGCCTCTATTCACGGACAAACCATAAAAACATCCAGTTTTGGAGTATCCGATGAGAGCTATAATTTGATATTCGATATTCTGGAAGGAAGTCGGCCGACGTATACTTTTGAAAAAAATGATTTTAATAAAAATGGAAATGCCGAGGGAATTTTAGTCGGTGGAAATCTTGCTTTGATTTATGCCTTGCTCGGAACTGATTATTCTTTTAATTTTAAAGATAAGATCCTTTTTATTGAAGATATTGGAGAGAATTTTTATGCTTTAGACCGAATGTTGATGAGTTTAGATCTGGCCGGCGTTTTTCGAAAGATTAAAGGGTTAATCATCGGCGGAATGACCAATATGGGCGATGAAAAGGAAAATAAGTCGTACGAAGAAAGCTATGACCCATTCGCGTACAAGATCATATCCGAAAGAATTGCAAAATATGATTTACCGACTGCATTTGGTTTTCCAAACGGACATATTTTTGACAATCGGCCTTTGATTATTGGTTCAACAATTAAAATGAACGTCTCGGAAAAAACAACAATTCAATTGTAATGAATACACTGGAAATTTCAAAATATATTTTAGCATTTCTGCTTATTATTGCAGGAATTCTACATTTTATAAAGCCCAGGTTTTACTTGAAAATAATGCCAGGTTATCTTCCTGCACATCGTACATTGGTTATTTTAAGCGGAATTGCAGAAATTATTTGCGGTGTTTTATTACTTTTTCCGGAGACTCAAACAATTGGAGCTTATTTAGCAATTGCTTTGTTAATCGCCGTTTTTCCTGCAAATGTAGAAATGTCGAGGAAATATTTCGTAAGGAAAAAGAAAGGATTTTGGTTGACTATTTTACGATTGCCCCTACAAATTTTGATGATTTGGTGGGCTTATCAATTTATTAAATAATGGCAGAACACAACGATTTCGGGAATCTTGCAGAAGATTTAGCAGCAGACTATTTGGCCAGAAAAAATTATAAAATTTTGGTGCGAAACTTTCGTTATCAGAGGGCAGAAATCGATATCGTCACCGAATTTGAAGACCTGATCGTTGTTGTTGAAGTAAAGGCCAGAGGAACCGATATTTTTATGGAACCTCAGGAAGCAGTTACCAAAAAGAAAATTAAAGCCATCGTTCTGTGCACCGATTTTTTTATGAACGACCGAAATATCGATAAAGAAGTTCGCTTCGACATCATTACCGTTCTTCCAGACGAGTCCGGAAAATTACAAATCAACCACATCGAAGATGCTTTTCAGAGTTTCGATGCGAATTAAACAGATCAAATAAAATGAAAACAGCACTCATCACCGGACCAACTTCCGGAATAGGAAAAGCCACCGCAGAATTACTCGCTACGCAGAACTACAGACTCATTATTTGCGGCCGTAATGAAGAAGTTTTGAAAAAAATGAAAACCGATCTTTCTGTCCCTACAGAAATATTTACTTTGAAGTTTGATATCCGGGAATTTTCTCAGGTGGAGAACGCGATTAACTCCCTCCCTGAAAATTGGAAGAAAATTGATGTGTTAATTAATAATGCAGGAAACGCTCATGGAATGGATTCTCTGGAAAACGGAAACATCGAGGACTGGGATTCTATGCTCGATGGCAACGTGAAAGGAATTCTTTATATTTCTAAACTCCTGATTCCCGGACTGAAAAGTCAAAAATCCGGACATATCGTGAACATTTCTTCGACCGCAGCACGACAAACCTACGCGAATGGAGTAGTGTATTGCGCCTCTAAAAAAGCAGTAGATGTTATTTCGGAAGGAATGCGTTTGGAACTCACAGAATTTGGGATTAAAGTGACTAACGTTCAACCGGGCTTAACCGAAACAGACTTTTCAAAAGTGCGGTTCAAAGGGGATGAAGATCGTGCAAAAACCGTTTATCAGGGTTACAAAGCTTTAGAACCAAACGACATTGCAGATGCAATTTCTTACTGTATCAATGCACCAAAACATGTATGCGTTTCGGATATGACCATTTATCCGAGTGCGCAAGCTGAATCGAGAACGGTTTACAAAGACGCAGGCTTGTAGTTCCTTTATCTTTTAATTTTCTATAAACAGAATCAAAGTCTTTATATTAATCTTTACCACCTGATTTGGTTGGATAGAACAATTTTCCCTCATTATTAATTAATACTGGTGCGCTTGTATTTATAGAATTAATAGGAAATTTCCAGATTTCTTTGCCATCATTTTCAGAGAAACAATAGATGCTGTTTGTCCCGCCACCGCCTGAATAAACGAAAGTATTTACAGAAATGGGTTCTGCACTGTTAGAATAGATTGTTTTTTGCCATATCATATTTCCCGTAGATTTATTTACAACCATAAGATCCGAACCACTATTTACTATTATGTATTTTTCATTAACATAAGGGCTGGAAGAATATTTTTTAATGTTATATTTTTGCCAAACAATATTTCCTGTGGATGCTTCGATTTTAAATAGATCACTTTTGTCAGTTGTGTATAAGTATCCATCTGAGATTGTTGGAGAAGAATTTTCGCTGGAACTGCCTATGAGTTTTCTCCATATTAATTCACCAGAATTTTTATTAATTTTATAAATGTTTCCATTTCGGTTTCCTACATATAGATCATTCCCCACAATGGCGCAAGAAGATGAATTAAAGATTCCATTCGCATAATATTTCCATTTAAAATCTCCGTTTCTTTTATCTAATGCATATATATTGTTGTCATCACTTGCAAAATAGACGGTATCACCCGATACTTTTGGACTGGAACTCACATTGAAACCGGTGGAAAATTTCCATTTAAGATTTCCTGTTGTAGCATCCAAAGCATAAAAATTATCATCACCGCTGCCAAAAAAGACCGTATTATCGGACACATAAACGCCAGACTCTATTCCTAAGTTTGTTTTATATTTCCATAAAAATTTCCCGTTAGATGCATTTAGTGCATATAAATACTGATCCGTACAACCCACATACAGTACATTATTATGAAAAAATGCCGTGCTATATGAAAAGTCTCCACTAGGAACCGTATAAGACCATTTTAATCTCCCATTTTGGCTGTCTAGCGCGAAGTAATTTCTGATCGCTCCTATAAACATTGTATTTTTTGGTGTTGCATATTTTACAACTGCATAATATTTTTTCTCCGTACCATTTGTGTTAAAAACCGTAAACTGCACGGGATTAGTAAAATCGAGTACAGATCCATTTTCAGGTGAAATACGGTTGCCAGTATGAGAAATTTTAGTTTTTAAATTCGTCCGGGATTCTAAAGGTGGAATTGAAACAAAGATCGAATCTGATACGATCTCAAAAGAAAATTCTGAAGAGTCGAAAACAGTACCATCATCTTTAGTCAAAACAAAAGAAGTAATATCTGACTGAACTATTTCTCTTTCATCAGCAGAACAACTGCTAAAAAAGGATAGAATAAGCAGTAAAAAAGTAAAGGATAAATTTATTTTCATATTAGGTAATGTTATAAAAACAAATGTAAATCATTTTTCTTAATGGCTTAATCGGTATTTGGTGAGGTTTGAAAATAATTATGACGGACTACTTATAAATATGAAAGTCAATCTGATTAGATTTCATTTCTGAAAAGAGGACATTAACACCTAGCAACTTTTTCGACAATGGAAAAATTAACAACCGATCATCTTGAAAATTTAGATGCTAATTAATTCCTAAATTTGCACAATGAAAATCCTCCACCTCGAAACCTCATCTAAAAACTGTTCTGTCGCTATTTCCGATGGAGAAAATATTTTATGTGTTTGCGAAGAAGTTTCCGAAAATTATAAACAGTCCGAAAGTTTACATACTTTCGTTGAATGGGCTTTAGAAGGCGCAAAAATCACCTTACAGGATTTAGATGCAGTAAGTTTGGGAAAAGGACCGGGCTCCTACACAGGATTGCGAATTGGAGCATCTTCGGCGAAAGGATTTTGCTTTGGATTGGGAATTCCACTTGTTGCTGTAAATTCTTTAGAAACAATGATCGATCCCTTCCTAGACAAAGATTATGATTTTATTATTCCGATGATCGATGCACGAAGAATGGAAGTTTACTGCGCCGTTTTCGACGGAAAGTCCGGCCAAATGCTTACCGAAACCGAGGCAAAAGTTTTAGATGAAACCTCTTTTCAGGAATTTGATGGGAAGAAGGTGATCTTCGTGGGAGATGGCGCAACAAAGGCAAAAGAAATGCTCCAGCTTTCTGCCGCTGATTTTGATCAGACTGTTTATCCCTCAGCAAAATATTTAATTAAGAAAGCCGTTGAAAAATTCAATAAAAAAGAATTTGAAGATATCGCCTATTTTGAACCATTTTATCTGAAGGATTTTCAAGGCGTGAAAAAAAAGAAATTGAACTGATTCGGAAATGATAAATGAAGAATTTCTTTATTATGTCCAATCTGGAAAAAATAGGTCCAAAAAAAGCGAAGATCGATCTTCGCTTTTCTATTATTTAATTTTCAGTTCGCCAACTGGTTCCATCGCTTTTGACGGTTGCATGCCGTTTGCTTTTGGAGAATTGATGTCGCCATTGAAATTATTATTTGAAGGTCTTCGTGGGATCTTTTCGGAAGCCGGTTCTGTTGGAACAGGAGCCTGACTCTCCACTTCATTAGGTTGCGCAGGAGTTCCCGGACCGGTGTTATTTGTTTTATTGCCACTTTCATCCGTAGTTTCAATAGACAGATCACTTTTCAGATATTTCAGCATTTCTTCTGCTTTTTCACCTTCACTCGTTCTGGCATAGTTAAGAGCGATCTGCTCCAGTTGCAGGATCATAATTTCTTTTCCTGCGATTTTTCCTGAATTAAAGGCATTCAACAAAGCAAATTTTGGAACCAAAGCATCTTTCGGATATTTTTCTAAAGATGATTCGATCAGATCTTTGCTCTCGCTATATTTTTCCGTTGCATATAAATCGAACGCTTGTGCGTAGGCCTTTTCAACTTCTTCAGATGATTTTGCAAAAGAATTGTTCTTCGGGTTTTTCACGAATTCAGCATAAGACGTATACGGATATTCCGTTAGAATCATTTGTTTTGCGCGTTCAGCAGCAGACGGATTTTTCTCGTAATTAAAAGCAAAGATCTGGTAAAGCGCCTGAAGTTTTAACTCATCCTCTGGTTTTGTATCAGCTAAATCGTATAAGGTCTTTGTGGCAAGTGGCGTGTCGGAAAAATAGGATTCGTACATTCTTCCCAATCCTAAACTTGCGGTATCTCTTGCTTTTTTTAAAGCGAAAATTTGCTTTTGATCTGTCGGGATCTGCTCAATGTAAAAGCTGGGCTCTAATCTTCTTGGATCGGGCACATTTGTGATTCCCATAGCTTCGCTTTTCAGGTCTTCAATAGTATTGCTTCTTGCGGATGTGCGCCAGTTATCACTCAGAGAACGGTTTCCCCATAATTGTTTAAACGATGATTCTCCCTTTGCAACGGTACTTGCATTTGCGAAATAAAATCCACCTTTACTTTCTCCAAAATCTTGAAAACCACCTGTATTTCCGGCGAAAACAGAATTTGAGGCGTAATCGCCGGTATCAAAACCTTTGCTGCGTTCTGCTCTTCTCAATTCCAGTTCATCTTTCGCTTCCTTGGCTTTTATACCTTCAATATATTTGTTGAAATAAGCGATTCTTTCCGGCTCCGGCATATTTGCCAACGTTAGAATACTGTCATTTTTCTTGATCAAATAGTAATTTGCAGAGACCTGTTTGATGTTTTGAGATTGTTCCGCCAGTAAAATTTTCGACGGTTCGTAATTCATTACCGTTAATGCAGAATCATAATAAGCGCCTGCCGAAAGATAGTCACTGTCTTCAAAATAAGCTTTCCCAATTTCGAAATAATTTAAACCCCGAATTTGTGGATCCGACATTTTTTCTTTCAAAGATTGCGCGAAAAATGCTTTTGCTTCTTCCTTTTTACCGGCTTTTTTCGCCATTAATCCTAATGCATAATAGAACTCATTTTTCCGCGAACCGTAAGTTCCTTTTTTACTTATTTTTTCCAGATAATCTTTAGCACCTGCATAATCATCGTCTTTTCCATTAAAAGTTTTTGCGATCTCAATTTGAGATTTTACTTCGAACTCAAAATTATTGGCATTTTTATATGCTGACACAAAACTCTCCCGTGCTTCCTCATTTTTACCCAGGTTGGCCAGGATTTGTCCGCGCAGAAAGGCGATTCTACTTCGCAGTTTTCTGTTTTTGTTGTAGACGTATGCGTCTCCAAGCTCATCAACCGCTTCTTCTTTTTTACCCGCTTCGAGCAACATTTCCGAATAATAAATACTCAGTAATTTTCGCTGGTCCTTTTTAAGTTTGTCTTTTTTCAAGGCTGCAAAAACATCTTCTGCTCTTGCATAATCCTCCATTTTCGAATACGCTAAACCCTGATAAATTTTGGCGATCGGAAGTCTTTTATCTTTCGACATATTCGAAAAAATATAGTTCAATCCGTCTAAAGCTTCTAAAGGTTTGTTTTGATAAAGTCTGGATTGAGCCAAAAGAATATTAGCATCGAAAATTTTCTTATTCTTTTCCTGGCCGCCTTTCATCACCGAATATTTAGCGATCGCTTTTAGCGCTTTAGCTTCAGAGATCTGTAAAATACTTGCTCCTGATTTTGGCTGATTGGTTGCATTATTAGCGTTAGACGATCGCCCAGGAATTCCCGGACCGTTAGAACCCATGTTTCCAGGTGGCGTTGAATCGTCATCAAACATTCCTGCAGATCCTAAATCGCTTCCCAATGGTTGTTCATCGTAAGTAAGAAGCTGAATATATGGAGCGTAAAAATTATCTTTATGCGCCAGATCCCGGTTTTTAAGTTCGGTCTCTAAGGCATCTTTACTGTTAAAAAGCGTATTGTAGTAGGAGAAAAATCCTTTCATAAACGTAGAATCATTCGTCTTTTTTCGCGTCGAACAGGAATTGAAAACGGTGATTGCCAAAAGGAAGAGTATAGTTTTTTTCATTATTTCATAATAACTTTCAAATCTGCATTTTAGTATAGAAAATGCTGATTAATTTCTGTAAAAATAATGATTTTTTATTTTTGAAAGCTACTTATTCAAAATCTTTTAAAATCGAGTAAACCAAATGCGTCGGAAGTCCCATGATCGTATAATAACTTCCTTCAATTTTTCGAATTTTAGCCATTCCAAGCCATTCCTGAACGCCATAGCTTCCGGCTTTATCGAAGGGTTTGTAGTTTTTGATATAGAAATCAATTTCCAAATCGGTTAAATCATCGAATTGAACCGAAGCGACATCTACTTTTGAAATACTTTTTACCGAATTCCTAATCGTAATCCCAGTATAAACCTGATGGACTTTTCCCGAAAGTTTTTCCAACATATCTTTCGCCTCTGACTCATTTTTAGGTTTGCCCAGAATTTCTGTTCCTAATGCTACAATGGTATCAGCAGTGATTAGAACTTCGTCATTTTCCAGTTTCCGAAAAGCGTTCGCCTTAAGTTCTGACAGATAAGTGGCAATATATTCAACTTCTAAATTTTCCGGATAAACTTCGTCGCATTCCACAGAAACCACCTCGAAATTATATCCCAGATTTTGTAGCAATTCTTTTCGTCTTGGGGAGTTGGAGGCTAATAATATCTTCATTAATAATTTTTTAATTGTTCTGAGTTGAAATTTTAAACGCTTTGTGTATCATCCTCCAGCCATTTGCCCTGTATTTTCATTACCTGTTCGATCACATCGCGAACGGCACCTTTTCCGCCTTCGATGGTAGAAATATAGTCTGAAATTTCTTTCACTTCTGGAACCGCATTTTTCGGACAGGCAGAAATTTCTGAAATTCTCATGATCCCAATATCGGAAAGATCATCGCCCATCGTGAGGATCTCCTCATTTTTCAAATTATATTTTGATTTGAAATCTTCAAAATCCGTTAGTTTGTCCGGTGATTTTGCGTAGTAATCTTTAATACCCAGATAATTGATCCGGTGACGAACTTCTTCATCGTTTCCACCTGTAATAACGCCAATCATATAATTGTTTTTAATGGCTTTTACAACCGCATAACCATCCAGAACATTCATGACTCTGCACATATTTCCGCCGGGTAAAAGATAAACACTTCCATCGGTAAAAACGCCGTCAACATCGAATACGAAAGCTTTTATATTTTTAAGTTTGGTTTTATAAGTCATACATTTTTTTTATAGATTCATTCATGATTTTGTAAATTTTGAGATGTTCCTCTTCTTTAATTAGATCTTCATGAAGTTGTAAAATCTTTTCATCATTTCTTACTGCAGGTCCAGTTTGCGCTTTTTTTGGATCCATTATATCAATCTTTGAAGTAGTTTCTTTTATTAAAGGCAAAAAGTATTGAAAAGGAATATCTTGGGAATCTGAAATTTCTTTCGCCCGAGCAAACAAATGATTTACAAAATTGCAGGCAAAAACTGCCGTCAGATGAATGTACTTTCGCTTTTCATAATCACTTTTCATTACATTTTCCGAAACCTTCAACGCCAGATTTTCTAACATTTTCAGATCGTTTTCATTTTGTGCTTCTACAAAAAATGGAATTTCGGAATAGTTCAGGTCTTTTGATTTAGAGAAAGTCTGTAAGGGATAAAAACTGGCTTTTCTATAATTACCTTCCAAAATTTCTTTTGGTAAAGAGCCCGAAGTGTGGGCGACAATGCAATTTTCTTTATTAATTTTTTTTGAAATTTCCGGGATAGAGTCATCAGTTACTGCGATCAAATAAAAATCTGCATCTCCAAGATCAGAAACAGAATAAGGAATTTCGAACCGTTCTGAAATTTCCTTTAAATCATTTTCGTTCCTTCCAAAAATTTGAGAAACCGGAATGTTTTTTTCCTTAAAAGCTTTTGCTAAATGATAAGCCACATTGCCGGAGCCTAGAATAACGATCTTCATGAAAATAAATATAAACAAAGATAATTATTTTGCTTTGGACTAAAAATTGAAATCCTTATTTAACTTTTAATTAAATTTACCATCAAACCACCGAAAGCATCTCAATGAAGATACAAGAAACCGAAATTATCGAGTTGATGTCGAGCGATAAAACCCGTGAAAAGGGTGTTCGCCTGATGATGGATGCGTATCAGAGCAGGTTATACTGGCACATTAGAAGATTAATTGTTGATCACGATTTAGCGCAGGATGTTTTGCAGGACACTTTTATTAAAGCCTATCAAAACTTTCATCAGTTCAAACAGGATAGTCAGCTTTACACCTGGTTATACCGAATCGCTACAAATGAATCGTTGCAGCAGCTGAACAAGATGAAAAAAATGCAGAAAAGTGACGAAGGTTCAGAATACCATCTTCAGAATTTAGTGGCAGAAAATGCAAGTGCAGATGCAGATGAAATTCAGATCTTATTGCAGAAAGCCATTCAGTCTTTGCCGGAAAAGCAAAAGTTGGTGTTTACATTTCGGTATTATGAGGATCTACCTTACGAAGAAATCTCCAAGATTTTAGACATGTCCGTAGGAACTCTAAAGACGAATTACCACTATGCTAAACAGAAAGTAGAAGATTATATTAAAGCAAATTATACAGAATAAAACTTTTTCTCTCATGAAAAATTTAGATTTAGAAAAATTAGAACGTAAAAATATTTACAAAGCGCCAGACGATTTCTTCGCGCAAATGCAGATGAAAGTTTTGCAGGAAACCGCTCCGCAAAAGCAAGGTAAGATCATCAAAATGAACTGGGCTTATTCAGCCGCCGCCGCAATTGCCTTATTATTTGGCGTTACATTTTTCGTTACTCAGAACAACGGTGATTCACAGAGCAACACGATTGATAATCAACTTGCAAACAGTCGTCAATCAGCTGGAACAAGTTCATTATCAGCGGATGAACCTAAAGTAGAAGCAACAATTGCTTATAAAACTTTAGAAAGTGATTTAACTAATGTGGTTGCAGAGAATCAAATAGAAAATAAAGCTCCTGTAAATGTTGAAGAACAGAATACAGGTAAATATATAAATCAGAAAAAAGTGGCAGCTCCGCAAAATCCTGAAGTTCAGGTCGATCAAATTCTCGCTAATTTTACTTCGGCTGAATTGGCAGATCTCGGGAAAAATGCAGAACAGGATGTTTATTTGGATTTGTATAATTAAACGAAACACCAATGAAAAAGATTTTATTATTGCTGACGATCCTGGTTGCTTCCCAACAAAGTTTTGCACAAGAGCAAAAATATGATTGGAAAACCATGAAGCCGGATCAAAGAAAACAGGTTATTCAAAAAATGAGTCATACTCAAAGAATGTCTCTTTTACAGGAATTTCGGGAGAATATGATGGTTTCGGAATTAGAAGTTCCAAAAACCAACGAAGATGAATTTAAAACTTTGTACGCCGAATATCAGCAAAAGCAAAACGAAATTAAAAGTAAATTCAAAGCTTCCGGCGATTACGAAAACATGAGCGACGAAGAAGCAAAAAGACAGATCGACGAGAGTTTTGCTATCGGTCAGGAACTTTTAGACAACCGTAAAACGTACTGCGAAAAATTTATGAAAGTCATTAAACCGCAGCAAGTCCTTCAAATGTATCAGACAGAAGGTAAAATGCGTAACAAAATATTAGACAAAAAACAAGACGGACAAGGAAATCCGAGTCCGCAGAGAAGGCGACCATAATAGTTTATTTTTTTAATGTTTGAGCGACCTCTACGAAATTTTGTAGAGGTCGTTCTTTTTGGGCGATCCCCTTTCCAGTGCTCAATCCATTGCTTGGGTCGGGCTCTACACTGCAACTCCTCGCGCCACATCTTTCCCAATGCAAACTCCGGGGTTTTCGTTGCGATCCCTATCGCGAGAGACTGCCCGAAATTTTCAGTAGAATCCATCAAAAAACACTAAATTTGCAAACTATCTAGAATTGAATGAAAAACATTAGAAATTTCTGCATTATTGCACATATTGACCACGGTAAATCTACTTTGGCAGACCGGCTTTTGGAATATACCAATACCGTTACCCAAAGAGAACTTCAGTCTCAGACTTTAGACGATATGGATATTGAGAAAGAACGTGGAATCACCATTAAATCTCACGCCATTCAAATGGATTATGAATTAAATGGCGAGAAATATATTCTCAACTTAATTGATACTCCGGGACACGTAGATTTTTCCTACGAAGTTTCCCGTTCCATCGCAGCTTGTGAAGGTGCGCTTCTGATTGTAGATGCCGCACAAAGTATTCAGGCTCAAACGATAAGCAACTTATATTTAGCTTTAGAAAATGATTTGACCATTATTCCAATTTTGAATAAGATCGATTTACCTTCTGCAAATCCGGAAGAAGTAACCGACGAAATTATGAACCTGATTGGCTGTGATTACGAAGACGTTTTACGTGTTTCCGGGAAAACTGGAGAAGGCGTTCACGAATTGTTAGAACATATCGTCAACAGAATTCCAGCACCAGTTGGAAATGAAGACGGCCCGCTTCAGGCCTTGATCTTCGATTCAGTTTACAATCCTTTCCGTGGAATTGAAGCTTATTTTAAAGTAGTCAATGGAAGCATTAAAAAAGGACAGCGAATTAAATTCATGGCGACGAACAAAATGTACGAAGCAGATGAAGTTGGAACCTTAAAACTAAAACAAGTAGCTAAAAAAGAGATCAAGACCGGTGATGTTGGTTATATAATTTCCGGAATTAAAGATGCACGAGAAGTAAAAGTAGGAGACACGATCACCACTTTTGAAAATGGTGCAACTGAAGCGATCGACGGTTTCGAAGAAGTAAAACCAATGGTTTTTGCCGGAATTTATCCAATTGAATCTGAAGATTTCGAAGAACTGCGCTTCTCCTTAGAAAAATTACGATTGAACGATGCTTCCTTAGTTTTCGAACCTGAAAGTTCAGCCGCACTTGGTTTCGGTTTCCGTTGCGGATTCCTTGGAATGTTGCATATGGAGATTGTACAAGAAAGACTAGACCGCGAATTCAACATGGACGTAATTACGACCGTTCCCAACGTTTCCTATCACGGTTATACCAAAAAAGATCCGGACACTATGATCTTAATTAACAACCCGTCCGAAATGACAGATCCAATGATCATGGATCGTGTTGAAGAGCCTTTCATCAAAGCATCCATCATCACCAAATCCGATTATGTTGGTCCGGTAATGACTTTGTGTATCGAAAAAAGAGGCGAGATTGTAGGTCAAAGTTATTTAACTTCAGATCGGGTAGAGTTGGTGTTCAATATGCCTTTGGCCGAAGTTGTTTTCGATTTTTATGACCGTTTAAAATCTGTTTCCAAAGGTTACGCCTCATTCGATTATCATCCGATCGGTTTCCGCGCTTCCAAATTAGTGAAGATGGATATTTTGATCAACGGTGATATGGTTGACGCACTTTCTTCCCTGATCCACGATAGCAACGCTTTTTATATTGGAAAAAGAATGTGTGAGAAATTACGCGAATTGATTCCGCGTCAGCAATTTGATATCGCGGTTCAAGCAGCTTTGGGAGCCAAAGTTATTGCCAGAGAAAGCATCAAGGCATTAAGAAAAGATGTTACCGCAAAATGTTACGGTGGCGATATTTCCCGTAAGCGTAAATTATTGGAGAAACAAAAAGAAGGGAAAAAGAAAATGAAACAAATCGGTAGAGTAGAGGTCCCACAATCCGCATTCATGGCGGTTTTGAAACTGAACGATTAAATTCTTTATTTGGGCAGCTTTTTCCGTCTTCCGTTCCCTCCCGATTTTACATTGGGATCCACTCAAGCCGGGCTGCAGATTTTCGCTTCTTCAAAACTTTAGTTTATATATAATTCCTGAATCCGTTCAGGAATTTTTTATTTTTTAAAGTCTACTTACACCGGCATTCACCAACCATTCTCCCTGCGATTTTGCAGAAATATTTAAGGATGATTCTGATACAATTTTTTCCTGAGCTCTTATGATCGATTTGCCGATCATCTGGTGTTCAATCATCTCATCTTCTTTCATTCCCATGTTTTTCATCATATCAACTATTCGATCGCTTCCAAATAACTGGAAAATAGGTTCGGCTAAGGAAGAAAAAACGGTTATTTCCTGTTTTCCAAAGTGAGCAGCCACTCGCTGTTCTTCGGTTTGCAAAGGATGGTGTTCTACGAAAATAAAATTTTTATCCTGTTGCATCAAGCCTAAACGATCCGCTAAATAAACTTCTTTTTCAAAATTATTTTCTCGGAAATACGTATGGAGACTATTTTGGGTTTCTTCAAACCAAGCAACAAAAAGTACATTTGGATCAGATTTCCCCGAGGCGAGACAGGCCGTAAATTTAGCTTTATCTGTTGCCCAAATTTTATCATGAACAATTAAACCTTTCTTTTTTTTACCGAATAAACCAAACATAACAGGAAGTTATTAAATTTTACAATTAGAAAAAAGTGAATTATTAAGCACTTTTTTACGACGCTTTAAAATAGGATTAAACTAAAATAACATTATTTTTTTAAAGGTAATGTTTTTTGTAATTTCGAAAAAATTTAAAAAATGAAATTCTTCACCGCACTTTTCCTTTTAAGTTCAGTTTGTCTTTTCTCTCAGGCCAAACTCCTGACTCCATTTGAAAAAGGCAACGGAAACCAAACCACAACTTACGGGGAAATGGTGAAATACTACGATGATCTGGCGAAAGAATATCCGACAATCACTGTAAAATCTTTTGGAACCGACGATAATGGAGAACCTGTAAAAGTGGTCATTTACAATGCATCTGTTAACAAAGATAATCCCACGATCCTCATCAATAACGGTATTCATCCTGGTGAACCCGATGGGATCGATGCAACAATGATGATGATGCGCGATTTTGCGACTGGACAGGTTGCTGTTAAAAACTTGCGGATCGTTGCAATTCAAGCCTATAATATTTCCGGAATGTTGCGACGCGGAAAATACAGTCGCGCCAATCAAAACGGGCCGGAAGAATATGGTTTTCGTGGAAATGCGCGGAATTATGATCTGAACAGGGATTTTATTAAAAACGATACCGAAAATGCGAAAGCTTTTCAACAGATCTTTCAGCATTTTAAACCCATTTATTTTATTGATAACCACGTTTCAAACGGTGCAGATTATCAATATTTATTCACTTACATATCAAGCAATAAAGAACGGTTAGGAAAAACTTTAGGAAATTATTTAGATCAAAAGATGCAACCAGAAATTCTTCAGAATTTAGAGAAGCAGGGAATTTTGACCACGCCTTATGTAAATATTCACGGCGATTCTCCAGATGAAGGATTCCCGGCTTTTATGGATTCTCCGAGATATGCGACTGGTTATACAACGCTTTTTAATACAATGGGAACTGTTGCCGAAACGCATATGTTAAAACCTTATAAGGACCGTGTTCATGCAACTTATGAAAACATGTTGAGTTCCATTAATTACACTGCAAAAAATGCAAAGGAAATTCAGGACTTGATCGTGACCAATTTAAAGGACTATCAACCCAAAATGAAATATCCGATCCAGTGGAAGATCGACAGCACCAAATTTAAAATGATCGATTTTAAAGGTTATGAAGCCGGCAAAAAGCCGAGCCAGGTTTCTGGACAGCCGAGGTTATTTTACGATAAAACGAAACCTTTTACCCGAAAAGTAAAATTCTACGGTGAATATATCGCTACGAAACAAATTACGATTCCAACCTATTACGTGATTCCAAAGTCAGAAGTCAAAGTGCTGGGCTATTTAAAACGCAATAACATCAAAACAAAGGTCATTCAGCAAGACTCAACCATTATCGCACAGCAATATCAGATTTCAGATTATAAAACAGTGAAAAGTCCATATGAAGGTCATTATCTTCACTACGAGACACAAGTGAAATCCGATTCAAAAAACTTTAAATTTAAAAGTGGCGACGTTTTAGTCCCGACGAAACAGTACGGCGTAAAATATTTATTAGAAACGCTGGAGCCGGAAGCGACCGATTCTTTCTTCAACTGGAATTTCTTTGATGGAATTTTGGGACAAAAAGAATATTACTCTGATTATGTTTTTGAGGATACCGCCGCCGATCTGTTAAAGAAGAGTCAGGTTTTAAGAACCGCTTTCGAGTTCGAAAAGGTTGCTGATCCAGATTTTGCAAAAAATGGAAAAGCGCAGTTAGACTGGATCTACAAACATTCCGACTATTATGAAGGAAGTGTGGGAACGTATCCGATCTATCGAATTCAATGATAAAAAGCAATTCCTAAAAGAAAATTATCTCGCTTTTTTTTCACAATCGAAGCAGTATTTTTCCGAAGATTTTAATTTTTATGTTCAACGAATCTCTACAACAGGAGGAAATTTGCGGCATTATTATTTCATGCAATTTGACCTAAGAAATAAACTATGTCAAAAAATGTATCCGATCTATTAGTCGAGAATTTATATAATGCAGGTGTTCGTCGTGTTTACGCAATTACAGGCGACAGTCTAAATCCTGTAAATGACGCGATTCGGCGGGACGGAAGATTAGAATGGATTCATGTTCGTCACGAAGAAGCTGGCGCTTATGCAGCTTCGATGGATGCAGAACTTAATGGAATTGGATGTTGTATGGGAAGTTCCGGACCGGGACACGTTCATTTGATCAATGGTTTGTACGACGCAAATCGTGCTGGAAATCCCGTTATCGCAATAGCAAGCACCGTTGAAACTCACAAATTAGGACAGGATAACTTTCAGGAAACCAATCCATTTTATTTGTTTCAGGATTGCAGCAAATATCTTTATGTTGCAAGTACGCCCAAGCAGTTTTCCCACATGATCCAGGCTGCGATTCAGACGGCAATTTCCGAAAAAGGAGTTGCTGTAATCGGTTTACCGGGAGATGTAGCTTCTGCAAAAGCTGAAGAGATCGTCACTTCAACCGAAAATTATTTCACATCCTCAGTTTATCGTCCAGCAGATCCACAAATCGAGGAGCTGGCAGAACTTTTAAACACGCATAAAAAAATTACTTTGTTTTGTGGTCACGGTTGTAAAGATGCGGTGAAAGAAACCATGGCACTTGCAAAACTCCTGAAAGCTGCCGTTGCATATTCCTTTCGGGGGAAAATATTTTTTGATACGGAAGGAAATGATCACGCCGTTGGTATGAACGGACTTTTAGGAAATCCCTCAGGTTATACCGCTTGTGAAAAGTCGGAAGTTTTGGTCCTTCTCGGAACCGATTTTCCTTACACAGAATTTCTGCCAGACAAAAACATCATCGTACAGATCGACAACAAACCTGCGCGAATTGGTCGCAGGGCGAAAGTAAATTATGGTTACGCAGGTGACATTGCAGATACTTTGCGGGCCTTGATCCCAAAACTCAAAGGGAATGATGATGATACATTTTTGAAAGAAATGCGGGAAGAATACCATAATTCTGAAGAACATTTAGAAGACTTTGCCAAAAAACAGGGTGATTTTGAAGAAATTCAACCGGAGTATATTGCTGAAATCATTAATAACCTTGCAGATGACGATGCCATTTTCACCGTTGATACAGGAATGACCTCCGTTTGGGCAGCACGATTTATTAAAGGAAAAAAGGGAAGATATTTAACGGGATCTTTTAATCACGGATCTATGGCGAATGCGATGCCTATGGCGATTGGTGCCGCAGCTTCTCAAAAAGAAAGACAAGTTGTTGCCATGTGTGGTGACGGTGGATTATCAATGTTGATGGGTGATTTGGCGACCATAATGCAATATCAGTTCCCCATAAAGATCATTGTTTTTAACAACCGTTCTTTAGGAATGGTCAAATTAGAAATGGAAGTTGAAGGTTACGTGAACTGGCAGACCGAGATGGTTAATCCACCTTTCGATAAAATTGCCGAATTAATGAACATCAGAGGTTTCGAATTGAAAGATCCCTCAAAAGCAGAAAGCACTTTGAAAGCATTTTTTGAAAATGAAGGTCCGGCTCTTATTAATATTTACACCGATCCAAATGCTCTTGCGATGCCGCCACATATAGAAATTTCTCAGATGAAAGGCTTTTTCGTTTCGATGATGAAAAAAGCAGGTTTAGGCAAGTTTAAAGAAATTGGCGAAACAATTTCTTCGAACGCAGGACACATTGACGAAATTTTATAATATGAAAAACTTTATCAGGATCGCTTTAGGAATAGCAATGATTTTTGCGGGAATTGGTCACCTTTCTTTTGTTCGGGAAACTTTTCAGGTCCAAGTTCCGGATTGGATACCCTTTTCAAAAGATTTTGTAGTGATCGCTTCTGGAATTGTAGAAATATCTTTTGGTCTCGCGATGGTTTTTCTGGTTAAGAAAAAACAGTACGTGGGATTAATTTTAGCAATTTTTTATGTGCTCATTTTCCCCGGAAATATCCACCAATATACAGAACATCTTGATGGTTTTGGTTTAGATTCGGATGCTAAAAGATTGGGAAGATTATTTTTTCAACCTGTTTTAATTTTTCTAACGCTTTATTCTACAGAGGGCTGGAAACTATTGAAAAGGTCTAAATAATTACAGAATACAACTTTACTAAAAACGCTTTCAAATATTTGAAAGCGTTTTTTTATTTGGGTAAACCTTTTCTTAATGCGGTATTGGCACGTTCGACGGCTTTTTTCTCTTTCCAGTCCATATATTTTTTCTTGAATTTTCCCTTCATGAAATTATCAAAATTTCTCTGTACGGTCAGATTCCAAAGGGAATGTGCTTTTACGCTCCAGGATTGATCCCAGGCTCTTTGAGAAATTGAAAAGCTGCCGTCTAAATATCTCATATAATGCCACCAACCGGTCGGCATAAACAGCGTATCGCCATGTTCTAAGAAACATTCAACGCCTTCAACACCGTCTAAAGCCGGGAATTTTTCAAAATCGGGATTAGAAATATCATAATCTTCCAAAGCATAAGTAGCATATGGAATCTGATACAGGCGTTCTCTCCATTTGTTATCGAAGAGTAAAATATGTTTTCTACCGTTGAAATGAGTATGGAAGATATGCGCCATGTCAATATCAAAATGAAGGAACGTTTCAGAACCTTTTCCCCCAAAAAACATATTCGGATATTTATCTAAAAAGCCACCCATTAACTCTTTTGGAGAAATATAATCGTCTAAAAGCTTCGGTGCTGATTTGATAGGATCGAATAGAAAAATTCGTAGATCCGTAGGTTTTTCGTTGATCAAATCGATATAGTCGGTGAACTTCATTTTCGCGGCCGACGAATTTATAGGCGCGGAAGGGTCGGCTTTAGAGGAGTCATAAAGCGGAACTTCAACATCGCCAACCATTTCTTTCATGTATTCCATGGTCCATTTCTGGTAGGCCGGCCAATTTTTTGCCATGTTGCGCAGAACGACAGGTTTGCGGGGAATTAAATATTTCTCCCTAAACTCTTCCTTCGAAATGTCTTCTACAACATCAATTGGCATTAAATGAAGTCCCATATTACGTAAGTGTTAATTCGCAAAATTAGGGAAAAGTATTTTTAACTCTCCAAAAAATAATTCTTTTTATCTATTTCTAATCACGCTTTAACTACGGAGCGCTCTTTTCTTCTTAAACAGAACTGTAACAAAATTTCTAATTAGAGTACTAATGTCAAAAACATTCATGAAACAGCTATCCTCTCTTTTCTTCACCATTTTCTTCGCCGTTATATCTTACGCACAAACTGTTGTTACAGGAAAAGTGACTGATTCCGATGGACAACCGATCCCAAGTGCGAGTGTAACCATAGAAGAACAGGGAAAAGATGCGATCATGGCATTTTCAATTTCAAATTCGAAAGGAGAATATAAAGTGACTTTTTCCTCAGCGGAAGCCGATGTTGATTTAAAAATTAAAGCCTTTAATCAAAAACCACTTTTTAAGTCCATCAAGAATCAAACTCAGAATCTTAATTTCAGTATGGATTCAGACGCGACGGAAATTAAAGAGGTCAAACTGAAAACCAAACTCATCACCAAAAAAGGCGATACTATTTCTTATGATCTGAAAGCTTTTGAAAGCAAAGCTGACCGAACTTTAGCCGATGTTTTAAAGAAAATTCCGGGAATTGATGTTAATGCGGATGGAACTGTTCTATATCAGGGCGAACCCATAAATAAATTCTACGTTAATGGAAAAGACCTAATGGAAGGCGGTTATGGAACCATTAATAATTCTTTGCCGAAAGATGCCGTGCAAAAAGTAGAGGTGATGGAGAATCACCAGCCTGTAAAAATTCTTCAGGATAAAGTTCCCTCCGAAAATGCAGCCATCAACGTGAAACTTAAAAATAGCGTAACAATGACCGGTAGAGGAGAAGCCGGAACTGGTTTTGGCGAACCCTGGCTCTGGAATTTGAAACTTACACCGATGTTTTTTGGTCAGAAAAATCAATGGGTAATTAACTATAAAACCAACAATAACGGCGAAACGGTTGAAAAGGAAGGAAATATTCTCTCCTTCGGAAATCGCTATGAAGGCCGTAGAGGAAACGTTTCTCAAAATGACTGGCTCAACGTTGAAAATGCGAATACGCCAAATCTGCCGGAGAAAAGATATTTGCTCAATAATGTCCATTATTTATCCGCAAATCTTTTAACAAATCCTTTCAAGAATAAAGAATGGGAACTGAAAGCGAATGCGAGCTATACAAATAATGCTGTTTCCCGCGAATCTTATACGGCGACCAACAACTTTCTTAATAACACGCAGTATTTTACAAATATTCGAAATAATTTTTATACCGATAAGGCGAAAGGGGAAATAATTTTTACAAAAAATGCGAAGAAAGGATTTTTCAAAAACGTAACGACTTTCTCCCAATTCTGGAATGCGGATCGTGCAGATGTGATTAGAAATGATATCTACGGAAATAGAATTGGTGCCGAAGCGATCGAATCGCCGACTTCTTCTTTTCAAAATTCCCTGAGCACGATTATTCCTTGGAAAGAAAAACTGGTGAATTTGATGTCTTATGTGAGTTATCAGGATGATCAGCAATCTCTGGAAATTTCCCCCTCTTCATACCTTAAGTTTAAAGACCTGGATTCTACAAACGCTCAGCAGTTTCTGTTCGAAAATACCGATGCAGTTAGACAGAATTTAAGAATTAAAACTTTAGAAATCAACCATTCTGCGAGTGTCGGCTTCTCTGCAAAAAAATGGACGTTCACACCAGAAATAGGATTTAATTTCGCAACCGATCATCTCAATTCTGAATTTTATACCATCACCAATAATGTTGCAATGCCTTACGGAAAGGATTACGCAAATGATCTAAAATTTACGAACGCAGTTCCTTATGCTTCATTGGGAATTAATTATAAGGGCGATGCCTGGTTATTATATTCTCAAATTCCCTTTAACTTCAATAATATTAAAGCAGATGATCCAGTGAGGAATGTTGCAAAAAAGATCAATAAATTAACTTTTGAGCCTTCCCTTTATACGCAGTATTCTTTTGCCTCTTTTTGGAAAGCGAGTGCAAGCGCAAACTTGAATTATATTTTTGGTGATACCAACGATACGTACGCGGGGTTTATATTTTCTTCGCCAACTTCACCGTCTGCAATGTCTGCAGATAATCCAATCCCGGAGACTGTTTCTAAATCGGCAGGCACGAAACTGGAGTACAGAAATCCACTGAATAATTTATTTTTCAATGTCAATTACCGGTTTAGTAAGACCAACAGAAATATTATTGGAAATTCGATCAATGATGGATCTGGATTTATTTTGACAAATTTTACAGAAAGGGATAATCAAAGTAATTCCAATTCTGTAGGTGCAGAAATTGGTAAATACTTTCCCTCCTTTAAAACCAACGCCTCTTTAACTTTTAATAATACGCTTTCAAAATCTGACGCTTTGACTACTGATCAGAATAATGTTGAATATTTCTTTTTGAATAGAAATGAATCGCAAACTGCAGGATTTAAATTCAACAACACTTATTTTTCCTGGGTGAGTGTTGATTACAACTTGTCCTTCAACTGGAATCATCAGATCAATCAATTTAATGATTCGAAAAACTCCGGTTTTAATCATAATTTGAGTGCTTTCTTTTATCCGGTAGAAAATCATACGATCGGCTTTAACTGGGATCAGATCAACTCCGGAAACAATTTAACCAACTACCGTAATGCCTTTTATGATCTGTCTTACCAATATACATGGGCAAAAAAGAAAGTTGATTTCGAAATAAAGTGGTTAAATATTGCGAACCGAAAAGTTTTCGAAAGATTCTCCACGAACACCACTTCTGATGATTTTCTGAGAATGCAGCTGCGACCAAGCCAGGTCATGTTTACAGTGAAATTTAACTTTAAATAATCAACAAAAATCCCGCTGTATCAAACACAGCGGGATTCCTCATTTAAATAACCTGTCAAAACGATCTAAAAATTTTCTGCATCTGCACTTGGTCCATAACTTGCGGGAAGTGCAACATCATTTAAGCGGTAATAAACGCCCAACTGTGCTCTGTGATGGGTAATCTGGTTTAACGCATGTCTAATGGCCCCATATTTACTGAAATCTGCAAGAATCTGTTCTCCCATATTCATCGTCCAACGTCCATCTAAGTCATTTTCGCTCATATTTTCAAACGTTGCCTGGCTCTTTTGATAATCTTCTTCTAATTTCTGCAGCAACTCTGCTTTGGTCTGAAGAAAGGTCGGCTGATAATCACCGGCTGCAAAATCCAACTTTTCGGTTTTCATCATAATGTCTGGCCAGCCGAAAATTTCTGAGACGTGCGTTGCTAGCGGCATAAGCTTCATGCTTTTCTCGTGGGGCGAATATTCATTCATTCCCTCCGGAAAAACGTCTAAGAATTTTCTGGTGGTTTCGTACTCCTGTTGTAATTCTGTTTTCAATGCAGCTAAGCTTTCCATATTTTTTGTTTTGATAAAGGTAGGAACGCCAATTGGAAATTTGCACTAAGAAAATATTAAAAAAAATATAAAATATTCATAATTGTGTAACAAATATTTTACTTTTCTTACTAATGATAAAAATATCAGACATGAAAAAATTGATCTCTCTCTTTTTATTAACAGCATTCCTTGCGCTTAATGCACAGGAAACTGCAAACAGGTTCTTTTACGAACTCACTTTTAAACCAAAAAAAGATTCGGCAAGGCTGGATAAAGTGATGACTATTTTAGATGTGACCAAAGACAAATCAATTTACAGGGATTTCACCATTGTAGCGCAGGATTCTATTATGAAGGTTCAGTTTGAAGCGATGCAGAAATCAGGTCAGTTCAAGGATATGTCGAAAATGATAACGATGCCTAAATTTTCGGAAAAAGTATATAAATTCTATCCGGATATGAAAGTGCAGTATGTAGAAAGAATAAGCAGTGGCATGACGCCAATGAACATTGGATATAATGATGATACGAAATTCAACTGGAAAATCGAAAATGAAAAAATGAAAATCGGAAGTTACAATACCCAGAAAGCTACAACTGATTTTGGTGGTAGAAAATGGACGGCGTGGTTTACCTCAGATATTCCGATTCAAGACGGACCTTATAAATTTTATGGTCTGCCCGGCTTGATCGTTAAAGTGGAGGATAGTGGTAACAATTATTCCTGGGAATTAAAAGGTAATAAAAAAGTTCCTAATTTTTCTGAAATTACCTATTTAGAGACCGTTATGCCAGGAGGAAGCGGTGGTAAAGTACAGGAATTAAGTAAAGAAAAATTTACCAAAACTTTTACAGACTATAAAAAAGATCCTTTTGCTTCGATAAGACCAATGCTGAGACCGGAAATGCTTACCCAAAAAATGCCGGGAAGCGAAACTACGCTCGGAGAAATGTTTAAAGAGCAGGAAAAAAAGGTGAAAGAGTTTTTTGATGCGAACAGCAATCCCATCGAAATTACTGAAGTAGCGGCGAAAACTAAAAAGTAGAATTCATTATCCTATTTATATTTGTTAAAACCTTGATTCAAAATTTGTTTCAGGGTTTTTTATGAATTTAATCAGTTTTAACGCTCTTCCTTATTTAGATTAAATTTAAATAACCTATATTTGCAACACAAATTTACGAATTGAGAAGAGATATTTCTAATAAATTATGCTGTTTCCCGAAAGACAAATCGGGCAAAATTGTGGGTTACGAAAACGACGACCTTATAATGCCTAATAAAATTATTGAAATGGGTCTTTTGCCGGAAACAACATTCCGAATTCTATATCAGGCTCCGTTCAAGGGACCTCTTTACATTGAATTTGGCGAAGAGAAAAGTAGAATTGCACTTCGGGAAGAAGAAGCACGCTTTATCATCGTCGAACGGTTAACTTAAAAATTTTCTAATCATTGTATTAATGATTAATGAAATAAAATGCAGGAAACTTCCAAAAATAAACAGATTCTTCTTGTCGGCAACCCGAACGTAGGTAAGTCCACTGTTTTTAATCTGTTGTGCAACAAAAAACAAAAAACCGGTAATTACGCCGGGGTAACGGTTGCAAGCCATTCCGGAAACTACGATTATAAAGGTGAATCTTTTGAGGTGATCGATCTTCCGGGTTCCTACAGCGTTTATCCAACTTCTGAAGATGAAGCGATTCTTTCTAAATATTTGATCGATGAGCAACAGAATTATGCTGGAGTCGTTTATATTTTAGAAGCTTTAAGCATTAAAAGAGGACTGCTTCTTTTTCAGCAGATCCAGGATCTGGGAATTCCTGTTTTATTGGTCGTTAATCAAATTGATCAAGCCGAAAGACGCGGAATAAGTATTGATCTGGAACAGCTTTCTAAGGAATTAGGCGTTACCGTTCTTTCCAGTAATGCCAAGCAGAATCAAGGCATCGAAGAAATTAGAGGAGAAATTTACAAAAAGAGTTTCTCAAAATCCGAAAAAGTTTCGTTCGAAATTCCTTTAGAACAGAAAGGATTGGTTTTTAAAATCCTTGCGGAAACTAAAGAAGAAAATCAATATAAAGTCTGGACTTTACTTTCCTCCGATACTTATTTGGGAAAGCTGGAAACAGTACAGGATCAGATGAATGCTGATCAGGTTAAATGTTTGGTGCCTAAAAGATTACAGACTCAGGAAACCATTAGACGTTATCAGAATATTGACAGGATTATTTCTAAAGTTTTATCAAAAAAAGCCCAGTTCAAAGAGTTGTTAACAGAGAAATTGGATAAAGTTCTGGTCCACAGAATTTGGGGCTATGTAATTTTTGGAGCTATTCTACTGTTTATTTTTCAGAGTGTTTTCTTTCTCGCTGAATATCCAATGAACTGGATCTCCGATTTTTTCCTTTGGCTTTCAGCATTTGCTAATACATATCTTCCCGCAGGGCCAATTAATTCTTTAATCGCGAACGGAATAATTCCGGGATTAGGCGGTATTATGGTTTTCGCCCCGCAAATCGGAATTTTACTCTACTTTCTTTATCTTTTAGAAGATTCCGGCTATATGGCGCGGGTAATTTTCTTAATGGATCGCTTTCTAAGACCTTTCGGACTAAATGGTAAAAGTATTGTACCACTTGTTTCCGGTACTGCATGCGCCATTCCGGCCATCATGTCGACCCGAAATATTGAGAATGTAAAAGAACGGCTGATCACAATTTTAGTCACACCTTTTATGACCTGTTCGGCTCGGCTGCCCGTTTATAGTATTATTATTGGACTAATAATTCCCGATAAATATTTCGGCGGAATCAGTTATAAAGCTTTGGTCTTAATGGCCATGTATTTTCTAGGATTTTTCACATCATTAATGGCGTCTTTGATCCTCAAAAAAATAATAAAAAGTAAAGGAACTTCATTCCTTGTGATGGATCTGCCTTCTTACAAAATGCCTCTTTTTGGATATGATTTCAAAATCGTTCTTGGGAAGGTGTGGGAATTCGTAACAGGTGCAGGTAAAATAATTTTCTTATTTAGTATTGTGATATGGTTCTTCAGTTATATTGGACCAAAACAAAACGACCAGAAATATGTCGCAACCGATGTAAATTTAGAACAGTCTTATTTGGCGAAAATGGGTAAATCCATAGAGCCTGCAATTGCACCGCTCGGCTACGACTGGAAAATGGGAGTTGGAATTTTAACGAGTTTTGTAGCGCGCGAAGTTTTTGTTGGAACCATGTCGACCCTTTACAGCTTGGATGAAGATGCGCCAGAAGGACGGATTATCGATAAAATGCGTGCAGATGTAAAACCAAACGGCGAAAAAGTTTTCAATTTTGCAACCGGTGTTTCAATTTTGTTTTTTTATGCCTTTGCCATGCAATGTGTCTCAACTTTAGCCGTTGTATATAAAGAAACCAAGTCCTGGAAATGGATGATGGCGCAACTCGTCGGAATGTCGGGATTGGCTTATATCGCTTCTTTTATTGTCTATCAAATTTTAAAATAATGGATAATTCTCTTATTTTTCAATATATTATTATCGCTGTAATCGTACTGTTTGCAGCCTATTCTCTCTACAAAATCATTGCCCGAAATTTCAGCTCCAAGAAATTCAAAAAGAACGGAAAACCTGGGTGCGATAGAGATTGTTGCGGTTCTTAATTATTCTACTTTTTCCTTGTTCATTATTTTGTATTTTTGCGGAAGATTTATTTTAAATTATCTATGAAATTACTTACCGTATTTTTACTGTCTTTTTTCTTTCAAACTTATGAAGCACAAGATCGAAAAACTTGTTTTGATGCTTCATGGAAAGATATGAAATGCACAGAAAATTATACTTTTTACGAAATTGCATCTGATTACAACGAAAACAATTCAATTTTTCCAGTGAAAGATTACTATAAAAACGGAACATTACAGATGACGGGTTCGTTTTTGGATAAAAATTTAATGGTAAAAACGGGAGAATTCAAATATTATAATGAATCCGGAAACATTAGTTCTATTGTTAATTACTCAAATTCAAAATATTTTGGGGCGTATAAAAGTTGGTATTCAAATGGTAAATCTCAAATTGAAGGACAATACAAGACAGAAGATGGAGATTTATTAATAATAAATTTTTGGGATGAAAAAGGCAATCAATTAGTAAAAGATGGAAGTGGTAGCTATTTCATTGAAGATGAAGATGGTTCTTATGAAAAAGGTTTCTTAAAAAATGGAGTGAAATCTGGAAATTGGGAGGGGTTTATTAAGCCTTTAAATTATAAATATCAGGAAAATTATAATGATAATGTCTTAACCAACGGTTTAGGAATTGATTCTGATAATAAAAAATATCCTTATACCGTAGTAGATGTAATACCTTATCCAAAAAAAGGAATTAATGATTTAAGAGATTATGTTGCTAATAATACAAAAATCCCAAGAAAAACCGCAAAAAAAACAGGAACTGTTTCATTATCAATATTAATAGAAATTGATGGAGATGGTAAAATTTCAAAAATTACCTCCCAGAATAATGTGGATATGGATATGGAAAATGAAGTAATAAAAACTATAAAAAAATATAATGGTGAGTTTATTTTGCCAGAATATAGAGGTCATCCTTATAAATCAGCCTTTCGCTTACCAATAAAAATTGTAATAGAATAAATAAAATATGTCTTTAATAAAATCCATTTCAGGAATCCGCGGAACGATCGGCGGCAAGGTTAATGAGAACTTAACGCCACTTGATGTTGTAAAATTTACCTCCGCTTTTGGAACCTGGCTTCAGAATAATAAAAACAAAAAAGATTTAACGCTTGTTGTTGGCCGTGATGCGAGGATCTCTGGATTAATGGTGAATTCTTTGGTTACTGCTACTTTGCAGGGTTTAGGAATTCATGTTGTTGATCTTGGACTTTCTACAACACCAACGGTAGAAATAATGGTTCCGGAACTAAATGCAGATGGTGGAATTATTCTCACCGCTTCTCATAATCCAAAGCAGTGGAACGCATTAAAATTGCTCAATGATAAAGGCGAATTTATAACAGGCGAAAACGGTGCTGAAGTTTTAGCATTAGCCGAAAGTGAAAACTTTGATTACGCCGAGGTGGATGATTTGGGAAAATATGAAACCAGAAATGATGCTTTCGATATTCATATCCAACAGATCCTGGATTTACCAATGGTTGATGCAGAAGCTATTAAAGCTAAAAAGTTTAAAGTCGTTGTAGATGCTGTAAATTCTACAGGAGGAATTGCAATTCCCCAATTACTGCAAGAATTAGGCTGCGAAGTCGTGAAATTATATTGTGAACCAAACGGACAGTTTCCACACAACCCAGAACCTTTAAAGGAACATTTAGGAGATATTTGCGAATTGGTAAAAAAGGAAAAGGCAGATGTCGGAGTTGTTGTAGATCCCGATGTTGACCGTTTAGCTTTGGTCGATGAGAATGGTGATCTTTTTGGGGAAGAATATACTTTGGTTGCTGTGGCAGATTATTTATTGAAAAATAAAAAAGGCGTTGCCATATCTAATCTCTCTTCCAGTCGTGCTTTAAGAGACGTTGCAAAGAAGCACGGCTCCGAGTATTTCGCGAGTGCTGTAGGAGAAGTGAATGTGGTGACTTTAATGAAAGAAAAAAATGCAGTGATCGGCGGTGAAGGTAATGGTGGAATTATTTATCCGGATCTTCATTACGGGAGAGATTCCTTAGTCGGGGTGGCCTTATTTTTGACACATTTAGCGAAAGAAAATAAAACAGTTTCAGAACTTCGTGCAACTTATCCAAGCTATTTCATGGGTAAAAAGAAAATTGAGTTGACGCCTGAAATTGATGTTGATTCGCTTTTAACTAAAATGCAAAAAGAGTATCAAAATGAAGAGGTTTCCACGGTTGATGGAGTGAAGATTGATTTTGAAAAGAATTGGGTTCATTTACGAAAATCGAACACCGAACCGATCATCAGAATTTATACCGAAGCTTTTTCCCAGGAAGAAGCAGATCAATTAGGAGATCAAATGATAGCGAAGATTAAAAGTCTGATTTAGATAAATAATCCTTATTTTAGTAATGTTTAATTAAAATAGTTTTTCACGAAGTTTGTAAGGTAATTTCAATCGTCGTAAAGAACAGTGAGAAAATATATTGGAAGAATTTTTTGAAAATGAACTCGTAAAGAAGTTCGAAGAAATGGTAGAAAATAATGAGGAACTCTACTTCGATACCGAAGAATATGAAGACATTATTATTTACTACCTAGAAATGGGAGATATTTCGTTTGCCGAAATGGCGACAAATTATGCATTAAAGCTGCATCCTAATTCCTTAGAATTAAAAATAAAGAAATTCGAGGTCTTTTTGGAGCTCGAAAGCTATGTGCAAGCGAAGGAATTAATGCAGGAATTGAAGGAATCTTCAATGGAAAGTACTGATTTTTTGGTGTGTTGCGCAAAATATTATTCAAACTTAGGCAATCCGAGACGTGCCATAGAATATTGCGAAAAAGCGCTGTTACTGGAGGAAGAAGAAAATTTCCTTCACAACTTTATCGCAGATGAACACGTAAACCTGGAAGATCCTTTTAAAGCCTTGAAGCATTATAAGCTGGCTTTAAGTTTTGATCAGAATGATGAATATTCGCTGGAAAACGTCATGTTCTCCTACAATCAACTGAAAAGAAGCGATGAAGCCATCGAGTTCCTCAATGGATATCTCGACAAGTTTGCCTTTTCTGAAACAGCTTGGTACGAATACGGACAATTTTATTTCAACAGAAAAAATTACGAAGAAGCCATAAAAGGCTTCGATTACCTTTTGGCGATCAATCCGCAATCTGTGGGTGTGTATGCAAACAAAGCGGCGTGTTTTGAAGCGATGGGAGAATGGTTAAAAGCGGTTGAGGTTTACGAAGAAATGTTAGCTTTAGAATATACCAAATCGTTTACTTATTATAAGATTGGTTTGTGTTATAAAGAAAACAAGCAATTGGTTTTAGCGCTTACTTCCTTTCAAAGATCATTGCGGGATGATCCGCAGTTTTATCTTTCGATGATGGAGCAATCCTATATTTATGAGGAAATGGGCAGCATGAAAGAAGCGCTTCATTTTGCGAAGGAAGCGATTTCTTTGAATGATAATAATTTAGATTATCAAAAAAGACTGGCGTTCTTATATATCGATTCCGGGAGATTTGAGGAAAGTTTGGCTTGCATGAAAACGTTGGTCGATTATGAACCTACGAGATTCTACAATTGGTATGCTTATGCAGAAGTGTTGATGTTGATCGGCGATTATGAAGATGCCGTTGAGATCTTAAAAAAGGCAACAAAAATGCATGATCGTGCGGAATTATTCTTTCAGCTGAGTAACTGTTATTTCCATTTAAACAATCAGAAAGATGGCAGAAAAGCCCTTTCCGTTGCTTTGGGATTAGATCAAAATCTCTTAGAAGATATGAAGCAAAAATATCCTTTCATTAAAGAAGAAGTGGAGAAAGTTAAAACAAAAAAGAAATAAAATTCAGGATATTCAAAAGAACGCATCTGTTAAGGTGCGTTCTTTTTTTGAAATAAGGGGAGATTCGGATCGGTCTCTTTTTCTATTAAATTTAATTAAGAATAAAAAAACCTTGTCAAATTAAATTGACAAGGTTTACTATTTATATTCCGAAGAATCTATTTCGCGTTCTGTTTCTTTTTAGAAGTTGAACCTTCCAGTGAATCTTTCGCTTCGTTTAATTTTAAAACAACGGTTTCACCTTCAACCAGTTGCTTATTTACCAACATTTCTGCTAATAAATCCTCAATGTACTTTTGAATAGCCCGTTTCAAAGGTCTGGCTCCAAAATCTTTGTCCCAGCCTTTTTCGGCGATAAACTCTTTAGCATCATCCGTCAATTCAACGGTGTAGTTCAGTTTTTCTAAACGTTTGTACAATTTGGCCAACTCCAGATCGATGATTTTCGAAATGTGTTCCTTTTCTAAATTATTAAAGATCACAATATCATCAATTCTATTCAGGAATTCTGGTGCGAAAGCTTTTTTCAAGGCATTTTCGATCGTACTTCGTGCTCTTGCATCGGTATTTGTTTTCTTCGCTGTTGTTCCAAAACCAACACCGTCGCCGAAATCTTTTAAATCCCGCGTTCCAATATTGGAAGTCAGGATAATGATGGTGTTTCTAAAATCAATTTTTCTACCTAAAGAATCGGTTACAAAACCTTCATCTAAAATTTGCAGCAAAATGTTGAAAACATCTGGATGCGCTTTTTCAATCTCATCTAAAAGTACAACTGCATAAGGTTTTCTACGAACAGCTTCCGTTAATTGTCCACCTTCTTCATATCCAACATATCCCGGAGGCGCTCCAACTAATCGGGAGATCGCGAATTTTTCCATGTACTCACTCATGTCAATTCTGATAAGTGCTTCATCGGAATCAAAAAGTTCTCTCGCCATTACTTTTGCCAGCTCAGTTTTACCAACACCAGTTGTTCCCAAGAAAATAAAGGTTCCAATTGGTCGGTTTGGATCTTTCAATCCAGCCCGGTTTCTTTGAATGGCTTTTACTACTTTTTTCACCGCTTCTTCCTGTCCGATCACTTTGCCGTTAAGCATTGTGTCCATTTGTGCAAGCTTATCGAGTTCGTTTTTACCTACTTTGGTAACAGGAATTCCACTCATCATAGAAACTACTTCTGCCACACTTTCTTCGGACACGACTTCTTTCTTTTCTTTCACATCTTTGTCCCAAATTTCCTGCGCAAGGTTCAGTTCGATCTGCAATCTTTCTTCTTCATCCTTCAGTTTTCTGGCTTCAAGATAATCCTGAGCTTTTACCGCTTTTTGTTTTTGGTCCTTGATCTCTTCGATTTTCTTTTCGTTTTCGATAATCTCATTCGGAACTTTCATGTTTTTGATATACACTCGCGATCCCGCTTCATCCATCGCATCAATTGCTTTATCGGGTAAGAAACGGTCTGTAATATATCTTGCTGTTAAATTCACACAAGCTAAAATCGCATCATCTGTATAAGTTACGTTGTGATGATCTTCATATTTATCTTTGATCTGATTCAAAATAAGCACGGTTTCTTCAACAGAAGTCGGTTCAACCATTACTTTTTGAAAACGTCTTTCTAAAGCGCCATCTTTCTCGATATACTGTCTGTACTCATCCAGCGTCGTTGCACCAATACATTGGATTTCGCCTCTCGCTAACGCAGGTTTAAACATGTTTGAAGCATCTAAACTTCCAGTAGAACTTCCCGCTCCAACAATGGTGTGCAGCTCATCGATAAAGAGAATCACATCGCGACTTTTTTCGAGTTCCGTCATGATCGCTTTCATTCTTTCTTCGAACTGACCACGGTATTTTGTTCCCGCAACTAAACTCGCAAGATCCAAAGTGATCACCCTTTTTCCGAAGAGAACTCTCGACACTTTTTTCTGCTGGATTCTTAAAGCCAGTCCTTCTGCAATTGCAGATTTCCCAACTCCAGGTTCACCAATTAATAGTGGGTTATTCTTTTTTCTTCTTGATAGAATCTGAGAGACTCTTTCAATTTCTTTTTCACGACCTATCACAGGATCCAGTTTCCCATCTCGGGCTAAAGAAGTTAAATCCCGCCCGAAATTATCCAGGGTCGGCGTTTTACTCTTGCCCGTTCCGAGATTTCCGGTCGGTTTTCGCATTTGTCCGAATTCCTCTCTTTCTTCATCGTCATCGTATGCGCTCATCTTAGGATTTTGTCCTGTGTTTTTAAGCATTGACTGATATTCCTTTGTTACGCTGTCGTAATCAATATCATACGAGCTTAAAATGTTAGTCGTTGGGTCTTCAGATTTATACAATATTCCCAAAAGAAGATGTACGGTATTTATTTCAGAACTTTGGTATTGTCTACATTCGAGTTCCGAACGTTTTACCGCTTGATCTGCCATTTTGGTGAATGAAATTTTATCGCTTCCGGCTAAAAAAGGATTTAAACTTGTTACCGATAAAGTTTCTATCTTTCTTTTTATTTGTGTTAAATCTGCGCCCAGACTATTCAAGATCTCTTTTGCAGAATTGTCGGATTTGATCACTCCCAAAAGGAAATGCTCAGTGTTCAGAAATTCACTCTGCAAGCGTCTTGCTTCGTTTTTACTGTGTTTGAAAACTTGGTCCAAACCATTTGAAAATTTATGATCCATATTTTTTTCTCAATCTAATATTAAAGATAATTAAAAGTCTTTAATGATATAACCAAAGTTACAAATACTTTACCAAAAATATTTAATGACTTTATGGCAGATTAAAACTTGAGTATCTCGAACAAAATGAGTACGTTTGTTTTCCTAAAAAAAATATCATGTCCCTAGAAATTACGGATCTTCTTGGTTATGGTGCTTCGTTTTTTATTGTACTTAGTTTTGCATTAAAGGACATCGTAAAAATTAGAATCGTCAATCTAATTGGCTGTTTTTTGTTTGTCCTCTACGGAATTTTTAGTAATTATCTTTGGCCGGTTATCATTCCAAATGGTATTTTGTGTTTCATTCAAATTTATCATCTGCTGAAAAAGAAGTAAATTTTTTATTTATGAAAGTGATTGTATCTGCATTCAGTAATCTCTATACTGATCAAAGAATAGAGAAAGTCTGTAACACCCTGCATAAAAATGGGTATGAAGTACTACTGATTGGTAATGATTGGGGTGGTGCAGGAGAAATGGTTCGGCCTTACGAATTTAAACGCATCAATCACCACACGAAGTCCCTTAAAATGGCTTACCCGGAATTCAACATGAAACTTTATAAGGAACTCGGTAGACTTGCAGATTCCAGTACCATTCTTTTAGCCAATGATCTTGATGCTTTATTGCCTAATTACCTTATTTCCCGAAAATTAAAAATTCCACTCGTATTCGATAGTCACGAAATTTTTACGGAGATGCCTGCATTACAAGGTAAATTTACGCAAAAGATCTGGAGGTTATTAGAACGTAAACTCGTTCCACATATTAAATTTATGATGACCGAAAGTGTGAGCTATGCAGAATGGTTTTCGGAGAAATATGGAGTTAAACCGATAGTGGTCAGAAATATTCCAAATAAAATTACAGAAAAAATAGAGTTTCCTAATAACTCTCCAAAGGTAATTATTTATCAAGGCGTCATTAATCAATCCCGTGGAATTTCGCAGGCTATTCTTGCGACAAAACATATAGGTAATGTTGTTCTTAAAATCGCGGGTGATGGACCCAAAAGGATGGAATATGAAAAACTTGTCAAAGACGAAGGTTTGGAAGATAAAGTTCAGTTCCTTGGAAAATTAATACCATCAGAACTTCGAAAATTTACGATAAAAGCAGATGTTGCTTTAAGTGTTGAAGAAAACGGTGGTGTGAGTTATCTTTATTCTTTGCCCAATAAAGTTTCAGATTGTATCCAGTCTAGAGTACCCCTGGTTTTAATAAATTTTCCAGAAATGATGCGAGTTTATAATCAATTCAAGGTCGGAGAAATAATAGAAAACCATGATCCGGAAAACATTGCAGCTAAAATAAAAATCGTTCTTGATAATGGGAGAGAATTCTACCAACCTGAACTTGAAAGAGCTGCCGCCGAACTCTGTTGGGAAAAGGAAGAACCAAAAATTATCGAACTCTTTAAAAACGTAAAAACCGAAAATTTCTAAAATCCATTTCTTACCTTTGTACAAAGAATTTTTATAATGACCCTTAAAGAAAAACAACAGGAAATAGTAGATGAATTCGCCTTTCTTGAAGATTGGGAACAGAAATACGAATATATAATCGAGCTTGGAAAAGAATTAAAAGGACTGCCTGACAATAAAAAAACAGACGATAACTTAATCAAAGGTTGCCAGTCTAAAGTTTGGATAGATGCTAATTTTACAGATGGTAAATTAAATTTTAACGCTGATTCTGACGGAATTTTACCCAAAGGAATTGTGTCTCTTCTCGTTTCTATTTACAGCGGTCACTCCACGAAGGAGATCTTGGATTCTGATTTTGAATTCATCTCCGAGATCGGTTTACAGGAATTTCTATCACCTTCCCGTGCTAATGGTTTAATGGCTATGACTAAGCAGATTAAATTTTACGCCGTAGCTTATCAACTTAAGAAGTGACCCGCATTTTAACATATAGATTTTCTGCATTCGGTGATGTTGCCATGATCGCACCCGTTTTTCGGGAAATTTTGGAACAGAATTCTGATTTAGAAATTATTTTGGTTTCCAGAAATAACTTTCGTGCTTTGTTTGATGGCATTCCAAATCTAATTTTTAAAGGAATTGATATTGATGATTACAAAGGTTTTTGGGGAATGCGAAAACTCACCAACGAACTTACTAAAGAATTTCGTCCAAATATGGTCGCTGACCTTCACAACGTGATTCGGACGAAAATCTTAGATACCATTTTCAGGAAAAGAGGTTACCCAGTTTTTGTTGTCGACAAAGGAAAAGAAGACAAAGAACATCTTACAGATATTTGGAATTTAGAAAAGAAACCGCTAAGGCATACGACAGAACGTTACGCAGATGTCTTTCGGGAAATGGGATTTCCCGTAACACTTTCTAATCAATACCGATCTAAATCTATTTTAAAATCCGGCATTGGTTTCGCGCCATTTGCCCAGCATAAAGGAAAAATGTTACCGCTGGAGAAGTCTTTTGAAGTAGCTAAAATACTCTCCAAAAATCATAAAATTTATTTCTTTGGTGGCGGACCATCAGAAGTTGAAACTTTAGATCATTGGGTAAGCCAAATTCCTAATTCAGAAAACGTAGCGGGAAAATTAACCTTAAAAGAAGAGCTTCAGAAAATTTCACAACTGCAAACCATGATCTCTATGGATTCTGCAAACATGCACCTGGCAAGTTTGGTGGGAACACGCTGCGTATCGATCTGGGGATCAACACACCCTTATGCCGGCTTTCTGGGTTACGGACAAAGTGAAACAGATATCATCCAGGTGAAAGATCTCACGTGCAGACCCTGTTCTGTGTTTGGAGATAAGGAATGTTATCGTGGAGATTGGGCGTGCCTGGAAGAGATTGATATTCAGAATATTATCGATATTGTCTAATTCAATAAAATTAAAAATCCTTCTAAATACTAAAAGGATTTTAAAATTTATCTAATGGGTTTTAAAGAAAATTTTCCCCTTGTTTCAAAGCCCGAAGATCCTGAATGTATTCTTTCAAAAGCTGATCATTTTCTCGCGGACAGATCAAAAGTGCTTTATCAGTGTCCACCACAATATAATTTTCGAGACCGTCGATTACAACCGCTTTACTCTGATTTTTTATTTTGATCAAATTTCCTTTCGAGTTGTAATTGAGGATATGACGGGATTTTACCGCATTCTGATGTTCATCTTTATCTGAGTTTTCATAAATGGAATTCCAAGTTCCCAGATCGCTCCAACCCAGATCCGCGGGAATAACAAAAACATTTTTTGCTTTTTCTAAAATCCCATTATCGATGGAGATCTTATTTACTTTTGGATAAATTAGATCGATACACTGTGTTTCACCTTCCGAATTATAGTCGCAGCTTTCAAAATTCTGAGCCATCTCGGGTAAAAAAGTTTCGAAGGCAGACAGGATAGATCGTACGTTCCAAATAAATATACCGGCGTTCCAAAGAAAATCACCACTTTCAAGAAAAGTTTTCGCAATCTCCAGATCTGGTTTTTCTGTAAAAGTTTTAACTTTAAAATACTCAGAATTCTTCTTCTCAACAAACTGAATGTATCCGTAACCCGTGTCCGGACGTGTTGGTTTAATTCCCAAGGTAATGAGATAATCATTCTTTTCTGCCAGATTAAAAGCGAGTTCGGCTTTTTTTAAAAATATATTTTCTTTCAAGATCAAATGATCCGCTGGAAGTACGATAATATTAGCGTCATTATTTTTTATGGCAATCTTTTTTGCCATATAAATGTTGCAGGCAGCCGTATTTTTCATCATCGGTTCTCCGACAATATTTTCAATTTTTAATTCAGGTAACTGCTGTTCTGTCAGAGAAACGTATTCTTTATTGGTGATGACGTAAATGTTTTCTACAGGAACGATCTTACGAATTCTATCATAAGTTTGCTGGATCATTGTTCTGCCAGTTCCTAAAATATCTTGAAATTGTTTCGGGTATTTCTGCGTGCTCATTGGCCAGAATCTACTTCCGATTCCTCCCGCCATGATGACGCAGTAATTATTTGATTGTGACATTATTAACTTAATTTTTCTACTCTCGCTAATGGTTTGAAAATATACTTTTTCTGTGTGTCGAGATTTACACAAAGATAGTTTTTTTTACGTTTGTCTTCTATGAGGTAAGTCTGCTTTTTGTAAGTAAAATGGTCTCCTGCATTTAGATCTTCAATATAAGAACTTTCATCTTCATAATCTTCGATATGAAAATATCTTACAAGATCCGGACTCGCCATAAAGTTAGCTTTCGGAGATTTTGAAAATTTTAAAATAATGGATTTTAGATCGTCTGCGTAAATTGGAAGACTTTCCAAAAGCATTATTCTGAATGTATTTTTCCATTCTAATCCATGCGGAGAAATACGGTTTCCGAATTTGTCAAAAGCAATAAGATGTGCTAATTCATGCGTTAAAACGAAAAAGAAAAGTGGTGGTTGAAGCGTAGAATTAATTGTGATCTGGTGCGATTTGTCCGGCATTTTCCTGTAATCACCAAGCTTTGAATTTCGGCCTTTCGTTACTTTAATATGAATGGAATAGTCGGCAAACCAAGTCTTGAGATAAGGAAGCGTGTTTTTCGGTAAATATTTTTCTAAAAGCGAAATCGACATAGGTTACGATGATCCTTTAAAATAATGAGGAATTTGTTATAAAGATAAAGGAATTCCCGCGTAGAAATTAAGCAATTTTAAACTAAACAGATAATTAAATTTAGACTGTGCGACTGATCCCTGCGCATTTGCCAGATTATTTCGGGCGTTGCTCAGGTCGTAGATCGTAGTTCTTCCTGCCTCAAAACTTTTTTGAGCGAAATCTAAAGCTAAAGCACTACTTTTTTCTGCTTCAACAGCGGCGAGATAACTCTCGTAATTGCTTTCTGAATCGAACTGTGCCTGTTGTACATTTTGCTTGATGGTTTGTTTGCTCTGCTCTAAATTATTTTTCGCTATATCTTCATTAATTTTCGTTTGCTCAACCTGTAGGCGTGTAATTCCCTTATTAAAAATAGGAATGTTAGCCGATATTCCTATCTGTTGTCCGAAATTATCTTTGGACTGACTAAAAAAGTTTTGTTCCTGCAGTGGAACATTATTCACACTATCATATCCACGAAGATTCGTCGTCAAAGAATTAAAATAGAAGGTTCCAAATCCAGCAGAAGCTGAAATGGTTGGCCAAAAAGCAGTACGGGCAACCTGCGTTTGTGCATCTGCAGCAGAAATCCGACTTTGTGCAGCTTTAATTTCTGGCTGATCTGTAGTTGCTTTTTCTAAAATATTTTCTGCGGAGTACAGCGGAGCATCCAGTTGATCTTCCACGGGAACATCTACAACATCAAAATCTTTGTAATGAGGAAGCTGAAGCAATTGTGCGAGCGCAAATAAACTTCTATTCACATTGATCTGGGCATTCTGCACATTTTGTTTTTCCCGTGCTAAAGCTGCTGTAGCTTCTGCCAGAACCGTTTTTGCAGTCGTTCCAACGTCGGTTGTAATTTTGGATCTGCTATAAACATTTTGAGAATTTTCCAGACTGCTATTGGAGATTTTAACAATTTCTTTGTTTAATAAAACCGATAAATACTGTTGAGCAATTTGTAATGAGATATTATTTTTGATCGCCTCTGTGTCGAATTTGCTGGCTTCTACATCAAACTCCGTTTTCCTGATCTGTTTCGCCAATCTTCCATAGTTGAAAAGGAGCATGTTCGCACCAACATTAATATTGTTGTTAAAATTATCGTTTCTCGCTGTCTGAGTTCCTACCAGTTGTTGTCCGAAATTACTGTTCGTCTGCACCGTTCCGGAAACAGAGGGCAAATAATCCCGTTTTGCAATACTTAAGTTTAAATCCTGGTTCTTATTATTTAAACCACTTTGTTGCACCTGCAAATTATTTTCCACCGCATAACTCACGCATTCCTGAAGAGTCCATTTCTTCTGAGAAAAAGCAAAAACTGAAAAGAGACTCAGCAAAAAAAGGGCAGATTTCTTCATGATTTATTTTAAAGAATAAGACGATAAATTTGCCGAATTGTTACAAATGGCACTTTGATTTAATGATTAAACATCAATGATCCCAAACTTTCTCATCAAATAAATGGCATTCATACTTTTTGTAACACCATTTTGAAGTTTATAATCAGTCTCCAGTTCACCATCAATGTTTTGAAGTTCGAAGCAATAATTCCTTACTTTCATAGGAAATTTATCTTCTATTTTTGTTAGCTCCAGATCGTGTGTCGCAATAAGACAGGAGAAGAGAGAATGGCTTTTCATTAATTTTTCCAGGAATAATTCTGAGCCCGTTAATTTATCCTGAGAATTGGTTCCTTTTAAAATCTCATCTAAAATAATAAACTGAGGTTCGCCTTTTTCTAAATTCTCAACTAGTTTTCGCAGCCGAAGAATTTCAGCATTAAAATAAGATGTTCCGTCGCTGAGAGAATCGCTCGTTCGCATCGATGTAAAAAGCTTCATCGGAATAAAACTGAATTCTTTCGCCGCAACCGGACAACCGATCATTGCTAAAACCAAATTGATTCCAACCGTTCGCAGAAATGTACTTTTACCCGTCATATTCGCGCCGGTAATAATTGAAATCTCTGTATTTTCATCGATCGTGAAATTATTAGAAACTACTTCTTTTTGAAATAATAATGGGTGAATCAATTCTTCTGTTTCAAATTTTACACCTTCTGTTTTAATTTCGGGCAGGATGTAGTCTGGGTTTTTAAATTTAAAAATCCCTAGCGAAATTAAAGCTTCAAATTCTGCAAAGGCCTCAAACCATTGTGGCAGATCCTCATCGATATTGTTAAACTGGTTTTCAATTTTAATAGTGAAATTAAGATTCCACAAGAAAAAATTATTCAGAATAACGCCAATATTACTTTGGCCACTTTCGTAATTCCGAAGCAGTCGAGCTAATTTTTCGATTTCTTTGCGGGAAGATTTGCTTTTCCCGGATCTGAGTTTATTTTGAAGTGACTGATTGAGTTCTTCCTTAAAATCTTCCTTTTCAATGTGAGAGAAAACATTCAGAAACTGCTCATATTGATTCGAATCAAAAGAAAGCTTTTCGCCTAAATCCGCCATTTTTTCGCGATAAATATGAAGGACAATCCGGGAAATAATTAAAATCCCAACTAACATTAAACCGATAAATGCTCCAGATATTGAGGTGAATATTGCTAAAAGCACAGTGACAAAAGTCAGAAGCGGAACTGCAATTGTTGTGATCTTTGCCAAAACGGCATTATTAAAAACCGCATCTGATTTTTGTGGATGTCTGATTACTCCTTTTATTTCCATCGACTTCGCCAAAGTCAAAAAATGAATATTCCAGGCCGTCTTTTCCGATAATTCTGCTATCGATTTTTGTCGTTGAATTATTTCTTTTTTTGAAACACCTGGATTTAAAAGGAACTCTTTGAGTTTATCTTTACCTAAAGGTGTTTCACCGTAATTAAGATAACTGAAGAGCGAGTTTTTACCCAGAATATCCAGATCTTTTGCAAAAGAATGTTGATCAATATCTTCCTCAAAATCTAAACCTGTATCGAATTCTGTTTTGTTGATGATTTCATCTCCAATATGCAGATAATTTTTATAGAATTTTAATTCTTCTTTTACATTAACAAGAAAATATCCTAAAATAAAGAAGCCGACAGTAAAGAAAATCCCTAAATATAAATGACTTTGAGATCCACTTTCAAGGATGAAATATTTTAGGAGAAAGAACGTGATCAAAAGGAAAACAACAACACGGATCCAACCTAAAACGGTCAATTTTTGTTGTAATTTTTGAAGAGTCTCTTTTTTTTGAGATAGTAATATTTGTAATTCGTCCATCCAATTTTAAGCTTTTTTCAATTCACCAATTCTGGAAACGATCGGCAAGGAGAAAATTCCACTTTTCTGTAAATACTGTTCGTAAAAGATTTTTGCTTTTTCGGCATAATCGGAATTTGGATTTTCTTTGTTTTTATAGTAAAAAAGATGTCCAAGCAATTCGAAGTAAGGAATATGATGACCGTTTTCTTTCTCATTGATGAGTTGTAGGATTTCTTCTGTGGGTTTAGAAGCCAATGTCTCAAAATCCATCTTGAAGGTGTCGTTCATGTTCGTATCAAAAATTCTTTGAAGTTCTGTAAGATCGCCCTCGTTTTTCCCGCCAATAATCATTTTTGAAAGAAATTCTGAAAATTGCTTTACAATTCTGATGATGTAATCTTTATCGTGTATCATTTTTAAAAATTTGTCAAATGTAAAAATAATTTCAGAAGGAATTCTTTATATTTGAATAAAAAATGCCGACGATTCTCTCAGTTAACGGATTTAGATTTTTCTTTTACAGTAACGAACATTTGCCGATTCATATTCACATTGAAAAAGGAAATGCAATTGCAAAATTTAATTTAATTCCTTTAGAATTTGTAAAAAGCAGTAGATTTTCTGCAAAGGATCTTAAAGAAATTCGGCTCATAATTGAGAATAATATCAACTTTTTAATTGAAAAATAGAATGAATACTTTAGCAATAAATAAGTCAAACAAGGCAATCTCATTAAAATTTGATGATGGAAAAATGATTATTTCTTTAGAAGATGGCAGAGAATTTTCCGTGCCGTTGGAATGGTTCTCCTCCTTACGAAAAGCCTCAAAAAAACAACTTGAAAATTGGCGGTTTATCGGTGACGGGGAAGGAATTCACTGGGAAGAATTAGACGAAGATATTTTAGTGGAAAATCTATTAAATTAATCTTATTCAAAACACTAATGTCACAAATGAATACGCACAATTAAACGCTAATTTTTTAAAATTAATTTGAATTCATGTTATTAGTGAAAAAAATTCGTGCAATTAGTGTTTAGAACTACGCGAAAAATATATAAGCCAAAATTACGGATGTTATAATTCCAACCAGATCTGCCAAAAGCATCGCAGTCACCGTATATCTTGTGTTTTTAATTCCGACTGCTCCAAAATATACCGCAATCACGTAGAAAGTTGTATCCGAGCTTCCCTGTAAAACTGCAGCCAATCTTCCCTGGAAACTGTCTGCACCAAAAGTCTGCATGGTATCAACCATCATACCTCGCGCGCCAGATCCGGATAGTGGCTTGATCAAAGCGGTTGGTAATCCGTCAACAAATCGCGTATCGAAACCAACAACCATCGCAACCCATTTCATACCATCGATCAAAACATCAAAAACGCCCGAAGTTCTCAACAAAGAGATCGCGATCAACATTCCGACTAAAAAAGGAATAATTTTTACACACGTCCAGAATCCTTCTTTTGCTCCATCGATAAAGGCATCAAAAACATTGATCTTTTTATAAAGTGCCCCCAAAACGATAGCGAAGAAAATCAAAAGGATAATTCCGTTACTCAATAGCATACTGAAATTATCAAGTCCTTCTTTGCTTAAACTCACTAGGTAAACAACTAATAACGCAATTATGGCAGCGATTCCACCAACATAAGCAATGACAACGGGCTGTAGTAAATTAATTTTTTGATAAAGCGAAACCACGATCATTGCGGATAATGTGGCAGCAAAAGTCGCAATCATACATGGTAGAAAAATATCGGTCGGCGTTTGAGATCCCATCGATGCCCGGATCGCAATAATAGAAACCGGAATCAATGTTAATCCTCCCGCATGCAAGCACAAAAACATAATCTGGGAATTGCTCGCCCGGTCTTTGTCGGGATTTAAGGTTTGCAAACTTTCCATCGCCTTTAATCCAAACGGCGTTGCAGCATTGTCAAGTCCTAATAAATTAGCGGAAAAATTGAGCAACATATGTCCGAAAGACGGATGGTTTTTCGGGATTTCCGGAAAGAGTTTAGAGAAAAAAGGCTGAATCATTCTGGATAATAAATTAATTCCGCCGGCTTTTTCCGCGATGCTCATGAAACCCATAAATAAGGTCATGATTCCAATTAAACCCAAACAGATCTTTACTGCAGTTTCAGAAGTTCCAATAACACCATCGGTTTGCTGAACGCGATAAACGGCAACCTGAGATTGGGCAGAATCGGTTTTATAGTGAATTCTATCATCTGTAAAATCAGATTTTGAAAGTAAACCCTGCTTAATTAAAGGAGAAAATTCGTTGATTTTTTTTGAAGCGATTTGAACCGTGTCGCCACTTTTCCCAACGACCATATCGTTGTAGATCGCGTTGTAATTATCGGATGTCAAATATTTAACACTTGCTACCAGGATCGCCACGATAATAAAGCCACTCCAAATTCTGCTGAGAACCATTTTGAAAATTTTGTTAAAAATAACTAAAAACTTTATTTAATAGGCTTAACAACAGAAATTTTATTGATTTTGAGCATTTTATTCATCTTTACTAAAAGAGTTTAAGCTGCTGTTCTTTTGTCCCTGTAAAATTTTCTGTACAAAGTTTAGGAAATTCTTTATCTGAGAAAAATTTTCTTTTTCCCAAGGCAAAAGTGTTGTGAATCATTTCTGCAATATTCCCTTCGCCTTTATACCGTTCGTGAAATCTTTTGTCACCTAGATTTCCACCACGAGTCGAACGAATCAAATTTAAAACTTTCTGGGCTTTGTCTGGAAAATTAGCATTGATCCAATGAACAAAAACAGGTTCCACCGTATCATCAAGACGAACCAAAGCATATCCAAATTTTAAGGCACCCGCATCCGAAATTGATTTTAAAATACTAAGACTTTCGTCACTCGTTAAGCCCGGAATTACCGGAGCGACCATTACGCCAACCGGTATTTTATTTTCTGTAAGCGTTTCAATAGCTTTCAATTTATTTCTCGCCGTTGAAGTGCGGGGTTCCATTTTTCTCCGAATTTCTTCATTCATCGTCGGAATACTGAAGGAAACGGAAACAAGATTTTGTTCTGCCATAGGTTTCAACAGATCTAAATCCCGTAGAACCAAAGCGTTTTTCGTCAATATAGAAACCGGATGGCGATATTGTAAACAAAGTTTTAAAATTTGGCGCGTGATCTCAAACTGCCGTTCTGAAGGTTGATAGCAATCGGTGTTTCCCGAAAGCATAATGGTTTTGGGCACATAATTTCTTTTCTGAAAAAACTGCTCTAACAATTGCGGTGCATTTTTTTTCACCATGATCTTTCTTTCGAAATCGGTTCCTGCGGAGAATCCCCAGTATTCATGAGTCGGTCTAGCAAAACAATAGGAACAACCGTGTTCGCAGCCTTGGTAAGGATTCAGGGAATATTCCATCGCAAGATCCGGACTTTTTACTTTGTTGACAATTGTTTTTGGAAAGACTTCTGTAAATTTTGTCTTGGTGTTGATGAAGTCTTCTTCTTCTTCAGGCTCAAAAGTGTAGCGGTCGAAACGGTTAATTTCGTTTCGCTGTGCACCTTGCCCTTTTTTAAAGTTTTCCGCAGACATTTTAATTCTTATTGTTTCAAAATTAAGAAGATATTTCTTTCTGATAATTAACTTTTAGATTGTAATTATCCACAAAAAAATCCTGTCTCAATTGAAGACAGGATCGTAAGTTATGGTTTTTTAATTTTTTATTGCATCGCTAAAAATTCCACGCCATCGTGGTTTTCCTCTTCTTTTCTTTTGTCAAAATGGCGGTGAAAATCAGAATAGTAATCGTTGTAATCTTTACTCTTTTTTAGTAAAAATCTACGCACTCCAAATAATCCCAGGCCTATTAAGATGCCGATGCTTCCTGCCAATAAAATTCCTGTTTCCTTTTTCATTGTAAAATTTTGAATTATAAATCTAGCAAATTGTATTCCTTAAAAATACAAATAAAGTTTAAAGTCTGTTAAAATTGATTTGAAAAGGATTAATCTTTTGTTAAGAATAAAATCAGACCTCCATAAATTAAGATGCGTTGCAGACTTTTAGCTTTCAATTAAAATTGGTATTTTTGAGCAAATCCTTGATTTATGAATATTAAAATCTTTACAGTTGGTGTATCTGCGTTATTGCTTGCATCCTGTGCGTCACAAAAAATGAGCAGTTTGAAATATCCCGAGACAAAAAAAATCGATCATGTAGATGAATACTTTGGAACCAAAGTAAATGATCCTTACCGCTGGTTAGAAGATGACCGTGCAGATGACACCAAAGACTGGGTGCAGCGTGAAGTTAAATTTACAAACGATTACCTCGCCAAAATTCCTTTCCGCGAAGAGATTCGCAGTCAGCTGAAAGATATCTGGAATTATGAAAAGATCAGCGCACCTTTTAAAGAAGGAGATTATACCTATTTCTATAAAAACGATGGACTTCAGGCACAATCCGTTCTTTACCGAACAGATAAAGCGGGCAACACTGAAGTGTTTTTAGATCCTAATAAATTCTCGGAAAAAGGAACCACATCGTTAGCTGGAGTGTCCTTTAATAAAAAAGGAAATTTGGCAGCTTATTCTATTTCTGAAGGTGGAAGTGACTGGAATAAAATAATCATTATCAATGCATTAACCAAAGAAGTGATCGATGAAACCATTATCGATGTAAAATTTTCCGGCGCGTCCTGGTTAGGTGATCAAGGTTTTTTCTACTCGAGTTACGATAAGCCAAAAGGTTCAGAGCTTTCGGCAAAAACAGACACTCATAAAGTGTATTTCCATAAACTCGGCACAAAACAGGCGCAGGATAAATTGGTGATCGGTGGCGATAAATTCAAACGCAGATATATGGGCGTTGGCGTTTCTGATGATGAACGTTATCAGGTTTTAAGTGCTTCTGAAGCCACAAACGGAAACGAACTTTATATTAAAGATTTAAAAAGTAAAAAAGATTTTATTCCGGTTCAAAAAGGATATGATTTTAATACCGAATTTATCGATTCCAAAGGCGATATTATTTACGCTCTAACCGATAAAAACGCACCGAATATGCGCCTGGTGAAATTCAATATCAACAAACCCGATGTCTGGACCGATGTTATTCCGGAAACTGAAAATGTACTCAGCGTCTCTACAGGCGGCGGTTATTTATTCGCGAAATATATGAAAGATGCTGTAACCTCTGTAAAACAGTTTGATTACAAAGGCAAGTTGATCAGAACGATAGATTTGCCTGGAATAGGCACAGCAAGTGGCTTTGGTGGTAAGGAAAAAGAGAAAGATCTGTATTTTTCTTTTACTAATTATATTACGCCGGGCACGATCTACAAATACAATTCAGAAAACGGAAGTTCGGAAGTATATCAAAAACCGAATGTCAAGTTTGATCCGGCAAATTATGTTTCTGAGCAGGTTTTTTACTATTCACCGGACGGAACAAAAATTCCGATGATGATCAACTACAAAAAGGGCCTGAAACGCGACGGAAAAAACCCGACGATTCTCTATTCTTACGGTGGATTCAATATCAGTTTACAACCCGCTTTTTCTGTAGTCAATGCGATCTGGATGGAAAACGGTGGGATTTACGCCGTTCCAAACATTCGTGGTGGAGGCGAATACGGCAAGAAATGGCATGATGCCGGAACCAAAATGCAAAAGAAAAATGTCTTCGATGATTTTATAGCGGCTGCAGAATATTTGCAAAAAAATAATTACACCTCCAAAGAATATACTGCGCTTTCGGGCCGGTCAAATGGTGGACTTTTAGTGGGTGCAACCATGACCATGCGTCCGGATATCGCAAAAGTTGCTTTCCCGGGAGTTGGTGTTTTAGATATGTTGCGCTACAATAAATTTACTGCCGGAGCGGGTTGGAGCTACGATTACGGTACCGCCGAAGACAGCAAAGAAATGTTTGATTATCTCGCCTCCTATTCTCCCGTTCAAAATGTGAAAAAAGGCGTTTGTTATCCTTCGACAATGATCATTACCAGCGATCACGACGATAGAGTAGTTCCCGCGCATTCCTTTAAATTTGGGGCAGAACTGCAGGAAAAGCAATCCTGTAAAAATCCGGTTTTGGTGCGAATTGAAACCAATGCTGGTCATGGCGCCGGTAGAAGTACCGATCAGGTAATCGGGGAGAATGCAGATATCTTAAGTTTTGCACTTTCTGAAATGGGATTTAAAGAATTGAAGAAATAGCAGAAGTTAATCTTGGGAAAGGTGCTCAATAATCATTTTTATTTGGGCAGCTTTTTCCATCCTCCACTCCCGCTTTTTTGCTCGTTCCTCCCAAAAAGAGCTCCATTCAGGCTGGGCTGCGAGGTTTTATTATATACTACAAGTGTTTTTTACCTAAAAAAGTTTCTCCAAAATATCCAAAAAAAAGCTCAAATGTAAAACACTACAATAATCTAGTACGACTGGTCAATTTTATTTCAAATAGGCATTTCAATACGTCAAAGAAGTAATGAAAAACCTCGAGAATCAACGCAGTACCTCAACGTTATCAACATGAACTTCACAGAACTAACCAAGTAATTCAATAAAGCTTCGTAATTCTTCATAATGTAGATGAAGTTCTTCATGGTGATAACGAAGTTCTTCATTTGGGAGACGGAATGATTCTGGGGAAGACTTAAAAATATCAACGAGTTTGTTTATATATGTTAAAGTGAGAAGTTTGCGGTAATGCAAATCTATTGTCGATTTTTACAATTAGAGATTTTTATATTAAAGACTAAACTTGTAAATTTGATAAAATACTATTTAATCAGATATTTTATGCAAAAATACTATCCTATAATTATTATTCCTAAATACTTTACTAATATAATTAACAATAATAATTATTCGCCTATTAAGCCAATAGAAGTTGAATTTCCGAGATTAAGTTCAGGTATATTCAAAATTTTCAATCAAGAACCCGATCAAGAACAAATTAAAAATTACCTAAAAAAAAAGGAGAATTATGAAAAAGATCTAAAAAAATATTATTTAAACATGAAACTCTACAATTCTGATGCTCAAACTTATATTAAGAATGAGAAATTACAGAAATTAAAACTTGAAATAGATTATTCAAGTGATTTTATTCAGAACGATGATTATCGAAAAGGTTTTTCACATGATTCTTTTAAAGGTATCATGGCACTTAACTTTAATGAAAGTTTTGATTTGGATAATTACGATAGTATCTATGAAAATTTATCTATTAAATCTAAAAATACATATGTAGATATTCATGATAAATCTGCAGAGAAATATGAGAGTTTTGAATTTGTTGACTATAATACTTTTGAAGATTCAAAGCCAAGAGGTAAATACGTTACAGATTTCACAGTAATTCGCGATAATTTAAAAGTCGTAATTGAAATTGATGAGCCATATTCATTAAAAACTAAAAAGCCCTTTCATTTATCTGATGCAAAAAGAAATAAATTTTTTCATGATAATCTTTGGGTAACAATACGATTTTGTGAAGAGCAAATTTTAAATAATCCTTTAGAATGTTGTAAAATGATCAAGAGTTTACAAAATGGAATTTTAAACGTCGATCTGAGTGAATTAAAAAGAAATTATTTATCTTTTCCATTAGTAAAAAAGTGGGATAGGGAGAGTGTTAAAGATTTAATAAAAAATAATTATAGAGAATCGTTTATAAAAGATTATAATGATGATTTGGAACGAATTAGAATTAGGCGTTTAAGAAACACGTGATTTTTTTACCACATGAAACAAAAAGAAATTTCAGAATTCTACTATTAAACTAGCACAAAGTTGTTTAGATAGTGAACGAAGTATTTCATAGATAGATTGAAGAAATTAAATATTGTGACTAGGATTTTTTATCGCCGATCTTGGTTTTCAAATCCATTCCTTAGTCTAATATTCTAATTATTTCAATTTCTGCATGAAAAACTAGATGATAAAATATTATATGCTTTCCTGATTTTAGGCTAAAGTTACCAATTATTGTAAGCGTTCAGGTTGTTAAATTAAATATTTATGGTTTAGTTGATGATTGATCACCTCTAATTTCTTCCACAAAAACAAAAGCAAATTAATTATTTTTACCGCATGAAACAAAAAGCGGTTTCTGATTTTTACGATGAATATGTGCAGCGCCAACTAAAAATTGGAGCGAACGAAAGATTGGTTTCTTGTATAAAAGACTCCTTAATTTAGGCTCGAAAGAAGATTCCAAAGTCTTGGAACTGGGTTGCGGCGTAGGAATTTTCACCAAATTGTTATCGAAAAAATTAACGGCAGGGATTTTAGAATCCGTAGATCTTAGTGAAAAAAGCATCGCTGTCGCAAAGAAAGAATTAAAAGGGAAGAATAATATTCTTTTAGATGTCGCCGATGTTGTAAAATACCAACCTCAAAATTCAGACTTCGACTTTATCACTTTAATGGATGTGATTGAGCATATTCCCCTTGATCAGCACGAAGAGTTATTTCAGAATTTAGCGAAGATCTGTACCGACAAAACCAGGATCGCCATTAATATTCCGAACCCGCAATATATCGCTTACGCAAGACTTAATCATCCCGAAAGTTTACAGGTCATCGATCAGGAAGTGGAATTATTTCCGCTGATGAAGCATTTAGAAAAACATGATCTGGAAATCATTTTCTTTGAAAAGTACGGCATTTGGGAAGTAGATGATTACCATTTTATGGTGATCCGAAAAAAGCAAAAATTCAGACTAGAACACCTCTCAGACCAAAGAAATATTACCGAAAAAATTTCAAAAAAAGTTTCAGACAAAATCGACGGGATCAAGTATAAATAATTGGGGAAAAGTATTTCAGTAAATAATTCCATAAACCCCTTTCGAATCACTATTTTTGTGGCGATTATTTAAATATGTCAGATATTATTAAACTTTTACCCGATCATGTTGCCAACCAGATCGCCGCTGGCGAAGTGGTGCAAAGACCTGCATCTATCGTAAAAGAACTTATGGAAAACGCTATAGATGCGGATGCTACAAAAGTAGAACTCATTATTCGCGATGCGGGAAAAAATCTTATTCAGGTTGTAGATAACGGCAGCGGAATGAGCGATACCGATGCGCGACTCGCCTTCGAGAGACACGCCACTTCTAAGATCAGCACAACCGAAGATATTTTCCGGATTTCTACAAAGGGATTTCGGGGTGAAGCTTTGGCTTCTATCGCGGCAGTTTCTCAGGTAGAATTGAAGACGAAGACCAAAGATGCCAAAGCTGGCACTAATATTTATATTGAAGGCGGTGGTTTTCAGTTTCAGGAACCCATTCAAACCATGGAAGGTTCGAACTTTCTCGTCAAAAATCTTTTTTATAATGTTCCGGCGCGTCGAAAATTTCTCAAAAATAATAATGTCGAATTCCGGCATATTATTGATGAATTTCAGCGTGTAGCTTTAGCACATGAAAATGTTGATTTCGAACTTTTCCATAACGACGATGTAATTTTCAGACTAAGAAAATCCAACTTACTCCAAAGAATAATTGAGATTTTCGGACGAAAACTGCAGCCACTTTTAGTTCCGATCAGAGAAGATATGGGCTGGGTAAAACTGAATGGTTTCGTTGCAAAACCCGAAGGAGCCAAGAAAGTTCGGGGTGAACAGTTTTTCTTTGTCAACGGAAGGTTTTTCCGGAGTGCTTATTTTAACAAAGCAGTTCAGGAAGCTTTTGACGGCTTACTTTTACCCGGATATATCCCGACCTTCTTTCTATTTTTAGAATTGGGTCCCGAAAAAGTTGATGTAAATATTCATCCCCAAAAAACAGAGGTCAAGTTTGAAGATGAAAATCTGATTTTCGCTTTGGTGCGCTCTACCATCAAAAGATCGCTCGGAATTTACAATGTTGCTCCAAGTTTAGATTTCGAAAAAGACAGTGCGATTGATGCTTTCGTTCATCAAAGCAATAAATCGGGCAGTTATAAATCTCCGGAAATTACGGTTGACCGAAACTACAATCCTTTCTTAGAAGAAACGGTTTCTGCAGTTGAGAAAATTGCAATGACCGAAATGTATCAGCAAAATAATTCGGCAGAGCCGTCGAAAATTAATCTTTTTGAAGACGAAGATTTCGATGAAGATCTAATGCGTCTTCCGAACGGTTACTGGCTTTTTAATAAAAGTGGCAAAACCCTGATGCTCGATCTGGGCAGAATGCACCGATTGATCGTGAGCGAAAGAAACGGCAAGAAAAAGCGCGGCAACGAAAAACAGACTTTGCTTTTTTCTCTGGAGTATCACATGAACGAAACTGAAAAAAATAAGTTTCGCTCCATCAAAAAGTTTTTGCCTGATCTGGGTTTCGAAATGATCATCGCCAACGATAATGTTTTGCGGATCGATGCCGTTCCGGAAGGATTAAAGGAAACGCAGGTCATGAAATTTATGGAGCAGCTTTTCGAAATTTTAGAATACAAAACAGAAGAAGAGTTCCTTCATTTTTATCACAATCAATGGAATAAAATTCAAAGCAAATCCAGATTTGATTTCCTCTATAAAATTGATGCAGAACAAGTGATCCGCGACTTTACCGCATTAGGATTCCCCGACTATCTACCGTCTGGAAAAAGATGTTTTATAGAAGTTCCGCTGGATGAATTAAAAAATAAATTTTAAAAAATATGTTCAATACGATACCGCCAATTACCCGAAACTTAATCATCATAAATGTTATTGTTTTCATCGTTTTCTCGTTGCTCAGCAACCAGGCACTTTATATGAAGTTTGCGGCTTTTTACCCTTTTTCTCCGTATTTCAGATCATGGCAGATCATTACGCACATGTTTATGCATGGTGGTTTAATGCACATTCTTTTTAATATGTTCACCCTTTACAGTTTTGGACCGGTGCTGGAAAGAGTTTTAGGCGAAAAAAAATACGTCATTCTTTATTTTGTGAGCGGACTTGGCGCTTTTTTTCTTTTCAATTTGTGGAATTTTATCGAGGTTCAGCAGATCCAGTCCAGTTTAGAAAGTTTCGGCTTTAATTTAAGTGGCTTTTTATCTGGCGAAAGTGTTTCTTTTAAAGGAAATGCCGCCGCAATTGCGACACAGCAAGGACTTGTTGATAATTTACAATCTATAATTTCCGTTCCAATGGTCGGAGCATCCGGAGCGATATTTGGAGTGATAGCGGCTTTTGCAACGTTGTTTCCAGATGCAGAAATTGGGATCATGTTCATCCCAATTCCCGTAAAAGTAAAATATGTTTTACCCGTGATCGTTGGAGGTTCTATTATTTTAGGAGTTACCGGAAACGTTGGAGGGATCGCGCATCTTGCCCATGTTGGTGGTGCACTTGTAGGTTTTCTTTTAGCGTTGTACTGGAAGAGAAACCGCTTCCAAATTAATTAAGAGCTTGAAGTGAAGATCCTGAGATTTTTTTTAGTGTTGATGCATCTTTTTGTCATTGTTCTTCTTTTTGGGACTTTGCTAAATGATTATGTTTTACCAAAAACCTTTCCGTGGTTTAATCTGCTTTCTTTGGCGTTCCCGATTTTAATGATCATCAATATTCTGCTCTGTTTGTTATGGATCATTTTACGTAAAAAGAGAGCGTTTTTTTTTATTTTAATATCATTGTTATTATTTAATCCTGTGCAGAGATGGGTAAACTATACTTCAAAAATAACAGAAAAACCGAACCTGAAAATTGTCACCATGAATATAAAAAGTGGCATAATGGGGCGGGAAAAGATCTACGACTATTTAAAAGCTACAAATGCTGATATCATTTTCGGACAAGAATATGGCAGCGAATTTAAAGTTCCCGGTTATGAATACAGAACGGATAAGTACGAAATTGTCGCCATTAATTCGAAGTATGAGATCCTGAAACAGGAAAAATTAGCCACCAGCGGAAATGGCAATGCTTTTTATGCAGATATAAAAATTAATGGAAAAGTAATTCGCATCATCAATGTATATCTGAATCCGTTCTCCTTTGATAAGGCGAAGGTAAAACCTGCCGAAGATCTGGAAGAAAATAAAGTCAAAATAATGTATGTTCTAAGAAGATTAATTCCTACCTTCAAAATTCATCAGGACGAGATTCAAGATATTCGGGGAGCAATCGATAACTCGCCGTATCCTGTAATTTTAGCGGGAGATTTTAATTCGGTTCCTAATTCTTACGAGTATTACAATTTGGGTAAAGGCTTAACCGATGCTTTTGTGGGAGTAGGAAGAGGAAGTTCAACCAGTTTTCACGATTACAAATTTCCGATCAGGATCGATTATATTTTTACTTCCAAAGAAATTAAGCCAATCAGTTACCGTGTGGATCGCAGTGTGAAATTATCGGATCATTTTCCAGTGATCGCAGAATTCAAAATAGATTAATATGAAAAAGATCTTTGTGTTTTTTATTTCTATAATGATGATTTCCTGTACGAAAAAAGAAGCTGCAAAGAAGTTCAGCGTGCAGGACAATTCTTCAGTAGCACCTTATGATACCATTGCGATAGATTCTTTTTCAACAGGCGCGATCTCTGTAAATATTGCCAGAAAGATCAAGATGTCATCTCAGATCTATCAGGATTCCTTAAAGAATGTCCGAAAAAAGCTGGATGCTGAAAAATTACTTCAGAAAGAAACCGATGAAAAGAATAAGGCAGATAAAAAAGCAGAAGAAGATAAGAAAAAGGCGGAAGCTTCAAAATTGAAAAAGGAGAAAACCAAAGAAATGGAAGCTCCCGCAACTCAGAGCTTACCAAAGCCATAATTTCTTTATATTTGAATTCAGTAAAAATAATACATTATGAAAAAATATTTCTTATCAGCAGCGGTAATCGCTTTGTTTTTAAACAGTTGCAAACAGTCTGAAACGAAGATCGAAACTTTAGAAAATCCCGATGGAAGCGTTACAACAAAGACTGTTGAAACTCAGAAATCGACCGCATTTGATTCTGCAAAAATAAATTCTACGGTTGATAAAGCCAAAGAAAAACTGACTACTGCAGGAGAAAAAATCGACGTAGCCGCGGATAAAATGGGCGATAACCTGAAAAAAGCAGGTGAAGACGTAAAAGATGCTGCGGCGAGAGGTGCAGAAAAAGTCGAGAAAGGTGCTGAAAAAGCGAAGGAAGATCTGCAGAAAAAATAATAGTAAATCCGTTGATCATCAACGGATTTTTTATTGGTTCATTTTTAATAGTGGATCAATATATTCCCGGTCGTTGCTAAGTCGTGGAACTTTATTTTGTCCTCCCAATTTGCCGCGTTCAGCCATCCACTGGTAAAAAAGATGAGGTTTTGCAATATGAACGATGGGCTTTTTTAAAGTAATGTCATTATAACGTTTGGCTTCGTAATCGGAGTTGATGGATTTTAAATGACCGTCGAAAATTTCTGTAAAATGGTTCAGATCTGCTGGCTCTTTTGTGAATTGAAAGATCCATTCGTGAGCACCGCCTTCACCATCAGTCATAAAAACGGGAGCTCCCGTAAAGTCGGAAACGCAGGATTCTGTGATTTCGCAAGCTTTCGTAAGCGCGGTTTCTACATTGTCGATCATCAATTCTTCCCCAAAAGCATTAATAAAGTGTTTGGTTCTGCCGGAAATTTTTATTCTAAAGGGTTTTAAAGAAGTAAATCTTACCGTGTCACCAATTAAATAACGCCACAATCCACTGTTCGTCGTTATTACCATTGCGTAATTTTTACCGATCTCTACCTTTTCTAAAGGAATTGCTTCTAAATTTTTAGGATCAAAAGTTTCCATAGGAATAAATTCGTAGAAAATTCCGTAGTCGAGCATGAGCAACATTTCATCGCTGCCGTGTTGGTCCTGGATTCCAAAAAAACCTTCAGACGCATTATATATTTCGTAATAATTAATGTCTTTTCCAATGAGTTTTCGGTACTGTTCTTTATAAGGTTTAAAGCTGATTCCGCCATGAAAAAACACTTCCAGATTCGGCCAGAGTTCAGCAATATTTTTATTGCCGGTTTCGGCTAAAACACGTTGCAGCAAAACCATCATCCAACTGGGAACACCTGTGAAACTCCCGACATCTTCATTCTTAACTTCAGAAATAATGGCTTTCAACTTGCTTTCCCATTCCGACATAAGGGAAACTTTTTTACTTGGAGTCGTTGTAATTTCCACCCAAAAAGGCAAATTTTCGATAATGATCGCGGAAAGATCACCAAATTTTGTATTGAAATCTTTGTAGAGTTCGGAACTGCCGCCAAGTCTTAAATTTTTATTGAGGAAAAGGCAATTGTCGGGATGATTGTTAGCATAAATTGAAACCAGATCTTTGCCTGCCTTAAAATGACAATCCGCCAGACTTTCATCGGATATGGGAATAAATTTACTTTTGGCGTTGGTCGTGCCCGAAGATTTAGCAAATTTTCGGATGTAGCCGGGCCAGCTGATATCCGGTTTTCCCTGTCGCGCCTGTTCAATGTAAGGTTCAAAATCTTCGTAGGTAACGATGGGAATATTCCGACGGAAATCGTCGTAGGACGAAATGGTGTTGAAGCCATGAACTTTACCATAATCCGTGTTTTCGGCTTGATAAAGTTGAGAAAGTAAAACCCCGTTTTGCGTCTCGATAGGATGGTTCATGAAATTCTGAATCTGATCGATCCGTTGTCGAATAAAGTAATTAACCACCGTATTGAAAAGCGCTTTCGTTGCCATATAGACAAATATAATATTTTTCAGTTAAAGACCTGTTAACTTCACACCAGTAAAGTGAAACGTATCGCATCGTAAACGACCTTGAAGGTTAAAAGATCGATTTTAAAATGCAAAATTTAAATTGAAATTTGGTTTGATTTTCAAACTAAACTGAAGAGAGAAGGATTTTGAAAAATAGGTTAAAAGAAAAATTCCGCCCTTTACAGAGCGGAATTTGTTTTGAACTAAAGGTTTAGTTTAGCAATATTCGTCATAAGCAGCCTGAAGGTTTGCAGCGATGGCTCCGGCTGGATTTCCTTCGATATGGTGTCTTTCTAGCATGTGAACCAGCTCACCATCTTTAAAAAGTGCGATACATGGTGAACTTGGTGGAAATGGTGCTAGAAATTTACGGGCTTCATTAACCGCTTCAACATCAAAACCTGCAAAAACAGTTGTTAAATGCTGTGGTTTCTTTTCGCCCGCCAAAGAAAAAATTGCTCCCGGTCTTGCTGCTCCCGCTGCGCAACCGCAAACAGAATTGATCATTAAAAGAGTTGTTCCTTCTTGCTTAATTGCGTTATCTACAGCTTCTGAGGAAGTTAAATCCTGGAAACCTTTATCGGTAAGCTCTGCCTTCATTGGCATTACTAATTCTTCTGGATACATATTTATATTATTTTTGGTTTATTATTTTGACTCAATCTACTAAGAATATTTCTTTTGCAAATTTAAAACTTTTTCAATTATTGAGTTCATCTAAAGAAGTGATCAAAATCATTCCATTTTTCGATAATTGTCTTTTTGGCAGAAAAAACCCGGAAACATAAAATGCTCCGGGTTTCAATCAAATCGATATGCAAAGGTTGAATATCCGTTTCTTAGGGATGTCAGAAGTCGGATGACGGATGTTTGTTTTAATGATAATCAACATCAAGCATCAAGCATTAATCTTCCAGCATCCCGCGCTTAGGAAAGTAATTTTTTGGCCATGTCGGAAATACTTTTTCCATCGCTTTTTCCGGAAAGAGCTTTACCAGCCATTCCCATTACTTTTCCTAAGTCTTTGGCGCTTTCTGCACCTGTTTCGGCAATGATCTTCTTTATTTCCGTTTCTAACTCTTCCGCTGAAAGTTGCTGCGGAAGATATTTTTCAATGACTTTAGACTGCGCATCTTCCACTTCAGCCAGGTCGCTTCGGTTTTGGGCGGTAAACTGGTCGTAAGAATCTTTTCTCTGCTTGATCATTCTCTGTAAAATAGCAATTTCCTGTTCTGCAGAAACTTCGGCGCCTTTTGCTTCAGTTTTCAACATTAGGATTTGAGATTTTACAGCACGCAAAGCATCTAAAGCTACTTTATCTTTCGCACGCATTGCGTCTTTGATCGCATCTGTTATAATAATTTCTAAGCTCATATTTTTTAATTTGAAAATTTGGTGATGCAAATTCATTAGCACGTTAACAAATTAACACATTGTCACATTAATTTTAATCTACATCTTTGTTTAAGAATCTGTTTTCGCGAACCTGCATTCTGCCATCGGTTTCTGTTAAGAAATTGTTGATGGTTTGTTCGGAGGCTTTGCTCCCCTCCAAAACAATATTTTTACGTCGGAAGGCAGGGATGTTTGTAAAATCGCTTTCTGTGTCCGAAATTTGATATCGGGAGTTGAACTCTTTCAGTTTGTTTCTCCTTTCTAAAATTTTGTCTGATGAAGTTGTTTTTGTAATGAAGGTAAAATCATCTTCTGATTCAAATTTTGATAATTCTTCGTTAGTTTCCAGGACTTCTTCTTCCACCTTAATTTCTGTTTTCTGAACCGGTTGCGGTTTAATTTCTGCTTTTGGCTGCGGTGTTACAGCTTTTGGCTCCTCAATCGGTTCGTTTACGAAAAAAGTGAATTCGTTGGAGATTTCGTTAGAAAAATTAGTACTGGCTGGAGTCGGTTTTTTTTCTATTCTTTCTTCAGTTTCAAAGGTGAAAGATTCTCTTTCCAAAGATTCGGAAACCTCATTATTATCGAAAGAGAAAAGATTCATTTCATTCTCTTCTGCAGAAACATTAAATGTTTGATCCGGTTTTTCTTCTTCGTCCAGATCATAGTACCTTACTTCTGTAGGAGTTTCCTGCTCGATAAAAGAAGGTCTTGAGGAGGATTTTACTTTGAATTCCGGAGTATTTAAATCATCTTCATCATCTAAGATAAAAAGACTTTTCCTGTTGAAATCTTCTCTCGTAATTTCTTCCTTTTCCATTTTTTGTTTGAAGGGAGAGATTCTGGTCGGTTCCATAGAATCACCTAAAGAAAATTTGATTTTCTCCGTTGATCCTGCGTGCTTTTGATCTTCATTAGAAAAACCAGTTGCAATAACCAAAACGCTTACTGAATCGCCTAATTCTTCATCAGTTCCCACCCCGAAAATAATATCGGCAGTGTTTCCTGCTTCTTTCTGAATGTGATCCATGATAACTCCGATTTCGTCCATGGTTACTTCTTCGGAACCACTTCTGATCAAAAGCAATACATTTTTCGCACCTGTGATTTTGTTGTCATTTAATAGTGGAGAATCCAGGGCTTTCTTCACAGCGTCTTCTGCTTTGTTTTCACCTGAAGCAACTCCATTTGACATTAATGCGGTCCCGGAATTAGCTAAAACTGATTTTGCATCACGGAAGTCAATATTCACATCGAAATAACCGGTAATAACTTCAGCCATTCCTTTTGCTGCGTTCGTTAGAACTTCATCAGCTTTAGAGAAACCAGATTTAAATCCAAGGTTTCCAAACTGCTGGCGTAATTTATCATTATTGATGACGATCAGGGAATCAACGTTATTTCTTAATTTTTCTAAACCGATATCTGCTTGTTCCAATCTTCTTTTTCCCTCAAAACTGAAAGGAATGGTAACGATTCCTACAGTAAGAATTCCCATGTCTTTCGCCACTTTCGCGATAATTGGAGCAGCACCAGTTCCGGTTCCACCACCCATTCCGGCAGTGATAAAAACCATTTTGGTGTTTTGTCCCATTGCAGCTTTAATATCCTCGATGCTTTCTATCGCCGCTTTCTCGCCCACTTCAGGATCAGCTCCGGCGCCAAGACCTTCTGTAATAGCTAAACCAAGCTGAACTTTATTAGAAACAGGATTATTGTCAAGCGTTTGCGAATCGGTGTTGCAGATCACGAAATCTACGCCGTGGATTCCACGTTCGTACATGTGTTTCAAAGCGTTGTTTCCACCGCCACCAACTCCGATAACTTTTATAATTGATGAATTTCCTTTGGGTAAATCAAACGAAAATCCTTGTGTGTTCATATTTTCCATAGTGTTGTATTTTTTTAGTTATTCTACTTCTTCGAAGAATTTTTTAACGCTTTCCATAATTTTTTGTCCGATGGTGAGTTTATATGCTCTTTTTTCTACTGCTTGAGAATTTGCTGCTTCTTCAGTTCGAAATTCTGGAGATTCAGTCGCAACACTTTTTTGAGTTGGAGTTACTGCATCTTCTTTTTCCTTGACTTCTTCTGCGGGTTCAATACCGTTCTTCTTATCGCGGATCTTTAAACTTTCCATTAAAAGTCCGATGGATGTTGCGTATTCCGGACCTTTTAAATGTTGGTTTTTGTCGTTGGCAACATACTCATTCGCAAAACCAATTCTACTGTCGAAGCCAGTCGTATAATTGGCCAACTGGCGAAGATGACGAAGGTTAGAACCACCTCCAGTCAAAACAATCCCAGCGATTAATTTTTTCTTTTGTTCGAAAGCGCCGTAAGCTTTCAATTCGGTATTCACCATTTCTAAAATTTCTTCGACGCGGGCATTTACAACTTGCGCTAAAGTTTTTAGGGAAATTTCTTTATCCGGTCTTCCGTGTAAACCTGGAATGGTAACGAAAGTAGAATCTTTTTCCAGTTCCGGAACGGCAGAACCGAATTTAACTTTTAATTGTTCTGCATGTTTTTCAATGATAGAACAACCTTCTTTAATATCATCAGTAATAATTCCACCACCGTAAGGAATGACGCAAGTGTGACGAATAATGTTGTCTTTAAAAATAGCAATATCGGTAGTTCCACCACCAATATCTACGATGGCAACACCAGCTTCTTTTTCTTCTTTCGTTAAAACCGATTCGGAAGAAGCCAACGGTTCTAAAGTTAAAGCTTCCATTTCTAAACCAGCTTCACGAACACATCTTGCGATATTTCGAATGCTACCCATTTGTCCTACAACAACGTGGAAATTAGCCTCTAAACGTTTCCCGTGCATGCCTACCGGTTCCTGAATTTCACCTTCAGAATCGACTTTATATTCTTGAGGAAGAACATGAATGATCTCTTCACCCGGAAGCATTACTAATTTTTTAACCTGATCTTTCAGCTTCTCGATATCGTCTTCCGTAATATATTGATCAGGATTTTCCCTCATAATATAATCTGAATGTTGCAGAGAGCGAATGTGTTTGCCAGCAATTCCCACTGTAACTTTGTGAATAGGAACGCCGGAACTGGATTGCGCTTCTGCTACTGCGGCTTTGATGGACTGAATGGTTTGGGAGATATTATTCACAATACCTTTGTGAACACCCAAACTTTTTGCTTTTCCAACGCCGAGAATTTCAATTTTTCCGTGGGCATTTCTTCTACCAACAATCGTCACAATTTTTGTGGTGCCGATGTCGAGGCCTACTGAATACTCGTGATTTTCCATTTGTATGTCGATTTGATTTGATTTTTCTTTTTACTATCAAAGGATTTGATCCTTTACTTTGAAATGTCCAAAGGATTTTATCCTTTGCTTTATTTAGTCCGCACTTTGTGACTGCTATTTTATTCTATTTTAACTTTCGCTTTAGGCTTCGGTTTTACTGAAGTCTTTGAAGCAGAAGTAGTCGTTTTTTTAGGGGTTGAAGTTTTTGGCTTCGCAATTTCTTTCTTGACTGTCGTTTTCGGTTTTGTCGAAGTTGATTTCGCGGACGACACTTTTTTAGTAATCGTTTTTTTAACCGTCGGTTTTGGCGATTCTACTTTTGCGGCACTTGAACTGTTCTGTTTTGCAGCTTCTGCTTTTTTCTGAGCAATGATGGGTAATTTGGCCAATTCTTTATTTCCTACATTAATAATACTGTCATTTTCAGCAAAATTAGGATTGAGCGTTGTTACAATTTGATTGTCATACTTTACAGAGATCCGGGTATATTTTTCAGGTTGCTGATAAATCAAATATTTTTCGACAAAGGTTTTAAAGCCTTTTACTTTGAGATGAATCCTTTCTAAATCACCGATTTCCACTTTATAATTTCCCTGGCTCGTTAACAAATTGTAACCACCTTTTTCTTTTGATATCCCAATAAAATATCTTTTACTGAATTCGTCTCTGTCGATCTTGTCAACCAATTCCGCTAACTTTTTATATTCAGATTTTTGTACATCGCCTGTTACCAGCATGCAGGGGAACGAATAATTTGTCGAGATCGGAAACTCATTTCCTTTTCCATCCACATAAAAATCATTTCCATCTTTATTTAGTCTGAAGGCCGGAACCCGCTGTTTGATGTCTAGATTCAGGTTTCCATTTAAATTCAAATATACGTTTGCGCTGTCTACGGACGGGAGTTGGTTTAGTTTTTTCTCTAATTCCGGAATATCGATATCGCCAATTCTCTTGGTGGGATTAGATTTCTTTACCAGTTCTTTTACATCTTTTTCATCAATAAAGTAAACCGGATTTTTAGTTTTGGTCAAATTCACCGAAACTTTTTCCATGGGTTTATTATTGAATCTTTTCAACGAAAAACTCAGCAGGAATCCAAAGATGATCACTGTAATTAAAATTTTTAATATTCTGAATTTGTTCTTCATTTACCTTTTTTGACTTAATTTATTATCAAAGTTTTTTACTGTTTTTAACATATAACTTAAGTTTTCTTTGAGCTCCAGTTCATAATCCCAATCGTCAAGTTCTGTTTTTCCGTGACCCATCGACGGCATATAAAAGACTTTATTGTTTTTAATATAAAATTGACAATACCAGCCATATTCATTTGCTTCTTTATCTGTCCAGAATTCGGTTTGATAGGCATAAATCTTCTTTCCATTTTCCAATAAAAAATCATCTGAATAGGTGTAAGTAAGATCATCTCTTTGCTCATTCCATTCTCTGGAGAGTTTCACGACTATGTTTCCTTTTTTCTGATAAGAATATCGTATCGTTTTATCCTTCCCTTTCACATTAAATGTGTACTTCTTTACATTTTTATCGCTGTCTATTTTTTTTGAATAATTATCAATTCTTTTTATTTCTAATAGTTCTGCCTTGGACTGTGATAAAGCAATTCCAAAAAATAAAATCAATATTAACTGTAAAGATTTTAAATTCATCAGGCAGAACTTTTTTCAGTTAGCCACTTAATCACTGGATCAGACAACGTATCAATATCGCCTGCCCCAACTGTTAGAATAATATCAAAATCCTTTTCTTTTATTTTATTAAAGGCTTCGTCTAAAGTTGAAATCTCCTTTTTCTCTAATTTAATTTTCTCTAAAAGCCATTTTGAAGTAATACCTTCAAAATTCTCCTGTAATTCTCGCGCCGGATAAATATCAAGCAAGATCAATTCTTCTGCTTTGTCTAAACTTTCGGCAAAACCATCTGCGAAATCCCGCGTTCTGCTAAATAAATGGGGCTGAAAAACCACCAGTAATTTTTGATGTGGATAAAAAGTTTTAATCGATCCAATCACGGCATTTAATTCTGTTGGATGATGCGCGTAATCATCGATATAAATTTTACCATTTTCGAAATTGTGTTTTGTATATCTTCTTTTGATGCCTTTGAAATTGGCGATTCCCTTTTTTAATGATTCAAAATTCACTCCTAAATTATTCAGGATTGCAATTGCAACCGTCGCATTTTCTACATTATGAATTCCCGGAATTTCCCAAACGAAATCTTCAATCTCCTCATTCGGTGTGTGGAAATCAAAGTGAATTTTATCGCCTATCTCCCGAATATTATCGGAATAGAAATCGGCTTCTTCATTAACTGCGTAGGTTTTCGCTTCTCTTCCAATCTGAATTCCTTTTCGCACAAAAAGCTGATCACTTTCCGGAACCAGATCTGCAAAATCTCTAAATCCTTTTTCGATCGTTTCTTTATCGCCGTAAATATCCAGATGATCTGCATCTATTGAAGTTATTGCTGCCCAGTTTGGAGAAAGGTTTAAAAAACTTCTATCGTACTCATCGGCTTCAACAACAGAAATTTCATTTCCATTAAACAAAAAATTCGATTTAAAATTCTCTGCAATTCCTCCCAAAAAACAAAAGAAAGGTAGATCTGCTTCTTTACACAAATGCGCTACTAAAGAGGAAGTTGTCGTTTTACCGTGCGTTCCTGCGATTGCGATACAATTCGTGTTTTCGGTGATCATTCCGAGAACTTTCGCTCTTTTTAAAACGGTGAAACCATTGTCATTAAAATAATTGAGAATATCTAATTTTTTAATAGCGGGCGTATAAATGACAAGCGTATTTTCTTTGTCTAAATTTTTGATTTTATCGCTAATAATATCTTCAAAAACAATATCAATCCCTTCTGAAACCAAGATATTAGTCAGCTTGGTTACGGTTTTATCGTATCCCAAAACATGGTGATTCGAGGCCTGAAAATAGCGCGCCAAAGCACTCATTCCGATGCCGCCGATTCCTACGAAGTAGAAGTTTTGATAGCTTGTTAAAGGTTTCATTTTCGTGTTATTGATTGCGCCCTTTCAGGGCTTTCTATTATTGTTTTTTGTCAAAGTCAAAGGGTTTCGCCCTTTGCTATTGATTGCGCCACTTCGTGGCTTTCGTTATCATCTTTTTATTCCAAAGGGCTCCACCCTTTGCTATTGATTGCTCCCTTTCAGGGCTTGTTTATTTTTCGTTTATGAACTGATTTTTAATATTTCTAAAATCTCATTTACAATTTCTTCCGTTGCTTTTGGTTTTGCAAAAAAATTTAGATTTGCTGACATTTCTTTTCTTAAATTTTCATCCTCGCAGATCACTAGTAAAGTAGGCAGAAATTTTTCTTTCATTTCTGTGTCTTTTACCATTTTCGCTGCATTCTTTTCTACCAAAGTCAATGCATTTTTGGTTTGATGATCTTCTGAAGCAAATGGAAACGGCACCAAAAGCACGGGCTTTTTCGCCATCGCCAATTCTGAAATCGCAATCGCTCCGGCTCTGGAAACAATTATATCTGCTGCAGAATACGCTAAAGCCATATCGGAAATAAATTCCTTAATTTGGATGGGAGCTGAACTTTCAATACTTGATGATAATTCTTTAAAATCCGTTTTTCCGGTTTGCCAGATGAGTTGATAATCTTTGTTGTTGATTTCGTCTAGATTTTCTTTCCATCCGTTATTTAATGTTCGTGATCCTAAAGAACCGCCAACGGACAAAATGGTTAATTTATCTGGATTTAAACCTAATTTTTCTTTCGCGGATTTAGTTTCGATTAAATCTGTAATAATATTCTTACGAATCGGATTTCCAAGGAAAAAGGTTTTCGTTCCGTGGAAAAATTTCTCCATATTCGGATAGGCGGTGAAAACTGCTTTCGCCTTTTTAGACAGAAATATATTCGTTTTTCCGGGTAAAGAATTCTGCTCCTGAACAAAAATCGGAACGCCTAATCTTGAAGCTGTATATAAAGCAGGTCCGCTCGCAAACCCTCCTGTTCCAACAGCAAAGTCTGGTTTAAATTCTTTAATTGTTTTCTTCGCTTTTAACAAACTTGAAATGACTTTAAAAGGAAGATTTAAATTCTTTAATAAACTTCCACGGTCAAATCCGGCGATATTTAAACCCACGATTTTATAACCTGCCTGTGGAACTTTTTCCATCTCCATTTTTCCGTTTGCACCAATGAATAAAAATTCGGCCGTCGGAAATCTTTTTTTGATCTCGTCGGCAATAGCAATTGCCGGGAAGATGTGTCCACCCGTTCCGCCGCCGCTCATTACTATTTTTAAATTTTTGTTCATATAACTTTCTTTGACACGCTATAAATTACGTCTCTGCGATTTATGCGATATCGTTTATTTCTTCAATATTCTGCGTTTTACCCATGCCTTCTTCATCGTAAACCTGTATTCTGGAACTTACATTTAAAATAATTCCTAACTGGATATAGGTTACCAACATCGAGGTTCCACCGTAGCTGATCAAAGGCAACGGCTGACCGGTAACGGGAATCAAATTCACGGCGACGGCAATATTGACCGACAGCTGCACGAAAATCATTATTCCCAAACTGAGCACCAGCAAGCTTCCAAAGAAAGCAGGCATTTTACTGGCGATCATTACAATTCGTATGATCATAATGAGGTACAGCGTGACTAAAAATACGGCCCCAAAAAACCCATATTCTTCAACAATAATGGCAAAGATAAAATCGGAGGCAGATTGAGGAAGCATCTGTTTCAAAGCGCTTTTCCCAGGTCCCATTCCGGTAATTCCACCATGAACGATGGCGGCTTTTGCCTGCATTACCTGATAATTTTTGGCTTTTAAGGTTTCATCTTCAACGTCCGTAGTTTTTTTGGTATTGCTGAAGGTTTCCACACGACTCATCCAGGTGTGAACCCGATTATTTCCGATCAGATCTGTCTTTAAGGCTAAAAACATAAACATCCCAATTGCAACTGTGGAGATTCCCATGAAGCCGAGAATATATTTTTTATTCAGTTGCCCAATGATCATTACAGCCAGTGAAACCATCAAGATCATCAAAGCGGTAGAACCATTGTCTTTTGCAACAAGTCCAAAAACAATCATGACCGGTCCGAAAATGTAGAAGATGTTTTCTACAGGAAGCCGTTCCCTTTTTATTCTTTTAGTTAAATATCTGCAGAGATAGATCACAAGTAACAAATACGCAAATGATGAAGGTTGAAATGATATTGGCGTTCCCGGAATTTTTAACCACCGCGAGGCAGAAGCACCGTCGATCTTTTGACCTGTAAACATGGTTAAACAAAGAAGCAGAACCATTATTCCGAGTAAAATACTGCTGAGTTTTCCAATATGTTCGTATTTCAAAAAGCCGACTCCACGCATAATAGCCAAACCGAGCACCACGAAAAATAGATGCTTGATGAGGTGAGAAGTCGTGGTTCCGTTATTTACGATATATTCCAAATTTGAACTCGCGGAATAGACGGGAAATACAGAGAAGAACGAGATCAGCAAGACCACGCTCCAAAGTACTTTGTCGCCTTTTAAAAGTTCGAATTTGTTTTCTGTTTCCTGCATTTTGTTTGAATCGTTTCCGATTATATATTTTGAACATAGACAAGTCGCGACTTGTCCCTACTTTAATACTTCACTTTTAAACTGATTTCCACGGTCTTCGTAATTATTGAATAAGTCGAAACTTGCACAACTTGGAGAAAGTAAAACTGTGTTGCCTTTTTCTGCCAAAGATTTCGAAACTTTCACCGCTTCTTCCATACTTGATGTGCTGTAGATCAATTCAGTTTTATCCTGAAAAAAATCAATAATTTTCTGATTATCAAGTCCTAAACAAACAATCGCTTTAACTTTTTTCTTTACGAGATCTTCGATTTCGGTATAATCATTTCCTTTATCTACGCCACCAACAATCCAAATTGCGGGTTGTTTCATACTTTCCAGAGCATAGTAAGTCGCATTTACGTTCGTTGCCTTGCTGTCGTTAATAAATTTTACGCCGTTGATTTCTGCAACCTGTTCTAAACGATGTTCCACCGCCTGAAAAGTCATTAAAGAATTACGGATGCTTTCATTATTGATCTGTAAAATCTTTCCGGCAATTGAAGCTGCTAAACTGTTTGCAATGTTGTGATTTCCAACCAAGGACAGTTCATCGATCTTCATAATAAACTCATCTGCCAACTTTACCACCATTTTATTATCGTTGAGGTAACCGCCTTCTTTCAACTTTTCTTTCGTGGAAAAAGGGATCATTTTTGCTTTCACTTCTAACTTTTCCAAAAGACTCAAACTCATTACGTCGTCTTTGTTATAGATGAAAAAATTATCATTCTCCTGATTTTCGGTAATTCTGAATTTCGCTAAAGCATATTCTTCGTAATTATAATTATACTGATCTAAATGATCCTGACTTAAATTCAATAATAAAGAAATATAAGGTCTAAAGTTCTGAATATCATCTAATTGAAAAGAGCTGACTTCCAAAACATAATAATCAAAATTTTCATCTGCAACCTGTTTTGCAAAACTTTTTCCGATGTTCCCGCCCAAACCAACTTTTAGATCATCATTTTTCAAGATATGATAGATTAGCGAAGTGGTCGTCGTTTTACCGTTGCTTCCGGTGATCGCAATTATTTTTGCATCTGTAAATTCCGAGGCGAATTCAATCTCAGAGGAGAGTCTGATTCCTTTCTGATTTATTTTATAAATAATGTCTGCTTTCTTTGGAATGCCCGGAGATTTTATGATCCAGTCCGCGGAAAGAATTCTTTCTTCCGAATGTTGCCCTTCTTCAAACTCGATTCCGGCCTCAGACAAAAGTCTTTTGAAGTCCTCTTTGATCAGTCCTTTATCGGACAAGAAAACATCCATGCCTTTTTTCTTCGCTAAATAAGCTGCGCCAAAACCGCTTTCTCCGCCTCCTAAAACAACTATTTTCATATAATTTTTATCTTACCTTGAGGGTAATTAAACAAATAATCGCAAACAGTACACCCATAATCACCATTCGATTCACGATCTTACTTTCGTGGTACCCTTCTTTTTGGTAATGATGATGAAGTGGGGACATTTTGAACAATCTGTTATTCTGGGCATATTCTATCCCAAACTTTCTCTTTCTGTATTTAAAGACTGCAACCTGCGCAACCACGGAAATATTTTCGATTAAGAAAATTCCGCACAAAACAGGGATCATGAGTTCTTTTCTTAAGATAATTGCCAATACTGCAATCACACCGCCCAACATTAAACTTCCCGTATCACCCATAAATACCTGCGCCGGATAAGTATTATACCAAAAAAATCCAATAACAGCTCCGACCAGAGCGAGGGCAAAAATCGTCGTTTCACCCATATTGGGCAGAAACATAATATTTAGATAATCGGCGAAAATGATATTCCCCGAAACGTAGGCGAAAAAGGAGAGCGTCAACAGTATGACGACACTTGTTCCTGCGGCGAGACCATCGACGCCATCTGAAATGTTGGCTCCGTTTGAAACGGCTGTTACGATGAAAATTACAATAGGGATAAAAACGATCCAGGCCCATTCGTGCGCTTTTTCCGGGGTCATCCAGAATAAAAGACCACTATAATCGAACTCATTATTTTTGACAAAAGGCACGGTAGAAACAGTCGCTTTTTCCGTGGGCATAAAGTTAGTTTCAACGTTATTTCTATTGACTTCTTTGGCGTCTGCATATTTTCTTTTCACCGTAATATCTGGGTGAAAATACATCGTAACTCCTATAATTAAACCTAAACCTACCTGACCGATCACTTTAAATTTTCCGCTTAAACCATCTTTGTTTTTCTTGATTTTTTTTAAATAATCGTCGATAAAACCGATCGCACCCATCCATACGACGGACACGATGAGTAAAACGATATAAACATTAAATATTCTGGTGAATAGTAAAACCGGAATTAAAGTGGCTAGAATAATGATCAGTCCACCCATTGTTGGCGTGCCTTCTTTTTGTTTCTGGCCATCTAAACCCAAATCACGAACCAGTTCGCCCATTTGTCTTTTGCGTAGATAATTAATGATCTTCTTCCCAAAAACCAGAGCAATGATCAGGGAGAGCAAAACCGACATTCCTGCACGAAAAGAGATAAATCTGAACATACCAAGACCAGGAACGTGAATTCCGTGCGCTGTACAATATTCGTAGAAATAATATAACATTCTGTTTGGTTTACTGGTTTATTTAGACATTAATTTTGCCAATTCTATAATCATTTCTTTATCGTCGAAATGGTGTTTTACGCCATTTATTTCCTGGTAATTTTCGTGTCCTTTTCCGGCTACGAGAATAATATCTTTAGGCTCAGCAAATTTTATTGCCATTTTAATCGCTTCTTTCCGATCTGGAATCGAAGTGTATTTGCTGAAATATTGTGGCTCCACGCCCGCTTCGATTTCTTTGATGATCTCTGCAGGATCTTCCGTTCTTGGATTGTCGGAAGTAATGATTGCTAACGTCGATTTCCGGGAAGCGACTTTTCCCATTTCAGGTCGTTTTGCTTGGTCCCGATCGCCACCACAGCCAAATACTGTGATAAGTCTTTCGTTTTTTGTGCGGATCTCATTAATGGAATCTAAAATATTTTCTAGAGCATCCGGAGTGTGTGCATAATCAACGACGAAGAAAATTCCGCCTTCTGATTTTAAAGTTTCAAATCTGCCTTTTACTTTTTTCAGTTGAGACATCGCTTTTAAAACATCATCGCTGTGAAATCCACTTTCCACCGTAATTGCATAAGCGAGCAGTAAATTGTAAACATTGAATTTTCCGGTTAAGGTTGTCCAGAACTCTTTTCCATTGAAGTTGAGAAGCATTCCGTTAAAATCTGCCTCCAAAATTTTTCCGTGAAAATCTGCCATTGTTTTCAAAGCGTAGCTTTTTTTCAACGCCTTTGTATTTTGAAGCATGACCTTCCCGTTTTTGTCATCAACATTAGTAATGGCGATGGCTTCCGTATTCAGTTCGTCGAAAAATCTTTTTTTCGTTTTTATGTACTCATCAAAAGTCTTATGATAGTCTAAGTGATCGTGCGTAATATTAGTAAAACCGGCGATTTTAAAATGCAAAGCTTCCGTTCTGTTCTGATGAATGCCGTGCGATGAAACTTCCATAAAAGCATATTCGCAACCAACTTCTACCGCCTTTGCTAGCATTTGGTTGATGCGAATAACATCGGGTGTTGTATGCGTTGAAGGAATAATTTCACCTGCTATTCTATATTCCACTGTAGAAATCAAGGCCGATTTAAAACCTAAGGTTTCGAAAATATCAAATAGTAATGTTGCTACAGATGTTTTTCCATTTGTGCCTGTAATTCCTATTAAATTTAATTTTTCTGAAGGATTGCCGTAAAAATTCGAAGCGAGTTGGCCTAAAGTTTTTGAGGCATCTTTCACTTTCACAAAGGTTATTTGGTCTTTTAGAGTTTCTGGTAATGTCTCGCAAATAATTACGGTTGCGCCTTTTTCAATAGAAGAATCGATGAAAGAATGACCATCGGAAATGGTTCCTTTTACGGCAACATAAAGAGAATCCGCAACAACTTTTCGGCTGTCGAACACGATTTCTGAAATATCGGTATTTTGATTTCCGATGATTTGCAGAACTGGGATTCTTTTTAATAGTTCTTCTAATTTCATTTTGTTATTTTCAAATGGACAAGTCGCGGCCTGTACCTACATTTTTTTAATTCTGAAGCTGCAGATAAATTCTTTGGCTTTTATTAATGATGGTTCCTTCTAAAGGAAACTGTTCTTTAATTCTACCAACTCCTTTGTAATCCACTCTGTAACCCTGGTTTTCCAGTTGTGGAATAATATTCTTGCCGATCAAGCCGACGATTTTCGGCATTTGATTTCCGCTAACTGCAATTTTCACATTCGGCTCGATCATTTTGCTCAAATCAACCTTTTTATCAACCAGCAATTCTTTTTCTATATTTTGAGGAGTTTTCAAAAATGTTTTACCCGCGATTTCTTTAAAAACCGGCGCTGAAACAGTTGCTCCATAAAAACCTTTTGAATTATCCGGCTGGTTGACCATCACGATACACGTGTATTTCGGATTGTCTGCCGGATAAAATCCCGCGAAACTCGCCTGATATTTTGGTGGACCAGGTTTCCAGTATTCAAATCTTGCCGTTCCTGTTTTTCCGGCCATTTTAAGATTCGGTGTAAAAATACTTTTACCGGTTCCCTTCTCCACAGCTTTGGTTAAAGCACTCGTCATCATTTTTATGGCTTTTTCGGAAGCCATTTTGTTAACCATTGTTGCAGGTTTCGCTTCATATAAAATCCGGCCGTCTTTCATAATTTTATCAATGAAAAGCGGTTTCAGCATTTTTCCTTTATTGGCAATTCCGTTGTAGAAAGTCGTTAACTGCAAAAGATTAAATCGGGAGGAATATCCGTAAGCCAGAGAAGCCAAAGTCGCGGCATTCCATCTTTTACTTTCTGGTGTTACGATATATGGTTTCGTAATTCCGGGAAGTTCAATGTCCATTTTATCGAACATTTTCCATCTTCTTAAATGATCCAAGAAAACTTCTGGATTATCTGCATAAAATTTTGTGATGAGTTTCGCCGAACCAACATTGCTTGATTTCGCCAGGACATCAGAAATATCATATGTTCCGCCGCCGTGACCATCGGAAATTCGCTGTTTTGCGTAAGTCCAGACTCCGTTTCCAACGTTTACCGTCGTATTTTCATCAATAAAACCATCGTCCATTGCTGCTAAAAGAGAAACTGTTTTAAATGTTGAACCTGGTTCTGTCGCGTCTTTCAGAGCATAGTTGTAGGCATCAACATAAATTCCGGGTTCCGTTCTGCGGAGATTGACCATCGCTTTTACTTTACCTGTCGCTACTTCCATTACGAGAACGCAACCGTGTTCCGCATCAAATTTTACGAGTTGTTTCTCTAAAGCAGAACTTGCAATGTCCTGAATTCTCATATCAATTGTGGTGTAAACATCCTGTCCATCAACAGGCTCCTGAACCTTCCAGTAATCGATAGGTTTCCACTGACTGGAATTTACTCTTTGTTCTAACCTCGTTCCGTCTATTCCGGTGAGATATTTAGAAAAAGCACCTTCTAATCCTGATTGTGCGGCGGCATTATCCATCCCAATCGTTCCGGCGCCAATTTGTGTTGTAGCCAATTCCCGTTTGAAATTTCTGTCGATAATAAAACCTCCTTTATTTTTCCCTCTTCTAAAAATTGGGAATTTTCTGATCCGATCATAATCATCGAAATCTAAACCTTTCACCAGTCCGTAATATTGATTTTTCGCCTTTTTTTGCTGATCTAAACGGTCTCTGAAATAACTTCTTGGTTTACCGAACATTTTCGATAAAGAATCTGTCAATGGTCCAATATTGTTTGAGTAAACAGAATCTTTGATGATTTTGAAATCTAAATAAACATCATATCGCATTACCGTTGTCGCTAAAATAGAACCATCTGCTGCGTAAAGATTTCCGCGCGCTGCTTTAAGAGTTGCTTCGCGGTAATTTTTATTGATGTAATCATCTTTAATTTCCTGAACATTAGTGTTTTGCAAGACAATAATTCTGGCAAGAAAAACAATGAATAAGACAAAGGCAAACCCTGCGAAGAAGTAACCCCATCGTAGTGTTTTTGCGCGTTTATTTTCGAATTCATTTTGAACTGCCATCTGTACTGTCTAATTTTATCAATAATTTATGAGGGTGATTTTCCAATGATAATAAGGAATCCTGCACCATTTCTTTTCCTAATTCCGATTCTAATTTTACTTTAATTAATTTGCTTTGAGCGTAAGCGTTTCGGGATTTAAACTCCTCTGTCTGCTCTTTTAAATCGTTCACCAATTCTATTTTTTTACTAACCAGGTGGTTGCTGTAAATAATGATCATCATTAATACAAAGACCAGCATAAAATATTTGTAGTGTATTTTAACCTCATCGCGGTTCAGAAAATTCCCTTTTACAATGTCTATAAAAGTGAGTTTTTTCTGAGGACGATTTGTTGGTCTTTTTGCCATGTTCTTTTATCTGTAATGAGTAATTAACAATGGGTAATTTAATTGCTTATCGCCCACTAATTATTACTTATATCTTAATTCCGACACGCATTTTTGCGCTTCTTGCCCTGGAGTTTTCTGCTATTTCTGCCTCATCCGGAATGATTGCTTTCGTCTGAAGAAGTTCAAATGTTTTCGAAAAGTTCCCATAAATATCTCTTGCGGGTTCGCCCTCAAACATTCCGTTTTTCAAAAATCTTTTAACGAGTCTGTCCTCCAGGGAATGATAAGAGATCACGACCAATCTGCCGTTAGGTTTTAACATTTTATGGGATTGAACAAGTAACTCCTTCAATACTTCTAATTCCTGATTTACTTCAATTCTCACGGCCTGAAAAACCTGAGCGAAGAATTTATTCTGTTTGAACTGAGGAATATAACTGAAGAGTTTTTTTAAATCTTCGGTCGTTTCAATTGTTTTTATTTTACGGTGATGCACAATTTCCCGCGCCAGTTTTCTGGATTCCCGCAGTTCGCCATAGTAATAAAAGATATTGGCTAATTGCTCCTCTTCATATTCATTAATGACCTTTTTTGCGTTTAGATCCTGCATTACATTCATTCGCATATCTAGCGGTGCATTGCTTCGGGTAGAAAATCCGCGCTCGGCTTCATCAAACTGATGAGACGACACGCCCAGATCCGCTAAAATCCCATCGACGCTATTTATTCCGTAAGCCATTAAAGAATTTTCCAAGAATCTGAAATTCTGATTGATGAGTGTAAACCTTTCGTCTTCAAACGTGTTTTTCAATGCATCCAGATCCTGATCAAAACCGTAGAGCTTCCCTTTAGAAGAAAGTTTCTTTAAGACCTCTCTGGAATGACCGCCGCCGCCGAAAGTTACGTCCACATAAATTCCGTCGGGATTCGTTACCAAATCATCTACACTTTTTCTTAGCAAAACGGGATTATGATACATATTCTAGTTATTATCCGTATTAATTTTCTTCGTCATCGAAGCTAATGTCGCCCATCACTTCTTCTGCCAGTTTTGCAAAATCTTCTTCAGAAGTGGCAATTACCTGCTCATAAGCATCTTTATCCCAAATCTCAAAAAGTTCGCCGGCACTGGTGATCACGATCTCTTTTGTGAGATTTGCAAAAACAGTTAAATCCTTCGAGATCTGTATTCTTCCAGCATTATCTGGCTCAACAGTCTTTAAACCTGCAGTAAACTGACGAATGAAATCAGCATTCTTCTTTTGGAAGCGATTCAGTTTATTTATTTTTTCCATCAGTTTTTCCCAACCCTGCATTGGATAAACCTCTAGGCAGGATTGAAACACAGAACGCTTTACCACAAAGGAATCACCATCAAAATTCTCCATCTGTTTTACCAGAGATGAAGGGAGTTTGATGCGACCTTTGTCGTCCATTTTGCATTCATATGTACCGATGAAATTCTCCATTTGGGACAAATTTATATAAAAATTTCTAAAACTTCCCACTTTTTCCCACTTTTTGACTTATTGTTAATAAGTTTTGATTATTATCATTAAATAATTGATTAAAAAGCAGTTAGCGGGATCAGATATTTTTAGAAAATTCTGAAAGTTTTTTTAAACCGTATTCTTAAAAAAATGTATTTTTAATGAAATTTAGGTGACCTAAATTATAGTTGGTGTTAAATTTGTATTTTTGCAGTGCTGATAAAGCATTTTTATGAGATTTATTACGAAAAAAGAAAAGAAATTCTCTTTCATAGAAGCTGGAGAAGGGCATCCGTTGGTTTTATTACACGGATTAATGGGTGGTTTAAGTAACTTCGATTCAACAGTAAACTTTTTTGCTGAAAGAGGTTACAAAGTTTTCGTACCCGTTCTTCCTATATATGACTTGCCTGTTTTAAATACGAACTTAACAACGATTGCGAAATATGTTGCGAAGTTTATTGAAGCGAAAACGAACGAACCCGCAACGATCGTGGGGAATTCTATGGGCGGACATATTGGTTTAATTCTAACTTTGGCCAGACCAGAATTAGTTAAAAACTTAGTGTTAACAGGAAGTTCTGGACTTTACGAAAGAACCTTCGGAGATAGTTTTCCAAGAAAATCCGACAAAGAATATATTCGTAAAAAAACGCAGGAAGTTTTTTACGATCCTTTTATAGCAACTGAAGAACTGGTTGATGAGGTTTTTTCTGTAGTTAACGACAGAATGAAAGGAATCAAAACAGTAATGCTTGCACGCAGCGCCATTAAACATAATATGATGAATGATTTGCCTACAATTACGACACCTGTTTGTCTAATTTGGGGGAGACAGGATAATGTAACTCCGCCAGAAGTTGCAGTAGATATGCATAAACTTTTGCCCAATTCATCTTTGAACTGGATTGAAGAATGTGGTCATGCAGCGATGATGGAAAAGCCGGATGAATTCAACAAAATATTGTACGACTGGTTACAGAGCTTAGAAAAATAATAGAGTGGAAGTTTAAGCTTCCATTTTTTATTTAATTTAATTTTAAAAAAATAACAAATGGTTATCAAAACAGCAGAATTTTTAAAGAGTAGCGGAAAGTGGCAGGAATGTCCGGAACCTACTTTGCCGGAATATGCATTTATAGGAAGGTCTAATGTGGGAAAATCGTCTCTGATCAATGCCATGTTAAATCATAAGGATTTAGCGAAAACTTCACAGACGCCTGGAAAAACGCAGTTGATCAATCATTTTTTAATCAATGAAAAATGGTACTTAACAGATCTGCCCGGTTATGGGTACGCAAGAGTTTCAAAAAGTATGAGAAGAGACTTCGAGAAAATTAATACCAACTATATTCTTAACCGAAAAAACCTGGTCAACCTTTTTGTCCTGGTAGATTCCCGTCATACGCCGCAACAAATCGATATTGAATTTATAGAATGGTGTGGCGAAAGTGATATTCCCTTCTCTATCGTTTTTACGAAGGCCGATAAATTGAAGCCTAACACCGTAAATGCTAATGTTGAAGCGTACCGAACAGAACTCCTTAAAACGTGGGAAGAATTGCCTGATATGTATGTAACTTCTGCAGAGAAAAAAATTGGTGGAGATGAAATTTTGAATTTTATCACCGCAACCAACGATATGTTAGTAAAGAATAAAGTCACGTTTGAATAATGAACGACATTATCTGGAAAATTAAGACATTCAGCGAACTCTCTGTTAAACAGCTGTATGAAATTTTAAAACTTCGGCAGGAGGTTTTTATAGTAGAACAGACTTGTTTTTATCTTGATGCAGATGGCCATGATGAGGAAGCGGTTCATATTTGGGCAGAAAAGAACGGAGCAATTGTGGCGTATTGCAGAATCTTCGAACCCAATATAAAATACGAGGAGTCCTCTATCGGCAGGGTTTTAACGCATCCAGATTTTAGAAATTTAAAACTTGGAAAAATTTTAATGAGGATTGCTTTAGATACAATTGAAGCAAGATTTCATACGAACAGCGTAAAAATTTCAGCACAGGATTATCTGTTTAAGTTTTATACTCAACTCGGATTTCAATCTACCGGAAAATCCTATTTAGAAGACGACATTCCACACACGGAAATGCGCAAAGAGTAGAAGCTTTAGTTGCGCCTGTTAGTGCAGTGATGGCCGTTGCTGTTCAAAATTATGTTAAATTGACATTATCAAATTCATACCATTAAATCTAATAAGCTGAAAAAGTTCCAATATTGTTTGCATATAGTTTCTGAATTATGTAGTTTTACATAAATTCATTTAACTTTAAATATTATGAAAAAAATTCTACTTACTGGCTTTGCGCTAGTTTCAATGGCAACACAGGCTCAGTCTTGGGTGCCTCAGGCGACGAAACTTCCTACTTCCTTTGCTCCAAGAGAAATTTCAATTGTAAATGCTACTACTGTTTGGGCATCGGTTTCAGATGGTTCAGGTGGAGGAACTTATCCTAAAACATTCATCAAAACAACTAATGGCGGAACAACCTGGACTCCTGGTAATATCGCAGGACCTCCAGCTAATGCTTTGGTAGGTGATATTTTTGGTCTAGATGCAAATACTGCTTGGGTAGTTACTGCACCTTCTGCCGGTACTGCAGGAAATGGTATTTATAAAACTACCAATGGTGGTGGTGCATGGGCTAAACAAACTGCTTTTAGTACTGTTTCATTTGCAAATCTCGTTTATTTCTGGGATGCTAACAATGGTTTTGCCGCAGGTGATCCTCCTACAAATGCAGCATCAAAATTTGAAGTATACACCACTTCAAATGGAGGTGCGACGTGGACTGCAAATGCAAATGCACCAAGTGCAGTAGGCGCAGGGTATGGTTTAACTGGAGTTAAGGCTGTTGCTGGAAATTCAGTTTGGTTCGGAACTACTACCGGAAAAATTGCCCGTTCAAATGATAAAGGTCTTACCTGGAATATTTATTTCTCCCCGGCTTTAGATTTTGGTGGTGGCGCTGCAGGTGGTGGTGTTGATGGATCATCAGCTCACATGGCTTACAAAGATTCTAGCAATGGTCTTTTGATCACTGCTGATGGTGCTATTGCTGGACAAACTGCTACAGCTGCACTTTATAATACAACAGATGGTGGAGCAACATGGAGCCCAGTGAATCCAAACGGGCCTTGGTACTACGGTGATATCACTTACGTTCCGGGAACTGCAAATACTTATGTTTCTACTGGAATCACAAATGCTGATGCTACGATGACAGGGAGTTCATATTCCACAGATGGTGGTTTAAACTGGACTGCCATTGATAATGGACAGCAAAGAGGTACTGTTCAATTCCTTAATTCTACAACAGGGTGGTGTGGTTATTTCAGCGATGGACCTACAGGTGTTGCTGGAATCTTTAAATTTAGTGGTGATTTAGCTTTAGCAACAAACGAAAGTGCGGTTAAAACTGGATTAAAGGTATATCCTAACCCAGCGGTTGATGTTGTAAATGTTTCTGCAAACAGAGAAATTAAAGCAGTAACAATTATTGATCTTTCCGGTAAAAAAGTAAGATCCGTTCAAACTAAAGGAGAAATTAACGTTTCATCTTTAACTAAAGGAACTTATATTCTACAAGTATCATACGTTGATGGTGCTGTAGAAAATACTAAAATCATTAAAAAATAATTTTAAATAATTTTTTTTAAAAGAATGGATGAGGTTTCTCATCCATTCTTTTTTATTAAAGTCCTATATGAAATGATTTTAGTAAATTAGCCCTATTAAAAAATTTTATAAATGAAAAGAATATTTTTACTGCTCACGTTCATGTTGAGCTTCCTACAACTTAAGGCCGACGAAGGAATGTGGCTTTTAATGATGATCAAGCGACTCAATGGAGTTGATATGCAAAAAGAAGGTCTAAAACTGACTGCCGAAGAAATTTATTCTGTAAATAATTCCAGTTTAAAAGATGCAATTGTTCAGTTTGGTGGTGGTTGTACTGCCGAAATGGTCTCTAAAGAAGGATTACTTTTAACAAATCACCATTGTGGTTATGGAGCCATCGCAGAACTTTCGACTCCTGCAAACGATCACTTAACCAATGGCTTCTGGGCGATGAAAAAAAGTGAGGAACTTCCTTCCAAAGGTCTTTCTGTACGATTTTTAGTGAGAATGGATGATGTTACAAAACGGATTAACGGTAAGTTAAACAATAATATGTCTGCGGATGAAAGAAAAGCGATCATCGATGCAGAATACAAAGCCATCCAAACAGAAAATTCCGAAAACGGTAAATATTCTGTGGTAGTAAGAGATTTCTTTAGCGGAAACGAATTTTATTATTTTGTTTATCAGGATTTTAAAGATGTAAGATTGGTAGGAACTCCTCCAAATTCTTTAGGAAAATTTGGTGGTGATACCGATAACTGGGAATGGCCAAGACATACTGTAGATTTCTCTGTATTCAGAGTTTATGCAGATGCAAACGGAAACCCGGCAGAATATTCTCCGACTAATGTACCAATGACCCCAAAACACGCGCTGCCAATTTCTTTGAAAGGTTACAAACCCGGAGATTTTGCAATGATCGTTGGTTTCCCGGGAAGAACAAACAGATATCTGACTTCTTATGGTATCGAGCAAATGGTTAATAAAGATTATCCGGCTTGGGTTGAAGCTTCAAAAGTTGCTATGGATGTAATGAAAATATACATGGACAAAGATCAGGCAACAAAACTTAATTACGCTTCCCAATACGCTTCTGTTGCAAATTACTGGAAAAACAGACAGGGAACGATTGATGCAGTAAAAATGAACGGCACAATCGCTGAGAAGAAAGCTTTAGAAGAAAAATATATGAACTGGGCTTTGATGCCAGAAAATCAAGCGATGTACGGTGGAGTTTTAGCGGATATCAAAACTAATTATACGCAGATGTCCGATAGAAATGTAGAGCGAAATTATTCCTCTCAACTTCAAAGAAATGCGAAATATATTCCGATCGCTTATCAATTGGGGACTTTGTTAAAATCCTATGCTGACCAGGATGACAACGGAAAAGCTGCTATGAAAACTAAAGTTACCGAAGCTATTGATAAAGCTTATGACGGATTGAATACCAAGTTAGAAGGCGAAATGTTAAATTCTATGGTTGACCTTTATCAACAAAGAGTGAACAAAGATGTTGCTTCTCCGTCTTTAATGGCAACAGACGGAAAGAAACTTTCATTGGAAGCTTTCTCTTCAATATTTGCAACGAAAGAATCTGCAATGAATTTTGTGAATAATCCGGACCGATTAAAAATTGACGCGGATCCAATGTACAAACTGGCAAACGGATTTGTTACCGATCAAAAGTTAGCTGGAGAAAAATACGCGAAAGTTGATGAAGCATTTGCAAAAAACAGCAGAATATTTTTAGATGGTTTAAGAAAATCTCAACCAACCAAAGATTTCTATCCAGATGCAAACTCTACGATGAGACTTACTTACGGTAAAATCTCAACGTTGCCAGAAAGAACAGACAGAAAGTATTTCGGCATCAGTGCAAAAGATAATTATTATACAGATGTTACCGGAATGGTAGCAAAATATAAAAAAGGTGATGAAGAATTTGACTTACCTCAAAGATTCCTTGATCTTGTTAAGAAAAAAGACTTCGGCCGTTATGCTGACAAAAAAGGATTTATGCCTGTAAATTTCTTGTCAGATAATGATATTACTGGTGGAAACTCCGGTTCTCCAATTATGGATGGAAACGGAAGACTGCTTGGTTTAGCTTTCGACGGAAACAGCGAAGCATTAAGCGGTGATATTATTTTCGACCAGAAATGGCAGAAAACCATCAACGTAGATATTAGAATGGTTCTTTGGACCATCGAAAAATACGGTAAAGCCGGTCACTTGATCAGCGAAATGACTTTGGTGAAATAAACCAATAAGATATTTTTAAGTAAAGACCGCTGAAATTTTCAGCGGTCTTTTTTGTTTTGAAAGCAGAAGATATTATCTTAATTTAGAAGAATATTAACCTACAATACTGAATGATGAATCTGGAAAATTATTCGAAAGATCTAAAGACGATCGATCTGGCGAAAGCTAATTTGACCGCATTACAATATCTTCTTTTTTTTGCGCTGATTTTTGGACTTCCGTTTTATATCATCTGGGGATTTGATCTTTCTGGCCTTTTTCCTGAAAATAAAGTGTTGAAGGCGATTTTGCCCTTATTGGTTTTCGTTGTTGGAATTGTTCTGCATGAATTGATCCATGGGATATTTTTTGCAGCCTTTGCTTCAAAAGGAATAGAATCGGTGAAGTTTGGCGTCCTCTGGAAAATGCTGACCCCTTCCATTGTAAAGAACCTTTGAAAGTGAAACACTACATTATGGCCTTATTTGCACCATTATTAGTGCTTGGTATAATTCCGGGTATTGTTGGCGTTGCAACGGGTTCATTTTTACTGATGATATTCGGAATTGTTTTTTCAGGTGCGGATAGAGGCGATATTATGATATACAATCTCATCAAAGGGAAATATCAGGAAGATTTGGTTCAGGATCATCCATCAGAAGCAGGTTGTTATATTTTCAGAAAAAAATAAAGCGAAGAAAAATCTCCGCTTTATATATTAATTAGTTTCTGTATTCAGCATTCCCAATTCTCCGAAATGTTTTTTGAATTTCGCGATCTTCGGTCCAACTACGGCACTGCAGTAAGGTTGGTTAGGATTGATCTCATAATAACCCTGGTGATATTGTTCCGCCGGAAAAAACTCCTCAAGCTTTGTAATTTCTGTAACGTACTTACCTTCGTATTTCCCGGAAGCTTCTGATTTTTTCATTGCTTCTTCAGCTCTTTCCTTTTCAGCCTCGTCATTATAAAAAATAACAGAGCGATATTGTGTTCCGATATCATTTCCCTGTCTGTTCAACTGCGTTGGATCGTGTAGGAAAAAGAAAACGTCCATTAATTTGTCATAAGAAAGAATGGCAGGATCGTATGTGAGTTGAACCACTTCCGCATGACCCGTATTTCCAGTACAAACTTCTTCGTAGGTAGGATTTTTTGTATGTCCGCCTGCATATCCTGATGTCGTAGATTCTACGCCTTTTAATAAATCAAGTACGCTGTCAACGCACCAAAAACAACCGCCACCAAAAGTGATCGTTTCTAAATTCTGTTTGTTCATTTATTTGTTATTTTTTTGAATTTTAATTTCCTGTTCAGTCTGAAAATTAAAATATGTTGATGATAAGAATTAATCTTTTCTAGGGTTTAATTCTCACGAAAACCATGCCAGTCACTTCTCCCAAACCAAAGCACTTGCGCCTAAAATAGCAGCATCAGCTTCATCGAGTTCACTGAAAACAAGTTTGACTTTATTTCGAAAAATCGGTAACAGGTTTCTTTCCATGTGAAGTTTAGTCGGTTTCATTAAAAAATCACCTGCTTTTATAACGCCACCAAAAAGTAAAATTGCTTCCGGTGAAGAAAACATGACGAAATTTGCCAAAGCTTCTCCTAATTTCTGTCCGGTATACCGAAATACTTCAATCGCAATAGGATCTCCCTTTGTTGCACATTCAAAAACGACTTTTGAGTTCACCTGTTCTTCCGGATAATCATTCAACATAGAACTCGGAAATTCTGCGCGCATTTTTTTGGCTGTAATGGTGATTCCCGTTGCCGAGGCATACGCTTCCAAAGAACCTTCCGATCCAGTGCTCCAGTGTTTTCTGCCACCAGGTTTTACGATCGTATGACCCAATTCACCCGCAAATCCGTCGTGACCGTAGATTAATTGTCCATTAGAAATAATTCCGCTTCCAACTCCGGTTCCCAGCGTCATCATAATAAAATCCTTCATTCCACGTGCGGCACCAAACATCATTTCACCCAAAGCTGCAGCATTTGCGTCATTGGTCATTTTGCAGGAAACTTCAAATTTCGCTTTCATTAATTCTGCAAAAGGAACTACGCCTTTCCAGTGTAAATTCGGAGCCTGCTCAATGGTTCCACGAAAGTAATTCGCATTGGGCGCACCCACGCCGATACCATCGAATTGCTTTTGGCCACAATGCTTCATTATTAAGGGAGAAACGGTTTCGTAAAGCGCATCAATAAAATCCTCAACTTTCGGATAATCATCAGTTTTGAGGCTTCCTTTGTCTAAAATTTCTCCGCGGTGATTTACCAGTCCGTATTTGGTATTGGTTCCACCAATGTCTACACCGAGTGCTACTTGTTTGGATAAGTCTATTAATGACATTCAAAATTATTTAGTCATTAAAAATACAAAAATTAGTAAAGCATCATAAAAAAAACTTCCTCAAAAAAATTGAAGAAGTTTTTAAATATAATTTGTGAATTCTTACGCCGGAATTTCTCCTTTGTATAAGAATGAAATAATTTCTTTATTTACTTTTTCAACCATTTCGCTGAAAAGATAAAAAGATTCCTGTTTGTAAATTACCAACGGATCTTTCTGTTCGTAAACTGCACCTTGCGAAGAACGTCTTAGATCATCCATTTCTCTTAAGTGAAGTTTCCAGTTCTCATCGATGATCGCAAGCGAAATATTTTTTTCGAAATCGGTTACCAAAGAATCACATTTCGTTTCGAAAGCTTCTTTTAAATCCGTAACGATCGTCATTGTTTTAATACCGTCTGTGAACGGAACCTGAATCATTTTAAACATTGATCCCTGATTTTGGAATACATTTTCGATGATCGGGAAAGATTTTTCTTTCAACAGATTCAACTTCATCTGATAATCGTCGGAAGCTGCTTTGAAAAGCATATTCGTTAATTCCGGAACCTGTTTCGTTTTGAATTCATTTTCAGTGAAAGGCGCTTCCATAGTGAAGTTCTTAATGATCTCATATTCGAAATCTTTAAAATCACCTTGTAATTTTCCTTGCGTAACGATAGACTGCGAAACATCGAAGATCATATTTGAAATATCATATTTCAAGTGATCCCCAAATAGTGCGTTCTTTCTTCTTTTGTAGATGACATCACGCTGTTTGTTCATTACATCATCATACTCCAACAGTCTTTTTCTGACACCGAAGTTATTTTCCTCTACTTTTTTCTGAGCTCTTTCAATTGATTTTGAGATCATTCCGTGCTGAATTACTTCACCTTCTTTATGACCCATTTTATCCATCATTTTCGCAATTCTTTCAGAACCGAAAAGACGCATTAAATTGTCCTCCAAAGAAACATAGAACTGAGAACTTCCTGGATCACCCTGTCTTCCGGCACGACCACGAAGCTGTCTGTCGACCCGTCTTGAATCATGTCTTTCAGTTCCAATAATTGCCAAACCGCCGTTTTTCTTCACGTCGCCCTGCAATTTAATGTCGGTTCCACGACCTGCCATATTTGTTGCAATCGTTACAACTCCAGGTCCACCTGCCATTGCTACGATTTCTGCTTCTCTTGCGTGAAGCTTTGCATTTAATACATTATGCTGAATTTTTCTTAAAGATAATGCTCTTGATAATAACTGAGAGATCTCTACCGAAGTTGTACCAACCAAAACAGGTCTTCCATCGGCTGTTAATCTTTCGATTTCTTCAATTACCGCATTATATTTTTCGCGATTGGTTTTGTAAACCAGATCCTGTCTGTCATCTCTCGTAATTGGTCTGTTTGTAGGAATTACCACTACATCCAGTTTATAAATTTCCCAAAGTTCGCCAGCTTCTGTTTCTGCAGTACCCGTCATTCCCGCAAGCTTATTATACATCCGGAAGTAATTTTGAAGCGTTACCGTTGCAAAAGTCTGGGTTGCAGCTTCAATTTTTACATTTTCTTTTGCTTCGATCGCCTGGTGAAGTCCGTCTGAATAACGTCTTCCCTCCATAATACGGCCGGTTTGCTCATCTACGATTTTTACTTCGCCATCGATCACTACATACTCGTCATCTTTTTCAAATAATGTGTATGCTTTCAATAATTGGCTTAAAGTGTGAACCCGTTCAGATTTAACAGCAAACTCCCCGAATATTTTTTCTTTGGCTTCAAACTCTTCTTCTTTTGTTAAGTTTTGCGCTTCCAGTTCTGCGATCTCAGTTCCTATGTCATTCAAAACGAAGAAATCTTTGTCTTCATTCCCGGCAGACATATATTCTACTCCTTTATCGGTAAGGTCGATCTGGTTATTTTTTTCGTCGATAACGAAATACAGATCTTTATCTACGATCGGCATATCGCGGTTATTATCCGCCATATAAGTTCCTTCTGTTTTTTGAAGAAGTGCTTTGTGCCCGCTTTCTGATAAATATTTAATTAAAGGTCGTGATTTCGGCAAACCTCTGTAAGCCTGCAATAATTTGAAACCGCCTTCTTTATTTTTTCCGTTAGTGATCAATTTTTTAGCTTCGGCAAAAAGGGCAGAAACTGTTTTTTTCTGAATGTCAACGATCCGGTCTACAGAAGGTTTCAACACATCAAATTCCTGACGGTCACCTTGAGGAACCGGTCCGGAAATGATTAAAGGTGTTCTTGCATCATCAACCAAAACTGAATCTACCTCATCAACAATCGCAAAGTTCAGTTCTCTCTGAACAAGTTCTGTGGGCGAAGTAACCATGTTATCTCTTAAATAATCGAAACCGAATTCGTTATTTGTTCCGTAAGTAATACTGGAATTGTAAGCTTTTCTTCGTGCGTCTGAATTGGGTTGGTGTAAATCAATACAGTCGATCGTTAAACCGTGAAATTGGTATAAAGGTCCCATCCAGGCCGAGTCGCGTTTCGCCAGATAATCATTTACGGTAACTACGTGAACACCACGTCCTGAAAGTGCATTTAAGTATATTGGTAAGGTTCCTACTAAGGTCTTACCCTCACCAGTCGCCATTTCGGCAATTTTACCACTGTGTAGGATTACGCCACCAATAAACTGAACATCGTAATGTACCATGTCCCATTTGATCGGTGTTCCAGCTGCGTCCCAATGATTTTGCCAGATTGCAGTATCGCCATCAATTAAAACGAAATCTTTCGTAGAAGCGAGTTCCCTGTCCAGCTCTGTAGCTTTGACCCGAATTTCTCCGTTTTCTGCCAATCTTCTGGATGTTTCTTTTATTAAGGTGAAAGCTTCGGGTAGAATCTCGTTAAGTACTTTTTCTTCTACTTGATAGGAATCTTTTTTTAACTGTTCTATTTTGCCAAAAAGTGCTTCCTTCTCATCAACATTCGTAGAGTTTTTGATCTGTTCTTTGGTCTCGTCGATCTGAGCAGTAATAGTTGCCGTGGCAGCTTTTAATTTTTCTTTAAACGCTGCGGTCTTATCTCTTAACCCGTCATCTGAAAGTTCGTTAATAGCTACCTCAGTAGCTTTTATTTTTGATACTACTTTTTTTACTTCCTTCAGGTCGGTTATGTTTTTATCACCCAGGAAACCTTTAAGAACATTGTCTATAAAACCCATATTATTCGCTTTAGGCTCAATGTGCTAGACATTTAACCATTTTAAAATTTTTAATTTTTTAGAATTTTTCTAAAATATAAATGCCAATCGTCTTTAAGGACAACCGGCAGTGTTTTTTAATATTCATCCTCATTCCAGAGGTAATCATCATCGGTTGGATAATCGCTCCAAACTTCTTCGATAGAATCATAAATTTCACCTTCATCTTCAATTGCCTGAAGATTCTCTACAACTTCCATTGGTGCACCTGTTCTAATTGCATAATCAATAAGTTCAGCCTTAGTCATCGGCCAAGGTGCGTCACTTAAATAAGAAGCTAATTCTAATGTCCAATACATATAATATAATTTTTTGCAAAAGTATAAAAATCAGCGACATAAAAAAGGTTTTTGCCGTTGATTTTCAATAAACTTTGATTTTTTTCTGCTAATTTTTTCAGGAACCATTTTTCAAAAACCATTCCACAAATTTTTTTATGCCATTTTGGAAATGCGTTGTTGGATGATAACCGATCAAAGACCGCGCTTTTGTAATGTCTGCGCTGGTTTTTTGCACATCGCCGGGTTGCAGTGGCAGTATTCTTTTTTGAGACTTTTTATCCAGATTTTCTTCGATGGTAGAAAGCATCTGATTTAAACTGATGACTTCATTTTCGCCCAGGTTAATGATCTCGTGAACATTTTGATGGGTTTCCAAATAATTAATAGATTTAAGGATTCCATCAATAATATCATCAATGTACGTATAATCTCTGGCGGTGGAACCGTTGCCATAAAAAGGAATTTCTGTATTTACATTAATGAACTTGGTGAATTTATGGATCGCAAGATCCGGTCTTTGTCGCGGTCCGTACACGGTAAAGAAACGCAGATGGATCATATCAATTCCGTAAAGATGATGGTAAACATGACCCAGAATTTCTGTACATTTTTTGGTAGCCGCATAAGGAGATATTGGCTCATCAACCGCATCCTGCTCAGAAAACGGAATTTTTTTATTGTTTCCATAAACGCTCGAACTTGAGGCATTTATAAACTTATCAATTTGAAATTCTTTACAGAGTTCCCATAGATTCAGAGTTCCTTTAACATTCACCTCTTCATAATCCAGCGGTCGCTCAATTGAAGGGCGAACTCCGGCGAGTGCGGCTAAGTGAATAATAAAATCAATTTTATGTTTGGCAAAGATCTTTTCTAAGCCCTCTTTATCTCTGATGTCCTGATAATAAAGTTGGTAATCTTTGGATGAAGTTTCGAAGATCAGTTTCTGAATATCCAGCTCCTTTTCATGAAAAGAAAACTCCAGTGTTTTATTGATCGACTCTAATGTATTTTTGATTTTAATTTCATAATCGTAGAAGTCATCAAAATTGTCAATGTTAATGACAGAATGTCCATTTTTAAGCAGGTGCTCTACCAAATGAGATCCAATAAATCCGCTTCCACCAGTAACTAAATAGTTCATCGTTGTTGTTTCTTGATACAAATTTAATTAAATTCAAATGATTAATTTTACTGAAATTTATTTACATGAAATTCTCCGGACAAGTCCTGAAAATGATGACGCAAAACGCGCAGCCTATTCAATATTACCTTAATCTTTCAAATGATCTGATCAATATGAATCAGGTTATCGGCAAAGAAATTAAGTTAAAACATATCGGTTTTGAATGCGTAAACTGTGGTAACGACGAAAAGATCTACCGGATGGGATTTTGTCGAAGATGTTTTTTCGAAAGTCCTTATGCCAGTGAATCGATCATTCGTCCGGAACTTTCGAAAGCACATTTGGGAGTTGGCGAACGTAATCTTGAAGTGGAACAATCCATACAACTCGCGCCACATATTGTATATCTCGCGTATACAGGCGACGTAAAAGTGGGAGTAACCCGCGCTTCTCAAATCCCTACGCGCTGGATCGATCAGGGAGCCACTTTCGCGCTACCAATTGCAAAAACAGATAACAGATATGAAGCCGGAATGATCGAGGTTGCCATGAAGGAACATCTCGCCGACAAAACGAACTGGCGAAAAATGCTGGAGGACGATTTTGAAGACGATCTGGATCTGGCAGATTTCCGGGAGAAAGTAAAAGATTATTTCCCAGAGGAGTTTAAGAACTTTTATTCGATGGCAGACGAAATGTGCAGATTAGATTATCCATATGAAGCACCCGAAAAGATCGTTTCTGTTTCGTTAGATAAAAATCCAGACTTTACCGGCGTTTTAAGAGGAATAAAAGGGCAATACCTTTCTTTTGAAGGTGGAAATTTTGTGAACGTGAGAGCACATGAAGGTTACGTAGTCGAATTGGAAATTGAATAGCATGTTTTTTTGGAAAACTCTTTCGTGAAAATATTTTCATATTAAAGATAGTTCGTCACTATTTTCTGCAAGTAATTCACAACGTATGATTTGAAGCATAAAATATTGAGAAAATAATTTGTAATATTGGTGAGTTAAACTAAAACGATGAAAACAAAAATTATTCAATTCTCGTTAGCGGTTACAACTGCTTTCTTTATTATAAACTCCTGCAATAAGAAGGAAACCGCAAATGTAAAAAATGATGTGGCAGTTGTTTCTACTCCTTCAGATTCCCTAATTGTAAGTGATTCTACCATTCTGAGCGATGACTCTGCAACCGTAAAAACTTCGGTAGGAGTGCAGGATGAAGAAATGAACGCTATTAAAAAGGAAAAAGCTGCCGCTGAAAAGTTGAAAGAAGATCAACGGAAGTAAAGGCATCTTTTTTCGATATAAAATTTAGAACATCCTTTATTAGGATGTTTTTTTTATATTTGATTTGAAATTATAAGAGCTAAATAATTGATATTTAAAGGTCAACTCTACTAAATGGCATAAAATTCTTATAGTGCATTTTATGAAAAAAAAACATATCCGAATTTTTTCAATTATTGCAGGAATCGTTTTCCTGCTATTTCTCGTGGTTAATTTTGGGATTAATTTTTGGCTTAAGAATAATCTGGATAGTTACATCAAGAATAATTCTGATTACATTGTTACCTATAATACGCTCGACGTTGATCTGGGCACCGGAAATATCTTTTCAACTGGAGTTACTGTCAACAGTAAGGATCCTCAGAATCAGGAAATTATCGGTTTTCAGGGAACGATTGATACGATTTCTATTTCTAGGCTTGGGATCTACGATGCCATCTTCAAAAAGAGAATTAAAACCTCGGATCTGGTTTTAAACAAACCTCATTTAAATATTATTCTTCCAAAAAACAATGATAAAAAAGGTAAGAAGCAAACTGATATTATTCTGAAAAACATCAAAATTACGGAGGGAAATATTCAAGTTTTCAAAGCAACAAAACAGAAAATGCTGTCGGTTAGTGACCTTAATCTTGTGGTAGATAATCTGCAGTTGACAGAACAAGCTTCCTCGGGAAAATTACCTTTTACGTTTGACGACTATCAGATCAACGGGAAAAATCTTTATTTTCGCACCGATAATATTTATGCTTTTACTGCAAAATATATCACAACAAAAGAAGGTCAGGTTAGCGTTAAAGATCTTGCGGTGATTCCACTGCTTTCTTACCAGAATTTCACAAAATATTACCCGAAAAAAAGAAACCTTTTCGACTTTAAATCATCTGATCTGGAGTTTAAAGATATTGTGCTGAAGGATAATAAAGTCACGCTCACTAAAGTTCGTTTTGAAAATCCAGAACTCAAAATGTTTACGACCAATGTGAAACCAGCAGAAAAGGAAAAAAGTTTTAAATACGATGTTCAGTTAAAAGATGTTTTGTTTGACAATGCAAAGATCAACATTGTTCAGGCTAATGGTTCGCCGTTATTTTCTGCCGGAAATCTGACCATGAACATTAAGGTGTTTGTAATGAATGAAGAAACAGCAAAGGGGAATATACCTTTTCAGTACAACGATTTCAAAATAAACGGGCAGAAGATCAACTATGTTTCCAATACCCAAAATGTAAATATTTCGACGATCGCGCTGGATCCAAAAATGGCAGATTTTAAGAATATTTCAATGAAGCCAACTGTTTCTACTTCCGACAAAACGTTGCTCGATCTGTCTGTACAAAATTTAAACCTCAAAATTAATGACTGGAAGTTTTTAAAAAATAAATTAAAATTAAATATCGACAATGTTCTGGTGAATGGCTTAAACGGTAAAATCGTTGGATCTAATCATCCTAAGAAAACAAAAAAACCGGCTTTTGAGGGAATCGCTTTCCCTTTGATCATTAAAAATATAAGTCTAAAAAATTCAAATCTGGTTTACGATAAGGGAAGCAAACCGCTGGCTTTTGAGAATTTAAATGCGACCATTCAAAATATCGAAATGAATGAAAAGACTGTTAAAGAAGCGGTTCCTTTCAAAATTGGTTTCTATAGTTTATCAAGTCGTAATTTTAAATATAAAACAAAATTCTATAATATGTCAGCTTCTCTGCTGAAATTAAATAAAAATACGGTGCAGGTTTCTAACTTCGCCATGATTCCAACGGTTTCGCGAGCGCAGTTTATACGGATGATTCCCACAGAAAAAGATTTGTATGATATTAAAGTCAATCAGATCACGATGGAAGGAAACTGGGATTTCTTCTCTGCCAATCAATTTTTGGAAGCTTCAAAGGTGACTTTAGATCATGTTAACGCGAATATCTTCCGAAGTAAAATACCAAACGATGATCTGACCGAAAAACCAATGTATTCTAAATTATTACGAGGTATTAAATTTCCAATGTTCATCAACAATTTAGATATTAAAAATTCTCTTTTGGTTTATGAAGAAGATACCAAAAAAAGCGATGGACCGGGAAAACTGACTTTCAATAATTTTAATCTAAACGTTAAAAACCTGAACTCCGGGAAGATGAAAGGCAAATCTACCCAGATTGCCATTGCTATAAAATGTCTTTTTATGAATGCATCGCCCATGAATATTAAATGGGGTTTCGATACTTTAAATACGAGTGATGCATTTTATATTTCGGGAAATGTTGCAGATCTGCCTGCTGCCAGAATTAATGCATTCACAGAACCTTACTTAAAAGTGCGTGCAACAGGTTTAATATCGGATCTTATTTTCAATTTTAAAGGAAATTATAACGGACTGGGCGGAACTTTAAATATGAAACACGAAAATCTAAAGATCTCACTGCTAACAGAATCTGGGAATAAAAATACCGTACTTTCTGCAGTTGCTAACATTTTCGTTAAAACCAATTCGGGGAATTATCCTGAATCTGTTGAGGTTAAAGAGGTAGAACGAGACAAAACAAAATCTTTTTTCAATTTATTGTGGAAGGGTATTGAACAGGGCTTGAAGAAAACCCTCCTCGGAATTGCACCAAAGACAGAAGAAGCCATTAAAAAAACGGTAGACAATACAAAAACTGCATTACAGGAAAATAAAAAAGACTTGCAGGAAACCAAAGTCGAAGTAAAGAAAAAGGTAGAAGCCGTAAAAGAAAAAGTTCAGGAAACAAAGAAAAAAGGCGTTCTCAAAAATATCTTTAAAAAGAAATCCGCCTCGTAATTAAAGCGAGACGGATCTTATATTAGTCGAAATCATATTCTGGATTCTCCTGTATGGGAACCTTGCGCAGGAAATTATCAAATTCTTCGCCACTGTGATTACTGTCTGCACCGTAAGAATCTAATATTGTTGAAAGCTGACCTTCTTTGTCTTCGAGCAGATAAAGGACTGCGTTATCATCGGGATTACTGTCTCCCTCAAAACGATAGGATTTTACAATACAAAGATCTTCCGGCTGATACGTTTTTTCATCTTTTCCCAAAATCATTTGATGTTGGTCATTCATACAGATCTCTTTGGTGATCCCACGCTTAATTAAAATGTTCAGAACCTGAGAAAGCGTTTTTAAGTTGTTATCTTCCATGATATTTTATTTAGTTTCCTAAAGCTACAAAAAAAGTACCACCGAGAAAAAATATTAAGGCACAAGGACGATCTTGATATTTAAATGGTCTGATTGTCTTAAAGATAATTATTTTTGAGATTACAGCAACGAATATAAATTTCTGCAAAATGAAATAAGCCTTTTTTCTGATATTCTTCACTTTGGTTGGCTGCAAAAACAACTCAGACAAGGTTTTATCATTCATTCTGATAATGAAATTGCATTCAATATTGTAGAGTTGAAACTGGTAAAAATTTACGGGAAATCAATTATAAAACAAAACCATTAATTTTTGAAAAGAAAAATGATCGTATCTGAATGGTGCACGGAACATTTCTCAAACGTACAAACGGCTGTGTTGTTTGTGCTAAAGTAGATGTTACTTCAAAAAGTAATTAAAAATATCCGTGGAGATTAAAGAGAAATCCGAAATTTAAAAACATCTACTGATCTTAAAACAAAAACGCTGCTAATCAAATGATTAACAGCGTTTAAAGTACCTCGGACGGAGGTACTGTTAAATTTATTTATTATTACACTCTTTTTAATCCGTTTATATTCAATAAATTTGATGAGCAAAGGGATTTTGATTTATTAATAACATCAATCTTAATAAGTTTAAATTTAAAATTAGTCCCCCTTTTGTTCCCCCTTTCATTCATTTAAATTATTTTAATACTATGATCAAATATAATTTTCAGTTAAGGAAAGACAAAGTGACACAAGATGGTTTAATGCCAATAAGACTATTATTTAGAATAGATAGTGCCGTAATTAAAAGAAATACTGGTTTCAATTGTAAGCCTGCAGATTGGCAAAACAACCGTGTAAAAGCGAATTCTAAAAAAGAACACAATTATGGTCATGATGAAATCAATGAAGGGTTGCAGAAAATAGAATCTAAAATTCAAGACATTTCTTTATTTTTTAGAGCAAATAAATTAGAACTGACTAAAGATTCTTTTATTGATAAATTTGATTCAAAAGGTGAAGTGACTGTTTCTCCTGAATTAGATTTCTTTAAATCTTTTGACGATTATATTGAGAAAGGGAAACCGGTTAAAACTTACAACACTATCAAGGGTCAGGTTACAGTGAGAAATTTTCTAGAGAACTTTGCTGAAGAAAAAGGATTTGTAACATCTTTCAATATTATCGATGAAGATTATTTTGACATGTTGAGAGATTACTCCTATCAAACTAAAGAAATTAAACAGAATTATTTTTGCAAAATAATTAAAGTTCTAAAATCCTTCCTTAACTGGGCAACAGAAAAAGGATATAACACGAAGAGAGATTTCGAAAAATTTAAGGCTACGGATCATGATATAGATATCATTTATTTATCGTTCGAAGAATTAATGACGCTTTATAATAAAGATTTGAAGAGCGATAAATTATCTCAAGTCAGAGATTTTTACTGTATGGGTTGCTTTACGGGATTGCGTTTTTCAGATTTATCAAAACTTCATTTGGCAAATATTTCTGATGACCACATTGTAATCTCTATTCAGAAAACAAAAACTCAAAACCATGCTATAAAATTAATTAAGTACGCAAAAGAGATTTTGAATAAATACAAAGGCACAATTTATGAGCCTTTACCAGTAATTTCATCGCAGAAATTTAACGAGTACATCAAGGACTGCTGCGAATTAGCGAAAATCAATCAGCCATTTACAAGCCATTGGTTTGTTGGAAATCAGAAAAAATCTTTAACACAGCCAAAGTATAAATTCATAACAAGCCATACTGCAAGAAAAACCTTCATAACCAATTCCCTTCTTCTGGGAATGGAGCCCAAAGCGATCAAGAAAATTGCCAATATTAAAAAAGATGCTGTTTTGGATAAATATATGAAAGTCACAGAAGCATTTACAGATGAACAGATGGATAAAGCATGGGGATAATTTTTCTAACATCTTATTTTGATTTAATAGAAGGCAAAATATTTTCGTTTAGATTTCAATTAACTATGTTAAACTTTATTAAAAAAAATATGCATTTAGTTAAATTCAGTTAAATTTTACAATTTTCTTAAATGTTAACTTGGGCTAATCTGGGTTATTCTGGGTTCAAAAAGAACCTAAAAAGTCTATTCTGGGCTAATTTGGGCTATTCTGGGTGGTAGTTTAACTATTTGATTATCAGCGATTAATACAATATTATTGCATTTGAATTTAAACTAATTTAAAATACAATAATATGTCAGTACAACTTTATTCACATTCCAAAAGTGATTTGGAAAAGGCGGTGGAAATTATTCTCAACAAAGCCAAAGATTTTAGATTACCAATCGAATCTACTGCAGAAAATCCCGAAGATCTTATATCTCAAAGCGAAGCAGCACAATTTCTACATATTTCTATGCCCACAATCATAGACTGGAGAAAGCATAAAGATTTACCTCATTACAATTTTAATGGAAGGTTCTTTTACTCAAAAAAAGAATTGCTTAAATACGGAAAAGATAAACGCAACTAATCCTTTTTAGTTACATCAAAATCTTTTTAACAAATCCCGTATAACATATAATTCATTAAAATGAGTCAAAAAATCCCCTACTTAAGAGTGGGAACCACCTACTATAAAACAATTGAAAAACCACTAATTTCAGGCGATAAAATTTCAATATTAGTTCGGTGGAATCGAGAAACTATAATTAGCGATCACGGAAAAACCTACGTTTCAAGAATTCCGAAATTTGATGGTTTTTGTTGTATTCCTGAACATTTAGAGTACAAGCAAATCGTACAGGGTTTCTATAATATTTACAATGAAATTCCATTTTCGCCTTCTACGGAAGATGATAATTTAAAAAATGCTATCCCTTTCTCCTTGAATTTTGTAGAACACATTTTCGGAGAACAACTGGAAATGGGTTTGGATTATTTGAAAATTCTGCTGCAGTATCCGACACAAATTCTACCGATCTTATGCTTGGTATCTAAAGAACGAGCAACCGGCAAAACAACGTTCATTAAATGGCTAAAAGAGATCTTTGGGTTGAACATGACTTACATCAAAGGTGATTCATTCGGGAGCCAGTTTAATAGCGATTGGGCAGCAATGTTGGTTGTAGCAATCGATGAAGTTTTCTTTGATAAAAAAGAAATTACTGAACGTTTGAAATATCTCTCTACAACCAACAAAGATAAATTGGAAGCAAAGGGAAAAGACCGAGAAGAGATTGATTTTTTCGCCAAATTTATTTTGTGTTCCAATAACGAAGAAAATTTCATTCAAATAGATGAAAATGAGATCCGATTCTGGATTTTAAAAATTAATCCCATCAAAACCGAAAACACCGAATTTCTAAATAATCTAATTTCTGAAATACCCAATTTCTTGCAGTTTTTAATCGAGCGGCCATTTTCAACCCATAAGAAAACGAGAATGTGGTTTTCTGCTGATGAAATAAGAACAAAAGCACTGCAAAGATTAGTTTTTAAAAATAACAATAAGCTCGAATCAAAAATCATCGAATTACTCTACGAGTTCTTTGAAAGCAATGAAGACGAAGAAATTAATATTGTTCCGCAAGATCTTCTCAATATGATGAATAAAATGTTTCGACCAACTTATTGGACGAGAAATGACATTCGAAATTTGCTGAAAGAAACCTGGAAATTAAATCCACAAAATAATGGTTTGACTTACTTCAGATACGACATCGACTTTGCAGGAACATTTTATCAAAATAATTCAGTTGGTCGCTATTTTACCATAAAAAAGGATTTTATACTTAACAAATATGTTGAATTGTTGAATTGATTGATAATGAAAAGAAAATCAAATACTTAACTCTCAACAAAATCCTCAACAAACTTTTATACGCTCATTTTTGTTGAGCGCTTGTTGAGCGAAAAAACTCCAGTTTGTTGAATTGTTGAGAGTTTGTTGAGGAATTAAATAATATACAATCAATAAGTTACAAGGTTTCCTCAACAATTCAACAAAAAATCTCTCTCACAAAACCCAGAAAACTCACAACAATGAATTGCAGTCAATTTAATAAAATCTCATTGGAAGAAGTCCTTCAAAATCTCGGACACATTCCCACAAAACAAATGGAAAAAGAAGCATGGTTTCTGAATCCGTTTGGATCAGAAAACCACGCCTCTTTTAAACTAAACAAAAGCCTCAATATTTGGTATTTATTTTCAGAAGGAATTGGCGGAAATAATATCGATTTTATGAAGAAATATTTAAACGCCTCAATATCTGAAGTTTTAGTTTGGGCAGGAAATCAAAATTTTTCTTCTTTTCAAAATCAAAGAAATCTCCCTAAAATGAAACTGGCAAATATTTCCAAATCTTACGAAATAGCGGCAGTAAAAGAAATTCAGCACCAAGCACTTTTGGAATATTTAAAAAGCCGAAAAGTAGAAAATCAAACCGAATTTTTGAAAGAGATCCATTATCAAATGAATGATAAAAACTATTTCGGAATTGGTTTTAAAAATGATTCCGGAGGTTATGAAATGAGAAACGCTTATTCTAAAATTTGTCTGGGTAAAAAAGATGTGACAACAATAAAAAACGATTCCAAAGATTTAAGAATTTTCGAAGGATTTTTTGACTTTATTTCCTTTAAAAATGTAGAAAAATATTTGGAGAAACAATCTTCGGATTACATTATTTTGAATTCGGTTTCGATGGTAAAAAATATTAAAAATGACTTGGGCAATTATCAAAATGTTGAACTTTATTTTGATAATGACGAGGCTGGAAATCGTGCTGTTGAAATGATTAAAAGTGAAAGTAAAAAGGCAGAAGATTGTAGGGTTTTATATTCTAGTTTTAAAGATTTAAATGACTGGATGATTCACGAAAATCCATCAAATGAAGTTGAAATTCATTATAAATCTGCATTTAAAAGATGAAAGATTCCAAAATTTTTGAAGCAGACTTATTTGAAAAGATTTTTGAATTAAATTCAAATAATAAAATTGGTGCAACTACGATAACCGTTTTTACATTTATTCTTTACAAATGCGAAGATCCTCAAAAAGAAACTGTTTTGTCTGATTACGAAATGGCGAGAGAACTTGGACTTTCCAGACAGACGGTAATTACGGCGAAAAATAAACTAAAACTTTTAGGGCTTTTAGATTATCAAAGAAATCCTGGTTTTCCAAATCGTTTTATATTAAGTGGAAATGAATTTCCTAATGAAAAACCTACAATAATTGAAGTTAAAGAAATTCCTGTTGAACATTTAAAATGGATTTCAGAGCCAAAAATTATTGCAACTAATTCGTTTTCCAAATACCCAACTCTAATTCAGTTTATGGATTTTGCCAAAACCTTAAAAGATTATTCAGTAAAATTAGACGATCTATTGATTCATAAATTTCATCAATGGGAAAAAGCGGATTGGAAAAATGCAATTGGAAGACCTATTTTGGATTGGCGATCTGTTCTTGAAAAAAACATAAACATGATTGCATTATCTCTTCCTAATGAAAACAATTCCGCCTTTACAACTCCAAATATCCGGCGACCGGACGTAGACTAAAATATGCTGTTCTAACTGGTCTAAAATGTGGTAGTCTAAATAAAATTTCATTACTCTGAAAAAGGTACTAGCAAGATGTGTCTTTGTGCATACAAAATTTACATTTTATACTATCAAAGGACTTTCTTGCCTTTTCTGCGAAAAGGATAAAAAAACTTCGGAACTCGTTTTTTATTTTGAAATCGCTCTGTTTTAAAGTAAGATCTGAATAAAATTTTCGCCGCTTTTTATAATAAATTATTGCTGAAAAAAAATAAACTTAAACTAATTAGTAAGAAGAAAATATCCGAGATAATTTTTGTTTTGTTAAAATTTTCATATTTTGCTTATCCCCGATTATCATTATTTTTACGGAATGAATTTTAAATTTAATTGCAATTAAGATTATTATAAAAATAGATAAATGGACGATTCTAAAATAAAAGATGTGCATAGAAAACCTGTAAGATGTGGTAATTGTAAAGGAAAGGTTGTGGAAATTCTTTACGGTGAACCAACTGAATTTGCAATGCAACTTTCTGACGAAAAGAAATTGGTTTTAGGAGGATGCTGCATAACTGTAGAAAGTCCCCAATGGGAATGCGTAGAATGCAAACTTCGATTTTTAAAAAAGCGAACCGGAAATTTTTGAATTACGAATTCGTTGATTCTAGATTCTTTTTTTTAGTTTGAATATCAATGATATATAAATTTTAAAATTATATCTAAAACGTTAATAAAATGTTAAAATTTGGCATATCTTTCGTATTATCAATCATGTCAAAACTAGCCCAACAAAGACGTTAAAAGTAGTAAGCAAAACAAAAATTAATTAAAATGGCAAAAGGAAACACTCCAGCAAATGGACCAAGTAAAACAGGAAATCCTTCAGGCGGAAATAGAGGAAATAATTCTACCGCTCCAGGAAAAACTTCTCCTCCTACACCAAAAAAATAGATTGTTTAATTTATTTTGAAGTCCAATAGAAATATTGGACTTTTTTATGCCATTACTTTTCTTCTAATATGTTTCTAAATTTTTATGCAAAATAGTTATCTTTGAAATTATGGCAGTTCAAATAAAATCTCTGGAATTTTTTCAATTTAATATTGGAGGTTACTTTGATGGTTACAATGAGATAAGAATTCAAGATAATTGTTTTGAAATTAAGAAATCTAAAGAAGATTTTTTAAATATGCTGCCCAATCTAGATGACGAACTTTCTATGGAACTAAAACAAGAATTAATTTCTGTTCTAAATGAAATTCATCTTCCGAAGTGGAATAGAAAATATTATAATAACGAAATCTGTGACGGAACCCAATGGGAACTGGAAATAAAATACAACAACCGAAAAACGAGCAAAATTTTGTTTGGTAGTAACGACTATCCAAAAGTGATAAAAGCAAAAGGAGAAATCGTTGTAGAATCTTCCGAATCTTACAGTAAGGAATTTAAAAAATTATTGAAGATTTTAAATAAAATAGCAGACCAAAAAAACTTTTTTCAATAGAAACCAACCGATGACACCAAAAGAAATAGAACAAAATCTACTACAACTTTCGCAAAATATAAACCCCGAAGATTTCATTTTTGATTTTCTTTTGGCTTTTGGTTTTCCGAAAGCGTCGGTTTCCAGATTTAAAAGTGGCGACTACAACCAATCTAAAATTGCGGGAGAATTTCTTTACAAAGGAAAAATCTTTTTTAAAGTTGGTGAAACTGGTCAAATGCTTATTGATAGTGAAGATTTGGCAAAAGATGAAAGAATTCTAAAACAAAAGCCACGTTTTATTTTGCTTACTGATTTCAAAAGTATTGTAGCAAAAGATTTAAAAACCAAAGCAAGTAAAGATTTTCCAATTGCAGAACTGCCCAATTTTAAAGATTTTTTCATTCCGCTTACGGGTGCAGAAATTTATAAATCAAGTAATGATAACAAAGTTGATCGGGAAGCATCTTATGCTTTGGCCCGTTTCTATGATATCATAATTCAGGACAATCCAGATCTGTATAAAGGCGATAGTCACAGTTTAAATATTTTATTATCAAGATTATTGTTTTGCTTTTTTGCGGAAGATACCGGCATTTTTGAAAAACAAGGTTTGTTTACAGATGCTATTGGAAATAATACTAATGAAGACGGTAAAGATCTGGATGTTTTCTTTAAAGATCTCTTTGCAAAACTGAACAGTAGAAAAACGGATTTTCCTAATAGTGTGAAATCTTTTCCTTATGTGAATGGTGGACTTTTTAAAGATGAAATTAAAATTCCAAAATTTTCAAAGAAATCCCGGGATATTTTAATTGATTGTGGAAATCTGAATTGGGACGAAATTAATCCTGATATTTTCGGATCTATGATTCAGGCGGTTGCAGATCCGGATGAACGCACAAGTTTGGGAATGCACTATACTTCAGTTCCGAATATTTTGAAATTAATAAAGCCTTTATTTTTAGATGAATTGTATGACGAATTTGAAAACAACAGAGATCAACCTAAAAAACTGGAAAAATTATTAGCACGTTTATCAACTATTAAATTTTTTGATCCTGCCTGTGGTAGCGGAAATTTTCTGATCATTACCTACAAAGAATTGCGCTTGCTGGAAATTAAAATCATTCAGCAACTCATAGATTTAGATAATGAACCTGCAGAATTAACAATCAATGCACAAAGCAAACTCAATTTTAGTGGCAGAGGAGAAATAGTAAGTGTTCCTGCTACGCAACAGAAAATAAATTTTGCAGGAAAACAGGCGAAAATACATTTCCCAAGAATTGTACTTTCCCAGTTTTATGGTATTGAGATCAAAGATTTTGCGCACGAAATGGCCATTCTTTCTCTTTGGTTAGCAGAACACCAGATGAACAAAGTTTTTGAGGAACAGTTGGAAGGTTTTGGACAGACGAAGCCTATTTTACCTTTAAAAGAAAGTGGACAGATCTCTTTGGGAAATGCAGCGACAATGAATTGGGAAAAAGCCTGCCCAAAAGATGAGAATGATGAGATTTATATCATTGGAAATCCGCCATATCTAGGTTCACGTAAACAAAAAGAAGAACAAAAGAAAGAATTAGAACTCGTGTTTAAAAAATTCAAAAAATATAAAGACCTCGATTATATTTCTATTTGGATTTTAAAAAGCGCACAATATTTAAAAGGATTTAATATAAAATCTGGTTTGGTTTCTACAAATTCCATTTGCCAAGGCGAACAAGTTTCCTTATTGTGGCCGCATATTTTTGATTTAAACGTGAAAATTAAATATGCATATTCTTCTTTCAAATGGACTAATAATGCAAGAGGAAATGCTGGAGTTACTGTTATAATTATTGGTTTAGAAAATAGTAATTCAAATATGGCGACCCTTTTTGATGGCGTTACTAGAAAAGAAGTTGAAAATATTAATGCGTATCTAATACCAACAAAAACTAATATATTTATTGAGCAAAAAAGCGTTTCAATCTCGAAACTACCCAAAATAAATCATGGAAATATGCCTGCGGATGGCGGAAAATTTTTATTTAATACGGCAGATAAAGATGAATTTATTTCAAAAGAACCTGCATCTGAAAAATGGTTTAAAAAATTGGTTTCTGCTCGTGAATATTTGAACGGAAGAGATAGATGGTGTTTATGGTTAGAAGATATTACGAACGAAGAAATAAAAAATTTACCAGAAATTTCAAAAGTTATTAATGAAGTTCGAGAAATTAGATTGAAATCATCACGTCCTCAACTCGCACAAAATTCTCATCTTTTTGCTCAAATAACACAACCTGAAAATGCTAATGTTTTAATTATTCCACGAGTTTCCTCTGAAAATAGGGAATATTTACCCATTGCTTTATTGGACGGTTCAATTTTTAAAGTTACTGATTCATTTTTTACAATAGCAACAAATGAACCTTTTGTTTTAGGTATTGTCTCTTCGAAAATGCATATGATTTGGATTAAAAATATTGGTGGGAAAATGAAAACAGACATTCAATATTCTAAAACACTTTGTTACAATACTTTTCCGTTTCCAGAAATTTCTATTAAACAAAAAGAAATCATCAACCAATATGTTTTTGCGGTTTTAGATGAGCGTGCAAAATTTCCCCAAAAAACAATGGCGTGGCTTTACAACCCAGAAACAATGCCCAAAGATCTGCTAAAAGCGCATCAGGAATTAGACCAGGCCATAGAAAGAATTTATAGAATTCAACCTTTTACAAGTGATGCAGAACGGTTAGAATACCTCTTTAAAATGTATGATGAAATGACGAAGAAAGACACGCTTTGGGCGAAGGAGAAGAAAGTGAGAAAAAAGATATAAATAATATGGACTATAAAGAATTAACCTTACGTACAAGTGGAGAAGCACTTATAAAATTAGCCTCAGATAAAATTCTTCAAGGAATTGTAAAGGTTGAAGAAAATCCAGAAATTTCTTCACGGAGATGGCTTTGGGAATTGATGCAGAATGCGAGAGATGTACCTAATAAATGGGGTGGAGTTTCTATAAAATTAATTTTAACTAAAGAATCAATTAAAATCTGCCATAATGGTAACCCCTTTTCTCTTAAAAATCTTATTAATTTAATACAGCAAGTTTCTTCTAAAGTAGAAGAAGATGAGGATGATTTTGTAGGAAAATTTGGAACGGGTTTTATGGTAACTCACTTGTTGTCGAAAAAATTAAAACTAAAAGGAGTTCTGCACGAAGCAGGGTTGAATTCTTATCTATTTAATATTGAAATAGATAGAGATTCAACAAACAGCACAGATTTATCCAAAAAAATGCAAGATTTAATTTCTGAAGTTTCTAATGCAGATATTAATTCTAATTTTAAAAAAATAATAGATTTTAATAAAGCTGAAACAGATTTTGAAACTGTATTTGAATTCCCGCTGAATGAGAAAAGTTTAAAATATGCAAAAGATGGGATTGATGATATGGTGAATACACTACCACTAACCCAAATCTTTGTTGAAAAAATAAAAAATTTAATAGTTGAAGATAAAATAAAAGGTAAAGTGTACAACTTTGAAAAAAAGTTTCACGAAAATACTGATGTTTATGAAATAATTAGTGATGTAAAATCTGATTATTTTTGGATTAAAAGCAACGATGATTTACAAATTGCTTTACGCGTAAATTCTGCAACTGATTTAACACCTATAAAGTGGAATGATGATACCCCGAAACTCTACCGAGATTTTCCTTTAATTGGTTCAGAAAAATTTCATAGTCCATTCGTAATAAATAGCAATAAATTTTATCCTGATGAGACTAGAAGCGGATTATATCTTGTCAACGAGGAGAATATTCAAGTAATATCTAATCGAGAAATATTAGCCAATGCATATGTACTTGCACAATCTTTTGTAGAAGAACTGGGAGATAATGCTAATAATTATTTGTTTGCCAACTCAAAAATCCCTACTGTCTTAAAAGATGATGTAAAAGAATGGTTTGAAGAACTTGTAAGATTGCCTTACCAAAAATTTATTTTGGAAAATTTAACGGCAAAAACTGCTGATGGAAATTTTCAAAATTTATTAGATGTTAAAATTCCATTTATAGAGCCTGTAGAGAATTACAAGCAGGAAGAATTTTATGAAATTTGCAGCCATTTTTACTCTAAATCAGAATTAGTAAATGTTGACGAATATAAATACTGGTTAAAAGCAGTAAAAAGTGATTATAGTAATTGGGATACTAATTTCAAAGTCTCAGTTGAAGAACTTTTAATACAAATTCAAGAAACAGACTTCAGTAAAATCACGGAAACATCGGAAACAAAAGATTTTACAAATAAATTCAATGCACTATTCTCATTTCTTCATAAAAATGGAATGGCGAATGTTATCCAATCCGAGAAAATTATTCCTAATTCCTATGGGGAATTACTTATTCTTAGAGAACTTTCTATTAATGCTAACATTCAAGAAGCGTTTTTACAAATAATAGAATTGGATCAACAACAATATCGAAATTTTTTAATCCATGAAGATGTAAAAATTTGCGTTGGACATGAGAAAAAAACAACTAAAGATGTTTTACGAGAAATAGATGATTTAATTAAAGAAGATGATTTTGGAATAGATCACGATGAGAGAAATTTAATTTACCAATTTTTGCGTCTTCAATTTGACGATAAAATTAGTTTTAAAAGTAAAGTTTTTAGAGCGTATTGCGATCTTTTCAAATTTCAGTATGAATTCAATATTATAAAAAGAGAAGAAGATAATTTTGATTTTAGTCTTGTTACAAAGAAAGCAATTAAATTAATACTAGAAGAAATAAAGGAATTAGAAACTATAGAAGCACTTTCACTTTGTATTGATAAAACAAAAAAAGATTCAATATTGTGGTTAAAAGATTTATTGTCATTTATAAGCGATAGTTCAACATTTGCCGAAATTTTGTTAAAAGCGAAAGTATTTCCGAATTTTCATGAAGAATTTTCTAACTATTCTACAATTTATAATATCGGTAGTAAAGGTGAACCAGTTCCCGCTGAAATCATAGACCTACATGATAAAATGTTGTCTAATCTGGAATTGAAAAATTATTTACTTCTGCCTTCCTTTGAATTCGACATGGGCAAATCTAAAAACCTATCAGAAATATGCAATGATTTGGATAAAAAGGCGGAAGAAACATACTACGGTTGGGGAAGCTCCAATAATGCAGAAAAAAATAATGTGTTAGAATTGCTTGAATGGGTATCTAAAGATTCAACTACTAAACAGATTTGTGAAAAACATTTTAATTGGTTCAAGAATTTTAAACCACATGTTTTATTACTTAAATTTGAAGAAGGCGATGTTAAAGAAGCTATGTTTTCTATTCTAAAATCAGATGGAGATAAAATAGTTGCATTAAGCAGGATTATAGAAAATAAAACCATAGAAGAATTGAACAATTTCGCATTAATTTTTGAAAAATATACATATCAAGAAGTTGATGAGTTAATACTTTTAAGTGAAGAGCTTGAAGATGTTAAAATAGAAGATGTAAGGAATTTTATTGCAGAAAAAAAAGAAGAGAAAAGCGATTTTATTTTTAAGAAAAGTATAGGTAATGCTTTTGAACTATTATTTAAGGAATATTTTGAAAAGCAAAATTTGCCATTTGTAGTTCAGAAGATGGAAAATCCCGCAGATTTTAAAATAATAAATGATGAGCTCTTTTATTATGTAGAATTAAAATCCATAGCAGAAAACACAGAATCAAAAAAAGTTAAAATGTCCTATAATCAAGCAGTTGGTGCAACAACATTTAAAGACAATTATGCACTGTGTGTTTTGGAACGACCATTAGATTGGCAACGCATTTTAAATGCTGATGAAGGAGTGGATTTTATTTCTAAAAAAACTAAAGTTGTGAAAAATATTGGAACCTATTTAGAAAAAGGTTTTCAAAAGTCAAAAGACTTTAAAAAAACTCTTTTAGAGGGAGTTATCGATGGTGTAGGCGTGGAATTCAAAGACAATGATTTTAAAATTACTGTACAAAATATAATTTGGAATCATCCAACTTCGTTAGACGACTTATTTGCTGAAATTAAAAATAAATTGTTAAAATAAAAACGAAGCGTTGTAAATTTGTTAGATGAGCAATATTGAATTCTTATACGATAACTTAAAAATGAACAGGACAGTATATTTGTATGATGATTTTGAACAGGCTGTATTTAAACTTATTCCTGAAAAAGATTTTATAAAAGCATTTGCAAAATTTAAAGGTAAAAAAGAATATGAACTTTCTCAAAGCACCAAATTAGTTTATGAAGCAAAAATGGGTGGAGAAATAGTAGATAAGAATTTTTATGACAATTATTAATCGATTATTAAATTTTCACAAATTTAAATTATACGTCCAAATGAAGAAAAAAGACATGCTGTTTGCGAAGGATAGGAAAACACGATAAAAAACAGTAAAATGAACATAAACAATATTTTAAATACTTTACTGTCTATGCCTGAAGAAAATGAGATAGTAGAATTTAAAAAAGCAGAAAATCAATTTGATAAGGATAAATTAGGGCAATATTTTTCTGCTTTAAGCAATGAAGCAAATCTTAAAGGATTAAAAAATGCCTGGATGATTTTTGGTGTACAAAATGACAAATCTATTTCAGGAACTAAAATTTCGGAGAGACAGATTAATGAATATAAACTGGAGATTGCAAACCACACTTCTCCAAAGAGTTCTTTCATCGAAGTACATAGAATAAAGAGAGAAGAAGGAGATGTATTAATGTTAGAAATCCCCGCAACACCACTAGGTATTCCAATGTCTTGGAAAGGGCATAAATATGGACGTGATGGCGAAAGTTTAGGAGCACTTAATGACACTGAACGCCGAAGAATAGAAGAGCAGATAACAAATACTGACTGGAGCGCACAGATAATTACAGAGGCAGACATATCTGATCTTTCAGAAACTGCAATACAGAAAGCAAGAGAAGAATTCACAAAAAAGAATCCTAAACTCACAGAAGAAATAATTGGCTGGTCAGATAAAGTTTTTCTGAATAAGGCAAAAATAACAGTTAAAGGTCAAATTACTAATGCCACCATAATTCTTTTAGGAAAACCTGAATCTGAATATTTTTTAACACCTGCTGTTGCAAAGATAACTTGGATTCTAAAAGACAAAGAAAATATAGAAAAGGATTACGAGCATTTTTCCTGCCCATTAATTCTTGCAGTAGATGAAGTAAGATCTAAAATAAGAAATTTGAAATACCGGTACATCACAGATACCTTATTTCCCGAAGAAGTAGATCAATTTGATCCTTATATAATTCGTGAAGCACTAAATAATGCGATTGCTCATCAGGATTACACTTTAGGTGGAAAAATAATAGTGGTTGAGAATGAAGATGGTATTTTGAGTTTTTCCAATTCAGGAAGTTTTATACCTGAAAGCATAAAATATGTTGTTACAAAAGAAATTCCTGAAGAAAAATACCGCAATCGTTTTCTTGCGGAGGCTATGAAAAATCTTAATATGATTGATACAATTGGTAGTGGAATTAAAAGAATGTTCAATATTCAAAGTAAAAAGTTTTTTCCGCTTCCAGAATACGATCTCTCTAATAATCGGGTTCAAGTCACAATTATAGGGAAAGTTGTAGACATTGATTTTGCCCGGAAATTAGCACAAATGCCTAATCTAACTTTGGAAGAAATTATTTGTTTAGACAAAGTTTCAAAGCATAAAGTTTTAGATAATGAAGAATTAAAAATTCTAAAAAGAAAAAAATTAATAGAAGGAAGAAAGCCTAATTTTCATATCTCTTCTGAAATAGCAAATATGACAGAACAGAAAGATGAATATATAAAAATGAGGGGCTTGAAAGATGATCATTATAAAAAGATGATCATTGAGTATCTGGATAAATATAAAACAGCTTCAAAGGAAGAAATGGATAAATTAATATTAGACTTGTTACCAAGCATATTGTCGTTTGAGCAGAAGAGAAATAAGTTAAGGAATATTGTTTATGCCATGTCTAAAAAAGACAGAATAATTACTAATCTAGGCACAAATAGAAATCCTGTCTGGACTAAAGTTTAACTAAAATCAGAAAATATTTAAACATTTAGACAAACATTTAGACAAACATTTAGACAAACATTTAGACAAACATTACAGTTATATTTCACCTATTCACTAAATTGAGATGTGAGAATTAAATAGACTTGAAGCATTTTAGACAAACTTTAGATTTTTATAAAAACCCAATGAATTATTCAAAAGAACTTCAAAATAAAATAGACGAATTGGCTCTTAAAAAAGAGAATATTCTATATCTGACGATCAAGAATGAATATTTACACGAGATGAGGTCTGGCGAAAAAGACGTGGAATACCGTGATGTTTCAGAATTTTATCTTGCAAAATTATTTTTAAAAGATAAAGAGAAGAATTATTCGGCAATGAAACCAATTACACATATTTTATTTCAGGGCGGTTACAATGCGGATAGTCCTAGAATGTTGATTGAATGCAAAGGTTGGGTAATTGAAGGTAAGAATTATCCATCTTCCGCAGATTTTTCAAATTATGCCCGATACGAAGATTCGATTAACTTAATTTTAGGAAAGATAGAATATGATTCTGTAGGTTTTTCTATTTTGATTCCGACCAAGAAAAGAGAAAAGAAAGTTATTAAAAAGGAAGAGATCAAACATCCTGAATACGTGAAGCCCATCAATTTGATAGAAGTAGAATATGCAAGAACGGGGCAAAGTAAAAAGATAAATGAAATGGGAATGCGAGAAATGCAACAAAAAGCATTTGAAGGCAGGACTGCTCAATATTTATTATTAAAAGCGCCACCTGCTTCTGGAAAATCTCGGGCATTGATGTTTATTGCTTTGGATAAATTAGTAAAACAGGGTATAAAAAAAGTGATTGTCGCTGTACCGGAGAGATCAATTGGAAGTTCTTTCAGTCCAACAGATTTGATGTCGCATGGTTTTTATGCTAATTGGGAGCCAAATCTTAAATATAATCTTTGCACACCGGGAAGTGATACCAGTAAGGTTAAGTCATTTATTCAATTCTTGGAAAGCGAGGAAAGAATTTTGATTTGTACTCATGCCACTTTGCGTTTTGCTTTTGAAAGAATAGAACCCACAGATCTAAATGATACTTTGCTTGCAATCGATGAATTCCACCACGTTTCGGCAGATGGCGATAATAAATTAGGGGAAGTAATCCGTAAGATATTAGAAAAAGCAAATACACACTTGGTAGCAATGACTGGCTCTTATTTTCGAGGAGACAGCGTCCCTGTTTTGTTACCAGAAGATGAAGCGAAATTTACTAAAGTGACCTACAATTATTATCAGCAATTAAATGGTTACGATTATTTAAAATCATTAGGAATCGGTTATCATTTCTACATGGGAAGGTATTATAAAACCAATCCGGAAACCGGTCTTTCTGCGTTGGAGGAGATTTTAGACGAAAATAAAAAAACGATTATTCATATTCCGTCCGTTAATTCTGCGGAAAGTTCTAAACAGAAATATGAGGAAGTAAATCATATTATCGATTGTTTGGGAGAAATGGAATACCAAGATGATGAAACTAAAATCATTTATATCAAAAGTAAACGCACTGGAAAGATTTTAAAAATCGCAGATTTAGTTAATGATGACCCAAGTTCCCGCGATAAAGTAATATCCTATTTAAGAGCCGTTTCGCAGCCAGAAGATATTGATATCATCATAGCATTAGGAATGGCAAAAGAAGGCTTTGACTGGCCTTTCTGTGAGCATGCATTGACCATTGGTTATCGAGGATCATTAACGGAAATTATTCAGATAATTGGTAGAGCCACTCGTGATAGTTCTAATAAAACGCACGCTCAATTTACCAACCTTATTGCATCGCCTGAAGCAGAACATGAAGATGTGAAAGTAGCGGTCAATAATATGTTAAAAGCGATTACGGCTTCATTATTAATGGAACAGGTGTTAGCCCCAAATTTCAAATTTAAACCAAAACAAGCGGACGATTTAGATGAAGATGACGAGGAAGAAGATGGAACAATTGGAACAATAAAAATTGAAGGTTTCAAATTACCAACTTCTCAAAGAGCAAAAGATATTGTAGAAAGTGACATAAACGATCTAAAAGCCAGAATTTTGCAAGATCCAACGATGCTGAAAGCAATGCCGGGAAATGTAGATCCGGAAGTTATAAATACGGTTTTAATTCCTAAAATTATTCGGGAAGTTTATCCCGATTTGAATGATGAAGAAGTGGAATCAGTTCGGCAATATGTAGTCGTAGATTCTGTAATTAAAGCAGGAACTGTTGAAGAACAAGGTGGGAAAAAATTTATAAAAATGGCGGGCAGTTTTGTAAATATTGATGATATTCACATTGATTTAATTGATACTATTAATCCATTTCAACGTGCTTTTGAAATTCTATCGAAAAATGTTACCACCAGAGTATTAAAAGCCATTCAAGACACTATAACTTCGATAAAATTGGAAATGACAGAGCAAGAAGCCATTTGTCTTTGGCCGAAAATAAATGAATTCTATAAAAAAACTGGGGAGCAACCAAGTTTGCAATCTTATGATCCGAAAGAAGTTAGAATGGCAGAAGCAATTATTTATTTACGCGAATTGAAAAGAAAAAAAGAGCAAGATGCCTAAAAGTTTAGAAGACATATTTAACGATGATGCTTTTGGTCTGCTTGATTTTAAGGAGAGTAAATCTATTGTAAAATCTGATGACGACCGACTGATAGATTCATTTCTGGAAATAAATGAATTTTTTGAAAAAAGAGGTAGAGAACCATCAGAAACTTCTATGGCAGAATATGGTTTGTGCGCAAGACTGAAAAATTTACGCGCTGAAGAGAAATATAAAAAAACAGTAAAAGGTTTTGATAAATTTAATCTTCTGGGCGAGGTTGAAATGGAAGATATTTCTATTGATGATATTTTAAACGATGATACATTAGGACTTTTAGACACTGAATCAGACAATTCTATATTTAATTTTAATCATACACCAAAAGCAGAGGATCGCGCACCCATAGATTTTATGGCTCAAAGGAAGCCAATGTCCGATAAGGAATTTGAGAAATATGAAACCATGTTCCGGCAAGTTCATAAGGAGTTAAAAGAAGGAAAAAGAAAATTAGCAGAATTTAATAACGCCGAAACTAACCTTATTGAAGGAAAGTTTTATTTAATAGATGGAATAATTGCTTATTTCGAAGAATCAAATGCCGAAAAAATACTAAAGGAAAATCAATCCGGCGATCGAGTTCGTTTAGAGGGAAGAACTACAACGATTTTTGAGAATGGCACAAAATCAAATATGCTCTTTCGTTCTTTAGGAAAAGCGATTTTAAAAAATGGTAAATTAATTACTGACACAAATGAATATAGTGAAGATGAATTATTCAAAAATGCCGGTCTAGTATCTGAAGAAGATGTAAAAAGCGGATGGATTTATGTTTTAAAATCTAAATCTAAAAATTCGGAAATTATTGCATTGAAAAATTTATATAAGATCGGGTTTTCAACATCAAGTGTTCAGAAAAGAATAATGAATGCTAAAAAAGAAGCCACTTACCTTTTTGCGGATGTAGAAATAGTGGCAAGTTATAAATGCTACAATGTCAATACGCAGAATTTTGAAAGTTTGTTGCATAGGTTTTTTGGAAAATCATGTTTAAATATTGATATTTTTGACGAAAAAAAGCAGCGTAGTAATCCAAGGGAATGGTTTGTAGTGCCTTTGACGATTATAAACGAAGTTATTGAATTAATTATTTCTGGGGGAATATTGAATTATAGATATGATTTTGAGAAACAAAAATTAGTATTAAAATAGTATTTAGTCTTCCCAAATTATGCTTAAAACAAAATTGTGTTTATCCGCATAAATACATTTTTCATAAAAGTACCGATCATAATCTTTTTCTGGAACATATTCAAACCAATCATCGGCAGCTACAGGAACTGTTTTTTCATATTTTTTCATATTTTTAAAATACTCACCAGCAATGCTATCCTGAGGAACAGTGCTATTAGGTTTTTTGAGCCATTTAAAAGGAAAGTCATGACTATATTTAAACCACTTAATCTTATTATTAATTGAGCAAACAATCATTATAGGATGTTGATCTATTGTCATTAATTTTAAAACTGTTGCAGTAATACTCGTATTATACTTTTGAGATATTTTTTCAATTAACTCAAAATTAAATTTTTTTCTGAAGCAATCCTGTTTAATTCTTGATTCAGGCATAAGAAGACTGGACGCAAAAAAATCAGCCTCAATTTCTACAAGATTTTTTGATGAGAAATTTGTATGAGATGGATGTGAAGGAGTTTTTCCGTCAAGCAAAGCGTTTCTATGTTCATCTATGAAGTAATGGCCTAACTCATGCGCAAAAGTGAATCGTGTTCGAGGAGAATTAATATCTTTTGAATTAATATAAATATGAAAACTACCGGCTTCATATTCTATTAAGCCATCAAAAGAATCTTTATATTGACCATAACAATAAGATATTTTTTTTTCTTTTGCAATTATTGCTGGTTCAATAATCCCTTTTGGACAATATTGATTAGCAATAAAATCTGCAAGTTCAGATAATTCATTTTCTCTTTTTTTAGATAACATTTAGACATTACTGTTTTTATCTCTCGATTTTAATTTATCGTTTTGCATTTCATTTTTGACTTCTTCGGAAATTTGTTTCCCTTCTCTTGCAGCTTGAGCAAATTTTTCAGAATACTCTGCTGCATCATTAATAGATATGAATTTTTTATGACTGTTATAAACTTTATGATTTAGAAATTCATAAGGATCTTTCAATTGTTTTGGTTGTTTGCGTTTTTCCTCTTTAGTACTTTTTATAATTTCTTTGAAATCACTTATAGTACTCGGAAAAATATGTCCTAATTTCGATAGAGATTGATGTAATTCATCATCTAAAAAATCATCGATATTATTTGAAATGGTACTCATTATTAGATTTTTATTTTCTTAAAAATATTTGATTGCTTAAATCTTCTGATATAGATCGCCTGAACTTACTTAATATTTGGCGAATATTTTCCCTGCTTGTGCTCCACCTTTGCTCTAACTCGTCCAATACAGAGGTTGGGGTTTTTTTTCCTGGTGTATAATAATTATAAGTCATTAAAATAATATCTCTATCTCTATCAGAAATTTTTGAAAGATATTCTTCAATTTTTTTTAAATTTTCAGACTTGGTTTCTTTTTCTTCATCTTTTATTATTTCATAGGATAGCGCCAATTCATTATGAGCATCATTCTCTTGTTTTTCTAGTAAATTGATAAAGTCCTCTTCGTAAGAATCAAATTGTTTATGTTTAAAATTGTTTTCAATTATATTTTGAGACTCATTATCCGTAGATTTTTCTTCATGGGATTTTGATTGTTTATATTCTTCGTCAAGATAATTATCATAAAAGACGTTTCTCATTATTGTGCTCATCCAATTAAGAATGGCGATGTGAATATTTTCTTTATTTCTAATTTTCCCTTTTTTAAAAGTGGAAGCCTTTGAATAAACCATATTGAAAGTATCAGCAACAAGATCCATTGCTTTTTGTTCATTCTTCGTAACTCTTATTGCTATAGTAAGCATTTCATGCCAAAATCTGTCATAAAAGTATCCATAAGCGGTCATGGCTTCTTTAGGAAAATCTTCTTTAAGACCTATTAATTCTATCAAATCATCATCAGAATCATCTTCTTCATTCTTTAATTTTTGCATTTGTTTCATCGAGTGTTAAGCTTATATAAGTTATACCTAGTTCCGTGAATATTTCATATAAAAATAAAATTCACGGAATTAAGTATATAATATAGAGGGAAGTTACAAAATTTCTCCAATAATTTTAAAAAACAATAAAATGGCAAATTACCATGTAACACAGAAAAAGGGACAACAAGGATGGAATGTTCAAAAAGAAGGAGGCAATAGAGCTTCGGCAATTGTAAGTACTCAAAAAGAGGCTGAAAAAATAGCAAAACAATACTCATCTAATAATGGCGGTGGGGAAGTTAGAATACATCGACCAGATGGTGGTCCGATTCGAGATAGTGACACCGTAAAACCTGGAAATGATCCAAGTTCAATCAAAGACAAAAAACATTAATAAATAGATAACGGTAAACCATCAAGAAAACAAATTTTGCGGTTGCAAAATCCTTCACCAAAATTAAAAACACAATAATAATTTAAAATTTATAAAAATGAATTCACACAAGCAGCAAGGGATACCGCACTCCCACAATCCAACAACTTCTTTAAATTTTATTATAGAAGGGAAACAATATGAAACTTTTGATCAGTACAAAACTGGGGCAGAATTAAAACAACTTGCCGGAATACCTTTAGAAACCGAATTGTTTTTATCAATAAGCAAACCTTATAAAGATGAACTTATTGAAAATGAAAAGCAAATAAATCTAGCCAGACCTGAAACAGAATATTTTTTTGTAAAGAAAAAATTGAGGTTTTTTATTAATAAAAAACCTTTTACATGGTATAAACAATACATTCGGGGTATTCAAATTAGAGAATTAGGTAATATATCAATTAATGATGATGTTTTTCTTGACCTTCAAGAAGGGTGGCAAGACGATCAAATTTTGGATGATGAAATAGTTGATCTTGCTAGACCTGGGAAAGAGAATTTTTTTTCTAAACCAAAACTCAAAGAATTTACAATTGTTGTAAATGCAAGACCGCATATTAGGAAAGAAGAAAAGATAACTTTTGAAGAACTTATTGCCTTGGCTTTTGGAACTTATGAAGACAATCCAAATAAAGGATATACGGTAACTTATAGCAGAGGTTGCGAACCAAAGCCAGAAGGTACTATGGTGAAAAATTCAAGTGTTTGTATAAAAAATAAAATGATATTCGATGTCACAGCAACTGATAAATCATAGTCCTGATCTTAAACGTTTAAGAGACGAAGGTTACGAAATGGAAATAAATGGTGGATATTTACTTATCCATCATATTCCTTTTGTGGATTCAAATAGGCAAATACAATATGGTGTATTAGTAAGTACACTCACTTTGATAAATAGCAACCAGACTGGAACTCCAGACAATCATGTTATACATTTTATAGGAGAAAATCCTTGCGAAGTAGATGGTACGCTAATAACAGCAATACAGCATGGTAATACAACGACAGTACTTAATAACTATATCACTATAAACAGATCCTTTTCAAATAGGCCACCGGCAGGATATCCAAATTATTACGAAAAAATTAAAAGGTATGCTGATATGATATCTGCACCTGCAAAATATATTGATTCATCAGTTACAGAAAAAACTTTTAAAATTATTACTGATAGTAACAATGAGACGGTCTTTCAATATATTGATACAAACTCCAGTCGAGCAAATATTGAAAAAATTAACTCTAAATTGGAAGGGCAAAAAATTGCAATTGTTGGATTGGGTGGTACCGGCGCATATATTTTAGATATGATTGCTAAAACGCCGGTAAATGAAATACATATTTATGACGGTGATAGTTTTGATCAGCATAATGCTTTTCGTTCTCCTGGTGCAGCATCAATGAATGATTTGATTAATAATCCGAGGAAAACAATTTATTACAAAAATATCTATTCAAACATGCACAAGTATATTTATGCTCATGATTATTATATAAAGAAGGATAATTTACAAGAGTTGGATCAAATGAATTATGTTTTTATATGTGTTGATAAGAATAGTGTGAGAAAAATAATTACAGATTATCTGGTTGATGTAGGTGTGGCTTTCTCGGATGTAGGCTTGGGAGTGAACATTGTCGATGATCAATTAATTGGTGCTGTACGTGTTACATCAGCAACCCCTAGAAAATTTGACCACTTACCACTTCGTATTTTCTCTGAAGATTCTGATAACAATGATTATGCTACCAATATTCAGATTGCAGAATTAAATGCATTAAATGCAATTTTTGCTGTCTTAAAGTGGAAAAAAATAAGCGGAATTTATGTAGATCTAGAAAATGAGCATCATAGTTCATATACTATTAGCACATCTAAAATTTTTAATGAAGATGTTACAGCATAGGTTCGTTGAATTTATACCCGGAAATATTGAGGAGGGGGTTCTTTATATTTCAATAGAATATTGCACCACAATACATAAATGTATTTGTGGTTGTGGAAACGAGGTTGTAACTCCTTTATCTCCGACAGATTGGAAATTAACTTTTAATGGTAAAACAGTGTCACTGTATCCATCTATAGGTAATTGGAATTTTGATTGCCAATCTCACTACTGGATAAAAAATAACAAAATTGAATTTGCGGGTCGTTGGACTAAAGACCAAATTGATTCTGGCCGAGAAAATGATTTAGAAAAAAAGATAGAATATTTTGAAGAAGTCAAACCGTCAACGGGAATATTAATTAACCATGAAAATAGCAAAATTAATATTTGGAAAAGACTCCTGAATTTTTTCAATTTATAAAAGAGTGGAGAGGGGGATTCGAACCCCCTTGCTATCATCTTGTCAAATTAATGTCGTTTAATCAATCCTACGAGTCGAATTTGTGTATGGCTCCACACAATAGCACCCACTCCGACAATTACGCTTTTAAATATATTCATAGTTTTAAGTTTTAGACATTCATTAATAAATTGCTTTAAAAAGAAACTAACCCAGAATTCTACACTCGTAATTATATCATAAACTAAATTAACCTGTTCGCACAAGTCCTTCCTACTTAATTAAGTAAATATTTCTACAGTGGATTTATCTCCTTTCATTTAAAATCACATGTATAAAAATATTTTATGATTTAAAATTAACCCCAACTTTAAGTCCCCCTTACGTTCCCCCTAAAAACAAAAAACCCTCTGATAACTTACGTTTCAGAGGGTTTAAAGTACCTCGGACGGGACTTGAACCCGTACATTCTTACGAATACAGGATTTTAAGTCCTGCGTGTCTACCAGTTCCACCACCAAGGCAAAGTGGAGAGCGAAAAACGGGATTCGAACCCGCGACCCCGACCTTGGCAAGGTCGTGCTCTACCAGCTGAGCTATTTTCGCGATAATATTTTTTAGAAACGTGCTGGTAAAAGCTACAAATATTTCTAAAAAATGTGCGGATGGAGGGACTCGAACCCACACGCCTCACAGCACCAGATCCTAAGTCTGGCATGGCTACCAATTACATCACATCCGCTAATGAACACTGTTCTTTTTTTGATGAGTGCAAATATAAATACTTTTTTCGTCTTAAACCAAGAAAAGTTTAAAAATTTTATTTTTAGCAAAGTTTTAAATCTCAACCCTTTTTTTTATCTCCGTAATTTCTTACTTTTACCACTTTAACAATCAATTATGGAATTACAAGGAATTATAAAGAAATTAGGTGAGGTTCAGACCTTTCCGAGCGGATTTCAGAAAAGAGAAATGGTTCTCGTGACCGAAGAACAATATCCGCAGCCCATCAGTATCGAATTTCTAAAGGAAAAAGGAGATTTGCTAAATCAACTTAAAGAAGGTGATAAAGTGAAAGTTTCTATCAATATTGGTGGTAGAGAATGGACTTCCCCACAAGGCGATGTGAAATATTTCAACTCTATTACCGGTTGGAAGATCGAAAATGTAGAGTCCGGTGGCGGTATGGAACCAATACAGGCTTCTGCCTCATCTGCAACAACTGCTCCTGCTTCAGGCTCAAATGTTTTTGAAGAAGATGAAGACGACTTACCTTTCTAGTATTTAAATATTAAAAATTGATAGAGATCCTGCTTTCCAAGAGCAGGATTTCATTTTTGAAAAATGATTTTGCTAGACCCTCAGATCATTTCTTTTCCCGATCCGGAATCTACAGATTCCGAAAATGGATTATTGGCGATTGGCGGCGATCTATCTGGCGAAAGAATAAATTTTGCTTATCAATTAGGATTATTCCCATGGTTTAATCCCGGCGAAGAAATATTATGGTGGTGCCCTGATCCGCGTTTTGTTCTTTTTCCACAGGATTTAAAAATCTCAAAATCGATGCGAAAGATTTTACGAGATGAGGTTTTCACATTTACCGAAAATAAATGTTTTCGAAAAGTGATGGAGGAATGCAAAGATGCTTACCGCGAAGATCAGGACGGAACCTGGATCTCAGAGGAGCTTATCGATTCTTTTGTAGAACTTCATGAAAGTGGAATTGCAAAAAGCATCGAAGTTTGGCAAAACGATGAACTGGTCGGAGGTTTCTACGGAATTCAGATCGGTAAAGTTTTTTGTGGCGAAAGTATGTTTGCAAAAGTAAGCAACGCTTCCAAAGCTGGATTTATTCAATTTATTCAAAATCAGAAAGAAAAATTAGAATTGATCGACTGTCAGATCCATTCCGAACATCTGGAAAGTTTAGGAGCGGCAATGATTTCTAAAAAAGACTATTTAACAATTTTAAAAAGAAATAATGAATACTGAAAAAGAAAGATGGGTCTTACTCGTGGTGCTTTCCCTTATTTGGGGTTCCTCATTTATACTCATCAAAAAATCTCTTGAGCATTTTAATCCTTACGAAGTTGGGGCTTTGCGCGTTTTGATCGCTGGAATTCTTTTGCTTCCGGTGGCAATTACAAATATTAAAAAGTTTCCGAAAAAAAATTTGAAATGGCTAATTATTGCTGCAGTAACGGGGAATTTTATTCCGATGTTTCTGTTTCCAATTGCAGAAACGCAGATTAGCAGCAGCATCGCCGGAATTGTAAACTCTATGATGCCCATATTCGTAATCATCGTTGGTGCTCTTTTCTGGAAATTTTCTACCACAAAAAGACAGTTGGTTGGAGTTGCGATTAGTTTTTCCGGCGCCTGTATTTTAGCTCTTTCTGGTGGTGAAAGCGGAGATATAAAATTAATTCCGATCGTTTTATTATTGATCGCCACATTGTGTTATGCTGTTTCTATGACCACTGTAAAGTCGAAGCTGCATGAAATTCCAGCCAAGATCTTATCCGCATTTGTTTTTTCTTTTGTGTTGATTTTACCCTCAATGATTGCTTTGGTTTCTGCGGGATTTTTTACTGACCTGGAACCCAATAAGGATCTACTCATCGGACTCGGATTCGTAAGTTTATTATCCATCTTCGGCACCGGTTTAGCAATGATGCTGAATTACAGATTACTCAATATTTCCACACCGTTATTCGCTTCTACAGTTACCTTATTAATGCCAGTTGTAGCTGTGATCTGGGGGATTTTAGATGGAGAGAAATTAACACTGCTGCAAGGTTTTGGTGGAGTGATTATTTTGGCTGGATTAATTTTCCTTCGAGCCAAACCAATATTGACCAAATAAAAAAACTGCAACGCCCGAAAGCATCGCAGTTTGAAATAAATCTAATAAAAAGTAAAAATGAAAGGCGACAAAGATATATTTTGTTTTAATATGATGCAAACAATTTTTTCAGAATTTTAAATATATTTAAAACTTCGTCTTCTTTTTAATATTTTCTTAAATTAGCAGTATGTTTATCAAAGATTACATTTCCAAAGATTATCCGGCCTTCAATTCCAGCGACAGAATTGAGGAAGCTAACGAAATGGCAAAAGAATTTGGCTATACCCACGTCTTTATTAAGAAAAAAGGAATTTACCAGGGTGCGATCAGTCAGTCTTTTTTAGAGGAAAGTCCGGAAGGAACGCTTGGAAGTTTAGATGTGCATTTTGATAAATTTGCGATTCTTGATGATGGCAATTTATTAGATTCCATAAAACTTTTCCATACTTTTAATACCAACGTGGTTCCGGTAATTTCAAAAAAAGAAAAATATCAGGGTTATCTTTCCTGTGACGATATTTTTAATGAGTTTTCAAAATACCCGCTTTTCTCTGAAAATGGTGCCGTAATGATTGTGCAGACAAACGACATGCGATATTCTTTTACGGAAGTTTGTAAAATCGTAGAATCGAACAACGGTAAAATTTATGGCTGTTTTGTTAATCAGATCGGCGAGGATTTTATTCAGATCACCTTGAAAATTAGCAGTGAAAATCTTAGTTCCATTGATGAAACTTTCGAAAGATATGGTTACAACGTCGTGCATAAATATTACGATGACGAGAAAGAAGAACTAATGAAAGACCGATTCGGATTTTTTCAAAAATACCTGGAATTTTAGATGATGAAACACGCTAATCGTTTACTGAAGAGAAATAAGGATTTTTTATTGTTACATCTGACCCCTGAAAAAACAAGAATACACAGATGAAAGTAGCAATTTATTCCCAAAAAAATGATTTAGATACTTTTCTGTATTTGAGCAAATTCGTATCTGAACTCGAGAAAAGAGGAATCCAGCCTATTCTTTACGAAGAAATGGCAAATGCCATGCAATTTTCGAAAGATTTCGAAACCTTCGCGGCCAGAGAAGATCTGAAAGAAAAAAAAGTTGATTTATTTTTTACTTTCGGGGGCGACGGAACCATTGTCAATTCACTCCTTTTTATTCAGGATCTGGAAATCCCCGTTGTTGGAGTAAATACAGGAAGACTCGGATTTTTAGCCAGTTTTACCAAAGATGAAGTTTTTTTGGAGCTCGATGACATTATTAAAGGCGAAGTTAAGATCAGCAGAAGATCAGTAATTGAGATCGTTTCGCCCAACAAATCGATGTTTTTCCCCTACGCTTTAAACGATATTACCATTTCCCGAAAAGAAACTACCGCAATGATTACGGTCGAATCTTATATAAATGAAGAATTCCTGAATGTTTTTTGGGGTGATGGCGTTATCGTTTCCACGCCAACCGGATCTACAGCTTACTCTTTAAGTTGCGGCGGACCAATTATTACACCGACGAACAACAATTTTGTTATCACGCCAATTGCACCGCATAACTTAAATGTGCGTCCTTTAATAGTAAATGATGATGTAGAAATTCGCCTGAAAGTTGAAAGTCGGGTTCCACAATATTCCTTATCCCTGGATTCCAGACTCATTCACATGGAAACTGATGTGCAGATCGTTCTACGGAAAGCGAAGTTCCAGATTTTACTCATCCATCCTAATAATTTGAGTTTTTACGAAACCATTCGGCAGAAATTGCTTTGGGGAAAAGACAAAAGAAACTAATGTTTTCCGCATAAAATTCTTAACTTTACATTTCTAAATTTTTAGTAGAAAATCCTTTAAAATTTAAATTATGAGCAGACTTTTTCCGGCCGGTGTTGCAACAGGTCAAATGGTTACCGATATTTTTAATTACGCGAAAGAAAACAACTTTGCCCTTCCTGCAGTTAATGTGATCGGGTCGAGCAACGTAAACGCAGTAATGGAAACGGCAGCCAAATTAAATTCCCCCGTAATTATCCAGTTTTCTAATGGAGGCGCTGCTTTCAATGCAGGAAAAGGATTGAGTAATGATGGGCAAAAAGCTGCAATTTTAGGCGCTGTTGCCGGTGCAAAACATATTCATACTTTGGCGGAAGCGTATGGCGCAACCGTAATTTTACACACCGATCACTGTGCTAAAAAATTATTGACCTGGATTGACGGATTGATGGATGCGAACGAAGAATTCTTCGCGCAAACCGGAAAATCGCTTTATTCCTCGCACATGCTCGATTTATCTGAAGAACCTATCGAAGAAAATTTAGATATTTCCTGTAAGTATTTCGAAAGAATGGCGAAAATGGGAATGACCTTAGAAATTGAATTAGGGGTTACCGGTGGTGAAGAAGATGGTGTTGATAATTCAGATGTTGATTCCTCTAAATTATACACACAGCCGGACGAAGTTGCTTACGCTTACGAAAGATTAAACGCTATTTCTCCGAACTTTACTATTGCTGCAGCTTTCGGAAATGTACACGGCGTTTACAAACCAGGAAATGTAAAACTAACTCCGAAGATTTTAGATAATTCTCAAAAATATGTTCAGGAAAAATTCGGAACAGGTGACAAACCAGTGAATTTCGTATTCCATGGTGGTTCTGGTTCTACTAATGAAGAAATTAGAGAAGCCGTAAGTTACGGAGCCATTAAAATGAATATTGATACTGATCTGCAGTTTGCCTATACAGAAGGGATCAGAGATTATATGGTGAACAATCTTGAATACTTAAAAACTCAGGTTGGTAATCCGGATGGCGAAGAAAAACCAAATAAAAAATATTACGATCCAAGAGTTTGGGTTCGAAAAGGAGAGGAAACATTCTCTACGAGATTGGTTGAGGCTTTCGAAGATCTGAACAATGTGGGTACTGTTAAATAATTATTGATAAAAAACAGTAGATTTTTATGCAAGCGCATTTAAAATTTAGAATCTAAAATATAAGTTCATGGCATTCGACTGGTTTAAAAGGAAAACTCAAAATATCACAACTTCTACGGAGGATAAGAAAGACGTTCCCAAAGGACTGTGGCATCAAACGCCAACGGGAAAAATTATCGAGCACGAAGAACTCAAAGCTAATAATTATGTTTCTCCGGAGGATGGATTCCATGTTAGGATCGGAAGCAGAGAGTTTTTCTCTATTCTTTTTGATGAGAACAAATTTCAGGAACTCGATGAGAATGTAGAAAGTGTTGATATGCTTCATTTTAAAGATACAAAAGCGTATGCTGATCGATTAAAAGAAGTTAGTGCCAAAACTAAACTGAAAGATTCTATCCGAAATGCAGTTGGAACCGTAAACGGAACAAAAATGGTCATCTCCTGTATGGATTTCGCTTTTATCGGAGGTTCTTTAGGATCGGTGATGGGCGAAAAAATTCGAAGAGCAGTAGATTATTGTATTGAGAACAGACTTCCGTACATGATTATCTGTCAATCGGGTGGTGCTAGAATGCAAGAAGCGACCTACTCTTTAATGCAATTGGCGAAAGTTCAGTCGAAACTGGCTCAACTTTCAGAAGCAGGTCTTTTGTACATTGCTTATTTATGTGATCCAACTTTTGGTGGAATTACCGCATCTTTTGCAATGACAGCCGATATTATAATGGCAGAACCCGGAGCTTTGATCGGTTTCGCGGGTCCAAGAGTAATTCGGGAAACTATTGGTAAGGATTTGCCGGAAGGTTTCCAAACTTCGGAATTCCTGCAGGAAAAAGGTTTTGTAGATTTTATTGTGAAAAGAACAGAGATAAAAGATAAAGTTTCTAAAACAGTGAATCTATTGGTTCACTCTTAGAAAATAGATAACTAATTGCTAAAATCTCTCCTCATAAGGAGAGATTTCTTTATGAGAAAAACATTACTAATACTCTTTAATACGCTGCGAACATTAAGTTTCAAAAAAATTATAAAACTTTTGAAGCTTCTCGTTCCACATCCGTTGTTCGCGATCATGGGATTTTATGCGACGATGAAGAGTTTTGCTATTGCCAAAAATCAGTTTCCGAAAACCAATTCGAATAATGGAATTGGAAATGCTTTCCGCCACGCACTTTGGACGTGTTTGATCACGATGTACTGCAGTAAAATTTCTTCCCCAAAAAAAGCACTTGATTTCTGCAAAAGAATGACCGATCTTCACGAAGAACTTTTCCCCAATAAACCTTTGGAAACAAAGATGGATCTGCACAATAACCTGGTTGGGATGAATCTTTATGAAGAGATGCTGCCCGGAATTCACCGCCAGTTTTTCGAAACCAGCTTTTTTATAGAACATCTTTTAGATAAAACTAAATCGGCAAAGATTTTAGAAAATGTAGAAGAGGATTTCGGCAATGATCTCGTTTATTTAAAAGAATAATTCCTTTTTCCGTATTTTTCAATTTGAATTCGCCGGGATTACAGCACAAAAAAACCTCAATCAACGTTGAGGTTTTCTTTACTTAGAAGTTGGATTATTTATTCGAAACTTTATATAATTTACCGCTGTCTGTAATGCCATAAAGGTTTCCATCCTGTCCATTTAAAACATCACGAAATCTTTCTTTTTGGTCTTTTAAAAGCCATTCTTCGCCAACCACTTTGTTGTTTTCAATCACCAAACGGATGATTTTTTCGCCGCTTAAACAACCTAAAAATAAATTATTTTTCCATTCCGACATATTTCCCGTGTAAAAACTTATTCCACTCATGGAAATTGAAGGATCCCAATAATAAACCGGTTGTTCTGTACCTTCTTTCTGTTGAATTCCCGCACCTACTTTTTTGCCGCTATATTCCCGGCCATAAGTTACATCGCCCCAGCCGTAATTTTTACCGGGTTGAATGAGATTTACTTCATCACCGCCTTTCGGACCCATTTCAGCCTCCCAAAGCTGACCTTTTTCATCCATCGCTAAACCTTGTGGATTTCTTTGACCATAAGAATAGATCTCCGGTTTATATTTTACATTTCCAATAAATGGATTTCCTGGTGCAGGCTTGCCTTCTTTTGTAATTTTTAAGATCTTCCCTAAATAAGCCATTGTGTTTTGCGCTAAAGGTCTTGTTTCCATATCGGAACGTTCGCCTGTACTTACAAAAAGGCTTCCGTCTTTTGCGAATTCCAATCTGCTTCCAAAATGTTTATCACCATCATAAGTTGGCGTTGCGCGAAAGATCACTTCCACATTTTCAACTTTTTTTTCGTCCGTTGACAATTTTCCTTTACCTACAGAAGTGTGATTTCCACCAGAAACAGGTTCAGAAAAAGTAAAGAAGATCATTCTGTTATTCTTGAAATCGGGATCCAGGACAACATCTAATAACCCACCCTGACCTTTGTCTACAACTTTTGGCAGGCCTTCGACTTTCGATACGGTCTTTCCATCGGCTGAAACAATATTCATAAATCCTGATTTTTCAGTGATCAAAAATCTTCCATCAGGCAGATTGGTAATTCCCCAAGGTTTCCCCAGTGTAGCATTAATAACTTCTACATTGTACGGAGTTTGAGTTTTTACACCCGCAATTCTTGTTTGTCCAGCAAAAGCCGGTTGGTATTCCGGAGAATTTTTATCGAGTGTTTCAGGATTGGGAGTCTGACCACTCTCTACCAGAACTTTGTTCTTTTCGGTGGTATTCTTCGTGCTTCCGCCACACGAGGTTAGTAGGGCTAATCCTAAAAGGGGAAGGTTTTTAATCAGTATTGATTTCATTGGTTGATGTTTAATGATTTGGTGCATTAAATTACAATAATTATTCCGGGTAAAATCTTTACATTTGAAATACATGTAATTTATTAAATATGAAAAAAATTCTGAATGTGCTTTTTCTTTTCCTTTTTAGCCTTCTTTTTTCCCAAAGCAAAAGTTTTGTGTACGAACTGAAATTCAAACCTAATCCTACCAAAGACAGTATTGCAAAGGAAACTTTTATTTTAGATGTTACTGATGGGAAATCGATGTTCCGGACAGTAAAAGATAAAGAGGCTGATTCTACGGCTTATCTCACGAAACGTTTTGGTTTCATGACGACGTCGTTTAAAGATTTTCGGAGCGTTTCCAAAGATTTAAAAGAAAAGGAGATCAAGAAGTTCATTAACAATTTTCAAAAGCTCTTTTCCATTAAAGTGGAAGAAGAATTGAAATGGAAAATTGAGAGTGAGACGAAAGTAACATCTTCCATGAAAACGCAAAAAGCAACAGTGAATTATGGAGGTAGAAATTGGACGGCGTGGTTTACGAATGATATTCCGCTGCAGGAAGGTCCGTATATTTTTTATGGATTGCCCGGATTAATTACTGATATCTATGATGATGAGAATAATTACTTTTTTTCTTTGATCCAGATCCGCAATTCCAACGGGCAGATTTACGAAAAAGAAAAAGCCATTCCTATCTCTTGGAAACAGTATGGAAAATTAGCCAAAGATTACTATAGCGATCCAACGCGGGAAATTAATGGGAAAAATATGGGAAGTGGAGCGCCCATCTTAAAATGGGTCGATGAACAGGGAAATGAATTAGTTCCCAACTTTAAAGAAATGAATGAAAGAGAGCAGCTCGAAATTCGGGAGAATAATAATCCAATTGAATTAAATCATCGAATCAATTATCAATAAAGCGTCAATACGCGGAAAAGTAAATGTGATTAATCGACTTATAATTTTCTTCATTTCCATAGAAGTTTTCTATTCAAGCTTAATGTAAAGAAATAAAATTCAGTATTTTTATTTCCTTATTTTTGCAAAATGCAATTTAGACTAGAGTCAGAATATAAACCGACCGGTGACCAACCTCAGGCAATTGAAAAATTGACGGAAGGTTTAAACATTGGCGAAAAATACCAAACCCTTCTTGGAGTTACCGGTTCCGGGAAAACTTTTACGGTGGCAAATGTGGTTCAGAATACGCAGAAACCAACCATCGTTTTAGCGCACAATAAAACATTGGCCGCTCAGCTTTTTGTTGAGTTTAAGGAATATTTCCCCGATAATGCCGTAGAATATTTCGTTTCTTACTACGATTATTACCAGCCGGAAGCTTTTATCGCTTCCACAAATACTTATATTGAGAAAGATCTCTCCATCAACGAGGAAGTGGAAAAATTGCGTCTTTCTGCGACTGCGAGCTTACTTTCAGGGCGAAGAGACGTCATTATTGTCGCTTCTGTTTCCTGTATTTACGGGATCGGAAATCCAAAGGAATTTCACAAATCCTTAGTTTCTGTAAAAAAGAATGAGAAAATGACGCGGACTTCGTTGCTTCATTCTCTTGTTGGTGCACTGTATTCCAGAACTTTAAATGAATTTGGACGAGGAACTTTTCGCGTTAAAGGAGATGTTGTTGATGTTTTTCCGGCGTATGCAGATAATGCAGTGCGCATTCAGTTTTTTGGCGATGAGATCGATACCATTCAAAGTTTTGATCCTGTTTCCGGAAATGTAATGGATGTTTTTGAGGAGATTATTATTTATCCCGCGAACTTGTTTGTGACCTCGAAAGAAACGCAGGTGAGCGCGATCAAAGAAATTCAGGACGACATGGTAAAACAAGTCGATTTCTTTACGGATATCGAAAAACCTTTCGAAGCAAAACGCCTGCAGGAAAGAACGGAACTCGATCTGGAAATGATGAAGGAGCTCGGTTATTGCAGCGGTATCGAAAATTATTCCAGATATTTTGATGGGAGACTACCCGGAACCAGACCTTTTTGTCTTTTAGATTATTTTCCGAAAGATTTTTTAATGGTCATTGATGAAAGTCACGTGACGGTTCCGCAGGTTCACGCCATGTACGGCGGCGACAGAAGCAGAAAAGAAGTTTTGGTGGAACATGGTTTCCGACTTCCGGCAGCGATGGATAACAGACCTTTGAAATTTGAGGAATTTGAAGGCATTCAAAATCAGGTGATCTACGTTTCCGCAACTCCAGCGGATTATGAATTGGAGAAAAGTGGCGGAGAATACATTGAGCAGCTTATTCGTCCCACAGGATTATTGGATCCTGTTATTGAAGTTCGCCCTTCCATTAACCAGATCGATGATTTGATTGAAGAAATTCACAAACGAACTGAAGTTGATGAACGCGTTTTGGTAACGACTTTAACGAAGAAAATGGCAGAAGAGCTCACGAAATATTTTACAAAATTTGGTATCAGAACCCGATATATTCACTCAGATGTAGAAACTCTGGACCGAATTCAGATCATGCAGGATTTGCGTGTGGGATTGTTTGATGTTTTAGTTGGTGTTAATTTATTGCGAGAAGGACTTGATTTACCGGAAGTTTCTTTGGTAGCGATCTTAGATGCAGACAAAGAAGGAATGTTGCGTTCCCGACGTTCGATGACCCAAACTGTTGGTCGGGCTGCGAGAAACCTGAATGGTAAAGCGATCATGTACGCCGACAAAATGACCAAATCGATGCAGGCAACGATTGATGAAACGATTTATCGCCGACAGAAACAAATTGAATATAATGAGAAGCACGGACAAGTTCCAACGGCTTTAAATAAAAAAATATCCGAAATTCTGGTCGGTAGAAGTAAAGATTTCCCCGATGAAAAATATACTCAGAAAGAAATTCTACAGAAAGTTGCGGAACAGAAGAGCACTTATTCCAGTCCGGATTTAGAAAAAGCGATCGCCGAAAAACAAAAACTGATGGAAGCGGCGGCAAAAAATTTAGACTTCATCAAAGCTGCAAAATTGCGGGATGAGCTTGCAGTTTTGAAAGCTTAAAACAGGCTTATAAATTTATAAAAAATAACAATTATGATCAATATTAAAAAAATAGCAGGACTGGTATTATTCTTAATTTTCACCTCTTTTTTATCAGCGCAAATGGTCGCAAAATCTGCCGACTTAACGCAGGAAGGAGCGATGCAACTGGCAAAACAGGCAAATCTGGAAGCGCAGAAATTGAATAAAAATGTATCGATCACGGTTTTAAATTCCTCGGGAGTTACTTTACTTTTACTGAAAGGCGACAACGTTGGACCTCACAATACAGAAGCTTCAAGAAGAAAAGCCTACACTTCATTATCAACTAAAACGCCCAGTTATATTCTGATGCAAAATGCAGAAAAAAGTTCGGATGCTAAAAATTTAAATACGTTGCCGGAACTTCTTTTATTGGGTGGTGGATCTCCAATTTTTAAAGATGGAGTACTTGTCGGTGGAATTGGTGTTTCCGGAGGTGGAGGCGGAGAAAATGACCACAATATTGCGGTAAAAGCTGCAGAGAATTCCGGATATAAAATTGCTCCTTAATTAATTACTCGGGTATAAATTTTTTAGAATTAAACGAAAGCTTTTTAGAGATAAAAATAAAATGTAAAAGAAATTAAAAATAATTATCCAAATAGTAATATTGAAATTGATCCAAATATATTTTTCTAGTAAACCAGCATTTGCTTTAATGTCTCTTATATAGCTGAATCCACGGACTAATCCAATACGTACCAAAAGTTAACGGTCAATATGAAAATTGTTAGAAAAGGGACTAATAATTTTTTTAACCTTAACATCATCAAAACCTATAAATTTTATTTGTAGGTTTTTGTTTTTGTGCTTTTCCCCGAAGTGGCGTAAGCAGATCCATTAATCCATTCATTTTAATTTCATAAATAGTGGAAAGCTGCATTCCGAGTTTTCCCGGCGGCATTCCCTGGCGCTGAAACCATTCCAGATAATTGATAGGAAGGTCTGCCAAAACAGTTCCTTTATGTTTTCCGAAAGGCATTTCGACCTTGCAGATCTCCTGTAATATTTCTGGGTTTAAACCTTCTGTCATATTCTATATTTTACTTCTAAATGGATAGATCTATTTTCTCTTCGATTTCCTGTGGTTCCGGCATGATAATTTCGTGCTCATCATAACCGAATTCATCACGGTAAACCTGAATAAGCATTACGGTGATCGAAACCAGAATTGGTCCGAAGATCAAGCCCATAAACCCAAAAAGATTCAGACCTAAAATAATTCCAAAAACAGTATTTAAAGGATGAATATCTTCCAGCTTCTTCAAAAGCGTAAATCGCATCAGATTATCGGTTAAACCAACTACGATCACACAATAACCAGCCAGTCCTAAACCAGCACCGGTGTTGCCTTCTGCAATCATAAAAATACAAACCGGCAGATAAACGATCGCTGCTCCAACAATCGGGATCATCGCCGTAACAACCGTTAAAGCAAATAAAAGAACAGGACTTGGTGCTCCAAAAATAAAATATCCGACAAGCGCTATAATTCCCTGACCAATCGCAACTACCGGAATTCCTATAGCATTTGCGATCACCATTTTACGAATTTTTTCTCCTAACAAATTAATATTGGCTTTTTTCAAGGGTGCCGAACTTCTTAGCAATCTTTCGAAAAGACGCGGTTTTTCTAAAATAAAATAGAGAATAAAATACATCGACGCAATTACCGTAATGGTGTTGAAAGTGCCACTTAAAGCACTTGTAGAAAACCTGCCTGCAGTTTCTTTTAGTTTCGTAATATTTTCTTTACTCAGAATGTCGATCTTAACTTTCTGATAAACGAAATCGTGAATTTTATCAATAAAGATATTAAACTTCCCCATGTAAGCATTTGCATTCCCCAGCTTATCTACGAGCAGATCAGCGATGAAATAAATGGGCAAGATCAATACAATTAAAGTGGCAACAATAATTACAAGCGACGCCACCCAGGGTTTCCACTTCTTAACTTCCTGTAGGTAAAGATTGTACTTTCTCGTAATAATGTAAAGGGTGATCGCTCCTAAAATTGAAGGAATGAACATGGCAAGGTTAAAGCAAACCAGTCCTGCCAGAACGATAATAACTAAAAGAAGGAAAACCTGCTTTATTTTTACTTCGCTTATTTGATCTTTAATATTCTGCATATCTGAGGTTTATAAAAAAAGCAACAGAAATTTCTGTTGCTTTCAAAAGTACAATAAAATTGTATTATTTTTTACAAAATTTTATTTTCTACAGCAAGTGGTCTCGGTCTGCCACAAAATGCGCAGTAAGTTGAGTACATTACGATCAGGAAAAACGGCATTGTCGCAATAATTCCGATTCCGCAAAGTACAATTCCCGCCACACTAATGAGCAATCCTAAAAAAGATGCGCCTAAAAATACACCATAATTTTCTTTAGCAATATTAAAGGATTTACTTAAAGCTTCAGAGAAAGTAGCATTTTCAAATAGCAAAACAGGATAGCCTAATAATAAAAGCGGCATTACAAAGAATCCTGGTATAACGCACAAGGCGAAAGAAATTGTAATGATAATGCTGGAAATTAAGCTGTAAATCATAATATTAAGAACGTTCTGTTTGTAACCGATGAATAGATCAGAAAGCTGCAGAGGTTCTTTAAAGTTATATTTATTCGCCATGTAAATAATTCCGACAAACAATGGAGCGACAATAACTCCCAACAATCCGGAAAGTCCGTAATAAGTTCTAATTCCAGGAATTCCCCATAAGTTCAGTCCTGAGAAATCTCCGTCGGAGGAGCGCATTTCTTCGGAGATACTCATAGAGTCAAATCCCGAAATTGCCTGAATAAAAATAGAGGCCAAAATGTAAATGACCATTGCTAAAAGCGCGTAAAGGAAAACGCCTTTATACATTTCGAAGGCGTGAGAAATAATGTCACCCGAGGACTTTTGTGGTCCAGCCGGCTGCTCAAATTCTTGAAAATTGTCCATAGTTTTATTTTTAATGTTTCTCAAATTTAAAATTTAAATCCGAAACTATGATATTTAAAAATAATTTTTAGCCTATTTCTTTGTAAATGTGTTGATAAAGAGTGTAGATCATGGCATTCCAGAAAGGAAAAGTAAGCAGAAATCCTACTCCGAAAAGTAAAAGTCCACAAAAACTGAAAAGGGCGGCGATTAAAATACAAATCACCACGGTGCCTAAATTACGTCGTAAACCCTTCACTGTTAAACTGATTCCTTCAAAAGTATTTACCTGCATGAAAAACATCAGCGGGATCGAAAATAAAGTCACAAAAACCCACACCAATCCTAAGATCAAAAGTGCATTGGCATAGGTGAAAATAATGATCCAGAATAAATAAAAACCGAAAAATTTAAAGAAGTCCAGACCAAGATATCCTGCGAAAAGATCGTTCATCACAACAGGTTCTTTCAGATCTATCTTTCTAAATATTTTATAAAGTCCCACATTCAAAGGGTTGATAAGTGCAAGAAGAAAGAAGAACGCCAAGCCGAAATTTTTAGCTTGTGGCAAACTGGCGATTTCCTCCATTTTTTTATTGAAGGCTGGCATATCGGTTCTCACAAGATCGCTGTATTTTGAAAATTCATCCCAAAGCCCAAAATATTTGAAAAGATAAATGTACCCCAGAAAAAACAGGGAGAAATAAAGCAAGCTGTAAATCAGTTGAAAACGCAGGGTTTTGATCCAGTACTCAAATGCCGTTTTCAGGATCTTCTGGGTTCCCGCTTTTATGGGATAATTGTTTTCCATGGCGCAAAAATAATCTTTTAAGTTTAAACGTTCTTCTTTTTATATTTTACTTAGCTCTTTTCCTTATTTTTGCCGAAATGTTCCCCACTTATCATCCAAATTTCGATCGAATTGATGAGCTTTCTCAACAGAAAGTTCCCTTCTTTTTTATGATCGATTTCTCAATGGAAAATGTAGAGGTCATCACCGAAAATGAAATAAGTAATTCAGGCTTGTTCATTGATTTCCCGAATTTTACGAACGTTTCCTCACAGAAAGAGCCAAAGAAAGAAATTATTCTGGAAGCATTTCCTGAGAGTCCGGAGACTTACCGGAAAGGTTTCGACTATGTTCAGAAAAATTTAAAACTCGGGAATTCTTATCTTACCAATTTCACCTGTAAATCGGAGATCAAGATTAATTTGACTTTAGAGGAAATCTTCAAACGTTCCAAAGCCAAGTATAAAGTGTTATTTAAAGATCGCTTCGTATTTTTTTCTCCGGAGACTTTTGTTGAAATTACTGAAGGTCAAATCAGCACACATCCTATGAAGGGAACGATCGATGCATCCATAGAAAATGCCGTCGAAATTTTAAAAAATGATGCGAAGGAAAAAGCCGAACATTACACCGTTGTCGATTTGCTTCGGAATGACTTGAGTATGGTTGCAGATGAAGTTAAACTCGATGACTTCCAAAGGATCGACTATATAAAAACGCAGCAAAAAAATTTGTATGCGATGAGTTCCGAGATTTCCGGAAAATTCAAACCTGAATTTCAGAACAAAATAGGGAGCGTCTTAAAAACATTGCTTCCGGCCGGATCAATTTTAGGCGCGCCAAAACAAAAGACCTTAGAAATAATCTGGAAAGCTGAAAATTATGACAGAGGCTTCTACACCGGCGTTTGCGGCTGGTTCGACGGAGAGAATTTGGATTCCTGCGTCATGATCCGGTTTATCGAAAAAGAAAACGGAAAATTATTTTTTAAAAGTGGTGGTGGAATCACGCATTTGAGTAAATTTGCCGACGAATACGAAGAAATGAAAAACAAAATTTATGTCCCAATTCATTGAAAGCATTAAGGTAGAAGATCAAAAAATATTTCTTTTGGATCTTCACCAAGCCAGAGTCAATAAGACTTTTGAGCATTTTGGGAAAGAAGGATCGCTGGATCTGGCTGCAGTTTTTAAAAATCTGGACCATAACGAAGATGGTTTATACAAGCTTAAAATTACCTATGATCTTAATAAAAGCGTTCGGACTCAAATGATTCCCTATGCCATCTCTGAGATTGACAAAATTACTTTGGTAGAAAACAATATCTACGATTACTCCTTTAAATTTGAGGATCGCAAGGAGTTGGAGCGAATGAAACAGAAAGCTAAAGCGGACGAAATTATTATCGTGAAAAATAATCACATCACCGATACTTCCTATTCCAACATCTTATTTAAAAAAGGTAAAGACTGGTTTACGCCTTCTACTTACCTTTTAAATGGTGTGCAAAGACAGCATTTACTTAAAGCTAAAAAAATTAAAGAAGCAGAGATCACTTTGCAGAATTTAAAGGAATACTCTCACTTTCAAATCATTAACGCGATGAATGATTTTGATGACATGTTTATCTATCCAATGTCGAAAATCACTAATTTGCCAGAAAATTCAGAGTACTTAGCAGTTTAAATAATTTCCTCCAATCATCCGTTGGTCTGTTTTTCGCTATGAAACATTTTCGCCTTCGCAAAATTGCTGCGACGTTATGAAGAAAAGAAATCCGTACCTGTTTCAGATAATTCCAAATATAAAAATCTTATTTTTTTTTCTGTTTGGTGCCACGCTTTTTTCGCAAAATAAGATTTCCGGGACCATCATTGATGCGAAAACGCAGAAACCAGTTACTGGTGTTGAGATCTTCATCAATAATCACCAGAAATCCGAGATCATTACGAGCGATTCCCACTTTTCAATCGTGGGCGATTCCGGCATTGCCACCGCTTCTTTTTTCAAGAAAAATTACAAAACTGAAATCCTCAATTTCAACGATCTCAATTTTGAAAATCTGGTTGTTAAAATGCAGGCGGAAAGAGTAGAGCAAATTCAAGAGGTAATGCTCTCAGGAATCAACAAAAAAAAATACAAAAACAAAAAAGAAAATCCTGCGTATGCGATCATGCAGGAGGTCTGGAAGCGGAAAAAAACGAATGGTCTTGCTAATTACGACGACTATCAATACAAAGAATACGAAAAAATTGAGATCGGTCTGAACAATATCGACAGTGCTTTTATGCAGAAAAAAATCTTTAATAAACTCGAGTTTGTTTTTGATTATGCAGATTCAGCCAACTTCGAAAAAAAATTGACCCTGCCCGTTTTTTTCAATGAAACGATCTTCAAAACCTACGGAAGAAATCAACCTGAAAAGAAGGAAAATAAAATTATTGTCGCCAATAAATTTTCTGGATTTAACAATAATGAACTTATTGCTTCTACTGCAAAGAACCAGTTTAAAGACGTTAATATTTACGATAACACTTTAAATTTCTTCAATATCGGTTTTCCAAGTCCTGTTGGAACAGATGGTTTTAGCAATTATGAATATGAACTTTCTGATTCGCTTTCGGTAAATGGCATTGATTGTTATTTAATTAAATATTCGCCGAGAAGGAAGGAAACTCTGGCATTCCAGGGAAATTTGTTTATCTCCAGAGATACTTATAATGTTGTAAAAGCGACGCTGAAATCCACTAACAAGATCAACGTTAATTTTGTGAACGGAATTTATATGGAACTGGAATATGACTCGCCAAACGACACCATTTTTCTGCCGAAGAAAACCTATACAGAACTGGAAATGTCCATCTTCAATAAGAAGAAAGATGCAAAAGGAGTTCTTTTTAAACGGACAGATATTTACAGCGATTATCTCTTTAATCAAAACTTTGCCGAATCATTTTTAACTGATAAAGGCCAGACTTTAAGCGATAACAATCTTACAAAACCCGATGAATTTTGGGAAAAGGAGAGAGAGGAGCCTTTGCTGGAGTCTGAAAAGAAGGTTTATCAAATGGTTTCTCAGCTAGAAAATGTACCGAAGTTTAAAAGGATCGTGAAGATTGTAGAGATTTTGCAATCCGGATATATTAATGCCTGGAAAGCCATCGATTTCGGAGATATCTTTTCAATTTACGGGAACAATGTTGTTGAAGGTGATAGGATTCGTCTTGGAGCAAGAACTTATTTTTCAGCCAACGATATGTGGCGTTTAGAAGGTTACACCGCTTACGGTTTTAAAGATCACCAATTTAAATATGGCGTTGAAGGACGATATATGTTTAACCGAAATAATCGCGCAACCATCGGTTTAGGAAGTCGAAATGATGTGATCCAACTTGGTGGACAATTGACGAATGATGACGGAATAATGACAAGGTCTTTCGCGTCGTCTTCTGTTTTTTCTTCCGGAACCAATGCTTCATTGAGTTTTGTAAAACAGAATAATATGTTCTTTTCTCTGGAGCCCGTGAAGAATTTTGTGGTGAGATTAGATGCTTCCGTGCAGAACATTAAATCCGCGAATCCACTCAATTTTAATCTTGATTTTTATAAAAACAATGCACTGAAATCGGAGTTAAATGATTTTCATACGACGTTTACTTTAATGGCGACGCCGGGTGCGAAATACTCTCAGTACGGAGTTGACCGCTATTCATTTACCACGCTTTCGCCAACCTTCGTCCTCAAATTTACACACGGTTTTGAAAATGTTCTGAACGGCGATTTCGATTATAATAAATTGCAGTTTTTGTATTCACAACCGATCATCCTGGGGAATTTCGGACGAACGATCGTTAACGTTGAAGCAGGTAAAAATTTCGATACGGTTCCTTTAGCATTACAGAATATTATTCCTGGAAATCAATCTTACAGCCTGGTTCCGAATACTTTTGCGCTCCTGAAATATTATGAATTTGTCGCTGATGCTTATTCGACCTTAAACGTTGAACATCATTTTCAGGGGAAAGTGTTTTCATATATTCCGTTGATCAAAAAACTGAAACTTCGCGAGGTTATTTTTTGGCGCGGTGCGTATGGAACTTTAAGCAATGCTTCCAAAAATATCAATTTTGAAAATCGACTTTATTCAGCTCCGGATCAACAGATTTATTACGAATACGGTTTCGGTTTAGAGAATATCGGTTTCGGAAATTTAAAGATTCTCCGCATCGATTTCAACTGGCGCGGAAATTATCTCGACCGTCCAGATGTTACTAAATTTGGAATTAAGTTCGGTATTCAGGCGAATTTCTAAATTACTTTAAGAACTCAAAATAGCCTTTCAAAACATCCGCATTTTCAATGGCGGAAGTATCAATTTCCAGGATTTTTGCTTTAACATCAGGTTTAAAGAAATTATCTAAAACTCGCGAGAGTGTGTCTTCATCTTCCACTTTCGTATAACCAAAACCAAAATGTTTCGCTAGATATTCTGCGTTTTTATGATGTTTCGTCAAGATAAATTCATCCAAAGCATTAGTAGAATCCGGACCCGGAATAATTTTGAAAATGTCGCCGCCGCCATTATTAAAAACGATAATTCGCGTATAAGGCGGAATGTAATTATTCCACAAGCCATTAATGTCGTAGAAGAAACTAAGATCTCCCGTCACTAATATTGTTTGTTTGGAGTCTTTCATCGCAAATCCCATCGCCGTCGAAGTTGAGCCATCAATTCCACTTGTTCCGCGATTGCAGTAAACGCTGTTCTTTTGAAAATCAAAAAGTTGCGCATACCGAATTGCTGACGAATTACTGATATGTAAGTTGACATTTTCCGGAATTTTCTGCGCCAGAATTTCGAAAAATTTAAAATCGGAGTAAGAAGTTCCAATGCAGTATTTCGCATGTTTGAGGTCTTTTTTATCCCGCAAAACATCCCATAAATTATAGTAAGGACTTGGCTCTAAAGAAATGAAATTCAATAATTTACCAAAGAATTTTTCCGGCTTTATCTTAATTTTTTCTGTGAGACTAAAGAAGGTATCAGGATGCCAAAACTCATCGACATGCCAGTGATTTTTAGGTTTTGCTTTTCTTAAGAATTGTTTGATTTTTTTTGAAACAATATTTTGCCCAACGGTGATCAACAAGTCCGGTGCGTACGTTTTGAAATCCTCTTCGTTAAAATTAAAGATGTACCGATCGATATGAGCGAAAAATTTGTCGTGTTTCAAATTGGAGTTCGCTTCTTTCAATACAACAACGCTGTGATTTTTAACCAATTGCGATAACTGCATTTCCAGCTCTTCACTGAAATCTCTTGTTCCAACCAAAATCATGATTCGTTTCGAAGTATTCCACTCAGCGGCAAGATTCGGAGCAAATTCTATTGTCTTTTTCTGGATCGTTTTTTCTACAGGCGGAAAGTTCGGAATTTCAGAAACCAACTGATACAAAGGTTCTTCTAAAGGAATGTTGATGTGAACCGGACCTTGTTTTTCAAAACAAAGTTCAATGGCTTTTTTAATTAAAGCGAAATTTTCTTCCTCCGCATTTTCTTCAGAATCTTCCAGCAACTGAAAATCTCCGTAAGAATGCTGCTGATACAGATCTTTCTGCCGGATCGTTTGTCCATCAAAAATATCTACAAAATCTACAGGTCGGTCGGCTGTTAAAATCAAGAGCGGGTTATTCGAATAAAACGCTTCGGTAATTGCCGGATAATAATTTGCAGATGCAGAACCACTTGTACACGTTATTGCGACAGGTTTCTGTAAACTTTTCGCCATTCCCATTGCTACAAAAGCGGCACTTCTTTCATCCACAATACTGTAGCAATTCAGATCATCACTTTCGGAAAAGTGAATCGCTAAAGGCGCATTTCGCGATCCGGGAGAAATAACGACATCGAAAATTTCGTATTCTTTTAGGAGATAAGCTAATATTTGAATGCTTCGTTTTGAAGAGAATTGTTTCATGTAATAGATTGATCTGCAAATTTAATCATAATATCAATCAAATAGACAATGGCGCGAAGGTGTTTTTTCCGAAGCATAAAGAGTTTTTACTCTTCCCAACATTCCACCCGCTATCCATTACAATCTTTTTTTCACCGCTGCATTTCCCTTTCAAAAAAAGGATTTTCATTGCTATCGGGGCTAAAAGTTCAATTCCTTTTTCTTCTTAAATTCAAAGGAATTTCAACCTAATGAATCATTAAGAAACTAATGACACTAAGGATACTCACCACAAACATAAATGCCATAAAATTAATTGTAAATAAAGCAGAGCCGATAACAAAACTGCTTCTTCCACGATATTTGTAAACTCGGTGATGTGCAAAGAAAAAATAGAGTAAACTGTAAACCGCGGACACTGTTATTAAAATATAAAGAAGAGTATCAATGAATCTGGAATCTATTATTTGTATCAATTTGGTTAATAAAGACAGCACTAAAATAGTCAGCAGCAAGAAAGAAAAGTAATGCAGCGTGAAAACACCGTGTTCAAAATACCACCACTTTTTCTTATTGTGAATGATCCATAAAAAGAAAGCAAAAACAGGAAGGTAAAAAAACAGTGCTTTTGGTAAATTATGAAGCAATGTTTCCGACAGATTTCGTAAAATGTCTCCCTTTTTTACGCCTTTTTCTTTTAATTCAAATAATTTGTGAGCGATCGGCTTATCGATAAAGTCCCAAAACATTGGGTTTTTTGCCTGTGCAGAATCGTACGATTTTCTGGTTAAAGCGTTTTTATAACGAAATCCTTCTAATCCTGTATTTAAATCCGTGCTCATCTGCAGTTTTTTGAGCGATACTGTATCCTTCATAAGAGCTGAAAGCCGTCCAATACTCACTGAATCTTCAGGACTTATATTTTTTTGAGTTTCCAGTTTTTCCAGCTCATTTTGCATCTGCACTACCGCACTATTTTCTGCTTTTAATTTTGCGGTCTTTTCGGCTTCAGATTTTGGCGCATTATCATAAACCTTATAAGGTGGAAAAATAGCAAACAGGAAAAAGGTAATAAAACTAATGAAAATATACAGTTTTACAGGTGGAACAAATCGCTGTCGTTTCCCTTCAATATATGTTTCTGTCAGTTTTCCCGGTCTAAAAAGGAGATTTTTGATCGTTCCCCAAAACTGCCCGTCGTAATGCGTAAAATCTTCTACAAAATGAGTAAAGAGATAATGAAATGGCTTTCGGTTTTCTGTATTTTCCTGTCCACAGTTGGGGCAGAACTTTTCGTCCACGGTATGTCCGCAATTCAGGCAGTTTTTCTCTTCTCTAAGTTTTCCGTGGCTCATTTATATAGTTTGCGTAAAAATATAAAATCTACATTAATAGTATACTTCAAAAAGGCATTTATTTCCAAGACACTTTTCGGAACGCTTTTAATGGGAAGTATCAATCTTAATAGAATTTGAGACATCATCAAGATTGTAATCTTAATCTAAATATCTTAATTTTGCAGTTCAATTTTAAATCTAACAAAATGAAACAGATCCCAAGTGTGGATTTGCGTGATTTCCTTTCGGGTGACCCGGAACGCAAACAAAAATTTGTAAATGAAATCGGAAAAGCATACGAAGAAATCGGCTTCGTCGCTCTAAAAGGACATTTTCTAGATGACCAATTGGTTGCTGAACTTTATGAAGAAGTGAAGCAATTCTTTGATCTGAATGTAGAAACAAAACAGAAATACGAGATCCCCGGAATTGGCGGACAACGTGGCTACGTCGGTTTTGGTAAAGAAACTGCAAAAGGATTCAAAAAAGGGGATCTAAAAGAATTCTGGCATTTTGGTCAGTATTTAGAAGAAGGCTCTAAATATTCGGCAGAATATCCGGATAATGTTGAAGTAGCAGAAAATCCAAAATTCAATGCAGTCGGAAAAGAAGCTTTTAAAATGCTGGAGAAAACTGGAATTTATGTTCTCAGAGCTTTGGCACTTTATCTTGGACTGGATGAGTTTTATTTCGACAAGTTCGTAGGTGAAGGAAATTCTATTTTAAGACCCATTCATTATCCACCAATCACGTCTGAACCTGATAATGCAGTTCGCGCCGCAGCTCATGGCGACATTAATTTGATCACCCTTTTAATGGGCGCTCAAGGGAAAGGTCTTCAGGTAAAAAACCACGAAGGCGAATGGATTGATGCGATTGCGCAACCAGATGAACTAATGATCAATGTTGGCGATATGCTCTCGAGATTAACGAACAACAAACTGAAATCTACGATTCACCAGGTTGTAAATCCACCAAGAGAAATGTGGGGAACTTCAAGATATTCGATCCCGTTTTTTATGCATCCGGTGAGCGAAATGTCACTGAATGCTTTAGAAAATTGTGTAGATGAAGATAACCCGAAATTGTATGAAGATACGACCGCCGGAGAATTTTTATATGAAAGACTGGTTGAATTGGGTTTGATCAAAAAATAAAACTTCAATTTCTTGAAGATAGCAATGCAAAACCTCGACGAAAGCCGAGGTTTTTTATATTTTAAAATATGGAAGATGATTTTAAGCTTCTTCCAGTTGCACTGTGAAGTGACGCAGAATATCAGATTCCCAGGTAATGTTATATCCTTTTTGAATTTCGTCTTTTCGGTCAAAAACATTTTTAATCGCAACCGCAATATAATCCATGTGATTGTTGGTGTACGTTCGGCGAGGAATCGCTAGACGAACCAGTTCTAATTTTGGATAACGGTTTTCCCGGGTTTCAGGATCTCTGTCGGCCAATAAAGTTCCGATTTCTACGGTTCTGATTCCGGCTTCTTTATAAATTTCGTTGGCTAAAGTTTGCGCCGGATATTGATCTCTCGGAATATTCGGTAAGAATTTCAAAGAATCGATAAATACAGCGTGTCCACCAATTGGTTTCTGTACAGGAATTCCAAACTCGATCAATCGGTTTCCTAAATATTCTACCTGAGAAATACGGCTTTCCAAATAAGCAAATTCTGTAGCTTCATTCAAACCAACCGCTAAAGCTGCCATATCGCGTCCCGCCATTCCGCCATAAGTAATAAAACCTTCATAAATAATGGTGAAGTTCGAAGCAGCTCTAAAAATCTTTTTATCATTCAAAGCGATGAAACCACCGATGTTGACCAAACCGTCTTTTTTAGAACTCATCGTCATTCCAACTCCGTAAGAAAAAACTTCTTTCGCAATCTCCTTGATCGTTTTGTTTTCCTGACCTTTTTCCCTCATTTTAATGAAGTAAGCATTTTCTGCAAACCGCGCAGAATCAAAATAGATCGGAATCCCATAACGGTCAGAAAGTTCTTTCACCGCTTTTACATTTTCCAGAGAAACCGGTTGTCCGCCAGAAGAATTACAAGTAATCGTAATTAAACAAAACGGAATTTTCTCCTGCGGATACGATTGATAAACCAGTTCCAATTTTTCGAGATCAATATTTCCTTTGAAAGGATGAAGATTTTCGATATCAAAAGCTTCGTCGACCGTACAGTCTAAAGCGTGGGCTTTTCTAATTTCGATGTGTCCTTTTGTCGTGTCAAAATGGGAATTTCCGGGAATCACGTCGCCGTCTTTAACCAGAACAGAAAACAGAACGTTTTCCGCAGCTCTTCCCTGATGCGCAGGAAGAAGATATTGGTAACCCGTAATTTCTTTAACGGTATTGTGCAAAGCGTCGAAACTTCTTGATCCGGCGTAACTTTCATCACCCGTCATTAAAGCTGCCCATTGTTGGTCGCTCATTGCGCCAGTTCCGGAATCGGTTAAAAGATCGATGAAAACTTGAGAGGATTTTAAATTGAATAAATTGAAGTCAGCATTTTTCAGCCATTCTTCTCGTTGTTCCTGGGTAGACTGGTGAATTTCTTCCACCATTTTTATTCTGAATGGTTCAGCGTAAGGTAATTTCATTTGAGGTTAAGTTTAAGGTTGAGTTTAAGGAAATTAAAAATTTCCATTTTAATAGAACTGAGTGATTTAGGATGAGAAACCTAAACCTTTATCTTAACCTTAGATCATTCCGGTGCTTTGAACACGTTATCATCTGAATGAAAACCTGCGACACCGCCACTTACGGCAAATTTCATTGCTTGCGCAGCACTCACATTTTCTAAAATAGTAATGTTAGTAGCCAATACAAAAACCACCCAACCGGAAACCGCATAAGAATGTGGCAGATAAACCGAAACATAATTTGGGAAACCAACAGAAGAAAGGTCGCTTTGGGTTAAAAAGCCGATGCGCCAAATAGCAGGATTCTCGGTAGTTTTTATGAGAACAGGTTGATTGAATTTCTTTTTATCACCAACGAAAGAAGTCATTACATCTTTTAAAGAAGTATAAATGAATTTGATTCCGGGAGTATGTTCCAAAAGATAATCGAAACTATCGACAACGACTCTGCCAATAATGAATTTGTTTCCCAGATATCCAATTATAGTCGTTGAAAAAATGACAATTAAAAACGTAATTCCAGGATACATTCTTTCTGAAACGGTCGGAATAATATTATCAATACTTGAAACGATATACCAAATGATCCAGATCGTAATGGCAAATGGCCCAATAATAAGTAAACCCTGGAAAAAAGATTTCGCCAGAGTGTTTAGTATTCGATCATGTTGCTTTTTATTCATCTGTATAAATTCCGCAATCGATTAAATTGGATTTTGTAAAAATAGGAAAATTCCGAAAGAAATTAAAGAAAAAATTAGCCGTGGATGGATTCTTTTTTTCCGTATGATTTTATGATTTCTGCTTCGTAATCGAGCCATTCTTCCCAGCGCTGATTTACTTTTTCGGGGTCACCCAGTTGTCGGGCAAATTTAATGAAGGTCGCGTAATGGCCGGCTTCAGAAATCATCAGTTCTTTGTAGAAAACTTTCAGTTCTTCATCTTTTATATTTTCGGTCAAAACTTTAAAGCGTTCGCAACTTCTGGCTTCTATCATGGCTGCAAAAAGCATTCGGTCGATGATATAATTTTCGCGCGTTCCCTGAACGATAAATTTAAAAAGTTGTCCCACGTAATCGTCTTTTCTTTCGCGTCCGAAAGTATAGCCGCGTTTTTTAATGATCTCGTGAACCATTTGAAAATGCTCCAGTTCCTCTTGCGCAATAATTAAAAGTTCGGTAATAATTTCCGGATATTCGGGAACCATCGTAATAATGGTAATTGCATTTGTTGTTGCCTTCTGCTCGCACCAGGCGTGATCGGTTAAAATTTCTTCTAAATTTCCTTCTGCGATATTGGCCCATCTCGGATCCGTTAAAAGTTTCAGTTTGAACATGATGATCTTTTTTCTGTCGCAAATTTAAATATTATTAAGGTGAAAAGAAAGCTTAAAATGGTTTAAAACATTTCCGAAAATGATAAATATTGACTATTGTGGCACAAAACTTGAAGAATAGTCAGTACATTAAAAAATAAATTATGAACACTACACTATTAACAAAAAAAATCGAAAGTTTCGGAGTTTTCCTTCTAACATTTTTTTTCAGCGTCATGACATTCGCTCAAGACACAAAGGCGCCAAGCGTTGATGTTACTACAACATCTACAAAAACTACAACAACCGAGCAATGGTTCTCGAATCCTATTTACTGGGTCATTGGAGCTTTGATTTTTATAATCATTATTGCGATTGTTGCCAGAGGCAATGGTAAAAGAGATTAATCATTAATATACCTTGGTATACTACGTAAACCGTTTCAACTAATTGAAGCGGTTTTTTTACGTAAAAATTCCAAAATCCTCCAACCGAAGGCGTCTAACTTTTTAAGGAATATTACAATAAGAACTGCAATAAGAATATTGATGAGGTAGATGCAGATCATCAAAATCCACCATGGTAATTGATTTTTCACCGCAACAACGATAAAATAAACCAAAGAAGAACTCATGCCCTGTGCGAAATAGAAAAAAATCGCATTTTGTCCAATGTAGGTGATGAAATTCGGTTTTGTAATTTTTACTCTGTTGTAAAGAACCAATAAGGTTAGCAAGGAGAAAGAACTCCAGAAAATATAAAGCAGCTTTGGCGGAAATTTCGATTTGTTCATTTTAAGAAATACTTCTTTCCCCAGATCCCAATAAAGGAAAATGAGTATCGCTGCCAAAATTCCATATAATACTGGAAGCCATTTCGTCTGAATTTTCTTCCCTTTTAATTGATGCGCTACCAGAAATAATCCCAGATAAAATGCAACGTAACCGACTTGTCCGGTCGGATAAAACTGAGGCAGTAAATTGAATAACAGTGTTGATCCAAAGCACAAAGCAATAAACCATTTGATATGCTTCGGGAAAAACCTTAAAATTAAAACTCCGAAAACCGTTAAGATATAATACACCTTCAAATACCAGAAACTTCCCATCACCACAGGAAAAGTATCAGCATTCGTATATTGATGAAGGTACCAGTTTCCGAGATTTTGCCATTGCGGAATGTCTGAAATGCTCTGCGGAACATACTTCGCCCCAAACGTGGAATAAAAATTTTTCATCCAGTCCAATCCAAAGAAATTCAAGCCAAAAACTTTAAAGAAATAGTCCAGAAAAAAGAGAAAGGTCACAAAGATCATATACGTGATCTGCAGTTTCAGGAGTCTGTACAAAGTCTTTTCTACATTGTTCCCGGAAGTTAAACCACTTAAAGCGTAGAATAAAGGAACATCAATAAGCAATGATAAAACACGTAACTCTGTCGGAACGTAATATTGGCCAGACCAAAAAACGGTGTGAATAAAGATGATCGAGAGTGTCGCGAAACCTTTAGCAAAATCAATGTATAAATCTCTTTTCATATCGTTAAATAGTTTCGGGTAAAATTAGATAAAAGTTTTATTTATCGCCCTTTTAAAAAATAAAAAAGGCAGAGCGATATGCCCTGCCTTTCATCATAATGATTTACTAAATCTTATTGAATATTTTTAAATTCTTCAGCAGAGATCTCTCCGGTTTGAATTTGTTTAAGTTCTTCCGTGTATTTACTCATGTACGCATCAAGTTCTGGAAAACGGCTGTTGACCGCCATTTTATAAGTTCCGTTTAAAACTCCGTTATAGTAATAAAAGAAGTTATAATCAAAATCGGAAGCGTTCAAACTATACTGTCCCAAAAGGAAACCTAAACGTACAGCTGATCTTCTTTGCGGTGGAGTACCGTGATGTCCTGAACTCGTTGTGTTATAATCACCAATACTTTTTGCAAATTCGTACGCAGCAGCAATAGCGGCAAAAGACGTTTGGTTGTAACCATTTGGTCTGCGAAGATAATAGCCGGCAAATCCGTCTGCTTCAAGCTCATTTGGTCTGGCTGTATTTTCTGAAACACTTGGTAATCCAAAAATATATTGCAACTGATGACCATATTCATGCGCCAGGATCATAGCGTTCACAATATTTCCTCCTTTTGATTTTGCATCAGAATAAATAGCATAACCATAATAAATTTTTCCTGTAGAATAAGAGATCGCGTTGTACGTGGAGCTATAATTCGACGGGTCATTTACAAATCTAAGAGTCGGTTTACTTCTTCCCCACATGCCGGCGATTTTCGTCATCTGTGCATTCATGAAATTGGTGTCGGTGCTATTGGAAAGTCCTGAGTACAAATTAGCGGAACTTGCCCAGTTGCCATCAACATAAGAACAGGCTTTCTGCAGATCGCCCGGTTGCTCCATTAATTCATTTAAAGGAGTTTGATCAGGAGCGGTAACATTTTCCCGATCTGCATTACAAGACAAGAAAGTAGCGCTGACTATTACAGCAGCAAAAAGGCTTTTTGTGAAGCTTTGTTTCATAATAATGTAAATTAAATTGTTTGTACTGCGAATGTATAAAAAAAACGCAATAAATAGCATTTATAATTATGTTTTTTATATTAGGCTGGTCAAGCGAAAAAGATAATTTTATTTACGCTGTTTCAATTTTAATTTATATCTTTGCACCTCGAATTAACTAACAAAATTTATAAACAATGTTTGCAATTGTAGAAATAGCAGGGCTTCAATATAAAGTTGAGCAAGACCAAAAGTTGTTTGTAAACCGTTTGAAAGGTGATATCGGAGGAAAAATTTCTTTTGATAAAGTTCTTTTAACTGTAAACGGTTCTACAACAATCGGCGCCCCAGCTGTAGGCGGTATCACTGTTGATGCTGAAATCATTAATCACCTGAAAGCTGATAAAGTAATCATCTTCAAAAAGAAAAGAAGAAAAGGTTACGAAAAGAAAAACGGTCACAGACAATCTCTAACTCAAATTCAGATCACTGGAATTACAGGATTTGACAAAAAGAAAGAAGAGAAAAAAGCAGCACCGAAAGCTAAAAAAGAAACAGCAGCAAAAGAAGCTCCTGTAACAACAAATACATCTGACAGCGAAACCGCTGAATAATTTTAACCAAAAAACCTTAAAATAAAATGGCACATAAGAAAGGAGTTGGTAGTTCCAAAAATGGTAGAGAATCGCATTCCAAAAGATTGGGAGTTAAGATTTTCGGTGGACAAGAAGCTATCGCCGGTAACATCATCGTAAGACAAAGAGGTACAACTCACCACCCAGGATTAAACGTGGGAATGGGAAAAGACCATACTTTACACGCTTTAGTTGACGGAAAAGTAGTTTTCAGAAAAAAAGCAAACGACAGATCGTTCGTATCGATCGAACCAAATGCGTAATTAAAAAAGCATTTTACAAATATAAAATCCCAGTCTTCTGATTGGGATTTTTTTTTGGGCGGACAATTCGCGCTATTCGCTTTTACTCCTCGCACCAAAGCTTTCCCAACGCTTGCTGTGGGGTAACCGCTACTATCACGGCCGCAGGTTTCGCTTCTAACCAACCGACAGTTTGTTCCAGTTTTTTTCAGATTAACATAATTAAGTATCTTTATGCGAAACTTAGTAAAAAATATGAAGAAGAACATCTTTTTATCAATGTCCGTGTTGCTTGTGGCAACCCAGTTTTCATTTACTTCTGCCCAAACAAAGCAAGAGGAACAGCTAAATCCTGTGGTGCAGAATTTTGTAAACGAAGCGCAAAATAATTCTCAACTCGAAACAATGGCGCATGAACTTTTAGATAAGATCGGACCGCGTCTTGTAGGAACACCAGAAATGCTTGCTTCCAATAAATGGACTGCAGAAAAAATGCGGTCTTGGGGTGTTGAAGCAGAACTTCAGCAGTTTGGAACCTGGAAAGGTTGGGAACGCGGTATCACGCATGTTGATATGGTTTATCCACGGGTTAAAACTTTGGTTGCAACACAATTGGCCTGGAGTCCAGCTACTAAAAAACCCATTGAAGCAGAAGTGGTGATCCTTCCGAATGTTTCATCTAAAGCAGAATTTGATAAATGGCTTCCTTCCGCAAAAGGGAAAATAGTTTTAATGGCGCAATATCAAAAGATCGGTCGTTCCGATGATCAGATCAAAGAGTTTGCATTGCCGGAATTATATGAGAAACTAAAAGCTGAAAAAGCGGAGGCAACGAAACAATTTCGTGATTACGTAAAAAATATTGGTTACGATAATAATACCCTACCGGAAGCCTTAGAAAATGCCGGAGCTGCCGGAATCGCTATTTCTAACTGGACCGGAATTATGGGAGCCAACAGGATCTTCGGCGCCAAAACAAAGAAAATTCCAATGTTCGACATCGAACTCGAAGATTATGGAATGCTTTACAGAATGGCACAAAACAACGAGAAACCAAAATTAAAAATCGATACTCAATCTAAAGTTTTACCCGACGCTCCTTCTTTCAATACGATCGGAATGATCAAAGGGAAAGAAAAGCCAAACGAATATGTGATTCTTTCCGCACATTTAGATTCCTGGGACGGTGCGCAAGGTGCTACAGATAACGGAACCGGAGTTTTAACAATGTTAGAAACGATCCGGATCCTGAAAAAATATTATCCGAACAATAAGCGAACAATTGTGGTTGGACTTTGGGGCAGTGAAGAACAGGGACTGAATGGATCCAGAGGTTTTGTTGCCGACAATCCTGAAATTATGAAAGGTATGCAAGCCGCCTTTAATCAAGACAACGGAACAGGTCGCGTTGTAGATATCAGCGGACAGGGATTTGTAGATTCTTACAGCTATATTGGTAATTGGCTGAGTGCAGTTCCAAAAAATATTAAAGATCAAATCAAATCTACGTTTCCGGGAAGTCCGGGTGAAGGCGGATCAGATCATGCTTCGTTTGTCGCAGCGGGCGTTCCGGGGTTTTCATTAAGTTCCCTGAACTGGGGATATTTTGGTTACACATGGCATACGACGAAAGACACGTATGATAAAATTGTTTTTGATGAGGTTAAAAATAACGTCATTCTCACCGCAACTTTAGCCTACATGGCGTCGGAAGATCCAGAGTTTACAAGTCGAGTAAAACGCGTAATGCCCTCAAACGAAAAAGGAGAAGTTGCAAAATGGCCGGAACAAAAAGAGCCGATGAGAAGCAGCAAAGATTACAAATAAATCAATTTTTTTATAAAAACTTCAGCAAAAAAGCGACTCCAATTGGGGTCGCTTTTGTTATTTTTACCAAAATGTAAATTGAAACATTAAGGTTATTTAGACTCTAAGTGTGGTTAAGATTTCCCATGGAAATTTATTAAGGTGACTGGATAATTTCTCTACTAAAAATTTCATTTTAATATTCGTAACATCAAAACATTTGTGTATTAGTGGCAATCGATATTCACCAAAATTTTGTGAACTATGAACAGTGCACTTTCCACTTTAAAAGCAAAAAAACTTATGTGGCTTTATGGTTCAAAAAATTATTTATTCAGAAAAGCATCCCAACCCTGCGCATTCAAAGGAACTAATTCATTGCTTCCTCTCGCCACCAAATAGTTTCCTTGCTCCAGATCTACGGCATGACCAACGATCGTAAAATCCGGATGGTTTTTAATTTTATCAAAATCTTCCGCTTCAATAGTGAAGAGCAATTCGTAATCTTCGCCGCCACTCAAAGCACACATGACAGGATTTAAATTCAATTCTTCGGCAGTAGAAATCGTTAAAGAATCCATTGGGATTTTCTCTTCATATAAATGGAAACCCACTTTACTCTGATCACTCAAATGTAAAATTTCCGAAGACAAACCATCAGAAACATCGATCATAGAAGTTGGTCGAATGTCCAGTTCCTTTAAAGTTTTCTTAATATCCGTTCGCGCTTCAGGCTTTAATTGTCTTTCCAGAATATAATCATAACCTTCCATTTCGGGCTGCATGTCTGGATTCACGAGATATACAGAATGTTCTCTTTCCAAAATCTGCAGACCCATATAAGCACCGCCTAAATCTCCCGTTACAACTAACAGGTCGCCTGCTTTTGCGCCACTTCTTTTCACTATGTTTTCGGATTTTTCCAAACCAATGGCCGTAATGCTCATCACCAAACCTGATGTTGAACTCGTCGTGTCGCCACCAACCAGATCAACTTTGTAGTGTTTACAAGCCAAAGCAATTCCTTCATAAATCTCTTCCAAAGCTTCTACCGGAAATCGGTTGGAGATTGCAAGTCCCACCAAAATCTGAGTAGGAGTCGCGTTCATGGCCGCAATATCACTAATATTCGTTACCACTGCCTTATAACCTAAATGTTTCAAGGGAACATAACCCAGATTGAAATGTACGCCTTCCGCCAAAATATCGGTAGTCAAAACCACTTGTTGGCCCTCGGGATTGATTACAGCAGCGTCATCGCCAATAGAAATTTCCGTCGAGGAGTTTTCAAAACTAAAGTTATCGGTTAAGTGTTTGATCAATCCAAATTCGCCGTAAGCAGAAATTGGAGTCATTTGCGGGTTTTTATCTTCTAGCATAATATTTTTAAAAGTAAATTAGTATTGATCAATGTTTAAATTCCTGGATCAATTCCGGAAATTTTTGAGCCATCCTTACGGTCTGAAAAGCCTTTGAGTTCTTGTAAAAGCATGAAAAAAAGAATAAAATCTTAGCGTCTTTGCGTGCAAATATTTACAGTTGATCCTCCGTCTTTTCCGGATTGTCTTTTTTCCACGTAAACGTATTTATTTTATGAAAAGCTTCTACATTTTGAGGTTTAAAAGGCAAATCTTTCAAATCCTGTCGCGTCAAAACTTTCACATGTTCACCTTTAAATTCATTCATCACCTCCAAAACATCATCGGGTGGAGTCGTTGATTTACGCAACATCGTATCAATCCAAACACCCGTGGCTTCAGCCGTTGCGCAATGCGTTCCGTCGGGTAAATAAAATTTGTGAACAAACTGATAAATACTTGCATCCTCCGACATTCCAGCGATTTCCAATGAAACAAAAACCGTTTGATCAGCATATATTTCTTTGAAAAACGAATATCTTTCGTGTAAAATCACGGGACCAATTCCCCAATAACTTAATTCTTTAAGGCCCATTTTGTGGGTGTTCATAAACGCCATGCGAGTTTGCGCGCAATACATTACGTAGGACGAATTAGCCAAATGTTTGTTGGCATCAATATCGCTCCAGCGAACCTCGAATTTATAGTGATAGTCAGACATAATTTAATTTTTTAGGGTCTTGTCCTGTAGACGAGGCAGTTTCCGCTTTTGTAAAAGTCTTATTTATAATTTACAAAATTAAGCATTAATCGTGGGTTAGAAAAATCGTATTTTTGCAATTATTCAACCAAAAAAGGCACAAAAGAATTCTCTAATCATCTTGGCGCTCATTGCGTCAAATCTTGGCGTCTTTGCGTGAAAAAAAATCAATTTGAAAAAGAAAAAAGTAATCATTATCGGCGGTGGTGCAGCAGGATTTTTCTGTGCAGCAAACCTGGACGAAACTAAATTCTACGTCACTATTCTCGAACAAAACACCGATGTTTTGCAGAAAGTAAAAATTTCCGGTGGCGGAAGATGCAACGTTTCTCACGCCTGTTTTGATCTACGGGAACTCGTGCAGTTTTATCCACGCGGTAATAAAGAATTACTGAGTGTTTTTCATAAGTTCCAGTCCGGCGATACCATGGCTTGGTTCGAAGAACGCAATGTTCCCTTAAAAATCGAAAGCGACAACCGCATTTTCCCTGAAAGTAATTCTTCCCAAACAATCATCGATGCAATGATGAACGAAGTAAGAAGAAGAAATTTCGAAGTGAAAACAAAGGCTGTTGTTCTGGAAATCGAAAAGAATGGAGACGAATATATCGTGAAGACTTCGACCGGAGAATATTCTGCAGATTACGTTGTTTATGCAACCGGAAGTTCACCCAAGTCTTTGAAACTCATCAAAAATCTCGGACATCAAATAGTAGAAGCTGTTCCCTCTCTTTTTACTTTCAATATTAAAAATGAAACACTGAAAGACCTAATGGGAACAAGTTTCCCTCATGCCGAAGTTTCCATACCAAAATTAAAAATGGAGGAATCCGGACCAATGTTGATCACACATTGGGGACTTTCTGGCCCTGCAATCCTGAAGATTTCTGCCTGGAAAGCTCGCGAATTGGCTGATTTAAAATATCAGTTCGATATTCACGTTAATTTTCTTGGGATTAATATTGAAGATGCAGAAGAGATCTTTAAAACGTTCCGCCAGCAAAATCCAAAAAAATCAATCGGAACTTCAAAAATATTTGATATTACGACCAGATTCTGGCACCGCATTCTGTGGCTTTCAAAAGTTGACCTGGAAAAAAATATCTCCACCATCACTTCAAAAGAATTACTGAATATTCTGGGCAATCTTTGTAATAATATCATGAAAGTTTCCGGGAAATCTACTTACAAAGATGAATTTGTAACCGCAGGTGGTGTTGAACTTAAAGAGATCAACTTTAAAAATATGTCTTCGAAAATTTTAGAAAATTTTTATCTTGCGGGCGAAGTTTTGAATATTGATGCCGTAACGGGCGGATTTAATTTTCAGGCGTGCTGGAGTGAAGGCTGGATTATTGCGCAGGATTTGAATTCAAAATTGTAAAATTTATTTTAAATATTATTTTCATTTAATGACTTTGAACAATCACGGATTCACCTACAATAGGTCACGATAATGCTTAAAAATATTTATATTTTCTTAACCTCACTTCAAATCTTCATTATCTTCATTATCTTCATTATCTTCATGGTTTAAATTTCATAGTTAGATGTTGATCATAAAAAAATATATTTTATTTTTCTCAAGATCGGTTTTGCTTCTAAGCTTTGCCTATTTTTTTTGGCTCATGTTGCGGTTGACTTTAGAATATATTCCAGCAAAATCCGACGTTAGTTTTCTGATGATCAAGCAAACCGAAGTTATCGGTCATCCGGAATATCTATGGTTTTTTTACACCCACGTTTATACGAGTATTTTTGTTTTGTTAGCAGGCTTTTTCGCCATTTTAAGAAAAAATTTCGGAATCGAAAATTTTCATCGCTCATTCGGAAAAATTTATATATTTTTAGTACTCATCTTTTCGGCTCCCTCCGGGATTTATATGGGCTGGTTTGCAAATGGTGGTATTTTTTCGAAGCTTTCCTTTATCCTCTTAGGAATTTTATGGTGGATTTCGACTTTCAAAGCCTATCAACTCGCAAGGGAAAAAAAATTTGACCTTCATAAAAAATGGATGTGGCGAAGCTTTGCACTTACAATCTCTGCGATAACGCTGCGAATCTGGAAGGTCGTAATCGTCTATTTTTTTCAGCCAAATCCGATGGATGTTTATCAGATTGTTGCCTGGCTCGGCTGGATTCCAAATATCCTTTTGATAGAACTTTTAATCAGAAAAAAAATAATATGAAAATTTTAAAATTTACTTTTTTGGCTGTTGCTGCACTTTATTTAAGTTCCTGCAATAAGAAAGGCGAGACCGTTTCTTCAACATCAGATTCAATAAAAGTGGAAAAAGATACTGTTGCTGTTGCAGATGTTCACAAAGAATTATATGGAATTTACACGGGTGATTTTAGTGGACAGGAAAAAATGTATGACAATCAATCTGATTCCTATTACGACGGAGATATGGTCAAAAGACTTTCCTTAAAAATAAATAAAATTACGGTAGACAGTGTTTATGGACAGAGCATCGTGAATGGAAACCAGCGATCATTTCGTGGAATTTTTAATGAAAGCGGAAAGAGTTTTATTCTCGATGAGCCTGGAAATGATAAAACCGACGGTCGTTTTGAAGTCAGTTTAAATGGAGACAGTTTAACAGGAAAATGGACTGCTTATACCAAATCAGCGGTCAAAGCGCCTATAAAAAAGCTGAAACTTTTAAAGAAAGATTTTGTCTACAACGCCAACTTCATGCTTGATGAAAATTCTGATCTAATCGACTGGAGTAACCCCAAAGATTTTGTTCAGAAATTTACCGATGAGGAAACTGGAGAAGTGCAAAAACAGAATGTTGAGAAAAACAGGATGGCTTCCGATGCGGTTTTCAAAATTAATGCTTCAAAACAGAAACTGAGCGAAAAAGATATAAAGAATTTAAGAAAGCTAGATCTGGAAATTATTAAAAACTCGGTGTTTGCGCGTCATGGATATTCCTTCAAAAAAGAAACTTATCGCAATTTCTTCGAGCAAACAGACTGGTATATTCCTGTTTCTAATAATGTTGATGCGGAACTTTCTGTAATGGAAAAAGATAATGTCGCACTGCTTAATCGCTTCACGAAATATGCCGAAGACAAATATGATTATTTTGGACGATAAGATTTTGAGTAACGCCGTTTTTAGTATATTTGAAAAAAATTAGCATGAAGAGTATATTAGCTTTTATCGTTTTATCATTTTTTCTTTTTTCTTGCCAAACCAGAGTGGTTAGCCAACAAAAGCCGATGCAGTCGAACTCTTTGGATTTGTACGAAAAATACACCATTGTAACGAATGATGCGAAAGAATATAAAGTAGAAGTTCTAAAACAGGATGAAGAAAAGATTTATGCAAAAACAAAAAAAGGAGAAGAGGTTGTGATCAATAAAAGTGAGGTGCGCGAAATTAAAAAAGTAGATTTGTTTTCGAGTGTTGCTATTGGTCTTGCAGCGATTGCAGCTGTAATTTTTGTACCGATCTAATTCAAATTTTCAATACTATTTAAAAAGGAATCAACTTAATCGTTGGTTCCTTTTTTATTTTGTATTGAATTTTCGAATAGAAAAGCCAGGACATCGATCCTGGCTTATATTTTTTGAAAAAGATTTTTGCTATTCCTTCATTTTGGCGATCACATCTATTCCTCCTTTCGTTTTATCACCGATCTTGCAGATGATCTGTGTATCCAAAGGCAGAAAGATATCCATTCTGGATCCAAATTTTATAAAACCGAATTCATGCCCTGCTTTTGCGCTGTCGCCTTCGTTACAGTTAAAAACAATTCTTCTGGCGACGTATCCTGCGATTTGTCGGAAGAGTACTTTATGATTGGTCAAACTTTCTACTGCAACAGTTGTTCTTTCATTCTCTGTAGATGATTTTTCGTGCCACGCGACTAAATATTTTCCCGGATGATATTTCTTATAAATAACTTTACCGGAAACCGGAAACCGGCAGATATGAACATTCAGCGGCGACATAAATATAGAAATTTGAATTACATTTTCATGAAACAATTCGTCCTCAAAAATTTCCTTGATCATTACGACTTTCCCATCTACGGGTGCGATGACATTTTCGGTATGATCCTGAATGTCGCGCTTTGGAACACGGAAGAACCAAAAAACCAAACCATAAATAATTAATAAAGGAATGATTACCAGGAGCGAATTATCTTCCAAAAAATAAATGGAAAGCACGGCAACTAAGGCAAAAGTAATACTTGCGACAATAATGGTCCCTTTCGATTCTTTATGTAATTTCATGTATTTTCTAAATAAATTTTTCTAAAATAAAGTACAAATATACGACAGGCGCGCAGATAATAAAACTATCAAGACGATCTAAGATTCCGCCGTGTCCCGGAATAACGTTTCCGGAGTCTTTTACTCCAAAGGTTCTCTTCAGCTGGCTTTCAACCAAATCACCCACAGGTCCAAAAACAGCCACCAAAAAACCTACGATCATCCAGTTACCCCGCAGATCGGGATAATATCTTTCAATAAAAAAAGCCAGAATCAAAGTAAGGATAACACCGCCACCAAATCCTTCCCAAGTCTTTTTGGGTGAAATTTTAGGTGCCATTTTATGTTTGCCGAAAAACTTGCCCGTAAAATAGGCGAAGGAATCACTGCTCCAGATCAAGACGAAAAGGAAAAATACTTCTAAAGTAAAAGTATGATCAACGGATGAAAATTTCGGAAGTCCTAAAGCAAAACCGAAGGGAAGTGCCGTATAAATAACAGTAAAGATCAACTTTCCATTATCAAAATATAATTCTTTAGAAAATCTAAACAAAGTGATAACCGCAATCACAATAAGCGAAAGCGCCAATATTTCGGATAAATTAAAATCGAAAAAAAAGCCGTGGTGAAAAAATCTTGTTGAAAAGCGGTAAAACACCAGAACTATCAAAGGAAATACTGCCCACTTTTCCCAGCTTTTGGGATCAAATTTCATCATTTTCATACATTCCCAAGCTCCCATAAAAGCAAAGAATGTAATGAGTCCGTAAAAAAGATCTTGTTGTGAAACTAAGTTGGGCGAAATTTTATCCAGGAGTTGCGAACCGAGCGGCGTGGTGCAAAAGATGACAATAAAACCATATAACAATCCTCCGAAAATTCGCTGCACTAAGTTTTTATCCAAGGTTTTATGATTAAAAGTTAAGAAGTTTTTTACTTTTGAAATTACAAATTGAATTCGAAGAATTAATCTTCGAGCAAAAGTAAGAAAAGTTTTGTGTTGTCTTTATTCGGAGTATCCAGTTTAGAATTGCTTCCGCTGATGGAAGTGAGGTTGCGGATATTTCCGTTGCGTTTTATTTTACTCATCGCATCGTTCAGATTAGTGACAATCTGGGAAACATTCGCCATGATAATAATTTTTTGAGGAAGTCTTGAAGAATGGTAGTGCTGAATGTTGTTATAAGAAAGCATAATCCTACCATCGAAGGCGATCAAATACTCGCAGGTGATAAATGCGCAGTCATTAAAAAGTTCGAGTTCCTTTGTATAAGTTACGTTCACAACATCTAAAAAATTCTTTAGATCAGAATCCCAACAGAAAACAGATTTAATGTCTTCTATTTTCATTATGTGATTCAACGTTTGAAGCGCTTCAGCTTCGTCGGCGCAATAATTAAAGAACCCGCCGGAGTGCGTAAAAAGCTGCGCAAACTTATAATCGAGATCAGCATTTTTCAGCTGGTCTCCAAGTTTGGTCAAATCCTGAGTATCTTCATCTTCAGGCTGATTTAATATTTTTCCGACAATTTTTTTGAAAAGACTCAATTTCTATTGATTATGCGATTGTTATTACAAAAATAGAAAATATTTGTTGATATAATGTAAATATCAAAAAAAATCCTGATAAGTTATTTTTTAATTTTTTTATCAGGATTTGTTTTCTTAAAGTTGAGTGCCCGAGTCCGGTGCAATAATCACTGGCTCTTCTTCTGGAGTTTCATTTTTATGCGTATTAGAAACAGGGTGTTCCGTTAATTCCGGATCCCAGGCTCTTTGTCCAAAAATTTCTTCTAAATCTTCCCGGAAAATAACTTCTTTCTCTAAAAGTTTCGCTGCCAAAGCATCTAACTTATCTTTATTTTCCCCTAGAATTTGTAACGCTCTCTGGTATTGAGTTTCAATAATTTTAGAAATTTCTTCGTCAATCATCTTCGCGGTTTGCTCAGAATAAGGTTTACCGAAACTGTATTCAGATTGTCCGGTGCTGTCGTAGTAAGAAATGTTACCCACTTTGTCATTCAGTCCGTAGATGGTAACCATCGCCTGCGCTTGTTTTGTTACCCTTTCAAGATCAGAAAGTGCTCCAGTAGAAATATTCCCGAAGATCGTTTGTTCCGCAGCTCTACCACCTAGTGTTGCACAAAGTTCATCGTACATCTGTTCGGTCGTTGTCAACTGTCTTTCTTCCGGTAAATACCATGCTGCTCCTAAAGAACGTCCCCTTGGAACGATCGTTACTTTTAAAAGCGGTGCTGCATGCTCTACTAACCACGAAATGGTAGCATGACCAGCTTCGTGATAAGCAACTCTTCTTTTTTCTGAAGGTTTAATCGCTCTGTTTTTCTTTTCTAATCCACCAATAATTCGATCTACAGCGTCTAGGAAATCCTGCTTATTAACTGCTTCATGAGAATTTCTTGCAGCAATTAACGCGGCTTCATTACAAAGATTTGCAATATCGGCTCCACTAAATCCTGGCGTTTGTTTAGCCAGAAATTCACGGTCAATGTTCGGTTCTAATTTAATTTTTGCCAAATGCACATCGAAGATTTCTCTTCTTTCATGCAATTCCGGTAAGTCAACGTAGATTGAACGGTCAAATCGTCCGGCTCTCATTAAAGCTTTATCTAATATATCGGCTCTATTCGTTGCTGCCATGATAATAACGTTGGTGTCGGTTCCAAAACCGTCCATTTCCGTTAGCAACTGATTAAGCGTATTTTCCCTTTCGTCGTTTCCGCCTGTCATATTGCCTTTTCCTCTGGCACGACCAATAGCATCAATCTCATCAATAAAAATAATAGCGGGAGATTTTAATTTAGCCTGAGCAAATAAATCCCGAACTCTGGATGCTCCAACTCCTACAAACATCTCTACGAAATCTGATCCGGAGAGAGAGAAGAAAGGTACTTTAGCTTCTCCTGCAACAGCTTTTGCTAATAAAGTTTTACCCGTTCCCGGAGGGCCAACTAATAGAACTCCTTTTGGAATCTTGCCGCCAAGCTTGGTATATTTTTCAGAATTTTTTAAGAAATCAACGACTTCCTGCACTTCTTCTTTTGCACCTTCTAAACCGGCAACATCTTTAAAGGAAACCTGAACCTTATCTTTTTCATCAAAAAGTTTCGCTTTGGATTTACCGATGGAGAATATTTGTCCACCAGCTCCGCCGCCACCGCCGCCCATCATTTTGCGGAAAATCACAAAATAGAACAGTGCCATAATCGCGATCCAAAACAATGCAGTAAAGAGTAGTTCAGTCATTGGGTTTTTTCCAATTCCGTAATCTTTTTTAGTGGTAATGGCAGGATTATCCTGTTTGATCTTATCGAACTTCGTTAAGAATAACTGCAGATCACCGAAACTTAAATTGTAATCAGGTTTTGCCGCAAAGTCGAAAGCGTCGAAAGGACTTTTTTCTTTAGCTTTCTGTTTGCTCGCTAATTCTGTTTTCGCAGCTTTTGTCAAGAAAACGTCTGCTTTTTCGGTGTCTTTATAAACTAATACATCCTGAACTTTCCCCTCTTGCATTAAGGTGTAGAATGCATCTTCATCAATCGTATTAGATTCAGCATTGCTATTCATATTCGAAAAGAAAAAGAGTAGAATGGCTCCAATCGCAATGGGAAAAAACCAGTTAAATCCTTTATTATTGTTCATATTTTGTATATAAGAAGTTTGACGAAAAAATTGCTTTCGTCAAATATCATTAAGTTAAATTTTCTATTTTGGTGATTTTTGCATCGCTCCAAAGCTCCTCGATCTCGTAGTATTCGCGAGTTTCCCTTTGGAAAACATGAACTACAACTGAAACATAATCAAGAAGAACCCACAAAGCATTTTCGTTTCCTTCAACGTGCCACGGACGATCCTGAAGGTCATTCCGAACCTTTTTTTCAATATTTCCTGCTATTGCAGAAACCTGCGTGGTAGAATTTCCGCTGCAGATTACGAATGTTTGTGTTGCTGAGTTTTCAATTTTCGATAAGTCAAAAATTTGGATGTCTTCTCCCTTAGTATCTTGCATTGCCTCTACTATTTTGTCGATCAGTAGTTGCTTTTCTTCTATTTTATTCATTAAAAATTTTGTATAATCTGCAAATTTATTGTTTTTTTATTTAATTAGTCTCACATTTACCCTCTGTAACTCTTAAAGTTTTCTTAAATGGCTGCGATTATCTACCTGAAAGAATGCTCATCAACAAATGATGAGATCATAAATTTTCTACCTTCAGAAAATAATGATGCGCTCACTCTTTATACTTTCAACCAAACCAAAGGAAAAGGACAGTACGGAAATTCCTGGAAATCCGCTAATAATCTGAATTTAGCCTTTACGATCGCGGTCTCTTCAGATCTAATTAAAATTCAGGATAATTTACTCAATTTCCATACCGCTGTTTTATTGGCGGAGTTTCTTGCCATATTGACAAAAACCCCCGTTGACATAAAGTGGCCCAATGATATCATCATTAAAAACAAAAAAGTTTCAGGTTTGCTTATCGAGAAAAAAAAGATTGGCGGAATTTCTTACTTTTTAATCGGGATTGGATTGAATGTTTTACAAGAAGACTTTGTTAATCTCCCAAAAGCAGGCTCAATTTATTCGCAAACATGTTTAGCCTGTAATCTTCAGGATCTTGCGCTTGATCTTCATGAGTATTTACTCGAAAATTTACCTTTAAAAATTACTGAGGATGATTTGATGTCTAGGGTGAATCAAAATTTATTCAGAAAAAATCTGGTTTCTGTTTTTGAAATAGACTCTTTAAGACAAAATGGCATTATACGAAAAGTTGACGAGGAAGGTTTTCTTTGGGTTGAACTGGAAAATGATGGTCTGAAAAAATTTTATCATAAAGAAATTCAACTTCTTTATTGATTTGCCCGCTTAAAGTAAAGAAATAGGGCAACCGGTCCAAAAACTAAGTTCGGCAGCCACATTGCGAAAAGTGGACTCAAAGTTTTATTGGCAGAGACCACTTTTAAAACTTCAAAGGAAAATACAAACACGAAAGCCAAAGCGATTCCGATGGCGAGATTTACACCTAAGCCGCCGCGTTTTTTCTGGGAGGACAAAGACAGTCCCAAAAACGTAAGAATAATAACAGAAACCGGCATCGAGGTTCTTTGATAAAGCTCGTTGAGATAATTATTCAGATTAGCATTTCCTTTCTCTTTCTCGCGGTCGATGAATTTAATAAGTTCGGGCGTGGTTTTATTTTGACCCAGCAGAACATCGGGAAACAGCTCTTCTGGCGGATGAATGAAACTTTTGTTAATCGTATTTCCATTTCCTAATTTTTCGGTATCGTCTTTATTGATCGTTTTTTCCAGATAATTATTGAGTACGAATAGCTTTTTCTCCTTTTCCCAGAAAAAATCTGTGGAATTCAACTGATAAATGAGCTTACGGTTTTTATCGAATTTTTGATAAATAAATCCGGAGCCGCGTTTTTCTTTCTTATTATAGCTTTTAATAAAAATATATTCTGTCTTCGAAAGTTGCGTAGAAACCTCAGAATTTCCTGTAAACTCTTCACGGTTTACGGCACTGTAAGTATAAGGTTCCAGTTCATTTTTCTTGATGTTTGCAAGTGGCAAAACATAATGATTCAGCAGAAGTGCAAAGATCGCGATTAATCCAGACGTCATTAAATAAGGTCTTGCAAAACGGTGAAAACTCGCGCCAGAACTAATTATCGCAACAATTTCTGTATTATTTGCGATTTTAGATGTGAAAAAAATAACAGAAATAAAAACCAAAATCGACATGAACGTAATGACCAGATTCACGATCCAGTACGGATAAAAATTAATAAGAAATTCGGTAACAGTAAATCCGTTCGATTCAATACGCGGAGCTTTTGCCTGCACATCGATCACCAATACAATAACAGTCAACAATCCCAGCATAAACCCGAAAGTTCCGAGGTATTTTTTGATGATATATAGATCTAGTATTTTCATGTAATCTTTAAACTTTTATATAAGTCGTCTTTTTTTAAGGCGCGTCGATTTTTATGTAAAGGAAGGCAAAGATTTTTTTTAATCTTTATCAAATCTTTATCAAATCTTTTTAAAAAATTCTTAAAATATTGATCCTTTGATATTTATCATTAAAATTTCAAGTGGAAGACGTTTATAACCTTTAAAGCCGTTGTTTCAATAGAGGAATGATTGAATCTTTCCATTCGTAAAAATCTCCTGCAACAATATGTTCACGCGCTACTTTAACCAGATCCAAATAAAACGCAAGATTATGTACCGAAGCGATCTGTTTTGCTAAATATTCTTTTGCAACAAATAAGTGCCGGACATACGCCTTGGAATATTCGGAATCTACATAACTGGTTCCAAATTCATCTAAAGGAGAAAAATCACTTTCCCACTTTTTATTTTTCATGTTCATCACGCCATTCCAGGTGAAAAGCATTGCGTTTCTGGCATTTCTGGTCGGCATTACACAATCCATCATATCGATGCCAAGTCCAATGGTTTCAATAATATTCCAGGGCGTTCCAACTCCCATCAAGTATCGGGGTTTATCTACGGGTAAAATATCGGTTACTATATCGGTGATGCGGTACATTTCGTCTTCCGGTTCCCCAACAGAAAGTCCGCCAATTGCATTCCCAACGGCATTTTGTTCCGAAATAAATTCTGCAGATTTTTTTCTTAAGTCAGAGTAACAGGAACCTTGAACAATCGGAAAAAAAGCTTGTTTGTGTTCGTATAATTCCGCGTTTTCTGCATTCCATTTAATACATCTTTTTAACCATCGATGGGTAAGATCCATGGATTTTTTTACCTGATTATATTCAGCGGGATAAGCAACACACTCATCAAAAGCCATAAAAATATCGGCACCGATCTGTCTTTGGATTTCCATAGAAATTTCCGGAGAAATAAATTGTGTACTTCCGTCGATGTGAGATTTGAATTTCACACCGTCTTCATTCAGTTTTCGAGACTTCGATAAAGAAAAAACCTGATAGCCGCCAGAATCTGTGAGAATAGGCAGATCCCAGTTCATAAATTTATGCAATCCGCCTGCAGCCTGCATAATATCCATTTTCGGACGAAGATTTAAATGATACGTGTTTCCCAAAATAATTTGAGCTTTAATGTCATCTTTTAATTCCCGTTGATGTACCGTTTTTACAGAGGCAACCGTTCCCACCGGCATAAAAATAGGAGTTTGAATGGTTCCGTGATCTGTAGTAATTGTTCCGGCTCTGGCTTTACCGGATGAATTTTTGTTAATTTCGAAAAATTGAGGCGTCATATTATCTGGCAAAAGGAGGTACGTTTTGGGTTTCTTTTAATCTCTTTTCAATATAAACTTTCGCGACAGGGTCTTTTTGTAAGATGATTTGCTGAGCATTGTTCAGAATTTCTTCTAATTCTCCGGTCGCAGTGTAATACTTATAACTTTCTGTAAAATCTGTGGGTTTTATATTTTTCTCTTTTAAGGCCATTCGTGTCGCATTCTCTACGCTGGTTCCTGGAATATAGGTGTTGATCTGATCGTTCATGGCAAATTCTGCAACAATTTCCGACATTTTCTCTTTCGCGATCAAATTTTTCGGCGGATCAATAAGTTGTGAGCAGCTCATTAAAATTGAAAACAGAATTAAAATGGACTTTTTCATAATTTTCCGATGATCGATTTCCATTTTAAATTTAAAACGCCGAAAACGGCTTCGTGAATAATGCCGCCATTCATTTTGCTGTCTCCCAGTTCGCGGTTGGTAAAAGTGATCGGCACTTCTACAATTTTAAATCCTCTTTTAAAGGCGCGGAATTTCATTTCGATTTGAAAACCATAGCCTTTTAATTTAATGTCATTTAAATTGATGGTTTCTAGAACCTTTCTATTAAAGCAGACAAATCCCGCGGTCGTATCATGAATCGGAATTCCTAAAATGGTGCGTACATATATAGAAGCGAAGTAGGAAAGTAAGACTCGTCCCATGGGCCAGTTTACTACATTTACCCCTTTTGAATATCTGGAACCAATACTCATATCTGCATTTTGGCAGGCTTCGTATAATTTTTTTAGATCTTTCGGGTTGTGCGAAAAATCGGCATCCATTTCGAAAATGTAATCGTAATTATTCTGTAAAGCCCAGGCGAATCCATGGAGATAAGCTTTGCCCAGACCATCTTTTATTTTCCGGACGCTTAAATGAAGATTCGGATGAACTAATTGCATTTTTTTTACAATATCTCCTGTTCCATCAGGCGAAGAATCATCAACAACAAGAATGTGAAAATCCTCTTCCAGCGCAAAAACTGCCGAAATAATGTTTTCTATATTTTCCTTTTCGTTGTAGGTCGGGATAATGACCAGTTTCTTCATCTTGTAAATTAATTGGCAAAGATAAACTTTTCCCGCTTTATTTTTAGGCACTTTATTCAATGGCGTAACAACAATATTTTAAATGGAAATGTTATTGAAAAATATTTCCTTTAATATGCTTACTTTTGCAAAAAAATTAGAATTGGTAAGAATTGCACAGCAAAACGATTGGGTGGTTTTCATTATAATCGGCTGTATTTTCCTTTATATTTTCATGCTTCAGTCTTTGCAGCGGGATTCTACTGTAAAAGAATTTTTGATGCAGAAGTTTCCGGATTCTACCAATAATTTTCTGAGTTGGTTGACCATTAGTTTGGTTTTTTGTCTTGTTTTCTCAGCATTCCTCTCGCAGTATATTCCAGATGTTTCCAGGAAGGTTAGTAATATTCATTTTTTCGGTTACGAACTGAATAAGTTTGGATTTACGTTTAGCGCCATCATCGGATTTTATTTTCTGAAGAACATGCTAACGTATATATTCTTCGCCGGAACCGGCGCAATTAAAAAATGGGATATTTTCTACTTTACCGTCGCAAAATTCTATTTCTGTGTTTCGGTAATTATCATTTTATTATGTCTTTTTACCTATTTCACCTCTGTTGATGAGTTGCAAATGTTACCCTGGTATTTTGGTGGTTTTTTAGTCCTCTTTTTCTTTAAGCTAATGTTTTATTTCTTCCATAATAACGACATTCTGCCCGAAAAATGGTATTATAAATTATTGTATATTTGCACCCTCCAAATAGTGCCTGTACTGGTGCTCTGGAAAGTATTATTCTTTTAAATTTTTGATGATGAAAATTAAATCTATATTGGTTTCGCAACCTGCCCCAAACGAGTCGTCTCCTTACTTGGAAATGGCGAAGAAGGAAAAAATCAAAATTGATTTCAGACCTTTTATTCATGTTGAAGGTATTGATGCAAAAGAACTTAGAACACAAAAAATTGATCTTGCACAATTCACCGGAATAATTTTTACGAGCAAAAATGCCGTTGATCATTATTTTCGACTTGCCGAAGAAATGCGTTTCGCAGTTCCGGATTCTATGCGGTACATTTGCCAGTCTGAAGCGATTGCAAACTACCTTCAAAAACATATAGTTTACAGAAAAAGAAAGATTTCATTTGGGGAGAAAACCTTCAGTGACCTGCTTCCTCTTTTTAAAAAATTCCCCTCCGAAAAATATCTTCTGCCAGCAGCAGATTTTTTAAGTCCCGATGTTCAGAGAGTTTTGGAAACTGCAACAATCGACTGGACCAGAGCGACGATGTACAAAACAGTATGCAGCGATTTAACCGACATCGATATTACAGAATATGATATGTTGGTCTTTTTCAGTCCACAGGGAGTTCGTTCGTTGGGAATGAATTTTCCAAATTTTAAACAGGAAGATACCAAAATTGCAGTCTTTGGTGCAACGACAGAACAAGCGGCGAAAGATGAAGGTATTAGAGTTGATGTAATGGCTCCAAGCAAAGAATCTCCGTCAATGACCATGGCTATTGAAAAATACCTTCGAAGTTTGGCAAAATAGTCTAACTAAAAATATATTTAAAACCGTCTTTCTCTTCGGAAAAGATGGTTTTATTTTTTAATAATTCTAAATTTGCAGGATTTTGTTTTCAAAAACGACCTAAAATCCTTTTAATTACTCTACTAAATGAATGCTCCAAAAGCAAATAAAATACAAACAATTCTCGAATTTCACGGCGACAAAAGGGTCGACGATTATTTCTGGATGAGCCAGAGAAAAGATCCGGAAGTCACCAAATATCTTGAAGAAGAAAATGCGTACTGCAATTTTGTAATGAAAGATACCGAAGATTTTCAGCAGCATCTTTTCGACGAGATGAAAGCGAGATATAAAGAAGACGACGAAAGTTTACCTTACTTTTTTAATGAATACTGGTATATCGTTCGCCATAAAATTGGGAAAGAATATCCCGTTTTCAGTCGCAAGTTTCAAAGTTTAGAAAACGAAGAGGAAATTCTACTCGATGTCAATATTTTGGCAGAGAACCAGAAGTTTCTTGAAGTTGGCAGCCTCGCGGTTTCTCCTAATAATCAGTTGATGAGTTATTCCGTCGACAATATTGGAAGAAGAATTTATACCATTCAATTTAAAAATCTGAAAACCGGCAAAATTTTGCAGGATCAGATTCCATTCACGACTGGTAAAGCGGTTTGGGCAAATGACAACGAACATGTTTTTTATATTCGGAAAGATGAAAGCCTTCGCGCGTTTCAGGTTTTTATGCATCAGTTAGGAACCGATTCTTCTCAGGATGTTTTAGTTTTTCATGAAGAAGATGAAACTTTTGATGTTAATGTTTTCAAAACAAAATCTTTAGAATACATCTTTATTGCGAGTTCCAGTACGATTTCTGATGAACACCGATTTATTCCCGCTGATGATGTTTTAGCCGAATGGAAAATTATTCAGCCTAGGATTGATGATCTGGAGTATGCGGTAGAACATTATAAAGATGAATTTTACATCATTACTAATGCTGATGAAGCCACGAATTTTAAGATCGTAAAAGCGAAAGTTTCCAATCCCGGAATCGAAAATTGGGAAGAAGTGATCCCACACCGCAAAGAAACTTTGTTAGAAGGCTTCGAGATTTTTAATGATTATTTAGTACTCGAGGAAAGAACGGAAGGTTTACTTTTTATTAAAGTCATTGATTATCAATCAAATACCTCACATTATTTAGACTTTACCGATCCTACTTATACCGCATATATTGGTTTGAATTTAGAATTCAACACTCAGAAATTGCGTTTCGGTTACACTTCATTAACCAAGCCCAATTCAACTTTGGAATATGATATGAAGGAGCGAACGACCACGATCCTGAAAGAACACGAAGTTTTAGGCGGGAAATTTTTCGGGGAGAATTATATTTCAGAAAGAATCTGGGCACCTTCAAGAGATGGTAAAAACAGTATTCCAGTTTCTTTAGTTTATCATAAAGACACGCCGAAATCTGCTGAAACGCCACTGCTTTTATATGGTTACGGAAGTTACGGACACACCGTAGACGCAAGTTTTTCTAATGTCCGGCTCTCCATTTTGGACCGTGGTTTTGTGTATGCCATTGCGCATATTCGGGGCGGTGAATATTTGGGAAGAGAATGGTATGAAGATGGAAAAATGCTGACGAAGAAAAACACATTCTTCGATTTTATCGATGCCGGGAAATATTTAGTTGCACAAAACTATACTTCGGAAAAGCATCTTTACGCGATGGGTGGAAGCGCAGGTGGACTTTTAATGGGAGCGATCATTAATATGGAACCCGAACTTTTCAATGGAATTGTAGCGCAAGTTCCTTTCGTTGATGTGGTAACAACCATGCTTGATGAGACAATTCCTTTAACAACGGGTGAATTTGACGAGTGGGGAAATCCAAAAAAGAAGAAATACTATGATTACATGAAATCGTATTCTCCTTATGATAATGTTGAAGCCAAAGATTATCCGAATATTTTAATCACGACGGGACTGCATGATTCTCAGGTTCAATATTGGGAACCTGCAAAATGGACGGCAAAACTTCGGGAATTAAAAACAGATAACAATCTTCTGCTTTTTAAAACAGATATGAGCTCCGGTCACGGCGGTGCAAGCGGAAGATTTGAATCTTTAAAAGAAGACTCTCTTGAATATGCATTTTTAATGAAATTAGAAAATAAGATCGATGGAAAATAAAACCGATAATGAGCTTTGGGTCGAAGTTGAGGAGTTTTTTGTAAAAAACTTCGATACCGAAAAACATCCACAAATTGACACGCTTTTGTTTTTAATTGGAGTTCAGGAACTCGGAAGCGGAAAGCAGAAATATACGAAAGATGATAAACTGAACATTCTGCACATCGCAGTTTGCAGGCTTTTAGAACCTTTCGGTTACTATAAATTTACGAATTACGACGACGATGGTTATCCACATTTTGAGGAAGTTGAAAAACTCCCGGAATTGAAACCGAATGAACAGCAAATCTTAATGAAGAAGGCGATCATTCAGTATTTTATTGATGAGGAACTGTTGTAAAAAGATAAAAGACTGATCTTTTTAAATCAGTCTTTTTTATTCAAGATTTCATCAAGCTGACTCAGAGCCAGTTTCAAGCCTTCTTCGAAACCCATTTCCAGCATTTTTTTCATTTCTTCTGAAGACGCAAAATGTAAATTCATGGTAAGTTTTGTTCCTTCCTGAACGCCGGTAAAGCCAATCAGCCAATTTTCTGCGGGTGAATCAGATTTCTCTGTTCCGTTTTCATCGGCAAAATTGCACCGTTGCGAAATACTCCGGTGAAAAGTAATTTCCTGAAAAGTAACTTTGGAATAATGTTTTTCATTTTCGGGGCTTACCATGGCGTAGATCCAGTTTCCACCTTCCCGAAAATCCATTTTTTCTGTTTGGCATTTCCAGGGTTCCGGCGCCCACCACTGATCGAGTAGCTCTTCTTGCGTATAGAATTTCCACACCGTAGAAACATCTGCTTCAAAGGTTTTCATCACAAAGATCGTTGCAGCCTCAAAGTCTTTATTAAAAACGACATCTGATATCATAAAATTTATTTTAAACAAATTTAGATGTTTATTTTAAATCTTTGATTTTAAATTACGTAGCATTTAATTATTGAGTATAATTTGTTAAAAAAAAGTTTTTTAAGAAAGTAACCACAATATTTCTTTACATTTTTTGTTTTTATATTCTTAAAATCAGTAATTTTAACAATTCAAATTAAAATTCATAATGAACAATAAGTTTATTCCATTTATTTCAGTCTTGATGACCATCTCCATGATCGTCTTCGTGACATTGCAATTATACTGGATTAAAGAATTATATTCTGCACTTAATCAGGATTTTTCTAATAAAGTATATTCGGCCTTAGAATCTTCTTCTTTAAAAGCACAGCAGGTCGAAGTTGAAAAATACCTGAACCAGGATTATAGAAATTTCGCCACAAATGTTGTTGACAGCAGTAATCAGCCAACGCAAACGTACATACAGCAGAACTCAGATTCTGCAAATAAATCCACCATCACCTTCCAGAAAAGTATTGTCGAAAATCAGAATTTTCCGATTTCCCAGAAAGGCGACAGTTTAAAATTGACCAAACTTTATACAGATGAAGGCATCCTCAAAATAAAAAAGCCTCAAAATTCTTCGGAACCGCTCACGGCCCAACTCAGCAAAGACTTTAATAACAATACGTACGCTTTAAAAGAATTTGCGAAACTCAGTGCGTCAAGTTTGCCTATAGAAAAAAGGGTTCAGGAAAAAACATTAGATTCAATATTAAGGAAAGAACTCAAATTGAATGGGCTGGATACTAAATTTGGATTTGCTGTTATTGATAAAAAAAATGAGTTGACCAAAGTTTTCAATCCAATTTACGAGGATCAGAAAGACAAAAATAATTACACCTATCCTCTATTTACCGATAGCAAAGACAGGACGCTTTATACTTTGGCGGTGGTTTTTCCGAGGAAAGATTATTCCCTTGCAAAAAATAATTTACCCATGCTTCTGGGAACATTTATGTCGTTGCTGACTATTTTGGGTATCTATATTATATCCATCAACTATATGATGAAGCAGAAAAAAATTGCGGAGGTCAAAACGGACTTTATCAATAATATGTCGCACGAATTCAAGACTCCTTTGGCAACGATCTCCGTCGCGACGGACTCTTTGGCTAATGATATCATAGCAACCAATCCCGAAAAAGTAAAGTATTATTCTGCTTTGATCAAACAGGAGAATCTGCGGATGAAACATCAGGTTGAAAATGTGTTGAACATGTCGAAACTGGAACGGAATGAGGTGAAATTATTTTTAAAGGAAACCGATGTTCGGGCTTTAATAAAGAGAATTACAGAATCTTTCGGCTTAATTGTAGCTCAACGAAAGGGAAGTTTAACGCAGGAATTTAATACCGATCGTTATAATTTTAAAATTGATGAGTTTCATATTTCCAACGCTTTAGTGAATTTATTGGATAATGCCAATAAATATTCGCCGGAAATCCCGGAGATTAAAGTGAAAACCAGTAATGAAGGAAATTGGTACGTCATCGAAATTTCTGATAAAGGAATGGGAATGGAAACCGACAACAAAGTACGGATCTTCGAGAAATTCTTTAGAGAAGAAACGGGAAATATTCACAATGTAAAAGGACAGGGATTAGGGTTATCTTACGTGAAAAAAATTATAGAACTGCACAAAGGTCAGGTCATCGTTGATTCACAAAAAGACAAAGGAAGTACGTTTACCATAAAATTACCAATGAATAATTGATCATTTCGTAAAAGACTTCAGCACATTCAATAAAAAAAACAGGATAAAGGTAATTTTAATCCTTACAATAAAATTAAACCAATATAATTATGAGCAACAGGATCTTATTAGTAGAAGACGACCAAAGTTTTGGTGCTGTTTTGAAAGATTATTTAACGATAAATAATTTTGAAGTTAACCTGGCGACCGATGGTGAGCAAGGTTTGAAAGAATTTACAGAAAACGAATTCGATATTTGTATTTTCGATGTTATGATGCCGAAAAAAGACGGTTTCAGTTTGGCAGAAGATGTAAAAAGAATTGACAAAAATATACCGATCATATTTCTTACCGCTAGAAATATGCGCGAAGATATATTGAAAGGGTATCAGTTAGGAGCCGATGATTATATTACGAAACCTTTTGATACAGAGCTTTTGCTTTATAAAATTAAAGCGATCTTACAAAGAAGTGCAGTTTTAGAAGACGACGAACAGGAGCAATTCAAGATCAGTAATATTTTCTTTGACTCTATGTTGCGTCAATTAAAAGTAAATGATACCGATTACAAGTTGTCCCCAAAAGAAAATGAATTGTTGAAACTGCTTTGTATGCACCGAAACGACTTCATGCCGAGAGACCTGGCTTTGAGAAAGATCTGGAAAAAAGAAAACTATTTTACGGCCAGAAGTATGGACGTTTATATCGCTAAACTCCGAAAGTTGCTGAAAGAAGATGATGGTTTAGAAATCATTAATGTTCACGGCGAAGGTTTCAGACTGTTGGTTAAAAACTAATTTCAGAAACGAATAGAACGTAAAAAAGCTCCGAATTTCGGAGCTTTTGTATTTATTAGTTGGAAGGTTTATTTTGCTTCTACACAAAAAACGCGGTACTGGATAGCAAGTGCCGACTGAAAATACTGCTTGATCTTCGAAAGATCGCCTGCCGCACTTTGTTTGCTTACATAACTTCCGGCCATTACTTTATAGTTTGGTCGTAAAGAAGCATCGATCTCAACCTTCATGTTTGGGAACCTTCTGCGGAAAAACATTCCTACTTCTCTGGCTTCCTCATTACTCTTTACAACTGCGAGCTGAATTTTGTAGCCCATAATTCGGGGATTTCTCCGGCAAATTTCGGCGCGGCTCAGTTCTCTCTCCGGAATATTGATTTTTGGATTGCTTTTGGGGTAGTCATCCGCGCTTTTATTCCAGGATGATCCAGAATTGCTGGCCAGATTTATAGCACATTTCTCCTCCATGTTCACCATTAAATCATCAATTTTTTTGTCCATAGTCATGGAGACAGGAGTTCCGGATATGGTGTCGTTTTTCACAACTTGCTGTGCTTCAATTGCATTAATTGCTAAAAAAGATAAGGCGGTGAATATTTTAAGAATGTATTTCATCAATATTTATTTTCAACAAATTTAGAACAAATTAAAATTATAGCAACATTTGTAATTTAGAATTATTACAAATTACTGCCAATCGAAAATTGGTCACTGCTTCCGTTGTTAATTTTCTGTTAAATGTGCTATTTTTGCCAAGTTAAAAGTAAACACAATACAATTTACTAACCCAAGATTTTATAAATGATTAGTTGGAGAAAGCATTACAAAAGAGGTCTTATCGTAATTTACGTGTTGCTGTCGACCAGTGCTTCTATTTACGCTCAAGGAGATGCGAAAAACGGCGAAAAGCTTTTTAAAGCAAACTGTACGGCATGTCACGCTTTAGATAAGCAACTTGTTGGTCCTGCACTAGGAGGCGTAGTAGACAGGGTAAAGAAAGAGCAGAATTTAGACACGGATTGGTTGCACAAATGGATTAAAGACAACAAAGCACTTAGAGCTTCCGGCGATAAGTATGCCAATGAAATTTTCGAGAAGTTCAACAAAACTGAGATGCTTGCATTTCCTAATCTTACCGATAAGGATATTGACGACATTTTAGAGTACACCACAAACCCACCTGCTAAGGAACCAGCTGCTGATGCAGCTACCGCAGTAGATACCAATTCTGTAGCGGCGTTAGAAGCAGCGAGAAAAGAATCGGTGAATTCAAAAATTATTTTGATTTCCCTGTTGGCGATCGGTGGACTTTTATTTTGGTTGCTCTTAAAGTTAAGACAGCTTGTTAAACTTCAGCAAACAGAAGAATTAGCCGGTGTTAATGCCGACAGAGCGGTTTCTTTTGGAGAATTGTACAAGAAATACAGTGTTGTAGGGAAAGGACTTCTGGTTCTTTTAGGAATATTTGCCGCTTATGGAATTTGGAATTCACTCATGTGGATCGGAGTTTATAAAGGCTACAAACCAGAACAGCCTATTTATTTCTCTCACAAGATTCACGCGGGAGAAAACAAAATCGACTGTCAGCTTTGCCACTCTTCAGCGAAATATGGTAAAGTTTCCGAAGTTCCATCAATGAATGTATGTATGAACTGTCACCGAAATATTTCCGAATACAACGGTAAATATATGGAGCCAGGAAAAGACAAAGCTTTCTACGACGGAGAAATTCAGAAAATTTATGCCGCCACAGGTTGGGATGCAGCCTCACAAAAATACACCGGAAAAACACAACCGGTTGAATGGACAAGAATTCACAATATGCCGGATTTTGTTTACTTCAATCACGCACAACACGTTGTAGCAGGAGAAACGGCAATTATAACTTCTTTCAACAAGAAACATCCTGAAGCTAAAATCGATGTGGTTTGTAAAGCATGTCACGGTCAGATTGATACTATGAATGTGGTACAAATGGCGAACGACTTTACTATGGGATGGTGTATAGAATGTCACAGAACTACAGAAGTTGATATGACCAATGGTTATAATAAAGAGTACTTTAAAAATCTACACGAGAAGTTGAAAAAACAATACGGTTCAGGAACCAAAGTTACGGTAGATGCGATTGGTGGTCTTGAGTGTGGTAAATGTCATTATTAATAACTAAAAATTAGAAGTATCAATGGCTTCAAATAAAATAAAATTCAGAAGTATTCACGAACTGCAAGATCCTAGCTTGAACGGAAGGCTGGCTCTTAAAGAATTTCAGAACGAAATTCCAGTGGATGAATCATCACGAGAAGATAAATCGACTGATTCTGGAACTTCAAGAAGAAATTTCCTAAAACTTTTAGGATTTTCTACAGCGGCTGTAACATTGGCTGCTTGTGAAGCACCAGTAATTAAAACGATTCCTTACGTGGTAAAACCCCACGAAATTATTCCTGGAATTCCTAATTATTACGCAACCACTTATTTTGATGGTTATGATTTCGCAAGTGTTTTAGTTAAAACAAGAGAAGGAAGACCTATTAAAATTGAACCAAATCCTTTAGCAAATGGATTGGGTAAAACAAATGCACGCGCTCAGGCGGCTGTACTTTCTCTTTATGATAACGATAAAGTAAAACAACCGAAACTTAACGGAAAAGATGACACTTTTGATAAAGTTGATGATTTCGTTTTAAAAGGTTTATCTGAGGCACAAGCCGGAGGTAAAAAGATTGTAGTATTGTCTCACTCTTTCCCTTCGCCAACCTTTAAAAAATTATTTGGAGATTTTAAAACCAAATACCCTACTGCAGAACTGGTTACTTTTGATGCTTTTCCTCACGCTGCTGCTTTAGATGCAGCTCAGGAGGTTTTCGGACAAAGAGCTTTACCGGTTTATGATCTTTCTAAAACGCAGTTAGTCGTTTCTTTCCAGGCAGATTTCTTAGGTGATTATAGTGGAGCTTCTTTGGAACCTTCCTATGCTGCTGCAAGAGTTCCCGGTCCAAATATGTTGAGACACATTCAGATTGAATCTAATATGTCCTTAACCGGAGCAAATGCCGATTCAAGAGTTCAATTAAAACCCAGTGCAGTAAACAAAGTTTTAGTCGAGGTTTACAACGGTCTAAACGGTGGAGCGACAAGTAAAGAAGCTGGCGAAATTATAAAAGAATTACAAGCCAAAGGAAGCAACGCAGTTGTTTTCGGAGACGGTTCAAAAGGCGCTTATGTTTTAGCCCACTTAATCAATCAAAAATTAGCGTCAACTGCTTTAACAGGAAAAGCAAGTTTCCTGAAAGAGTTTGACGGAGCAAGATATCAGGAGTTTTTAGGTTGGATCAACTCGGGTCAGGTTGGCGTATTGATCGCTAACAACGTGAATCCAATTTATTCCAGCAATAAAGGGGACGCTTTCAAAAAATCTTTAGAGAAAGTTCCTTACGTAGTTGCGATTACGGATAAGAAAAACGACATGTATAAAGCAGCGAAAGCTGTAATTCCTGTTGCCAACTGGTTAGAGTCATGGGGTGATTTTGCTCCACAGACCGGAGTTTACACATTGATGCAGCCAACTATTCAAAAAGTCTTTAAATCCAGACAGGTTGAAGATTCATTGTTGGTTTGGATGAACGGAAAAGGAAACCCCGCAAACAATTACTACGATTATTTAAAGGCAAATGCGACCACTCTTATTGGCAGCACTCCTTTTAATAAAGCACTTTATAATGGAGTTTTGGAAGGTGGAAACACCGCAGGACTTTCATACGCTGGTGGAAATGCACAGCAAGCTATTACTGAGTTAGGCGCTTTTAAAGCTTCTGATCTGGAATTAGTTCTGTACACTAAAACAGCGATCGGAGATGGAACTCAGGCAAACAATCCCTGGTTGCAGGAACTTCCGGATCCTATTTCAAGATTAACATGGGACAATTATTTAACAGTTTCCCCTGCAGATGCAAAACGTTTAGGTCTTGAAAATGATCTGAATGCGAGAATGCAGTTAGGTGGTTCTATAGTAAGTATTACTGCAAACGGCGTTACTTTAAAAGACGTACCGGTATTTATTCAGCCAGGTCAGGCAGACGGTTCATTTGGACTTGCTCTTGGATATGGTAAAAAACTTTCGGGTACAGTAGCCGATACAGGAATTAATGCGTATCCTTTATTTGATGGTTCTAATCTGGTTTTATCAAATGTAAAAATTGACAAAACTGGTGATGATTACGAATTTGCAGGAATGCAGCTTCAAAATACCTTAATGGGTCGTTATGAGATCGCAAGAGAAGTTCCTCTGGATACTTTCTTAAATGTGAAATTTGATGACGAGAAATTAGGATGGAACAAACCATTGGAATATCATACCATCGGTGGTGCATTACCAGCCGGAAAAATTGACCTTTGGGATGCTTTTGATGATGCAGATGGTCCTCACTTTAACTTATCAGTTGATTTAAATTCCTGTACAGGATGTGGCGCTTGCGTTATTGCTTGTCAGGCAGAAAATAATGTTCCTGTAGTTGGGAAAGCCGAAGTAAGAATGTCTAGAGATATGTTCTGGTTGAGAATCGACCGTTATTACTCGAATGATATTCCTGCAGATATCGATTTAAATAAAGATAGCAAACTTTCTCAGGAAGAAGCTATTGCTGCGGATCTTAATGTTCCGGGAATGTATGGTCATTTTCTTGATAAAGACAGTGGAATTTTAAATCACCCGGCGAATAATCCAGATGTGATTTTCCAGCCGGTAATGTGTCAGCACTGTAACCACGCTCCTTGTGAAACGGTTTGTCCAGTTGCGGCAACTTCTCACGGTAAGCAAGGTCAAAATCAGATGGCTTATAACAGATGTATTGGTACAAGATACTGCGCGAACAACTGTCCATATAAAGTAAGAAGATTTAACTGGTTCACTTATAATCTGAATGATAAATTCGACTTTAATCAAAATAATGATTTAGGAAGAATGGTATTGAATCCAGATGTTGTAGTAAGAACAAGAGGGGTAATGGAAAAATGTTCATTGTGTATTCAAATTACTCAGAACACTATTCTTGAAGCTAAAAAGGACGGCAGAGTCGTGAAAGATGGCGAATTCTCCACCGCTTGTGTTAATGCTTGTCCAACAGGAGCCTTTACATTCGGTGATATGAATGACAAGACCTCTGAAGTTAGAGCACTTTACAGCACGAACAGAAGATATACTTTGTTAGAAGAGATTGGGACTAAACCAAATGTATTCTACCATACCAAAGTAAGAAATAGAAAAGAAAATAACGTTTAAATAATAAATAGGTAAAAAATGTCAGGACACTACGAAGCTCCGATAAGGGAACCTTTAATTATTGGTCATAAGACTTATCACGATATCTCAGAGGATATCGCAAGACCTATTGAGTCACGCGCAGGAAAATTATGGTGGGTTTCCTTTTGGATCGCCTTAACTTTATTCCTTTATGGTTTTGGCTGTATTGCTTATACCATTGGTACCGGGATCGGTGCGTGGGGACTTAACAGAACCAATAACTGGGGATGGGATATTACCAACTTCGTTTGGTGGGTAGGTATTGGTCACGCAGGAACATTAATTTCTGCAGTACTATTATTATTTAGACAAAGATGGAGAATGTCTGTTAACCGTTCTGCGGAAGCGATGACCATTTTTGCCGTTGTTCAGGCAGCGATCTTCCCGGTAATTCACATGGGTAGAGTTTGGGTTGGATATTGGGTTTTCCCTCTACCAAATCAATTCGGTTCCCTCTGGACGAATTTTAACTCGCCTTTACTTTGGGATGTATTTGCAATTTCAACTTATTTCTCCGTATCAACCGTATTCTGGTTTATGGGATTGATTCCCGATTTTGCAATGATCAGAGACAGAGCAAAAACGCCCTGGACGAAAAGAATTTATACTTTCCTTTCCTTTGGATGGGGTGGAAAAGCAAAACACTGGCAGCGTTTCGAAGAATTATCTTTGGTATTAGCAGGTTTAGCAACACCATTGGTATTCTCGGTTCACACCACGGTATCCTTTGACTTTGCAACATCCGTTATTAAAGGATGGCACTCTACAATTTATCCACCGTACTTTGTTGCAGGAGCAGTATTCTCTGGTTTCGCAATGGTACAGACCTTATTGTTAGTGGCTAGAAAAGTTTGTCACCTCGAAGATTATATCACAATGTATCATATCGAAATCATGAATATCGTAATCATCATCACTGGTGGTATGGTAACGGTAGCTTATGGTACAGAATATTTCATTGGATGGTATTCCGGATCCAGATATGAAGATTTTACATACCTTTCTCCAGGTGCAGCAACCGGTCCTTACTGGTGGGCGTTCTGGGCATTGATTACGTGTAACTTAATCGTTCCTGCATTATTCTGGTTCAAGAAAATTAGAACAAATATTATTGCAACTTTCATTATTGCTTTAATTATTAATATTGGAATGTGGTTCGAGAGATTTGATATTATCGTTATCAATATTTCACGAGATTATTTACCAAGTTCATGGACGATGTTTAAGCCTTCGATTATCGATGTTGGAGTGTTCTTAGGAACAATAGGATTCTTTGGAGTATTATTTTTACTGTACGCCAGAACGTTCCCTGTAATTGCACAGGCAGAATTGAAGACTATTTTGAAAATATCAGGTGAAACTTATAAAGCTAAAGAAGAAGAAGATGAGCACCATTAAAAAAGTATTTGGTATATATGCCGACGATGACGATTTGTTAAACGGTGTACAGGCTTTTAATGACAAAGGAATTGCGATCAACGAAGTGTATACTCCGTTTCCGGTTCACGGTCTGGACAAAGCTTTAGGTTTAAGAAAAACAAGAATTTCAGACGCTGCTTTTATTTATGCAGTTTATGGATTAACAATAGGGATTTTGGTTACTTATTATACCATGAATCATGACTGGCCAATGAATATTGGAGGGAAACCTTCATTTACATGGGGAGAAAACATGCCTGCATTTGTTGTTCCAATGTTTGAATTAACGGTTTTCTGTGCAGCTCACATGATGTCTCTAACCTTTTTGATTAGAAATAAAATGTATCCGGGTTGTCCACCACAAAATCCAGATCCAAGAACGACTGATGATAAATTCATGATGGAATTTCTTACAGATGATGTAGATGCAGTAAAGCAAATCCTTATGGATACTGGAGTTGAAGAAATAACTGTAAAAGATGCTTAAAATGATGACAAAGAATATTATTAAAATTACAGCGGTCTTAGGCTTTGTAGCATTTTCTTTAAGTTCTTGTAGCAAAGAAAATCCGCCTTTGGTTTATTTCCCGGATATGTATTTTCCAGTTGCTTATGATCCCTTGATGAAAGCGAGTGATGCTTATTCTGATCACGAAAATGAACTTCCGGCTTTTGTAAAACAAAGCGGTGCCACTGGATTATATCCTGTTAATGGAACCGTTTCTCAAAATAAAGACGGCGTTACAGATGAAGCGATGAATGCTGCAATGACTCCTGATCAATACAACGGTGGTTACGACGCATCTAAACTAGTAAGTGGTTCACCATTGATCACCGCTAATCAAATAAAAGATATCGCGAGAGGAAAAGTTTTGTACGAACAAACCTGTGCAGCTTGTCACGGTACTGGTGGCGATGGTCAAGGTCCAATCGTTGTAAGCGGTGCTTATTCCGGTGTTCCAAAATATGCTGACAGAGAAATTACAGTTGGTTCTGTACATTATGTATTAACCAACGGAAGAAATGCAATGGGTTCTTATGCAGGTCAACTATCTCCGGGAGACCGGTGGAGAGTTGCAATGTATGTGATGAGCGCCTTTAAAGGAGGACTTAATCCAGCACCGGCAGCTCCAATGGCTGCAGCAACTGCAACTCCTGCAACACCAACAGCCGATACAAAACCAGCAGAACCTGCAATGGCTGCAGATGCAACAAGTGTAACGACTAGTCCTAAAAAATAAAAAGTATTAAAAAATGTATAGTTTTTCACCTAAATTAAGATTATATTCAATCATATTTATCGTTCTGGGATTAGTGCTTTTTGGCGCAGGCTATGTGATGAATCACGGGATGGATGATGTTAGAATTGAACATATGATGGAATCTGCTACTGTTAGCGGAAATCCTGCTCCGACCAATTCCAGCGAATTAATAGGTCCTCAGGATCACGCAGCTCATTTGGAGCATGCAACAATGCAGGTTCACAATCAGCCTTTAGCTGCAATCCATACCATTGCAGTATTTCTATTTGCTTTGAGTTGCTGTGCTTTATTCTTTTACAGTATTCAGAATGCTTCGCACGCAGGATGGTCAATTATTATTCTAAGAGTAATGGAAGCTATTGCCTCCTTTATTCCGTTTGCGGGAGCTCTTATTATTCTCTTAATGATTTTAAATGTTACCCACATCGGTCACCTTTTTCACTGGATGGATCCCGAATTAACAGAACCGGGTAACGCACACTTTGATCCAATTCTTTTTGAAAAGAAAAGATTTTTAAATATTCCTTTTTACGTTGTTCGAACTTTGATCTATGTGATCGGTGCTTCTTTCTTCGCCTGGAAATTGAAATCACTTTCTAAAAAAGTAGATGAAACAAAAAGTAGAAAAGTTTACGCCAACTATTACAGCTGGAATATCGGATACATCGCATTCTTCGGATTTTGTTCAGCAGCCTGGGCTTGGGACTGGTTAATGTCAATTGACCCTCACTGGTATTCTACAATGTATATCTGGTACGCAATGGTTAGTGCTTGGGCATCTTCTTTAGGCGTTATCATTTTAATCTGTGTTTACTTAAAGAAAAAAGGAGTACTACCTCAATTTAATGACAATCACTTACATGATTTAGGAGTTTACCTGTTTGCGTTAAGTATGTTATGGACGTATACTTGGTTCGCACAATTCATGTTGTATTGGTATGCAAACGTACCGGAAGAGGTTAATTATTTCTTCGGTCGATTCGAATATTATAAAAGTATCTTCTGGATTATATTAGCAATGAACTTTGCAACCCCGCTATTAGTAATGGTTAGTTCAAGCATCAAAAGAAATTACAAAGTTGTTGCAACAATGGCAGTAATTGTTATTTGTGGGCAGTGGTTGGTTTATTTCAATATGGTAATGCCTGGAACAGTTGGACCTTACTGGAATACTCCAGAAGTTTTATTGCTGAATCTTGGATCAATTTTATTCGGAGTAGGTTCATTCGTCTTTGTTGTTTTAACTGCACTTTCGAAATTGCAGTTGATCCCTGTTGGAAATCCATTCCTTAAAGAATCAAAAATTTACGAATATCCGTTCTAAAAAGTAACAGATTATTCAATCAAACTATAATCCCGGCTTATGTCGGGATTTTTTTTAAATTTGTATAAATCACCAAATTATGAAACGACTTCTGTTTTTACTGCTTTTCGGCTTTCTCTTAATGTCCTGCAAGAAAGATCAGGTAGATGCAACCACAACAATGACGCTGCAATCCAGCATTAACGATATGGCGTCCAGCTTAAATACTTTACAGCAGGTAAAATTTAACGAGGCATTATATATTTTGAAAACATTCGGTGTCGAAGCCGATGGTGATATTAATGAGTTAAAGTCCTTGGGAAAAATGATCAATGGTCAAAAAGTTCCTCAGATCCTGGCACTTGCCGATCAGGTTGCTCAAAAAAACGGTATCGAATGGACGAGTGTTGGTCCGCCCTCTTTGGGAGAGATGAACATTTTCGGAAATGACTTAGCAAAAGAATCAGACCCGAACGATATCGCTGCAAGTTCCTTAAATGTTACAACAAATCCAATATCAGTCGATAGTATTCTGGGTCCGAAATCGCTGCAGATCGTTCCACGGTTGGTTGATGCTTCCGGAAAACCGATCTCTTTTACGGGTGCAGGTCTAGAAGCTGTTCTTGAAGTTTTTAGTAACGGAACAAGAATTTTAACTTCTAAAAATCTGATGCAGGATAATAATTTCAAAGGTTTCAATATGAGATTTGCATCTCTGCCGGCGCAAAAGATTATAGATAATAAAATCGATATCACAGTCTCTGTAAAAACTACAAAGAAAACCTTTAAGATGTCTAAAATTGGCGTCGTTGTAAATCCGAAAGCATTATTAATGCCCGCCGGAAATCCTGCAGATAATCCTGCAAATTCTCCTGTGACAGATCCGACTATTGAGCCTCCAACTACTATCACAGACCCAGTTGCCCCAACGGTCGCAGTGTCTGGTGATCCAAAAAATAGTGTGACTAAATTTTTGAATAATCTCAGCACTCAGAATTTGAAAGGAGCATACGATACGGCCGATAATCCTAATTGGGGATCGTACGAAAATTTTTCTAATCCAAATTCAGGCTTTGGTGGTGTGAAAAGTATCAATGTGAAAAACCTTGCCACCAAAAGCACTACCTCCAATGCTGCAAGTGTAAATGCAACGTACGATGTAACCGATAAGAGTGGTAAAACTACAGCGCTTCAGGTAACATTTGGCCTTAAGAATGTAAATGGAGAATGGAAGATCTCGAGCTATAAAATAAACTAGAATGACGAATCCCGATCTTATTGTAAAATTGAAAAATACGATTGAAAATATTCCGGATTTCCCGAAACCGGGGATTCAGTTCAAGGACATTACTCCAATCTTTCTTGATCCTAAGCTGTATGAAGAAGTTATTGCAGATCTTGCCAATTTCAGTCGTGGGAAAGTAGATGCCGTTTGTGGCATCGAAAGTCGGGGCTATCTTTTTGGGATCGCGATTGCAGTTGCACTGGAAGTTCCTTTTGTTTTAATCCGGAAAAAAGGCAAACTTCCGCCACCGTTCGTGAGTCAGAAATACGATTTAGAATATGGTTCTGCAGAAATTGAAATGAGAACCGGACAAATAAAGCCGGGACAAAGAATTCTTGTTCATGATGATCTTTTAGCAACAGGCGGAACTACAGAAGCTGCAGCGAGGTTAGTTGAAAAGCAAGGCGCGATCGTTTCCCAGTTCAGTTTTTTAATTGGCTTAACGGATCTTCAGGGTGAAGAAAAACTTAAACAATTTAATGCAACGGTACATTCAATTTTACAATACTAAATGCTTATTTTCTGTAATTGTCAACGAATTCTAAGGTAAAACACCAATATTTTTTTAAAATAATGTTTTTTCAGACATAATTTTGTAAATCGTTCAAAAACAGTTAAATTTGCACTTCAATTTTTATTAAAATTATGGCAAAACAATCATCACACGCGAACAAAAAGCAGATGGAAGGAAAGGAAACTGTTGAAGTTTTCAAAGATCTAGACAGAGGTGCACTGGATACAGAAAGGTTTGTTGAGAAACATGCTAAAACGCTAATGATCATTTTTGGTGCATTGGTTCTGGCTGTATTAGGTTATTTTGCTTATCAGCAGTTTTACGTGGCACCACGTAATGAAGAAGCAACGTTGAGTTATCTTTCTGCTCAGAAAAATTTAGCAGATGGTAAAGATGAATTGGCTTTGGGTGGAAAAACTGCCGCAAATCCAGGGTACTTAGGAACTTACAATGAATATTCCGGGACTAAAGTTGGAAAGCTTTCTGCTTACAACGCTGGTCTTCTCAAATTCAAAGAAGGGAAATACCAGGAAGCTTTCGATTTGTTAGATGAGTTTTCGTCGGACAATAAAGTTTTAATGGCTTTAAAATATGGCGCAATGGCAGATTGCCAAACGAATCTTAATAAAAACGATGAAGCATTATCGCTTTTAGATAAAGCAATTTCAGCTTCAGATGATCCTTACACTTCTTATTATTTTACAAGAAAAGCAGGTTTAGTAGCATTGGCTCTGAAGAAAAATGCCGAAGCGAAAAAGTATTTCTCAAAAATCGACGAAAAATACCAGGATTACGATAATGGAATGTCTGATTCCTACATCGAAATGGTAAAATATTACTAATAAAAATATCATAAAATGGCAACTGTAAATCTTTCAGATTACAAACCATTACAGATTAATGATGCCGGTTCTTTTAGAATTGGCATCGTTGTTTCAGAATGGAATGATTTTGTAACGCACAATCTTCGCGATGGCGCTGTTGAAGTGCTAAAAGCAGAAGGCGTAAAAACAGAAAATATCAAAATATTCAAAGTTCCCGGCGCTTACGAATTAAACTATGCTTCAATGCAATTGTGCAAAGAAGGGATTTTTGATGCTGTTATCGCCATTGGTTGCGTTATTCGGGGCGAAACTTCTCACTTCGACTATGTGTGTTCTGCGGTAGCGCAGGGAATTAAAGACTGCAATATTTTAACAGATGTTCCCACGATCTTCTGTTTGCTAACGGATGATACCAAAGAACAGTCTATCGCCAGAAGTGGTGGAGCTTTAGGAAACAAGGGCATTGAAGCCGGAGTTACCGCCTTGCAAATGATTGATTTTAAAAAGAATCTTTCAGAAAAAAAAGGAAGTATCGGTTTCGGCAGTCTGTAAATTTTTAATTGTTTAATTTGCCGAGACGCAAAACCGGTAAAAATCTAAAAAATGGATATCAAAAAAATAAAACCCTTTCTCTATCTCGGAATATTTTATCTGATCATTTCCGTGATTTTGAGAGTTATTTTCTTCTTTCATCCAATTACGAACGCAAGTTTTGGTTTTTTCGAAATTATAAAAATTCTTGCAGTTGGTCTGCTGAGCGATATATTTGTCTTTATTTTGGCGAGCAGCATTCTTGCGCTGTATTTTCTCTTTCTGTCTGACTCAAAATATAAGAAACCTTACGGGTATATTATTTTTGGGCTTTTTGTTTTAGCCTTTATTTACACGGCCTTTGTTCCCGGCAACATCTTTAAACAGTACGGCGGTTCTTTTCCGGAAGTCGCGATCTCTTTTGTTGGATTAAAAATGGTACTTTTCGGCTTAATGCTTTTCCTTCCAACCCAAAGAATTAAAATTCGGAACGTACTTTATTTTATTACTTTATTTCTCTATGTTCTTTTGATAATTTTCAATGGCGTAAGCGAATACTTTTTCTGGAATGAATTCGGCCTCCGCTATAATTTCATCGCCGTAGATTATTTAATTTATACCAACGAAGTTATTGGGAACATTATGGAAAGCTATCCTGTAGTTCCTTTGTTCTCCGCTATTTTGGCTTTGACTTTAGGAATCACGTGGCTCATCTATAAAAAGACGAAAAATGAGCTCCTAACATTGCCGGATTTCAAACAGAAATTAATTCTGCTCAGCACTTTTGTTATTTTATGCGTGGTCAGTTCGTTCTTCATTCCTAGATTAGATGGTTTAAAATCCGAAAATGCCTTTTCCGAGCAGATTCAGGCAAATGGATTACCTAGATTTTACCATGCTTTCACGCATAACGAACTCGATTATTTTCAGTTTTATCCAACGGTAAAGCAGGATGTTGCAGAACAGAATTTTTTGAAACAGTTTGATCCGCCAACTTTATCCAGACGCGTTGTTGCGACTGGACCTGAAATGAAGAAGAACGTGGTTTTAATTTCTATTGAAAGTCTTTCCGCAGAATTTCTTGCTCATTATGGCAATACCCAGAAAATAACGCCTTTCATTGATAGTCTGGCAGATAAATCTCTTCTATTTACAAATCTTTATGCGACCGGAAACCGAACTGTTCGTGGGTTAGAAGCTTTAACGCTTTGTATTCCGCCTACCGCAGGAGAAAGCATCATTAAAAGAGATAACAACAAAAATAAATTTACGACCGGAAGTGTCTTTAAATCAAAAGGTTACGATGTGAAATTTCTGTATGGCGGTTACAGTTACTTCGATAATATGGAGGATTTCTACAAAGGAAACGGCTATGATATTGTCGATCGAAATAATTTTAAACCTTCCGAGATAAGTTTTGCAAATGTTTGGGGTGTTGCTGATGAAGATATGGCCAGAAAAGCCATTCAGGTAATGAATGCAGAAGCAAAATCCGGGAAACCTTTTTTCAACCACTGGATGACGGTTTCTAATCACCGGCCTTTTACGTATCCTGAAGGTAAAATTGATATTCCTGGAAATGCGAAATCCCGGGATGGTGGCGTAAAATATACGGACTATTCTTTGCGTAAGTTTTTCGAAATGGCGAAGAAACAGGAGTGGTATAAGAATACCGTTTTTGTAATTATTTCTGATCACTGTGCTTCCAGTGCCGGGAAAACTGAACTGCCAATGGATAAATACAGAATTCCAGCCATGATTTTTTCTGAAGGGTTTATCGAGCCACAACAGTTTAATCAACTCATGTCTCAGATCGATGTGATGCCGACCTTATTTGGACTTTTAAATTTTAATTATCAGTCTAAATTTTTAGGACAGGATGTTTTCAAAGAAAATTTTGAGCCTAAAGCATACATCGCGACTTATCAGGATCTTGGTCTGATTAAAGATAATCACCTGACAATCATTTCGCCGACGAGAAAAGTAAAGCAATATTCTTTGAGTTTGCAGAAATCTGACTTACCCGATAATTTTAAACTTTTTTACGATGAAAATCTGGTGCAGAAAACGGCAAATTATTTGATTGATGAGACCATCTCAGTTTACCAGTCTACGAGTTATTGGTTGAAAGAAAACAAACTCAATAAATAAAAATTTTGTAATTTTAAATTAAATAAAACACTAAAATATTCATTATGAAATGGACTAATGATAGAAGCGGAAATGTTGATGACAGGCGCGGAAGCGGCGGCGGTGGCGGAATGATGGTCGGCGGCGGTCTTGGAACGCTTATTATTGCAGCAATTATATTTTTTTTAGGTGGTGATCCTTCGGCGATTCTTTCCTCTGGATCGGGTCCGGCACAACAGACCGAACAGCGCGATCTTTCGGCGGACGAATTAAAAGTGAGTGATTTTGTATCTATGGTTACGGCAGAAACTGAGCAGACCTGGAGCAAGATCTTTCAGGAAAATGGAATGCAGTATAAAGCACCGAAAGTAGTAATGTTCGAAAGCGTAACGCAATCCGGCTGTGGAACAGCACAAGCTGCGATGGGACCTTTTTACTGTCCCGCAGATCAAACCGTTTATATGGATATGAGCTTCTTTAAAGAATTGGAACAGCAATTTGGTGCAAAGGTTACAGAGTTTTCTGTCGCCTATGTTATGGCTCATGAAATTGGACATCACGTTCAGACTTTGCTCGGAACAACCCAAAAGGTGGATCAATTAAGAGCGAGTGGTAGATATGATGAAGCAGAAATGAACAGAGTATCTGTGGCTACAGAACTTCAGGCAGATTTTTATGCTGGAGTTTGGGCAAAACAGACAGACAATAGAGAACATATTTTAGAACCTGGTGATATTGAATCTGCCATTTCTGCAGCTGAAGCAGTGGGTGATGATAATATTCAGAAACGTTCGCAGGGTTATGTAAACCAGGAAGGCTTTACGCACGGCAGTTCTGCCCAAAGAAAAGAATGGTTTATGAAAGGTTACAACACCGGAGATATTCGACAGGGTGATACTTTCAACGCTTTATTAAAATAAACCACTATTAATATAAAATTAAAATTCCCGAAAGCGATTTCGGGAATTTTTTGCATAAAAAAACCGTAGGGTATAATACGCTACGGTTTACAAAAATATATAAGAATAATTTTTAGTTTTGATTCGCAGTATTTTCTACTGTCGTCGTCGCTTGATCTACTTTATTCTGAACTTGAGAAGCTACATCTGAAGCTTTTGATTTCAAGTCGCTTCCGAATTTGCTGAAGTTATCTTTTGCGGTATTCAAAGTGTCTTTAACGGCTTGTTTTTCTTCTGTTGTAGAATTTTTATATTTCCACCATGCAAGTGCTCCAAGTCCAAGTAATGCTAGTAAGCCATTTTTTTTAGTGCTCATAATTTTAAGTTTAAAGTTGTGTTGAAAAAATTTAATTTGATGATTAAAGTATTGTAAAAAGTGTGCCACAGAATTTTTTCAAAACATAAAATTTTGTTAAAAGGATTAATTTCAGTTAATTACATCTGTTAAAGTCCTTTTTGAGAAACAAAGCAGTCTAAAATAATTTTAAACTCGGAATGCATCAAAACAAAAAAAACTCTGTCAGACAGACAGAGTTTAAATTAAATTGATAGATCACCGATTATCCTAAGTAAGGATATTTGTAATTTTTCGGAGATACAAAGGTTTCTTTAATGCTTCTTACAGAAACCCATCTCATCAAGTTCATTTTAGAACCTGCTTTATCATTTGTTCCGGAAGCTCTTGCTCCACCGAAAGGTTGTTGACCAACAACAGCTCCTGTTGGTTTATCGTTGATATAGAAATTTCCGGAAGCATTTTCTAAAGCCTTGTAAGCTTCGTCAATCGCATATCGATCCTGTGCGAAAACCGCTCCGGTCAATGAATATGGAGAAGTTTCGTCAACCAGTTTTAAAGTGGCAGTCCAGTCTTCATCTTCGTAAACGTAAATAGAAAGGATTGGTCCGAAAATTTCGTCACAAACCGATTCGTATTTTGGATTGGTGGTTAAGATCACCGTTGGTTCAACGAACCAGCCTTTTGAGTCATCACATTTACCTCCCATAATTACTTCAGCATCTGCAGATTTCTCTGCTCTTTCGATATAACCTTTGCATTTCTCAAAAGAATTTTTATCGATTACTGCATTTACAAAGTTGGATGGATCTTCCGGACTTCCCATCTTCACGGTTTTCAATTGAGATTCCATTACTGCTTTTACGTCATTCCAAATTGATTTAGGAATATAAGCTCTGGAAGCTGCGGAACATTTTTGACCTTGATATTCAAAAGCGCCACGAACCAAACCTGTTGCAACCGCTTCAACATTTGCTGAATGATGAGCCACAACGAAATCTTTTCCACCAGTTTCTCCAACAATTCTTGGGTAAGTTCTAAATAGATCAATATTGTTACCGATCATTTTCCACATTCCCTGGAAAACTTTAGTAGAACCGGTAAAATGCAATCCTGCAAAATCACGGTGCGACATTACTTTCTCTGCGGTACTTTTTCCATCTGTAAAGATCATGTTGATCACTCCAGCCGGTAAACCAGCTTCAATGAACACATCCATCAAAACTTTGGCAGATAAAACCTGTTTGTCTGAAGGTTTCCAAACAACAACATTTCCCATCATTGCCATACACGTTGGCAAGTTCCCGGCGATCGCTGTAAAATTGAATGGAGTTACAGCAAAACAAAAACCCTCCAGAGGTCTGTATTCTGATCTGTTCCAGATTCCCACGTCAGAAACTGGCTGTTCGCTGTACATTTCTGTCATGAATTCTACATTAAACCTTAAAAAGTCGATAAATTCACAAGCCGCATCAATCTCTGCCTGATGAACATTTTTACTTTGTCCAATCATGGTTGCAGCATTTAAACGGTCGCGGTAAGGTCCTGCGATCAGATCTGCAGCCTTTAGGAAAATAGCAGCACGCTGTTCCCATCCTAAATTATTCCATTTTTCTTTAGCTGCAAGTGCCGTATTAATGGCTTCATCAACATTCTCCATGGTTCCTTTATAGTAAAAACCTAAGTCATGCTGGTGATCTTGCGGGGAACTAATGGCCACTTTGTTGTCACTTTTTACTTCTTTTCCATTGATGATCATTGGAATTTCTGATTTCTCTTTCCACATTTTTTTATAGGTAGAGATCAGTGATTTTACTTCTTCAGAGCCTGGTTCATAAGTTCTTACCGGCTCATTGAGTGCATAAGGTACTTGCGAAATCGCTTTTGACATATTTTTATTTTTTATTGATTATTTTGTGAATGTTACAAAGTTAAGGCAATTACGGCAATGCGCCAAAAACACAGTTTTCAGATGTTACTGCTTTACCAAAATCTTTTCGCTCACCACTTTGCTTAAAGTCTTTATGTTGCCATCGATTTTAACGGTCATTGATGAGTCATACTTTTCAATTTCGACGATCTCGATCTCTTTACCCAACTCTAAATTTTTGTCGTTAAGAAAACTAAGAAAGTCAGCATCAGAAATAGTAACAGCAGTGAAAATGACTTTATCTCCAGCGGTACAGTTGCTCAGTTTTTTTAAATGCTGATCGATAATATTTCCCTCTTTATCTGGAATAGGTTCACCGTGCGGATCAAATTTAGGATAATTAAGAATCTCATCCATTTTATCAAAAAACATATTGGATTGAATATGTTCCACCTGTTCCGCGATCTCGTGCACGTTTTCCCACCCGAAATTCATCTTTTCAACGAGGAACATTTCAGTTAAACGGTGTTTTCTTACGACTAATGCAGCTTGATTTTTGCCGGAATCTGTAATTTTGAGGGGTTTATAGCTTTCGTAAATGACCCATTTTTTATCCGCAAATTTCTTCATCATATTATTCACGCTTGGCATTTTTACATTCAGAACCTTGCTCAGTTCATTGATGGTTACAGTATTTTCGTCATTAATTAAATGGAAAATAGCTTTCAGATAATTTTCTTCGGTAAGCGAAATCATAAAGATAGATTAACAGTTATGCAAATCTAACAATAATATGATACAAAGAAAACTCACCAGTAATGATGAGTTTAAGTGTAACATAAAATAAATGAGTTATGAAAAAAATAAAGAATTAGAACATAAAAAAATGGTTATTAGTTTTTTGTTGAATTCCATGAGTCAAAGGTGACTATAATTTGAATAGAAATCACGGGTTAATTTCACGTTTTTGCGCGGTGCTTTCACGTTTTTTTTCTTTATTTTTATTTCATGAAATTTTCCTTTAAAAATGATTACTCTGAAGGTTGCCATCCAAGAATTTTGGAGACTCTTTCTACAACTAATTTTACACAGCAAAACGGTTATGGATTCGATGATTACTGCCATGAAGCCGAATTGTTAATTCAAAAAAAGATTAATAATTCAGAAGCTAAAGTCTATTTTGTTTCCGGTGGAACACAGGCAAATCTCATCGTGATCTCTGCTTTTCTTCGTCCGCACGAAAGTGTTATTGCCGCAGATACCGGTCACATTTTCACAAACGAAACTGGCGCGATCGAAGCAACTGGACATAAAATTCACAGTGTTCCAACTTCCGATGGAAAACTCACAACCGATCATATTCAGAAAGTTTTAAACGATCATCAAAATAAACCACACCAGTTAAAACAGAAGTTAGTTTATATTTCTAATTCTACGGAAGTTGGGACAATTTATTCTAAAAGTGAATTGCAGATTTTATCAGACTACTGCAAAGAAAAAAGTCTTTATCTTTTTATGGATGGTGCTAGACTTGGTCATGCTTTGACCGCGGATACCAATGATGTAACGCTGGAAGATATCGCTACTCTAACCGATGCGTTCTATTTAGGAGGAACCAAAAATGGCGCATTGATCGGTGAAGCGATTGTGATTACTAATAAAGCGCTGCAGGAAGAGTTTGGCTTTCATATCAAACAAAAAGGCGGGTTGCTTGCAAAAGGCCGTTTTCTCGGAATTCAGTTTCAGGAATTATTGAAAGACGATCTGTACTTCAATCTAGCGAAACATGCGAATCAACAGGCAATGAAGATCAAAAGTGCTTTCAAGGAAAAAGGTTTTGACTTTTTGTCTGAAACCTTCACCAATCAAATTTTCCCAATTTTGAAAAATTCTCAGATTGAAAAACTCTTGGAAAATTTTGATTTTTACGTCTGGAAAAAGATTGATGAAGAGAATTCTGCCATCCGTTTAATTACTTCCTGGGCGACGCAAGATGATATCGTGGATAAATTTACGAAAGAAATTAAAGCGTTGTAAACATCAAAAAAAAATCCATCCAGTTTATGAACAGAATGGATTTTAAATTTTAAAAATATAGTTTTTACGAATCTTCAAATTTTTCTACGATTTTCTGAGAAACTCCGGTCTTGCTAAATCCACCATCATGGAAAAGATTTTGCATGGTCACTTTTCTTGTAAGATCAGAGAACATGCTTACACAGTAGTTTGCACAATCAACTGCATCTGCATTTCCGAGTGGAGACATGGTATCTGCGAAATTAAAAAACCCGCTGATTCCTTTTACACCTGCGCCGGCTTTCGTCATTACAGGAGATTGAGAAATGGTGTTTACACGAACTTTTCTATCACCCCAATAATATCCGAAACTTCTTGCGATGCTTTCAAGATAAGATTTATTATCTGCCATATCACCATAATTCGGGAAAGTTCTTTGTGCAGCGATATAAGTTAAGGCCAAAATTGATCCCCACTCGTTCATAATATCTTTATCCCAGGCAGTTTTCATGACTTTATGAAAAGAAACTGCAGAAACATCCCAACCTTTTTCTAAGAAATCATAGTTTAGATCTGTGTACGTTTTTCCTTTTCTAATATTTACGGACATGCCGATTGAATGCATTATAAAATCAATTTTGCCGTATTTTTGTTGGGCATGTGCAAAAAGTTTTTCCAGATCCTCCATCGATGTAGCATCAGCAGGAATAACATCTGAACCTGTCTTTTTTGCTAATTCATCAATTTCTCCCATTCTCATTGCAATTGGAGCGTTAGAAAGGATAAATTCTGCACCTTCTTCGTGGCATTTTTCAGCAACTTTCCAGGCAATCGACTGGTCGTTTAAAGCACCGAAGATAATTCCCTTTTTACCTTTTAATAATCCGTACGACATAATTTATAATTTATTTGAGACAAATTTAAAATTTTTTATGGTATAACGCATAAAAAAAGAGAACCATAAAAATTACGGTTCTCTTTTTTGCGTTTATTTAAACTAGTTTGTTGCTTTTCTAACTTCAGATTTTGCATCCTCTGACCAGTCTTTTGTTTTCTCCCAAGCATCAGAAGCAGCATCTTTTGTGCTTTCCCATGCGTCAGAAACGTTGTCTTTTGCTCTGTCCATCCAACCTTCTGCTGTTGGCTCAGTATTCTTATCTCTTTGCTCGCGAATGTAATCCTTTGCTCTGTCTGCGTAATCGTTTACGGTCCACTTTGCATCATTCACTGTGTTTTCTGCTTTGTTATAATCTTGTCTGTCCATAGTAATATTTTTATAAGTTAATAAATAATGAAATTTAATTTAATAATGATAGATATACAATATCTATTCCTAAAATATTTAAGGTAATGTTAAAGATTTATTAAAGTTTTGCCAAATAACTGTTTAATGTCTTAATTGATAGAGGGATAAATAAAATTTTTGAGTTTTCGATTTTTAAAAATATATTTACCGGATGAAGTTACGTTGCGGCTGGTGCGAAAAGGATGATCTGTACAGAGCTTATCACGACGATGAGTGGGGAAAGCCCGTGCACGATGATAAAGTTTTTTTTGAGTTTTTAGTTCTGGAAAGTTTTCAGGCAGGATTATCGTGGTATACTATTTTGAAAAAGAGAGAAAATTTTAGAATTGTCTTCAACGGTTTCAACTACGAGAAAATTGCCCAATATTCTGACGAAAAGACCACTGAATTGTTGAACGACGCAGGAATTATCAGAAATAAACTAAAGATTTTAGCGACGATAAACAATGCTCAAAAATTTCAGGAAATCCAAAAAGAATTCGGCACCTTTTCAGAATATATCTGGGAATTTGTTGATGGGAACCCAATTATCAATCATCCCAAAATTTTAAAAGACGTTCCGGCAACCACAGCAGTTTCTGATATTTTGTCTAAAGATTTAAAGAAAAGAGGTTTTAAATTTCTCGGCTCTACGGTGATGTACGCTTTTATGCAGGCGACCGGAATGGTGAACGATCACTTGGAGGAATGTGATTTCAAATAAAGAATGCGGCTAGATTCTTAACCGCATTCTTTCTTATATTATTCACAAACATTTCTATTTGGTTTTGTGCATTCTGTGCACCTTTACAGAAAAAAATCTTTTGTGACCTTCTTGTAAATAAAATTATTTAATGATCCGATCCAAAACCCATTCGATCATATTTCTCTCCGAAGCAGCGTGATCCGCAGAAAACTCTCCGCGTCTTCTGTTCGCAATAACAGAATTCACCGTGATCGCTTTGTGACCTAATAATTTTGAAAGTCCATAAATCGCCGAAGTTTCCATCTCAAAATTCGTTACGCCCAAATCATTTAAGGTTTCCAAAAACTGATCATCGAGCGCTTTTAATCGGAGTTGTCTTCCTTGCGGCGCGTAAAAACCGGGGAAAGTTGCCGTGTTTCCATGGTATTTTGCATCCTTATAATATTCGCCCATTTCTTTGGACCAATCAGAAAAATACAACATCGGTTTAATTTTCTCGTACGGAAATTTCGCCATAAAGTTTCTGGAGAATTCATTTTCAAACTCATAATCCTGGTAAAAATGAAGCAAACCGTCAAGTCCAACCACATTTTTCGTAACCAACATATTATCGACTTCAACCTCAGGATTTACAGAGCCACAGGTTCCCATCCGGAAAAGTTCCAGCGCCGTGTGATCACTTTTAAATTCTTTATTTTTCAGATCAATATTCACTAAAGCATCCAGTTCGTTCATCACGATGTCGATGTTTTCCGTCCCAATTCCTGTCGACATTACCGTAATTCTTTCGCCACGCAACGTTCCGGTGTGCGTATAAAATTCGCGCTTATTTTTCTTGATTTCAATTTTGTCGAAATATTTAGAAACTTTTGGAACGCGATCCGGATCGCCGACCAACATTATTTTTCCCGCGATATCTTCCGGCAATAAGTTTAAGTGATAAACACTTCCATCATCATTAAGCACCAGTTCTGATGCAGCTAATTTATTCAGCATAGTCTATTTTTTAATTTAAAAACTCCCTAAAAAAAGGATTTTAAAGATAGTGAAAATTCTCAATGAATGTAAATATTTATTAATTCTCTGTTAAAACAACCGTAATGATAGATGTATATTTTTGCAAATAAAAATTTTATGAAATCTTATCTTCTACTTGCTATTTCTTTATTTCTTGGATTTGCGATCATGTCATTTAATCCTACAGATGAAGGTTTTAAAACTGAAAGTACAACGTTAAGTAAAGGATTATTGAATTTTAAAAATAATATTGAAACCTTAAAATCAGACGTGTATCTTTTTTCTGAAGGGAAAATACCGCTCGAAAAATTACAAAATACATTAAGGTTAACCAGAAATTCATACAAAGAAATAGAATTTTACATCGCCTATTATTATCCAGAATACGCTAAAACAAATCTGAATGCTGCGCCATTATTACGTATTGAAGCAGCAGGAACTTCAGCTTACACTCTTCCGCCAGAAGGATTGCAAGTTTTAGACGAGCTTATTTTCTCTGAAAACGCCCTTGATAAAAGTGCGAAAATCATTGAAATCACCGATTATTTATACAACAGTTTTAACAATTTTTATCTTAGTTCAATCAATAATGGATTAAGCACCGGCAATAATAAAACCCTGCCTTTACGGATAGAATTGATCAGAATTTACACCCTTGGGATTACAGGTTTCGATACACCGGGATCTTTGAATACTTCGGAAGAAGCTGGTTTTGCATTTTTGGGGATGAAAAAATATATGAATGATGATCTCTATTTTAAAAATTATAATCTGGAGAAAGCCAATTTAATTTTAACAGAAGGCATCGGTTATCTTTCTAAAAATAAAGATTTTGAAACCTTTGACCGCATTGAATTTTACAAAAAATACATTCAGCCCTTGTATGAAGAATTTGGCAAATGGGACGGAAATAGTAATGATCTGAAAGATTTTTCGGGATGGAATGTAAGTAATAAAAATTTTTTCAGCAGTGATTTTTTAGATCCCTATTTTTACACGATTCTGAAACCATCAGAAGATAATGCTGAACTCAGAAAGTTGGGAAAAGAAATTTTTTACGACCAAAACTTAAGTGGAAATGGAAAAATGAGTTGTGCATCTTGCCATTTACCTGAAAACGCTTTTACCGATCTTAAAGCTAAATCTGCCAGTAATGTGGAAGGCAAAACGGTTCTTAGAAATTCGCCTTCCTTATATAACGCGGTTTTTGCGAAAAGATTTTTTTATGATATGCGTGCTTTTTATCTGGAGCAACAGGCAGAACATGTGATTTATAATGGTGAAGAATTTAATACGAGTTACGAAAGTATCATTAAAAAACTCAACGCAGAACCAGAATATAAAAAAGCCTTCAAAAAAGTTTTTAAAAATGGCAAGGTTACGAAGCAAAATTTTTCTAAAGCTTTAAGTTCCTATGTTGCGTCTCTTTATTCTTTTGAAAGTGATTTTGACCGTTTCATGAGAAATGAGAAAGAAATCTCCGCAGATGCAAAGAGCGGTTTCAATCTATTTATGGGAAAAGCCAATTGTGCGACGTGTCATTTCGCACCCCTTTTTTCGGGACTGGTTCCGCCGTTTTTTAATGAAAATGAATCGGAAGTTTTAGGTGTTACTAAAAAACCTTTGCAGATTTCGCCAATTGAAATTGATGATGACAAAGGCAGATTAAATAATAAAATAGCAAAAGAAAAATCCTGGATTTTCGAAAATTCCTTCAAAACAATGACGGTGAGAAATATTGCCTTAACGAAACCTTATTTTCACAATGGCTCCTTTAATACGTTAGAAGAAGTTTTAGATTTTTATAATGAAGGTGGCGCAAAAGGTTTGGGTTTAGAGATTGACAATCAAACTTTGCCTGCCGATAAATTAAATCTTACGCCTTTAGAAATCAAACAAATCATCGCTTTTTTAAATTCTTTGACAGACACCAGCAAAACCAGAAATTAATAAACAGTTAATAGGTTAACATTCAGTTAGGGATTTCTTAACCCTGCTAAGTCTTTATTTAAAACCCTATTAACAAAGGCCTCGAATAAAAAAAATAGTTTTGCAGTAATAATTCTAAACTATAAAAAAGTGAAAAAACAATTACTTACGATCGCAACTCTTGCTCTAATGACCAGTTCGGTATTGCAAGCACAAACTACAATTTTTCCCAAAGGCTCTAGCTGGAGTTATGAGGACAGCAATCAAGCGCCGCCTTCTCTTTGGAACAGCACCACCTTTAATGCATCAACTTGGGCTGTAGGAAATGCACCCTTAGGTTACGGTGATCCTGTCACAACCACTATCAATAATGGACTTTCTGCTGCGTATTTCGTAAAAGATTTTACCCTGAATTTAGCAGAACTTAGTAACACCATGGAATTGGGAGTTATGAGGGATGATGGAATTATCGTGTATCTTAATGGAGAAGAAGTAGTGAGAGACAATATGCCAACTGGAGCAATTTCTCACGGCACCTTTTCCAGCACGACCATCGACGGAGCTGCGGAACGGGTTTATAATATATTCACAATTCCAAAGGCGAAATTTGTGCAGGGTAATAATAGGATTTCAATTGAATTACATAACAGAAGTATTAGCAGTTCAGATTTAAGAATCGATGCTTACTTGAAAAATACGGAAATCATTAATCCTCCAATCGCCTGTTCAGTAGGGCATATCAGCTGCTTTACCTCTATCGTTCCTACCTCTCAAACCTCAAAATTAATTATTCCTGCAGATCATCGTTTTCAAATGATCTTAAAAGAAGGCGATAGTTATACTGAAGGAGGAGGATTTGTAGGAGGATTAAATGACTTCACAGGATATGTAGCAAAAAACACAAGTAGCGTTGATGGTTATTTATCTGTAAACCATGAAACAAATCCTGGTGGTGTAACAATGGCGGAAATAAATTACAATGCCTCTACAAAACTATGGTATCTTACAAAATCCAGAGCTGTTGATTTTTCTTCTCCAAGTTTGGTTCAAACCATCAGAAACTGTTCTGGCGGAATCACGCCGTGGGGAACGATTATTACGGCAGAAGAATCTGTAACTTCTAATGATACCAATGCCGACGGTTACAAAGATTATGGTTGGTTGATCGAAATTGATCCTGCGACAGCGCAAGTAATTTCTAAAAATTCCGATGGATCAAAAGGGAAACTTTGGCAGATGGGAATTATGAGTCACGAAAATGTAGTGGTCAATAATGCAGGAACTATCGCCTATTACGGGGAAGATGGTGGAACAAATATGGTTTATAAATATGTAATGGATACACCAAGAGATCTTTCTTCCGGAAATCTTTTCGTGTTAAACTTAGATCAAGGTTTGACCAGTGGAAATCCTGTAGCAACTACCGCGACTTGGATTCAAGTGCCGAACAAAACACAGGCTGATCAAAATAATACTGCTTCTTTAGCAAAATCTTTAGGCGGCACCTCATTTAATGGGATTGAAGATGTGGAAATTAGCCCAATCGACAGTAAAGTATATTTCACAGCAAAAGGTTTAAGTAAAGTGTATCGTTTACAAGATGACGGTACTACAGCTTCTCAGGTAGAAACTTTCGTTGGTGGTTCTTCTACCCAATATTCTTTCGAGACTGCAGAAGGAATGAAATCTGAAACTTGGGGTGGCGGAAATGATAATTTAACTTTCGATGAACTTGGGAATCTTTGGGTTCTTCAGGATGGTGGTAAAAATTACATTTGGGTAATTGCGCCAGATCATACACAAGCAGATCCGAAAGTAAGATTATTCGCTTCTGTACCAGCGGGTGCAGAACCGACCGGACTTACCTTTACACCGGATCATAAGTTTGGCTTTTTCTCCGTTCAACATCCAAGTTCAACAATTTCTACCGATGTAGATGCAACTGGAAATACAATTAATTATAAAGGAAAATCTGCCACAATGGTCATTGCTTTACAACAATTTTTGGGAACAGCACCTGTCTTGGGAACAACGGATCAAATTGATGAAACTTCAGTAACAATATCACCAAATCCAACTTCGGGGATCGTAAAAATCAATTCCGCAAAAGCGCTCAAAAACCTAGCAGTAACCGCTTACAGCATGGATGGTAAAATTGTTTACACCAAAAAGTTTTCTGGAATTAATTCTTCTTTAGAGTTAGATTTTACTGCTCAACTTCGAACTACCAGAATGTTGATCGTAAATATTGAAGCTGATGGCTTTCAAAAAACAATGAAAATCTTAAAAAAATAATTCTTTAATTTCTTTATCTGCTGCCGGCATTTTCTTTGTCGGCGGTTTTTTTATTTATGAAAAATCTACTATTTTTAATTACCCTTTTTTTAGTTTCATCAGTCAACGCGCAAATTGATCCGGTAAAATATCCAACTTTCACGGATATGGAATCTGCCTTGAAAAGTGAAAAACCAGTTTACAGCATGAGTTTTAGAAACAAGGGTTTATATAATCTTCCAAAAGATCTATATAAATTGGATGCTATTTTTTTTCTCAATGCGATGGGAAATTATTTTGAAAACATCGATTCGGAAATATTTTCGCTAGAAAATTTAGAGATTCTTAATTTGAATGAAAACAGCATCAAATTTATTCCCGATGAAATTGGTAATCTCAAAAAACTAACAACTTTTTCCATCAGTGTAAACAGTCTTACCGAAATTAATCCTAACCTTGCACAACTTCAAAATCTAAAAGCAGTTCACTTTGAGGCCAATAATTTGAATGTTTTTCCAGAAGCACTTCTTCAAATTCCAACTTTAGAAGAGATAAATCTTCAGGGCAATCAAATAAGTTTGGTTTCAGAAAATTTAGATCAAATAAAAAATCTTAAGTTTCTCAATCTATCTAGCAATCAGATTATTGATATTAATGACGTGAAGTTTCCAAAACATCTAAAATATCTGGAGCTTCAGGAAAATGCTGTCGTAAAATTACCAGATAATATATATCACTTAAAAAATTTAGAATTTTTAAATGGTAGTCAGAATAATATTAAAGGAATTTCGAAAAAGGTGAAAGGTTTAAAAAATATCGTAAGTATGAATCTTGCTAATAACCAGTTAAAAGATCTTCCGGAAGAATTTAAATATTTAAAAAAGTTGGAGACTCTTATTCTAACAGGAAATCCAATGGAAAAATCAACGGTAGAAAAATTAAAACTGTTGATGCCACAAACACAGATTTATTTCTAATTAACCTCCAACTCGCTTCGTTTTATAACCCATTTCTTTTAAAATGACCATGATTTTATCTCGGTTATCACCTTGAATTACAACAATTCCGTCTTTTTCAGAACCACCGATTCCTAAGGTGGTTTTTATTTTTTTTGAGATTTTTTTCAAATCTTCCTCACTTCCTTCAAAACCTTCGATTAAAGTTACCGGTTTTCCGTGTCGACCTTTTTTTTCGAATTTACAGGTGAGCGGTTCTATCTGCACAAATTTTTCAACCGGCATTTCGAAATCCTGTTCTTCATGCTCCGGAAAAATATTTTTAAGTTGATCTCTTAAGTCCATCAAACAAAATTAATGATTTTCTCTTTGATATCACCACGATTCAATTTTGACATTAATTTTTAAGAATAAAATTGAAAAGATTGAAGATTATTGATAAAACTGAATGCTAATATTTTCATAAAATAAGAGAGTGGTTCGTTTTGTTCTGAACTAATTCGTATTTTCGCCAACTGAAATATTTATAATGATAGAGATCGATAAAAATTTGTTATGTGAAATGGTTAAGTTTTATGGGAATGCCTTCCATTTACCGCCACTTGCTGCAAAAATTTATTCTTATTTAATTTTTGATTTCGAAAGAAAGGGAGTTCCTTTTGATGAATTTGTGGAAATTTTTTCAGCAAGTAAAAGTTCGGTTTCTTCTAATCTAAACCTTCTTTTAAATCTGAATATCATTAAAGATTTTAATAAAATTGATGAGCGCAAAAGGTTTTTCGTCATGAATGAACAGTATATGAAAATTCGTTTCGAAGAAATTATCATTAAAATGGAAACGGAATTAGCCATCATCAATAAATTAAATGCTTTTAAAACCATTGCTGACGAAGAGGCAAATAAGAAATTTGAAATTTATCGCAAATTCTTTGAAAATAATATTTCGAACATTAGAGAAACAATCGACCAGTTTTAAATACTTATAAATCCTATTTTCTTAAAGTGCATTTAAGAAAGATAAAATATAAAATTACGTACATGAAAAATAAAATTATCCTTCTTACTTTATCGGCTCTTTCGATTATGAGCTGCAAAAAAGAAGAACCAAAAAAACCGGGAGCAGCGCCTTATCCTGTGGTTTCTGTAGAATCGAAAAATGTAACGGGTTATCAAACATTTCCCGCTTCTATCCAGGGGATTTTAAATAATGATGTACGCGCAAAAATTCAGGGTTATATTACTCAGGTGTTAGTTGATGAAGGACAATATGTAACCAAAGGGCAACCTTTGTTCCGTCTTGAGACTAATACTTTGACTCAAACAGCCAATGCTGCAAAAGCGGGTATTGGAGCTGCAAGATCAAATGTTTCTGCGTCTGAAGCAAGTGTTAAAGCTGCACAGGCAGCCGTGAGTGCTGCACAGGTTGAAGTGAATAAGCTAAGACCTTTGGTAGAAAAAAATATTATCAGTAACGTTCAGTTGCAAACTGCGCAGGCAAATCTTGCACGTGCACAGGCGCAGGTTTCCCAGGCAGTTGCAGCAAAACAGCAGGCAAGTGCCGGAGTTGCAGAAGCACAGGCAAACTTTCAGGGCGTTCAGGCAAACATTGATTACTCAATTATTAGAGCTCCAATTTCCGGAGTTGTTGGTAAATTGCCTTTGAAAGTCGGAAGTTTGGTGGGTCCATCTGATCCCAATCCTTTAACGACGATTTCTGATACAAAATCAGTTTATGCCTATTTTTCTATGAATGAAAAAGAATATTTTGATTTCTTAGAAGATTCGAAAGGTGCAACCATGCCTGAAAAAATTCGGAATTTACCCATGGTAGAATTAGAATTAGCGAATGGAAGTATGTATCCTGAAAAGGGAAGAATTGAGGCAATCACCGGACAGATCAATCCTGAAACGGGAACGATCGAATTTCGGGTAGGTTTCCCCAATGCAGAAAAGTTACTGAGTAATGGAAACAGCGGGAATATTCGCTTTCCACAATACTACGACAACGTTCTGGTGATCCCGGAAAGCGCAACTTATGAGCAGCAGGGGATTGTTTATGCCTTCAAAGTAGAGAAAGATACGGCGAGAAGTACGATCGTTCAGGTAAAAACGAGGGTTAATAATTTAGCGATTATTTCCGCCGGACTTAAAAAAGGCGACAAAGTTGTTGCTGCGGGTACAAGCAATATTAAAGATAAAACAGCGATCATTCCGAAGCCAATTAGTTTAGACAGTTTAGTAAAATCCATAAAACCAATTTTCTAATGATCAAAAAATTCATTAACAGACCGGTTTTATCGACCGTAATTTCAATTCTTATTGTCATCCTGGGAATTTTGGGACTTACTGCACTTCCTGTTACCCAATATCCCGACATTGCGCCACCAACGGTAAGTGTATCTGCAAATTACTCCGGAGCAAATGCGGAAACGGTCATGAAAAGTGTGGTTGTTCCTTTAGAAGAGCAAATTAATGGGGTAGAAGGGATGGATTACATCACCTCAAGCGCCGGAAACGACGGGTCAGCTTCTATTCAGATTTTCTTCAAACAGGGAATTAACCCGGATATTGCTGCGGTAAACGTACAGAATAGAGTAGCCAGAGCAACGCCATTATTGCCTTCAGAAGTTACACGAGCTGGAGTTGTAACTCAAAAACAGCAAACGAGTGCTTTAATGTACCTCACTTTTTATACAGAAAATAAAAAATTAGATGATGTTTTTATACAAAATTATGTGAACATCAACGTAATTCCAGCGATTAAAAGAATTAATGGAGTTGGAGACGCGACTGTTTTTGGGGGTAAAACGTATTCTATGAGAATTTGGTTGGATCCTGCAAAAATGGCGGCTTACGGCTTGTCTCCGACAGATGTTTCTACCGCGATTAATGATCAGAGTAGAGAAGCAGCAGCTGGATCAATTGGACAAAACAGCGGTGCTTCTTTCGAATACATTATTAAATATGTAGGGAAATACAATAATAAAGAACAGTACGATAATATCATTTTGAAGTCCATGGGAAATGGTCAAAATCTTTTATTAAAAGACGTTGCTAAAGTAGAATTGTCTGCCTTATCTTATGGTGGATTAGCCGAGAATGGTAATTATCCTGCAATAAGCATGGGGATTTTTCAGACACCAGGATCAAACGCGCAGGAAATTATTAATAACATTGATCAATATCTGGAGAGCAGTAAAAAAGATTTTCCTGAAGGAATAAAATACACGGTGAATTTTGACACCAATGAATTTTTAACGGCTTCGATCGAGAAAGTTGTTCATACTTTAATTGAGGCATTTGTTTTGGTGTTCCTCGTGGTGTTCATCTTCTTACAGGATTTTAGATCGACATTGATTCCGGCGATCGCGGTTCCGGTTTCTATCGTCGGGACATTTTTCTTCCTGAATTTATTTGGATATTCCCTGAATTTATTGACGCTGTTTGCTTTGGTTTTAGCCATCGGAATTGTAGTCGATGATGCCATTGTCGTCGTCGAGGCAGTTCACGCTAAGATGGAGAGCGGAATTCCGGATGCCAAAAAAGCCACTGTTGAAGCAATGGATGAAATTACGGGTGCAATTATTTCAATCACCTTAGTAATGGCAGCGGTTTTTATTCCGGTAACCTTTATTAAAGGACCAACCGGAGTATTTTACAAGCAGTTTGGAGTTACTTTGATTATCGCTATTTTAATTTCGGCAATTAACGCTTTAACATTAAGTCCGGTTTTATGTTCCTTATTTTTAAAACCTCAAAATCACGATTTAGCATACGAAAAGAAAAATATCTTCGAAAAGTTTTTCCATAAATTCAATATCGGTTTTAAAGCCATGACTGCGAAATACGGAAATGCATTTTCTTTCTTAATCAAACATAAGTGGGTGACGCTTGGTATTTTTATTATTACCGGATTGCTTCTATTCTGGTCGAATTCTTCCATGAAAAAAGGATTTGTACCGAATGAAGACCGGGGAATCTTGTTTGTGAATGTTGAGTTGCCTGCAGGTGCTTCACAAGAAAGAACCTACAACGCGATGAAAGAACTTCAAAAAAATATTTTAACGGTTGCTGGTGTCAAAAATGTAACAATTTCTACGGGACGATCATTCTTCTCCGGAAATGGAAGTAATAATGGTTTGGCTTTTGTGAAATTAAATCCATTTTCTGAGAGAGGTACAGGTGAATCTGCGGATGATCTGACTAAAAAGTTATTCGGTGTCGCCTCCAGTATTCCCGATGCGAAAATTGTCTTTTTTCAACCAGGTTCAGTTCCAGGTTTCGGAAATAATGCAGGTTTTGAAATGGTGCTTTTAGATAAATCAGGTGGAGAATATAAAGATCTGGACGCTACTTCGCAGAATTTTATCGGAAAACTGATGCAGCGACCGGAAATTCAGTTTTCCCAAACCTCATTTAATACCAAATATCCACAGTATCAAATGAATATTAATGTACCGTTGGCTGCACAATCTGGTGTTACGGTTTCAGATATTCTAAGTACGATGCAGGGATATATTGGGGGAATTTATGCGGCTGATTTTACAAAATACGGTAAACAGTTCAGAGTAATTATTCAGTCTTTGCCCGATGATCGGAAAACGCCGCAAGATCTTAATGGAATGTATGTGAAAACCGGTTCAGGAGCAATGACACCGATTTCCCAATTCGTTACTTTAGAAAAAACATATGGACCACAAAGTGTAAGCAGATATAATTTGTTTACCTCAGTGAAAATTACGGGTGCAAATAATCTGGGTTACAGTACTGGTGATGCTCTTGCGGCAGTTCAGGAAGTGGCAAGCGAAAATCTAGGATCGAATTATGACGTTGAATTTACGGGTCTTTCCCGCGAAGAATTAGCTTCTGGATCTCAAACTTTAATGATCTTTGCACTGAGTTTAGTATTTGTTTACTTTATTCTTTCGGCACAATATGAAAGTTATATTTTACCATTATCAGTGATTTTATCGTTGCCTTTAGGAGTAATGGGAGCTTATCTCGGACAATGGATCTTTGGTTTGGAGAACAATATTTATTTCCAGATCGCCTTGATTATGCTGGTGGGATTACTGGCGAAAAATGCGATTTTGATTGTTGAATTTGCTGTCCAGAGAAGGATTCACGGTGAAACGATCGTCGATGCTGCAATTCACGCCGCAACCGCGAGATTAAGACCAATTTTGATGACCTCTTTTGCATTTATTTGTGGAATGTTGCCTTTGGTTTTTGCATCAGGAATTGGAGCTACCGGAAACAGATCGATCGCAACAGGTGCCGCGACGGGACTTTTGATCGGAACAATTTTAGGATTATTGGTGATCCCGATATTATTTATCATTTTCCAGACGCTACAGGAAAAAGTTTCCCCTTTAAAAGAAAAAGAAATTAATCTTTCGGAATAATTGAAAGTCAAAAACTTTGATATAAAATTTAAAAAATGAATAAATACTTCAATATAAAAATACTTTCACTTCTTACTTTAGCGTTTGTTGTTACTTCTTGTATGACGCGCGAAAAGTACGAAAGACCGAAAGAAGTAATTAATGAGAATCTTTTCCGTACCGATCTGTTGCCGAAAGATTCAACAAGTATGGCAACAGTTTCCTGGAAAGATATCTTTACTGATGCGGTTTTACAGAAACATATCGCCACGGCATTAGAAAATAATTTAGATGTAAGAGTTGCTTTGCAGAACATTAGTGCCGCAGATTCTTATTTAAAACAAAGTAAAGCCGCTTATTTTCCGACCCTTTCTGCGGGACCGAATTATACCTTTCAAACGCAATCTTTAAATAGTCAAACCGGCCAACTTTTCGGGAATGGAAGAACGTACCGAGATCAGTTTGATATTTCAGCCAATGCTGGTGTAGAACTGGATATCTGGGGAAAACTAAAATCTCAGGAAAAAGCGCAGCTCGCTAATTATTTAGGAACAGTTTCGGCACATCAGGCGGTGAAAAGTGACCTTGTCGCTTCCGTTGCATCTGCTTATTATCAATTATTGACTTTTGATGATCAGAAGAGAATTATCAATGAAACGATCGCTTTAAGAAATAAAAATCTGGAGACGACAAGAGCTTTAAAAGAAGCCGGAACTTTAACCGAAGTCGCAGTACAACAAAGTGAAGCCCTGGTTTTTAATGCACAATCTCTTTTAATAAGTATTGATGTTCAAATTTCATTGCTCGAAAATACGATGAGTTTGTTGATGGCGGAACCGTCGCACGCCATAGAAAGAACAACGATCGCTGCTCAGAATATGCCTGTAAGTTTGCAATTGGGTTATCCTGCAAATTTACTAGCAAACCGTCCCGACGTGAAAGCTGCCGAATACCGTTTGATGAATGCTTTTGAATTAACAAACGCGGCAAAAGCCAATTTCTATCCAACCTTAAGATTAACTGCCGGTGGCGGAATTACTTCCGGTCAAATTGATCAATTATTCAGCGTGAATTCTCTATTTGCTAATATTGTTGGTGGTTTAACGCAACCAATATTGAATCAAAGACAGATCAGAACGCAGTATGAAGTGAGTTTAGCCAATAAAGAAATTGCCTATCTCAATTTTAGACGTTCTGTTTTAACGGCAGGAAAAGAAGTTTCAGATGCTTTGACGGTTTATAATTCGCAAGATGGTTTCATCAGTTTGAAAAGAAAAGAGATGGAAGCGTACAAAAACTCGGTTGAATACTCGCAGGAACTAGTGAATTATGGTCTGGCTAATTATCTGGAAGTAATTAACTCGAGTGTAAATCAACTGAATGCAGAACTCAATATTTCCAACGCAGAGTTTTCTAAATTAGATGCAGGAATTGAATTATACCGCGCATTAGGCGGTGGCTGGAGATAATAAAGAACCAAGTAAAAAGTAAAAAGAGCCAAGGGAAATCAACCAGTTTTTCAATTATTAAGATTGAGAAATTGGTCTCTTTTTTTTACATTCTTTGATTTTTGAGGGAAACCACAAATTTCTTATTTACAAAAAATTGTAATTTTTTTCTTTTAAATATAATTAACAACGTGATCAAAACATTGCGCCCTTTGCGTGGCTACTTTGCGTCTTTGCGTGAAATCTATAACGATTTAAAAAATTCCCACATTACAATTCCACCACAAACAGAAACGTTTAAAGAATGCTTCGTTCCCAGCTGCGGAATTTCCAGAAAAGTATCATAAAAAGAAAGCGCTTCCTCACTCAAACCATTAACCTCATTACCTAAAACCAAGGCGTATTTTTCGTCTTTATTAATTGAGTAATCAGTGATCACTTCTGAATCACTCGTTTGTTCAATCCCAATAATTTTAAAATTTTCTTTTTTTAATTTTGATAAAGCTGCGACAATGTCTTTTTCATAAACCCAATCTACGCTTTCCGTCGCGCCCAAAGCAGCTTTGTGAATCTCCCGATGTGGCGGAGTTGGTGTAATTCCACACAAGACTATTTTTTCAATTAAGAAAGCATCTGCCGTTCTGAAAATCGCGCCTACGTTATGCATGCTCCTAACATTATCTAAAACCACAACAAGCGGTGTTTTTTTGGTCCCTTTAAAGGTTTCGATATCTATTCTTCCTAATTCTTCGAGTTTCAGTTTCTTTGTGGATGACATTTTCGTATTTTTGGCAAAATTAACACTTTATTCTTGTCCTGAAAATTGCAGAAAAAATTATGTATTTTTGTAATGAGAATATTTTATGAATGAATGCGATTAAAAATGAATTACAAAATATCATTATCGGAAATGGACAAATTGGCGACGAGTGCCTTATCAAAAGGGCGCAAGTTTACCTTGGCGGAAATGAAATCCCAAGTTTCCAAGATCCGAAAATCAAGCATCTCAAAAGTGAAGAAGAAAGAAGCTTAATTCATTTTATAAAAAGTAATGTACTTTTTTATGAAGAACTTATTGACGATCAAAATTTCATAGGAGAAGGCGCAGAACAGAAAGTTTACAGACTCAATGACGTAAGTCTCATTAAACTAAATGATACTATTTTCTACGAGTTTTGGCGAGACTATTTTAACTCACTTCTTATTCATAACTACTTTTTCAAATCTACTAAGTACGAACTTCTGGGGTTTAAATTAATTGATGAAACTCTGTTTGCCGTAGTGAAGCAGAAATTCATTTATTCAACTGAACCTGTTGATTTAGAGTTAATTAAAAAATTTCTTGAATTTAATCATTTCACAAATATCCGTAATAATGATTACAGTAATGAAACATTAGGACTTATTTTTGAAGATCTACACGACGAAAATATAATTTCACAAAACGGTATCCTATTTTTTATAGATACCATTTTTTATCTTACAGAAAACTTTTATAAATAATGAAGCAGAAGAAAGAAACTCCTTTAATGACGCAATACAATACCATCAAGGCGAAATATCCTGATGCGCTTTTGCTGTTTCGAGTGGGAGATTTCTACGAAACTTTTGGCACTGATGCGATTAGAACTTCTCAGATTTTAGGAATTGTTTTGACCAAAAGAGCCAACGGTGACGGTCATATCGAACTCGCTGGTTTTCCACATCATTCAGTGGATACTTATTTGCCGAAATTGGTGAGAGCCGGACTTCGTGTTGCGATCTGTGACCAGCTGGAAGATCCAAAAGGAGTCAAAGGAATTGTTAAACGGGGCGTTACTGAACTGGTGACACCCGGAGTTACGTTTAATGAACAGGTTTTAACTTCCAAGAAAAATAACTTCCTTCTTTCTATTCATAAAGAAAAAGAGAAATATGGATTGGCTTTGGTCGATGTATCGACAGGAGAATTTTTGACTTCGGAAGGAAATCTGGAACAGCTTCTTCATATCGTAGGAACTTTCGATCCGAGTGAAATCATTTATCAGCGTCGCACCGAACTTCCGAAACAACTTGTAAATCGCAGTTCTTTTAAATTAGAAGACTGGGCTTTTCAATACAATTATGGCTACGAGAAGTTAACTAATCATTTCAAAACCAATTCGTTAAAGGGTTTCGGGATTGAAGATCTGAAATTAGGAATCGTCGCAGCCGGAGCGATCTTCGCTTATTTGGTTGAAGATACGCATCATGCACTTTTACAGCACATCACCAAGATAAAATTGATTCCGAAAGATGACTATCTAATGATGGATCATTTTACTTTGCGGAATTTAGAAATCGTTTATTCAAGTAGTCAACAAGGAAAATCATTGCTTGATATTATTGACAAAACTTCAACTCCAATGGGTGGAAGATTGTTGCGAAGACGATTGATTCTACCTTTAAAATCGGTGAATGAGATCAACAGAAGATTAGATCTGATCGAGTTTTTTAATAAAGAAGAAAATCTGAAATATGAGATCGTTCAGTTATTAAAATCCATTTCGGATTTAGACCGTTTAATGGGAAAATTGGCTTCCGAAAAAATATCACCGAAAGAAGTAGGTTATCTTCGTCAGAGTTTGATCAACATTAAACAAATTAAAGAATTGCTCCATCCACATGATGAGGTTTTAATATGTTTGTCTCCGTTGCTTAATATGGAGGAACTCATTAATTATTTGACCAATTATCTGAATGAGGAACTTCCCGTTAATATTTCTAAAGGGAATGTAATTAAAACCGGCATTTCAGAAGAACTCGACCATTTGCGCGGACTTCAAACTAAAGGAAAAGGATTCCTGGATGAAATGTGTGATCGTGAAGTTAAACGAACCGGAATTACGAGCTTGAAGATCAGTTTCAATAATGTATTCGGCTATTTTATTGAAGTAAGAAATTCTCACAAAGATAAAGTTCCTGAAGACTGGATCCGCAAGCAAACCTTGGTGAATGCAGAAAGATATATTACAGAAGAACTGAAAGAATACGAAGAGCAAATTCTCGGCGCTGAAGAGAAGATCTCTAAAATTGAAAATCAACTGTATCGGAAAGTTTGTGAAAATGTGATGATCTACATCGATCAGATTCAGGAGAATTCTAAAATTATTGCGGAACTGGATTGTGGCGTCGGATTATCAGAACTCGCTGTTTCTGAATCTTATACAAAGCCAGTTTTGAACGAAGGTTTTGAAATTGATTTAAAAGAAGCCCGACATCCGATTATTGAAAATGCTTTGCCTTTAGGGGAGAAATATATTCCGAATGATTTGTTTCTGTCTAAAGATTCGCAACAAATTATTATGGTTACCGGTCCGAATATGGCGGGGAAATCTGCGATATTAAGACAAACTGCAATCATTTGTTTATTAGCTCAAATTGGAAGTTTTGTTCCGGCGAAACATGCTGAAATCGGAGTTTTAGATAAAATATTTACAAGAGTTGGAGCAACGGATAATATCTCTTCCGGCGAATCGACTTTCATGGTGGAAATGAATGAAGCTGCGAATATTTTAAATAATATTTCCGAAAGGAGTCTGATCCTCTTAGACGAAATCGGACGTGGAACTTCAACTTACGACGGAGTTTCGATTGCCTGGGCGATCGCGGAATATTTGCATCAACATCCAACGCAGGCGAAAACTTTGTTCGCGACACATTATCACGAACTCAATGAAATGACCGTGAATTTTGAAAGGATTAAGAACTTCCACGTTTCTATTCAGGAACATAAAGGAAGCATTGTTTTTCTACGAAAATTATTGTCGGGCGGAAGCGAACACAGTTTCGGTATTCACGTGGCGAAGTTAGCCGGAATGCCTTCAAAAGTAGTAAATCGCGCCAATGAAGTTTTAAAAACTTTAGAAAAAAGCCGATCGCACAGTGGGTCCAAAAACTCAGCAAAAGCAATTACAGAAGAAAGTCTGCAGCTTTCCTTTTTTCAGTTAGATGATCCGGTTTTAGAAAATATTCGGGAAGAATTGTTAAAAATCGATATCAATACTTTGACGCCAATTGAAGCGCTGATGAAGCTGAATTCTATTAAGAAAATGATTGGGAGATAATTTATTTTATGATTGGATTTCAAAATAAATTTACGTTCTGGAAATACGAACTTACTGCTTCTTACGCAGTTTTAATGTTTCAATACCTTTATATTCTGGTTTTTGGCAACAATATAAATCACGAGATCGCTAAACAATATGTAGCGCTCTTCTTTTATGATATGATGCTTTTTTTTCCTATTATTTTCCTTGTGTTTTTCCCACAATTATGGAGAAGGATTATTTTTTCAATCGTATTAATAGCTGGATTATTTTATTTTTATGATGATTTAGGGTTTAATTCTATCGTTTTCAACACCTTTATATCCCTGTTCATCGCCAATAAATTTCTGTTATTGGAGATATCAGAAGATCAGAAAAGCCATATTCTGAAGTTCAGGTTTTTGAAAATTTTGTTGTTGTTTCCGGTAATATTAATAACCCTGCTCATGGAATATTTTTTAGAATATTTGGGAATTACGCATCCTGTAAAACTGGGAGATGGAACTGTAATGACAAACTACGGAAGGTTTTTATTTTTCGGCGGATTTTATGGCGGATTGGCGTATTTTGCGTTTCGTGAAGAAAGAAAGAGACCAAATAACCACTCAATAATTTAATTTTATGAAGTTTAGCCTCAAATATTTTCTACTCTCGATTGGAATTTTTCTAATCGAAGTTTTAGTTGCTACCGTTTTCAAAAATATCTTTTTCGTTCGTGCTTATTTGGGCGATGTGATTGTCGTAATTCTTCTTTACACTTTAATCTTAACTTTTTTCGAAATAGAAAACAGAACAAAACTAATTGTCGGAATTTTTATTTTTTCCGTAATCGTTGAGTTTTTGCAGTATTTTAAAATTGCAGATGTCTTAGGTTTGAAACCGGGAAGTATCGCAGCAATTGTAGTTGGAAACAGTTTTAGCTGGATCGATATTTTGTGTTATGGAACGGGTTGTTTGCTTTTGTATATTTTCGAAGAAAAATTTCAAATTATTCGCAAACCAATTTAAAAGGTTGTTTAAATCGTACTCGTACGTTTTTGCCATCTAAAGTTCCAGGATTCCATTTTTGTCGAATTGCTTTCACTGTTCTTACAGCTTCCTTATTAAGAGTTGGATTACTTCCAGTCGTTTTCACATCTGTAATCGAACCATCTCTTTCTACTACAAAATCTATTATCGTCTTTTGAATTCCATTTACGCTACAGTCAATGTTTTCAACCATAAAGGTGGAATTAAGCAGTCTTGTAAAGGCTTCATTTCCCTCCGGAAAAGTGGGCGGAATTACAGAAGCAGCTAAAATTGGATCAGTTTTTTGGGAGGGTGGAAGTACGGTTGTTTTTTGAGCCAAATAAAAGGTGGAGAAAAACAAAGCAGAAAGTAAAATATATTTTTTCATCGTGGTAAATATAGTCGAAGTGAAGACCTTTAAATTAAGAATATATTTTTTTATGCTTAATAAATTGCTTGACCTCCTCTAAAATTTCCAATATAAAATCAGTAGGCAAATTTTCATTTTCTTCCAGAAGTAAAATTTTAAATATTTTCCGACCTTCCTGTAAAAGCCTTGGATCCGCTAATTTGTCACCATGGTGAAAACTGATGTAATATTTTTTGTGCTTTTTGCTGTAATTGAAATAACAGAGCATCTTTTTTTTATACTTGAAAAATGGCAGTCCAAAACTCAACGTTTCGGTGATATTTTCGAGGTGACTTTTCAGGATTTTTTCCCGCAAATATAGAAGCGTACTTTGATGAGGCTCTTCAATTTGATAAAAATATTCCTGTATTGGATTCATTATCCAAAATTCTGCAGGTCAACAAGTCTTCTGTACATGCCGTTCTTCGCAAATAATTCCTGATGCGTTCCTTGCTCCACAATTATGCCCCTTTCCATAACAACGATCCAGTCGGCTTTTTGAATGGTTGAAAGTCGGTGTGCAATAACGAGAGAAGTTCGGTTTTCCATCATCTTTTCTAAAGCATCTTGTACGAATCTTTCACTTTCGGTATCTAAAGCCGAAGTTGCTTCATCCAGAATCATGATCGGCGGATTTTTCAGAACGGCTCTTGCAATGGAAACTCTTTGCTTTTGTCCGCCCGACAGCTTATTACCGTCGTCGCCAATATTCGTATAATACTGATCAGGTAAATTCTGAATAAACTCGTGCGCATTTGCAATTTTTGCTGCTGCCATTACTTCTTCTTCGGTAGCTTCTGGTTTCCCCATCAAAATATTATTGAACACAGAATCATTAAACAGAACAGATTCCTGAGTAACCATGCCTAAAAGGTTTCGGTAATCTACGACCTTTAAATTTTTAATATTCTCGCCATCTACCAAAATTTCGCCTTCAGATACATCGTAAAATCTTGCCAGTAAATTGGCAATCGTTGTTTTACCGGAACCGGATTGACCAACCAGCGCAACAGTTTTACCCTTCGCAATAGTAAGATCAAAGTTCTTTAGAATAACATTGTCCTTATCGTAGAAAAATCCAATATTCTTAAATTGGATCTGGTTTTTTAAAGTAGAGATCGGAACAGGATTTTCAATTTCGTCAATTTTTAAATCGTAATCCAAAACTTCGGAAACACGGTCTAAACTCGCCATTCCGCCTTGAATATTTGAAATGGCGCTCGATAATTTTTTCGCAGGATCTAATATTTGAAAAAACATGGCAATAAAAACAAGAAAGGTTTCCGGCTCCATGGTTTGTGCGGTAAGAATTTGAACGCCTGCAAACCAGGTAATGATCAAAATAGTAACAGATCCTAAAAATTCACTCATCGGGGAAGCCAATTCCCGGCGGCGACTCATTCCAATGGCATATTTCTGCCAGTTATCTGTGGTCGTATTAAATCTGTTTTTTAATATTTTATCGGCATTAAAAATCTTGATGACTTTTGAAGATTTTAATGTTTCGTCAACTAAAGAAAATAAGTTTCCCAGCTCTTCCTGTGCTGCGGTGGCTTGTCTCTTTAAACTTTTCCCAACCCAGGAGATCAACCAGCCCATAATTGGAAACACGAGCAAAGAGAATAAAGTGAGTTTCGGAGAGAGAATAAATAGCGTAATTAAAGAAGTAATGATCATAAAAGGCGAGTTGATAATATCTACCAGACTTCCCATAATGCCACCTTCGACGCCGCCAATATCATTAGAAATACGCGACATCATATCGCCTTTTCTTTTTTCTGTAAAGAAAGAAACGGGCAGTTTCAGAAATTTGTCATACATCGCAGTTCGCAGATCTTTTGTAATTCCGACCCTGTAATTTACAAGAAGATAGGAACCCAGATAGCGAAATAAGTTTCGTAATAAGAAAGCTCCTGCGGTAATCGCACAAAGGATCGCGAGAACTTTTACAGCCCCATTTTTATCGATGGCGGTTTGGATCGTGAAGTAAGCCCAGTCTTTCGCATATCCAAAAAAATCGACCAGTCGCCCGGAATTAACGGGAGGATTTGAAGTGTTCACTTTTTCTACCGTTCCAAACATCAAACCCAAAATAGGAAGCATCGTAGCCACAGAAAAAATATTCAAAATCGAATACATAATGTTGCAAAACATACTTGCAAAAAGATATTTTTGATGAGGTTTAGCGAAAAAAAGAATTCTTTGGAATGGTTTCATTTAAGGAATTTAAGGCGCAAAATTACGGAATTTTGAGAGGAAACTGTATTTAATTGAAATTCACGCTGCTGTTGTATTTCGGCGCAAAATTTTCCGGCGTTAACTGTTCTATGGTTTTGCCAAGATTATTAATGATCTGGGTGAGATTGTCAAAATTAACGACTTCTAAATCATCATTCAGCTGGTGATAATGTTTTGCGGTATTCATATCTACAGTTGAAAAAGAATGAGCGATGATCTTCTTTTTCACAAAGCTTACATTGTCGGAACGGTAAAAAAGATTTTGTCCCAAATAAGGATCCGGGAATATTTTAAGACCATTTACCGCTCTGCCGTTAAACAGTTCGTCCAGATCAGAAAATTCGTCACCTGTCATATTTAAAGCATTCGACCCGAACTTTGAAACGGTCGCCACCATTTCAAAATTAAATAATGCCGTAATATCCTGGTATTTCGATTGTAAATTTTGTAAGTCCGAAATGGCTTTTGATCCTTTCATTCCTTTTTCCTCCCCATTAAAAGCGATAAACATCATAGAGAAATCGGGCTTTTCAGTTTTGAAAAAATCGGCTAAACCAATCACGGTTGTCACGCCACTTGCGTTATCATCGGCGCCATTAAAAACGTTGTCGCCTTTTTTATTCGTGGAACCAATATGATCGAAATGTGCCGTAAAAGCTAAGGTTTTGTCGGTCTTTCCTTTTTTAATTCCGCAAACGTTATAAACTGTTTTTCCTTTGTAATTAAAAGGAACAAGATAGGAGTCTCCTGTGCAGAAGTCTAAATTGTTTTCTTCAAATCGTTTCGCAATAAATGTTGCGGCAGAATCATTTTCGGGAGTTCCGATTTCGCGGCCTTTCATTTCGTTGGAAGCCAGGGTAGAAAGAACTTCTGTTATTCTTTCTTTAGAAACATCCTGAGCGAAAGTTAGCGTAGAAGACATCAAAACAAATAGTAAAAAGATTTTATTCATGGAGTATTTTCGATAAAGATAAATATTTTTAAGGTTTGGTCATAAAAAAAAACAGCTCCGGGAAGGAACTGTTTCACTCAAAAAAAATCGTTGTGAGTTTAGCGGAGTCTGTCTACAGATTTTACGAGCCTGTCGTCTTTTCTTATAAAAACGTTCGCAATAAACAAACATATTATAGAAAGGAGCGGGAAAAGCGGCTCAATACCTTTCTCAGGAAAATTAATTCCTCCAGGTAAGTTGAGTATCCAATACGCCAATAAACCGAGCAACAAAGCGTTTATAATAATACTAAGGTTATTCAGCAGAATTTGTCTCTTTCGGTCTTTGTAACTTAAAATAGCAATAAATCCCAGCAAAACAAGTGCAACACAAACTACAGAGATAAAAGGCACGGGTCCGAAGAGGGAAAAATCCTGTCCGGTAACGAACAGAAATATGGCGCCTAGGATCGCTAAAAATATCCAAACAGTCTGTATTCTTTGCAACATTTTGATGAGGTTCAGGTGCAAAAATAGCAATAATTTTTTGCATTATTCGAAAATTAGTGTAGATTTGCAATACAAACGATCTAAAAAGGGACTAGTCGCCTGACTTAACCTTCTTACTTACACTTACTTATAAAATACTTCTAACATAACAATTTATGTTCAATATTGAAACGTTACAGTCGAAATCCGATACGGACTTGGCTAAAATCACCCAGGATTTAGGCGTTAAAGTTGCTAAAAATAGCACTGAAAATGATAAAGTTTTTGCGATCCTGGATTTTCAGGCTTCTAACTCGAAAGTTGCAAAAGATTATTATAACGCCACCCAAACTCCTATGACTACAGAAGAAAATTCAACTCCTGCTCCCAAAAAGGCGGTTGCAAAAAAACCAGCACCCAGAAAGAAAGTCGAGAAACCGGCTGAAGTTGTGGCTGTAGCAATTGAAACTACAGAAAATGCGGTCGCAATGGTTGAAGAATCTAATGCTGAAGATCTAACCAAGGAAAAAGTGCAGCCTGTAATGGAAGAGTCCAAACAGCAAAATTCAGAAGCAAAGAAAAAAAGACAGCGCACTCCACCAGCGAAAGAGCAAGTGGTTGCGGAGAATTCTGCAGAAGAAGTTGTGGCAGAGAAGGAAACGGAGGTAAAACCTGCAAAGGCGAAAAACCCAAATCAGAATCCTAATCAGAACCAAAATCCAAATCAGAATAAAAATCCTAACCAGAATCAAAATCCCAATCAGGATCCAAATCAAAACGGAAACGGGAATCCAAACCAGAACAAGAACGGAAATGATAATGGTAATGTAAATCAAAATGGGAACGGGAATCAAAATCCTAATTCTAATCAGAACCCAAATCAGAACAAACCTCATCATCCTAATCAAAACAGGAATCCGAACCAAAATAAGAATCCGAACCAAAATAAAAATCAGCAGAACGCCGATAATCAAGATGATCATTCTAAAAAAGAATTCAATTTTGATGGCTTAGTAACGATTGAAGGTGTTTTGGAAATTCTTCCTGATAACTACGGTTTCTTACGTTCATCCGATTTCTCTTACATTTCTTCTCCAGACGATGTTTACGTCTCTACGAATCAGATCCGTAATTACGCTTTGAAAACAGGTGATACCGTAAAAGGAATCGTACGTTTGCCGAAAGAAGGCGAAAAATATTTCTCTTTATTAAAGCCGACAGAAGTAAATGGTCGCGATATGGAATTTATTAAAGACCGGGTTTCTTTTGAATTCTTAACGCCATTATTCCCGGAAGAGAAATTTAATTTAACCGGAAAAAATTCTACCCTTTCTACAAGAATTGTTGATCTGTTTACGCCAATCGGAAAAGGACAAAGAGCCATGATCGTGGCACAACCGAAAACTGGTAAAACCATGTTGTTGAAAGATATTGCGAATTCAATTTCAGCCAATCACCCGGAAGCTTATATGATGATCTTACTCATCGATGAAAGACCGGAAGAGGTAACCGATATGGAAAGAAGCGTAAATGCAGAAGTGATTGCCTCTACATTCGATGAACCTGCAGATAAACACGTAAAAGTGGCAAATCTGGTTTTATCGAAAGCGCAAAGAATGGTAGAATGTGGTCATGATGTTGTGATCTTATTAGATTCAATTACTCGTTTGGCGAGAGCTTATAACACGGTTACTCCGGCTTCTGGGAAAATCCTTTCAGGTGGTGTTGATGCAAATGCGTTGCACAAACCAAAACGTTTTTTCGGAGCGGCAAGAAACATTGAAGGCGGTGGTTCATTAACCATCATCGCTACAGCATTAATTGATACCGGTTCTAAGATGGATGAAGTTATTTTCGAGGAATTTAAAGGCACCGGAAATATGGAACTTCAGCTAGATCGAAAAATCGCGAATAAAAGAACGTATCCTGCTATCGATCTTGTGTCATCAAGTACCAGAAGAGACGATCTTTTGATGGATGAAACAACGCAGCAGAGAATGTGGATCCTAAGAAAATATTTAGCAGATATGAATCCAGTGGAAGCAATGGAATTTGTAAACAAAAGCATGAAAAATACTTTGAATAACGAAGAGTTTTTAATGTCTATGAACCGATAACCAAAACTTAAATATAAATAGAGAAACCACTCAGAAATGAGCGGTTTTTTTTATGTAAAAAAAATTGTATATTTGAAATGGTCAGAATATATTAATGTTAAATTCTTAATACTATGAAAAAGTTACTCTTCTTTTTTTCTGTTATATTTATTTCAGGATTTTGCAGTGCACAGTCTGTTGATGGCAAATTTGGATATGGTTATACCGAATGTTTTAAGCAAGAAGCTGGAGTAGCACCAAAAACAGTTCCTATGGTTAATGATTGGCAAACAAAAGACGAGCTGTATAGAGATGAGAAAGGAGTGCCAATACTACATGTAAATTATGGGGGACAAAGTTTTTCTAACGGTTGTAAACAAGGCAAAATTGATGGATTATCATATCTTAATTCATTAAATAATGCGAAAAAAAAATCGAAATAATAATAGGTAATTCTAACTATTTAAAAAAATAATTTCAATATAATTTATTACCGAACGGTTTTTCGTTTTGTATTTCGTCTTCAGAAATTTGTCTTACTTTTAATAAGAAGTTGATTTAACAGAACTCTTCACTAAAACATCACTTTAAGTCTAAAAATTTAAAATTACTGCAATGAAAAAATTATTAACGGTCTTTTCTGTTTTTCTCTTATTTTCTCTTAGTTCTGCACAGAACTCAGTGTATTACGAACAAGGTTACCGCGATGGTTTTGCGAGTGTTATAGGAGTGGTTTCAATTGATATGACGACTAATACAGGTTGGCAAGAAGCCGACTATAGTTTAGTAAGTTCTACACGCTTTAATGCTGAACGTGCCAAAATTGAGCGTCTTACTAATACGGAATATAATAAAGGATTCATACAAGGGGTTTTCTATGCAAAACAGGTAGAAACGCAGATTGAGACAGCTAAAAGTAGCAAAAAATAGCAAAAAATTTAAAAAGTCTTAAATTATATAATTATTATTTAACCGATATTTCTGTGGTAGATTAATTTTTAAAACCTTTCTGTTGAAGGGTTTTTTATTTTTAGATTAGCAAAAATTTGTACAATTGAAGGAGGTTCAATGATTTAGGTTCAATTTTAAAAAAATTATGATATGAAAAAGTCACTTCTATTATTTTCAGCAATCTTAATTTCAGGTTTTTGCAGTGCATAATCTGCAGATGGGACTTATGAATCTGGATATCAGTCTGGTTTTTATAAAGTTGCCGGAGAATAGCCAAAAGTAACGCCCGTAAATTCACAATGGCAAAATCTGGATTAAGGAAATGCAAATGCTCCCGCTATTAGTGGTGAGAATGCAGAATATAGAGAAAACCTGAGAGCGGGCTACAGCAAAGGCTACCTTCAGGGAAAAAGAAATGCTAATGATGCAATGCAATTTTCTAATAATAGCAAATCTAATAAGGTAAAGTCTAAATCAAAAGCCAGAAATAAATAAATTGAAGGCATAATTCGAAGTCATAATTACTACACTTACAAAGCATGAAATCGTTTCGAAGGAGCGATTTTTTGCTTTCGTCAATGTTAAAGATTTATTAAAGTAATCCCGCTTCTTTGGAATTGGGGCAATTATTGAGTAAATTTGAATACTAACAAAAAAATAATATTATGTTCACATTACCAGAATTAGGATACGCCTACGACGCTTTAGAGCCAACGATTGATGCAAAAACAATGGAGATTCATTATACGAAGCATCACCAAGGCTACGTAGATAATTTAAATAAAGCAATTGCAGGAACAGATTTAGAAGGTAAAACTATCGAAGAAGTTTGCAAAACAGGAACAGATAAAGCGGCAGTTAGAAATAACGGTGGCGGACATTTTAACCACTCTCTTTTCTGGGAAATATTAACGCCAGGTGGTAGCAAAGAACCCGTAGGAAATGTGAAAGCAGCCCTTGAAACGTATGGTGGATTCGATAAATTTAAAACCGATTTTACAGAAGCAGCAAAAACAAGATTCGGTTCCGGTTGGGCTTGGTTATGTAAAAAAGACGATGGTTCAGTAGCGGTTTGCTCCTCTCCAAATCAAGATAATCCTTTGATGCCTGTTGCAGATTGTCAGGGAACGCCAATTTTGGGTCTTGATGTTTGGGAACATGCGTATTATTTGAAATATCAAAATAAAAGACCAGATTATGTTACGGCATTTTTCGACGTGATCAACTGGGATAAAGTAGAAGAAAAATTCAATAAATAATGTTTTATTAATGACTATAAAAAAGGTTCAGAGTTTCTGAACCTTTTTTTTTATATGAATTACTATAAAATCATTAATACTCCGATTATCTTACATCAGCCTGGCTCAAACCATTCAGTTTTAGACCGTATTTCCATTGAACATAAGCAAAAACCTGGTAAAGTTTATATTCGAATTTTAAACCGTAATTTTCTCTGGGATCATAATCGATAGAAGATTCTATAACATTCCCATATCTGCCGGAAAAATAATAAGCGTTCCACTCGCTTACCAAAAAGGAGTTTTTACTTTTCAGGTAAGTTTCAGAATACATATTCATAGGTTTTGCAATGGCATTCAGGAAATAATTGTATTGAGAGTCCAGAACATCCAGCTCCCATTCGCCCTCGTCGTTTTTAACAGGTTTCATCTCGCGGTTTTCTTTATTGGCTGCCACTTTGTTTTGAGGAGCACAACTTAGAATGAAGAACGATATCAGAATTAGAGAAATTATTTTTTTCATGCGTAATTTTAAGTTAAAGATATAAAAAAATAAAACCGGAGCAGAAACTTCGGTTTTATTTTGAGGTAAAAAATTTACTTTTTCGGTTTATATTCTTTCTGAATGACAGACACGGCCGGAAAGTGATCGCTGAAACCACCTGTAAACGATCGCCATCCCAAGATCTTAAAGGATATCCTTTCCATTGTCCCTGATTGTTGATCAAATAAGGCGGTGCAAAAATTTCTGCTTTATAAATGGTGTAAGTTGGTGTTATTTTTCCAGCCGAATATAGGTTTTGGGAGATGATGATCTGATCGAAAAGATTGGGAGCATCCCGATAGGCTAAAGAGGCAACTCCTGCTTTGTACAGTTTCGCCATTAAATTATAGTACGGCGATTTATCAGACAATTGCGAGGGATCGCCAACCGCACCTAATATTTTCTTCACACTTGGACTCACCGGATCATCGTTAAAATCACCCATTGCGAAGAGTTTTCTTTCTGGATCCTCCGCTCTTACTTTATCCATTTCTTCTTTTAAAACTTTTGCAGCAGCGGCCCGTCTCGGCAGCGATTTTGCCTCACCGCCACTTCTGGAGGGCCAGTGATTCATAAAAACAGCGATTTTTTCTCCGTCTAATAAACCTTTAATAACCAGAACACCGCGTGTATAATTTCTTCTTCCTTCATCGTTGAAAATCTTGATGTCTTTAACGAAAGATTCCGTTAATTTGAATCTGTTTTTCTGATAAATAATAGCGATATCTATTCCGCGTGCATCATAAGAATTATAATGTACAATACCATAGTTGGCTTTCGACAAAGCTGGTTGATCGATGAGGTCCTGAATAACCTGTCGATTTTCTACTTCTAATAACCCCACGATTACCGGATTGTCATTGGTATACTGTCTGCCAAGTTCCGATATCACTCTGGCTTCATTGGTTAGTTTTTGAATGTATTTTTCTTTATTCCAGTTCTTCGGGCTGTTTTCGGTAAAGTCATCTGCTAAAATTTGATGACGGATCACTTTCTTGCCTAAGAGTAAGGAATCGCTCCATTCGCCTTTGTAGTCCTCCGTAGTTTCTAAATATTTCAAAGAGTCAATTGGAACGCTTCTATGAAAAGCAGGATTGTGAACATCTTTAGTTCCATCTATATAATCTGCAGAAGGAACGGTGTCCCAAAGATTTTCTACATTAAGAAATGCGATCGTTGCCCGCTGCACCTGTTTCTGTTGTGAAAAGATAAATCCAAAACTGCAAACCGCAAATAAAATAAAGATCTTTTTCATGTGGAAATTTGACTAAAGTTATCAAGTAAAATTACATATAATTTTCTTATCCGTAGAATTTAAACTAATGATAACAATTAGTAGTAAATATTTTTGCAGACGGCTAAATATTTAATATATTAATAATTATTAACAGGCATTTGGTAGAATAAAGTGTTAAATATTATAAAGTTAACAAAAATTAAGTTTAAATTTGTTACCCCTTGCATACTGTTTAGAAAGGGATTTAAATAATTTGTTATGCTTAAAAAATTATCCTTAATCTCACTGTTTACATTGCTTCCGGCGACGATTTACTTTGCGCAAACTACGGTCTACGCTTACGTAAAAGATCAGGAGGGAAAACCAGTTGAGAACGCAGAGATCAATCTTGGACAATCTACAGATAATGTAAAAGCTGATAAGATTGGTTACTTTCAGTTTGTCGATATGCAACCGGGACACTATTTGATCACGGTGACGAAGCAAAGCTTTGAGTCGAAGATCATTGAGTTTGATGTGAAGGCTGAGGAGAAAAGGAAAGATTTGGGAGTTGTAAATTTAAGCATCGCTTCTAATCCCATTGCAGGGGTAATGATTATTGATGATTCTGCAGGCGACAGTTCCGAAGGAGGTTCATCCATGCAGCCAACGGTTGGTCTATTAAGTTCGGGTAGAGATACTTTTCAAAATATTACGGCTTTCGAATTGGGAGCTTACTGGTTCCGGCCACGAGGGGTAGAAAATCGGTATGAGGATGTACTTTTCAACGGAATATCAATGTCTAAAGGCGATGATGGAAAGGTTGATTTTTCTAACTGGGGCGGTTTAAATGATGTTACAAGATATCCTTTCGAATCGGTAGATACTATTACGCCTTCTGAATATTCATTTGGAAATTTAGGCGGTGTAGTTTATTATAACACCAGAGCTTCCAGCTACAGAAAGCAGATTTCCCTCGCTTATTCATATACAAATAGAAGTTATTTTCACCGTTCACTGGCTACCTACTCCACGGGTTTATCTAAAAAAGGCTGGGCTTTCACTTTTTCCGGAAGCAGAAGATGGGCAGATGAAGGAGTGATCGATGGAACTTATCAAGATTCTTACGCTTATTTTGGAGCGATAGAAAAACAGTTCAGCAACAGACACGCCATTAATTTAACCGCTTTTGGGTCACCAACTTACAGAGCGAATAACTCCCCGAACACGCAGGAAGCATATGACATTTTGGGGAAAGATTACAATTCTTACTGGGGATATCAGGATGGTGAAAAAAGAAATTCCAGGATCAGAAAAGTATTTGAACCGATGTTTATGTTGACCGATTATTTAAAATTGGGTAAAACAAGCAACTGGACCAATACGGTTTCCTATCAGATCGGCAGAGATGGCAGAAGCCGTTTAGACTGGTTCCATGCCTCGGATCCAAATCCAACTTATTACAGAAAGTTGCCGAGCTACGGACTTTTGTCTGAAGATCAGTTTAAAGCGCAGTCTCAAATTGACTGGGAAAGTTTGTACCAGGCCAACTATATCAACCGATATGATATGGCTGGGAATGAGCAAGGATCAGTTTATTCTTTGGTAGAAGACGTTAACAAAGATAAAACCTTAAATTTCGCATCTCACTTCGATACTAAATTAAAGGACAACTGGAAATTAAATATCAATTTTAATTATCAGAATTTAAAATCCGATAATTTCCGGGAAGTAAAAGATCTTTTAGGTGGTTTTTACGCCAACAATCTAAATGCTTTCGGAAATGATACGCCGTACGATTTAGATAATCCAAATAGAAAAGCCCTTGTAGGCGATAGAACTCAATATTCTTACGATCTGTTGAAAAGTCAGTATAACTTAAATGTTTCGTCTGAAATCGATTTCGCGAAATGGAATGTCGTTGCATCTGTATTTACTTCTTACGCAGAATCGCAGAGAGATGGTAAGTTCAGACATTCTTTCTTTCCGGACAGTAAAGGAAAAAGCAGACTTTTTAGTTCTTTTGATGCGGGTTTAAAAGGAAAAGTAACTTACAAGATTAACGGTAAAAACTTTATCGTGTACAACGGTGCATTCTTCAGTTTAGCGCCAACTTTAAACGAAATTTTCATTAGTCCCCGGGTTACTAATTTAATTACGCCAAATGTTGAAAATCAAATCATCAATTCAAATGATCTGAGCTACATTATGCGGGGTCAGGTTTTAAAACTAAGATTAAGTGGATATTATACAACCATTAATAATGCTACCGAAATCTCCAGATATTACGCAGATATTTCTTCTTCAGTAATAGATCAGGGAAATGCTTTAGTTGCTGAAGTTTTAAGCGGTGTTAATAAAACCTACAAAGGTTTAGAATTAGGAGCCGAAGTAAAAATAACCCCAACTCTTAGCGCAACTGCAGTAGGAAGTTATGGTGATTACAGAGTGACCAATAATCCGAAAGTAAGAACTTTTGATGATGATTTTGGAATGAGACAGTGGGGAACAGCCAATTTGAAAGATTACAAAGTTGCCGGAACTCCACAAAAAGCCTATTCATTGGGATTGCGTTATAATTCTCCAAAATTCTGGTGGGTGGGAGCAACCGCTAATTATTTACAGGACCAGTATTTAGATTTCTCTGCCCTCAATAAAACGACTGCAATGTATACCGATCCTTTAACAGGAGATAATTATACAGGAGCCACGCCAGAAGCAATTGCTTTGATCACTGCTCAGAAAAAATTTGATGATCAGTTTATGCTAAATGCTAATGCCGGTAAATCTTTTCTGCTTGGTAAATACAGAATGGGACTTAGTTTAAGTGTAAACAATATCTTAAATAACAGAGATTACGTAACGGGAGGATTTGAACAGGGTAGAGCAGTAAACTTTCCCGAAGCCTTTGCAGAGAGCCAAAGAGCGATTCCTTATTTTGGTCCAAAACTCTGGTATGATAGAGGAACCACCTTTTTCGCGAATGTTTATTTAAGATTTTAATTAATAATAATATATCCAGATGAAAAAATACAATTCATTTTTAAAGATTTTATTTATCGCCTTCGCAGCGCTTTTTATCACAGGTTGCGTACACGATGATAAATATGATGAGCCAAATCTCGAGGGATATCAATGTCAGGATCTTACAGCAACGCTTAGTATTGCTCAGGTGAAAGCTTTGTATGTAGGAACAACTTATGTTTTTCCAGATACGTCTGCCAATATTATGGAAGGATATGTTTCTTCTAGCGACGAAACAGGAAATATTTACAAGACGATCTATATTCAGGATTTACCCGAAAATCCAACGCAGGGATTTGTTATCAGTGTTGATGCAGTAAGTACTTACACCAAATTTCCTCAAGGTTCTAAAATTTATATCAAATTGAATGGCCTTGCTTTAGGAGTTTACGGCGGATTGGTACAATTAGGTATTAAAGATGCTTCTGTAACGAGTACGAACGGAGTGGCAAGGATCTCAGAGATTGACGTTCCAGCGCATATCTTCAGATCCTGTAAGATCCGTGAAAAGATTGTCCCGAAAGTCCTTACGCTACAACAAATGCCTTCTAACAATAATTTGCTTGGTGCTTTGGTTCAGGTAAATGATGCTGAATTCGACAGTAAATCTTTATGCAGCATGTTTGCGCCAGATGGTATTAGTGTAGACAAACAACTGAATGACCCAACGAGTTCCCTTACGACAAGGATGGTAAGAAACAGCGGATTTGCCTCTTTTGCAAACCAGATCGTACCTTCAGGTAAAGGTGCTTTCATAGGAATTCTTAGTAAATTTAATTCCAGTTACCAGTTATATATTAATAAGGTCGAAGATTTAGCAGATATGAAGAACTTCCCCAGAAAAGACGGTCTTACCAAAAATCCGTGTAACTATGATCCGGGTAATTTAGAACCGAAATCAGTCGCAGAAGTGAAACAGCTTTTTACGGGTAGTCTAACAAAAATCACGGGAGATTTTGTGGTAAAAGGAAAAGTTACGGCGAACGATGAAGCGGGAAATTTGTATAAGTATATCTATGTAGAAGATGGAACGGAAGGAATTCGCATCAATATTAATAAACTGTCCTTGTATCAGGATGCAAGATTTAAGGTTGGAAAAGAAATTTACATCAAACTGAACAATCTTTATGTTGCAAATGTAAATGGAGAATTACAGTTGGGTGGATTATTTAATAACAGTTTCGGACAGATTGAGGAAGCTGAAGTTTATAAAGTTTTCTTTGATAGTAATAAACCTGTTACTCCTGTTATTCCTACAGAAAGAACAATTACTCAACTTACAGCCGCTGATGTTGGCAGATGGATCAAGATTAAAAATGTGCAGTTTAAAAGTTCGGAGATCGGAAAATCTTACGCTACCATTTTGCCAGGCAACAGAACTTTAGAAGATTGTAGAGGAAACATGATAACGGTTAGAACGAATAATCGTGCAACGTTTGCCGGAGAAGAAATTGATGATGGAAAAGGAGATGTTTATGCAATATTAAGTATTTATAACACGCAATATCAGCTTTATTTGCCAAAACAGATCAATGCCAATTTTAATGATCCCCGTTGTGATGGTGTAATCCCGGCAAGTATTATTTTCAAAGACGATTTCCAGAGTGCCATAACAAATAACTGGACCATATTCAATGTTACCGGGCCGCAGACCTGGGCGACTTCCAATCAGGGATCGGGTTCTAATTTCTACGCGGTTTTGAACGGTGGAAACACTGCGAATGAGGACTGGTTGGTTTCAAATGAGATCTCTTTATCAGGCTTTAATAAATATACCATTTCTTATTTAACGGACGGACGTGGAAGCGATAAAACGACCCTGCAGTTTTTTATCACCGATAATTATACTGGCGATCCTTCAAGCACTACATGGGTTTTAATCCCGGGTAAGATCGATACCGATTTAACTGAATTTGGATTTGATACTTCCGGCCGGGTTAGTCTTACCGCATATGCCGATAAAAAAGTAAGAGTGGCCATTAAATATGTTAGTATTCCTACAGGTGCTATAACTTGGAAAGTAGATAATGTACAGGTTAAAGGGATGAACTAATTATCATTTTCAATTGATATTTACAAGACGGGCTGCAGTTATTTGCAGTCCTTCTTTTTGTCGTCATACATTGGATTTGGGAATAATTACTTGTAGTAATTCACTTAAGAAGTCTTTCTCACCTTTAAAGTTATCATCGGTAGATGATTTCCACAGTTTCAACCCAACGTATTCTGCTTTGTTATTGCCTGCTGAACCTAAGAAAACCTCAGATTAATCTGAGGTTCTTATTCTTATTCTGGATGAAGTCTTCTTAAAAACTTACTTCATTAACTTCTTTACCGCGTTGAAAATTCATCGTCTTCTGGTTGCCTTTATAGGCGATGTTAACTAAATTAAATTGTTTCGGAAAAGTACTCAACATGATCGTGTTTTTAATTTTGATGGTATTAATATCTGAAACACCGCCGGCTTCAAAATAAACCCAAACTGATTCACCATTGATCTGACTTCCTGTAAATGTTAAGGTTTTAGCACCACCGTTCACATATAGGTCAAAATTGTTATTCACATATTTCTTTACTTCCGCTTCAAAACCCGCAGTTGCAGGATCAATTTTAATGGCATCAGAGATATGTGATTTGTTCATTTTCGTCGTAAATTTTAAGGTCTTGCTTCCCTCTACATAATCAACTTTGGTCATTGATGAATAAAAGTCTGCGAGTGTAAAACTCATCAGAAGCATCAAAGCCAAAATTCCAGTAATATGTAAAAACTTTTTCATTTTAATAATTGTATGTTAATATCCGCTCAAATATAATGCCAACTAAAAGTTAACATTAACCGTGTATTTATCGTAAAATGCTTTAATATGGGCGATTGCATCGTCAGCAGTATCTACAACTCTGTAAAGGTTTAGGTCATCTGCAGAAATCATTCCATTTTCCAGGAGTGTATTTTTAAACCAGTCCAGTAATCCGCTCCAGTATTTACTGCCTACAAGTACGATAGGGAATTTTCCAATTTTATCCGTCTGAATTAAAGTAATTGCTTCCATTAATTCATCCAACGTTCCAAAACCGCCGGGCATTACGATGAAACCCTGAGAATATTTTACAAACATTACCTTTCTTACAAAAAAGTAATCGAAATCAATATTGTAACCTTTATCGATATATGGATTAAAATGCTGTTCGAAAGGCAGGTCGATATTTAAACCTATTGATTTTCCGCCACCTTCTCTTGCGCCTTTATTGCCGGCCTCCATAATTCCCGGACCACCACCGGTGATGACGCCAAATCCAATGTCGGTAATTTTTGTTGCGATTTCCGTCGCCAATTTATAATATTCACTGTCTGGCGCTAAACGTGCAGATCCGAAAATAGAAACACAAGGGCCTATTTTCGCCATTCTTTCGTAACCATCTACAAATTCCGACATGATCTTGAAAACCATCCAGCTGTCTTTGGTAATGGTCTCGTCCCAGGTTTTTTCGCTAAAAGACCTTTGAACTTTTTGATCGATTTCAAATGCGGGACCCGTAACTTCTTTCGTCGTTCCTTTCCCTCTTTCTATTTTACTCATTTTTTTATTTAAAAATTTTTTCTGCTTCCAACACAGATTCTGGTCGGCCTACATCAATTAAATGTCCTTGATGTTCGAAGCCATGAATTTCTTCGGTATGCATTAAGTCCAGATATTCTTCCATAATAGAAAATTTACCTTTCCTTTTAATTTTATCGAAGATTTTGGGATTTATACAGTGTATTCCACTAAAAGCCAGTGGCTTAAAACCTTTATTGAACTCTGCCAATCGCTGTTCGCCCGTTTGTACATTGAGCCAACCGCGAAGGATCATATCTTCGTTAAAAAGTAATTTCCGGGAACTAACGCGGTCGGATACGGCTAAAGTAGCGAAATCTTTTTTTTCCTGATGATATTTTACAAAGTTGTTGATGTTAAGATCCGTTAAAATATCCGCATTCATAATCAGGAAATCTTCTTCGAAATCCAAAAACTTTCGGGCAAAAACCAGGCCGCCACCAGTTTCCAGAAGTTCTGCCTTTTCATCAGAAAACTCGATCTTAGCACCGAAGTTATTGTTCTTCTTTATAAATTCGATGATCTGATCACCAAAATGAAACACATTAATAACGAATTCATTAATGCCAAAACTTTGTAAATATTTTATGTTTCTTTCCAGCAAAGGAACTTCATTAACAATGGCTAACGCTTTCGGATGATTATCTGTAAAGGGTTTCAAACGGGTTCCTTTGCCTGCCGCGAAAATAAGTGCTTTCATTTGATGTTTTGATGAGCAACAAGTAATTAGCAATTTGTGATTCCGGAAATTACATACTGGATCTCCTGTTACTTATTGTTAATTACGCATTATTTATTGCTGATGATTAAGTTGAGGTTGTTCGTCGTGTTGCACACTCACTTCGGTTTGTGGATATTTTTCTTTAATAAAGGCTGCGATCTTTTCTGCAGAATATACCGATCGATGTTGCCCGCCTGTGCAGCCAAAATTGATCTGAAGATGCTCAAAATCCCGTGCTAAATAATTATCGATGTTGATTGAAACCATTTTTTTAACGAGTTCCAAAAAATTAGGCATTTCTGTGAGCGTTTCCAAATGATTCTGCACCCCGATATCACATCCAGTCTGGGATTTGTATTCTTCAACTCTGCCCGGATTTAAGATGCCACGACAATCGAAGGCAAATCCGCCACCATTGCCGGAGTTGTCTTTTGGTATGCCGCCTTTTTTGTAGGAAAAGCTGTGTATTTCTATTTTCAAACTCATTGTTATTTCTTTATTTTCTAAACTATATCTTTTCTTAATAAAACTTAAAAACTAAAATTTCTTAATGTTTAAGTATCATATTATTAATTTTCTCTTTTACAATTCCTGATTTTAAATCCACAATAATTTTTCTCAGTTCCGGATAATCTTCCATTTCGTTCCAGGAATCAGCGAAATGATTTAAATTTTCAATCCCTTTATCGATGCTGGAAATAAAATGTTCTTTCCTTTGAATTAATCCCCGGAAACCGTACGCTCCCAAAACCTGCAAAAAACGGATCAACTGAATTGGTTCTAACGCGTTCTTTAACTGAGAAACTTTTTCTTCATCCTTCCACAGCGAAAAATAGTAAGTCAGCATTTCTTCTTTAAAATCATCTGGAAAATTAGCCTTTGCCTGAAAAAGGAATGAAACAACATCGTATATCAAAGGACCTTTCATCGCTGACTGATAATCGATAAAGTAAACGGTCTCATTTTCATCGACCATGATATTCCTCGCCTGAAAATCACGGATCATCAAACCTTTTGGTTCCAGATTTTCAATCCTGGATATTAGTTTTTTGAATTCTATCAGCAGCGTTGCTTTATGATACGGAATCTCCAGAACGTCGGCGATAAAACTTTTAAAGTAAAACAGATCATTCAAAACAGGGAGTTCATCGTACGTTTGGTATTCAAATGTTTTCGAATAATCAATGGATTCAGATGATTTGGTTTGAAGGATAAAAAGCTTTTCAATCGTTTGTTTTACGAGCGATTTTGTTCGTTCTGAAAGTCCTTCTATTTCGATAATTTCAGATAATGTGTTTCCTCCCAAATATTCCTGAATGTAAATCTTTCGATCGGCTGAAATTTTAAAAATGGTCGGCGTGTTTAATTCAAGATCCGAAAAAACCCTGGAAAAATAATAGAAACTATCGTTTTCCGAAACATTTTCGTTGAAGGTGATAATATATTTTTGGTCTGAACTTTCGCCCACAAAATTAATTCTTGCAGAGCCGCTTTGCGCTAAAGTGAAAAAATCTGCAGCTGTTTCGCCAATGAATTCTTCAAAAAAAAGTTTTGCCTTACCGTTAATCATACTTCTACAAATATAGGGAAATTACAATTTTAGAAAAGATTATATTTGCAGGAATGTTCAATGATTTCAAGCCGGTTCTGAAAATTTTATTACGCTTCATTATTCTATATGTAGTGATGGTTCTGGCGTATCAATTTTACCTGAATGGATATAAAAATGAAGGTTTGGATCCATTTTCAACCTGGGTTATGAAGCAGACTACTTTTGCGCAGAACTTATTTGGGTATCCGTCGCAAATGATTCCGGGAAAACCTCAGGATGAAACAACGTGGTTTTTTGTAAGTGGCAAATATGTCTCCCGAATGGTGGAGGGTTGCAATGCCGTTTCCGTCATGATCTTATTTCTCTCCTTTATATTCGCTTTCTACAAAGGGGCAAAAACTTTTGTTTTTGTTGGGTTGGGACTTTTGTTTCTCCACATTATGAACGTTTTACGAATCGCCGGACTTAATATTTTAATTGTCGAAATTCCACAGTATTCTAAAATAGGTCACGATTATTTATTTCCTGCCATTATTTACGGAAGTGTTGTCGTGCTCTGGCTGGTCTGGATTAAATTTTTTGCTTTAAAAGAACCGGGAAATGAAAATTCTTAACTGGTTTATTGTAATTCTGGGGATTTTCGGATTGATCAGTATTCGAATGCTGGAAGATCAGGTCTTTTACGATCCTTTTCTCACTTATTTCCACGAAGCCAACAAACATGCACAATTTCCAGATTTTGAATGGATGAAGTTAACCTGGAATTATCTTTTTCGTTTTCTGCTCAATCTAATTTTTTCTGCCGTTGTGGTGCATTTCATCTTCAAAAATAAACAGTGGACAATCCAGGCAATTGCTTTAATGCTGATCGTTTTTGCGATCACCTTCCCGCTTTATTTGTACTGTATCCACACGAAGTTCGAAATCGGTTATCTGTTTTCCTTTTACATGCGCAGATTCGTCATTCAGCCTTTGATCCTGCTGCTGATCATTCCTTTATTTTACTATCGAAAGCAAATGCAGCCTAAAATCTAAGATTTGGTATCGACATTGTGCTTGCTGGCATTCGCAATGTTTTTGTAGTTCCAATCTATTTTTTTAACAAAAGGCCTTTCCCGAACGGGACAGTCGAAAAGTTGACAAATCTCACAAGAGATCGGTTTGCAGTCATCCAGGTGGAAATTGAATTCAATATCGCGGTCTGTATTTTCACCCACCAATTTGTAGACTTTTTCCATTTCATCGTGCGCTTTCCGAAGTTCAAAATACCACGGAATTGTTAAATGCGCATCAATATGCAGTCCGCTTCCATGCTGTTGAATTCTCATGTTGTGAATATCGATCCATTCCGGTTTTCGGTTTTCATTTAAGAAATTGGCAAGCTTTGAAAGCATATCCAGATCGGCTTCATCCATAATTCCACTTAAGGCTTTCCGGATGATCTTGTAACCGACAAACATAATGTATCCACCAAAAAGAAGCGCTACAACACCATCAATCCAGTATATTTTAGTAGAATAGACCAAAACCAAACTGATGACAACTCCCAAAGTAGTAAAGGTATCGCTTTGCAAGTGTTTCCCCGAGCTTTGTAAAACCAGAGAGTTTTCCTTGATCCCTTTTTGATAGGAAATGTATCCCATTAAATAGTTGATTCCTGCTGTAACGGCGATGATAAGGATTCCCCAGTCTAATTTTTTTGGAATATTGCCACCAAGTAAAGAATTAATTGATTGCGCAATAATGATAACTCCCGCAAAAATAATTAAGGCACCTTCAATTCCCGAAGTGACGAACTCTACTTTTCCATGTCCGTAAGGATGATCGCGGTCTCTGGGTTTTGCGGCGAGATAAAGCGAATATAAACCCATAAATGCGGCAATGATATTCACGATACTTTCCATAGCATCGGAGAAAACGGCATCGGAATTCGTTAAATGCCACGCAATAAGTTTCGCAACGAAAAGTACGATTCCCACAATGGCGACCCATCTTTGAAAGGTGAAATTATTTTTAGAGGAATTGGTGATTTCTGGCATTACAGTTCTATTACAATAATAATAAATGTTTGAGTCGTCTAATTAAAAATGCTCACTTTATAGTGAGCATTCATTTTAAACTAATTTGTTTTCGAGCAGATATTCTGCGATCTGCACGGCGTTGGTCGCGGCACCTTTTCGTAAATTATCTGCTACGATCCACATATTGAGCGTTTTAGGCTGAGAAATATCTCTTCGGATCCGTCCGACAAAAACCTCATCTTTTCCCTCTGCATACAAAGGCATGGGATAAATGTTATTTTTTACGTCATCAAGAACAGTAACTCCGGGAGTATTTGAAAGGATATTTCTAACCTCCTCTAAATCGAATTCGTTTTCAAACTCAATATTTACACTTTCGGAATGTCCGCCCTGAACGGGAACACGAACTGCGGTTGCAGTGATACCAAATGTGTTATCGCCTAGGATTTTCTTAGGTTCCGTCATGAGTTTAATTTCCTCCTTCGTATAATCATCATCAGAAAAAACGTCGCATTGTGGAAGTGCATTTTTAAAGATCTCATAAGGATAAACTTTCGCCACCTTGTTGTTACCCACAATTTCAGCATTGAGCTGATCAACTGCATCTTTTCCTGTTCCAGTGACCGATTGATAGGTAGAAACGATAACGCGCTTTAAATTGAATTTCAGATTTAAAGGATGCAGAACCATGACCAACTGAATCGTAGAACAGTTTGGATTAGCAATGATCTTATCATCTTTCGTTAAAACACCCGCATTGATTTCTGGAACGACCAATTTATTGGCAGCTTCCATTCTCCACGTAGAAGAATTATCGATCACCGTGGTTCCAACAGCAGCAAACTGGGGAGCAAACTCCAGAGAAGTTGTTCCGCCTGCAGAAAAAAGAGCGATCTGTGGTTTCATATCAATGGCTGTTTGCATGGATACGACTTTATATTCTTTTCCTTTGAAGTAAATGATTTTACCAACCGATTTTTCGGATGCGACGGGAATCAATTCGGTGAGAGGAAAATTTCTTTCTTCTAAAATTTTTAACATTACCTGACCCACCATTCCGGTTGCGCCAATAAGTGCTACTTTCATCTTTCTGAGGTAATTATAATGAATACTAAATTATGCGCCGAAAACTCTCGTCCACGGGAATGCATAAGCAAATAATAATACGGCAACAACGCCCATAATTACAATACCGAAGTTCAGTTTGTCGTTGGTTTTTAATTTTTTGTTAATGATCGTCATCAATACTGCACCGATCACCATAGAGAAAGGATGCTCTACAAATGTTTGTCTGTTGTAAGAGTCGCTCATTAAAGTTCCACCGTCTAAAGCGGCTTTAAAACCTGGCGAAAAAATAAACAGTAAAGCCAACCCTATCAATGCCTGAATATGAAACATGATCATGGTAAATAAAGTGGATTTTTTGAGCAGTTTAGAAATTTTTCCGGAGTACCCAAACATGCAAACGAGAAGTGAGATCAGGAAAACTGCTACAAGCAATAAGACAAGATAACCAAATCCTTTGTGTGCCTGAAGAAAAACGTTGTAAAAATCCATTTTATTAATTTTAATGTTAAGCGCAAAGATAAAAAAAATCCCGATGAAACCGCCATCGACAGGAATCCTTTTTAAAAGACATCATAGACAAAATGTCACAAAAAAAATGCCTTACAAATTAATTTGTAAGGCATTTCTGTATAAAAACCGGAAAGTGTTAGAAAGAATATTTAAATCCGATCGTTGCGCTCCAGGTTGTAAATCTTGAACTTGCAGCTCTGTATGGTGAAGTAACTAAATCTTTACCATTACGTAACATTGTAAAAGTTGGATCTGGGGAAAGTCCACCTGATCTTCCTAAAACTGCTGCTCCGTAAGAACTTACATTGTTGTCTTGAATTCCCCAACTGGAATCGATAAAGTTACCAACGTTTAAAACGTCTAAAGTGATTGCTATTTTATCACCTTTCTGTACCATATCTGTAAATAAGTTCTGAGCGATTCTTACATCAACACGGTTTAACCATGGTAAAAGAAACTCATTACGTGGAAGAATTTGACCTCTGTATTCTTCTAATCCATTATCCGCGATAAACTTGTTGAAAGCTTCTTGCTGTTGTGCTGCGGTAAATAATACGTTAACACCTGATTTAATATCGGCAAATTTAGTACCCTGTTCAACGGTAGGAATGTACATCAAGTCATTCGCAATACCATCTCCATTCACATCATTCGAATAGTAGTAAGAGAATCTCCCCTGGCTGGATCCGCTGTAGTAAAGGCCGATAGTTGTACCGCCTAAAGTATATGCTACGTTCGCAACAACTCTGTGAGGAATCGCGAAGTTAGAAATACTTAATTCCTGTTGGTTCGGTGAATCAACAGTTGGTGACCCCTGCCAAGCTGAACTTGCACTTGACCCTGCGTTTGCAGAAATTTCTTTCGCTTCGGAATACGTGTAGAATGCCGATCCTGAAAGTCCTTTCCAGGTTCTCATTGTTGCTCCAAAAGTAGCTGAAAAAGCATGTCCTTTTGTATCTGAATTGGTAAGAACGGTAGCGCTGTTTGCTCCAATAAGATTGTTAAATTGATAAGACGCAGCGTTTGGATAATAAGCACGGTCCGCATAAGTCATTCTTGCTGTAGATTCTTTTCTGTTAGCTCCGTACTGGAATACAGAATTTACATCTTTAGTATATAGAATGTCAGTCGTTAATGTTAATACAGAATTTGGAATTTTGTAATCAGCACCAAAGCTTGATCTCCATACGGATGGCATTTTGAAATTCTGATCAACTAAAGCGAATGATGATGGTGCGCCTGCTTTTGGATCTGTAATAAATACGTTTTCTGCGCCTGCTGGTGGGTTATTTACGTAGTGGTAAATATCTTGTGGCTGGAACGTTACATTTCCAATCCATCCTGCAATTTCTGCATAAGAACCTGGTTCAACTGTATTTTGTAAAACACCTGCATTGGTTGGCATATTGGTTAACCATACAAATGGTACGCGACCTGTAAAGATTCCCGTTCCACCACGTAATGTTAAACTTCTGTCTCCCATTACATCATAGTTAAATCCAATACGTGGAGATAACATGATTTTAGATTTTGGCCATTCACCGGAAGTATAGTTTCTTGGCTGACCATTTTTATCTAATAAATCCAAAGCATCAATCGAAGGATTCGCTGTAAGATCATTTAAGTAGGTTGGTAGCTCTGCTCTTAAACCAACGGTAAAGTTAAACTTGTCGCTCAAAGAAACTTTATCCTGCAAATAAGCAGAAGCAAGTCCGAAATTTACTCTCGAATAAGTATCCTGATTTGCGTACGGGTAAGTTAAACCAAAAGAGATCGGAGCAACTTCATTAGCAGTACCTGTTTTCAAGAAGTCTGCTACAGAAGCATATCTGTAATATCCAGTTCCCATACGAGTATATGAGTTTCCGAATTTTTGAACTTCGTAAGCAACCCCTGCAGTGAAAGTATTTCTACCTGTAGTATACGTTAAGTTGTTTGTGAAAGAGAAGTTATCATTAACAACATCATTCAAATAAGAGAATAATTCTGTACCGAAACTGATGTAATTTCCACCACTTGCAGAACCATCCCAAATATCAACAAAAGGGAAAAGAGTATCTGATGGAGATGTTCTTTTATCTTGAATTTTAGAATAAGTAAAGAGTAATTTATTCGAGATGCTTGAGCTAAAAGTTGAGTTTAATTCAGCAGTTAAAGATTGTACTGTATTTTCGAAACCGTAGTTTCCGTTTTCGAAAGTCATTGCTTTGTCACTTACACGCCCCCACGAAGATCTTGGAGATGGTCCGGAAGTCGCGTTAGCAAGTTGCTGAGAAGTTCCTTTTAGGATATTATAACGAATAGCAAATTTATGTTTATCGCTGATATTCCAGTCTAATCTAGCAAGAAATTTATCACCTTGCTGTTGTGCCTCATTAGCATAACCCTGGTAACGTCCAGGATTGTAACCCCATCTGTTGATCAAGTGATTTTGAACAGCGATAAGATCAGATTCTTTAACTCTAGAAATATTGTTTGCAACATCTGCAACTCCATCCTGTGAAGCTTTCCAAAGATTTGCTCCCGAAGCATTTGCTCCTGTTGCAGTTTCTCTTTCACCACTTATGAAGAAGAATAATTTGTTTTGAATAATTGGTCCACCAACTGTGAAACCGTTGTTCAGTTTAGCTCCGGAAACTCTTTCGATCTCCTCGCCATCAATTTTCCATCCGTTTAGTTCCTTACCATTGTAATAACCGTATAATGAACCGTGGAATTTGTTAGTACCTGATTTAGTGATGGCATTAATACCAGCACCTGTAAAACCAGACTGCGTAACATCAAAAGGAGCAATGTTTACAGAAATTTCCTGTATTGCATCCAAAGAAATTGGCTGTGAATTACCACCCGGAACCGGGCTACCACTTAAACCAAAACCATTATTAAAGTTAGCTCCGTCAATTTGTAAATTGTTATAACGGGCATCACGACCAGCAAATGAGTTACCATTAGCTTGTGGCGTTAATCTTGTAAACTCAGTAATACTTCTTGAAGATTGCGGAAGATCCTGAATTAATTTTTGCCCAATGTTTGTAGCTGCTCCCGTTTTATTAACATTTTGACCTTTAGCGCCTGTTAATACAACTTCTGCAATGTCTGCGGTCTTTTGACCTAAAACTGGATTTAAAACAAATGGTTGTCCCAGCTCCAAGTAAACATCTTCATATACGATCGGCTTTTCAGTCCCATTCGTAATTTCTACACGGTAAGGTCCTCCAACACGCATATTTGGCAAGTTGAAAGCCCCAGAGGAATTTGCTGTAGCGGAGTAAGTAGTTCCAGAAGGTAGGTGGGTCGCTTTAATAGTAGCGCCAGATGTGTTTTTACCTTCGTTGTTGGTAACGATTCCAGACATGTTACTTGTGGTAACCTGTGCGTAAACCGTACCATAACCTGCAAATGCTATAGCAGCAACAAGAACAGTTTTCTTTAAGGGTTTAAAATTCATAACAGTTAATTAAGTTATTTTATCAAAAGATTTTTGCAAAACTATTTAAAAAAAACGGAACATTTATTAATAAATTGTTAAATTTTAAAGTTTTGTTAAAAAAATATTTAAATAACTGGTTTTAAACCCGTTGTGAAAGCATATCTCTCCTTAAAAAAATAATGCTCGTTACACAATATATAAAATCTATGGCATTTAGCCCCTTTTTCGATAAATCAGTTAAAAGCCTTTAAACTCAGGTCAATGTTAGCTGCTGAGTGGGTTAAGGCACCCGCAGAAATATAATCAACACCCGTATTGGCAATATTTTTCAGCATATCTCTTGTGATTCCACCCGATGCTTCACTTTCGCATTTACCGTTGATCAGCTGAACGGCCTTTCTCATCGTTTGGGTATCCATATTGTCGAGCATGATACGATCTGCACCGGCTTTTATGGCTTCTTCAACTTCTGCAAGATCACGCGTTTCAACTTCTATTTTAAGTTTCTTTTTATTTTTTTTGAGGTATTCTTTTGCCATTTTTACGGCATTCGTAATACTACCATTATAATCAATGTGATTATCCTTCAACATGATCATATCATACAGACCGTACCGATGATTCGTTCCGCCGCCAATTGCAACGGCCCACTTTTCACAAATCCTGAAATTCGGAGTCGTTTTCCGGGTGTCTAAAAGTTTTGTTTTAGTTCCCAGTAATCTGGAATCCCAGTCATGCGCTAAAGTTGCAATTCCGCTCATCCGCTGCATACAGTTCAAAACAAAACGTTCTGTTGAGAGAATGGAGCGTGCGCTTCCCGTCAAAAAAAATGCGACATCGCCAACATTTGCCGTTTCGCCATCTTTGATGAAAACTTCGACCTTCAGATTTTTATCGAAAGTCTGAAAAATTATTTCTGCCAGTTCTACGCCGGCTAAAATGCAGTCTTCCTTCACCAAAAGTTTGGCTTTCTGCTGCAGATCTTTCGGAATCGTTGCCAGCGTCGAATGATCACCATCTTGAATGTCTTCTTCCAAAGCATTTTTGATAAAAGTTTTTAAAGCTTCTTTCGTAACGTATGCGGGTCTTTTCATTTCTTCTATTTTATGAGATCTCGAAGAATTTTATCTTCGGGAATATTTGAGTTTATTTAAATATTTGTTGCTACCGGCAGATCATTTCGGGACCATTCACTCCAGGAACCCACGTACAGATTTGGCATTTCAAAACCGGCGTAATCCATGGCTAATAAAGTATGACAAGCCGTGACTCCCGATCCACAGTGAACTGCAGTGTTTTCGGAAGGAATGTTTTTTAGAACAGCAGCATACATTTCGTGAAGAATTTGTGGATCTTTAAAAGTTCCGTGTTTGTTAAGATTTTCTTTAAAGGGAATATTCACCGCTCCTGGAATGTGTCCGGCAATTTCATCGATAGGTTCAGTAATGCCGTTGTAGCGGTCTTTTTCCCGAACATCAATTACCATGAAGTCTGGATCTTGAGAATGCTGTTCTACGAAATTAAGATCTGCTTGAGGAAGTTTCCATTCTTTCAGAGTAAATTTTTCTACTGTTTTAGGTTCAACCTTATCTGCATTTAAAGGGAAGCCCTTTTCTTTCGCCATTTGAAGTCCGCCATTTAAAACCTGTACTTTTTCGACTCCCACAGATCGTAACATCCACCAAAACCTGGCTGCAGCGATTGAGGCATTCTTCGTGTCGTAAACAATAACGTGAGAATTTTGGTTAATTCCTAAACCGCTCAAAACTTCTTCGAATTTTTCCAGAAGGGGTAAAGGATGTCGACCGCCGACTTTAGCATCTTTTGGAATTGCAGCTAATGCGATATTCAGATCAACGTACAAAGCTCCATCTAAATGTTCTCTTAAATAATTTTCATAGGCAGAACCGCCACTTCCGGCGTCGACGATGACAACATTTTCCCGGTTTAATTTCAGCAGTTCTGCTGTGTTGATGATTGGAGATATTTTCATGATGCTAAATCTTTATTAAAAAATGAGCCTTTATTTTCCTTCATTAATAGGGATTGTTTGATGATTAGGTAAGAGATATTGGTAAGATTTCTTAGTTCTGAGAGTTTTGGCGACAAAATAGAGTAGCTGTATAATTCGTTCACCGCTTCAAAAATTTCCTGCTGCTTTTTCTTCGCAAGTGCCAACCGGTCATTGCTTCTAACAATGCTTACCAGATCGCTCATCATTTCCTGCAGCTGTCTTCGGAAATAGGAAACCATTACCATTTCATCCATCATTTTCATTCCTTCCTCGTTCCATTCCGGGATTGCTTTTAAATCATCAAAATTGAAATCGTTAATCGTTAAAAGTTCTACCGTTTTTAACGCTGCATTATGTCCGAAAACCATTCCTTCCAATAAAGAATTAGAAGCCAGTCGATTAGCGCCATGTAAGCCGGAATTGGTACATTCTCCAACGGCGAATAAATTTTTGATGGAACTTTGTCCGTCGCGGTCGATATCGATTCCGCCCATTAAATAATGACAAGCCGGAACGACTGGAATAAGCTGTTTGAAGGGATCAACTCCTTCATCGATACATTTCTGATAAATATTCGGAAAGTGTTCAATAAATTTCTCGTGATCCATATCGCGGCAATCCAGTCCCACATAATCGTCGCCGGAAATTTTTAATTCACTGTCAATCGCTCTAGCAACAATATCCCGGGAAGCTAATTCTTCGCGCTCATCATATTTGTGCATAAATTTTTTGCCATCTTTCGTGCGCAGTTTTGCACCATCACCACGAACAGCCTCGGAGATCAAAAATAACATTCCATCTAATTTAGAATACAAAGCTGTCGGATGAAACTGATAATACTGCATGTTCGAAATTTTTCCGCGCGCTCTGTGAACAAAGGCGATTCCGTCTCCTGTTGCAATAATTGGGTTGGTGGTGTTTTTATAAACGTGACCGGCTCCGCCTGTTGCTACTAAAGTGATTTTCGCAGTGATCTTTTTAATGACTTTATTCTTTTCGTCCAGAATATAAGCGCCGTAACAGTCTGTTTTATTATAATCGAAAACTTTTTCGGGAACATGGTGTTGCGTGATCAGATCGATAACGTAATGATGCGCCATCATTTCGATGTTTGGCGACTTTTCGATGGTAGCAAGCAGGGCGCGTTCGATTTCTGCTCCGGTAACATCTTTGTGGTGAACGATGCGGTTTTCTGTATGACCACCTTCCCGTCCCAGCATTAGATGTCCGTCTTTCTGATCGAAATTAGTTCCCCAATCAACGAGTTCTTTAAATCTTTCAGGACCTTCTTCGATGACCATTTTCACGACATCCAGATTGTTTTCTCCGTCGCCGGCTCTCATCGTATCGTCGATATGTTTCTGAAAATTATCGTTGTCGAAATTGGTCACCACGGCTAAACCGCCTTGTGCGTATTTGGTGTTGCTTTCGTCTTTATCGGCTTTGGTGACGATAATGATTTTAGCTTCGGGCATTTTTTCTGAGATTTTTATCGCATAAGAAAGTCCGGAAATTCCGGATCCGATGACGAGAACGTCTGCTTTTATCATTTTAGAAGGTCGTTTAGTTTTATATTGAGGGGCTTTGTATTGTTTTTTTCGAAATCAAATTGCATATCAATAATTTCAAACATCTTTTCGTTAAATCCAGTAAAAGAAAAGTCTAAAGTGTAATCTTGGGGATCAAAAATTTTACTAATTTTTATATTTCCTATGATTTCTATGAGACCCATAACTTTTTTGAAGTGAGCAGGAAAATACCAAGTTATCTCTTTTGTACTTTCCCACATACCAAAATTTTTAACCAAGATCTCACAATTTGTAAAATAGTCAATATCAGGCTTATCAATTTTGTTGATTCTTGTAAATGCAATTAAATTTAAACCTAATTCAGAATCTCTTATTTCTTCCAAAACAATTGCTCCACCATAATTACCACTTTTTAGTTCAAATATGAAACAATCACCCTTTGAAAGTTTTGGTTGTATTATTTTCGTTTTTTTTCTTGCTTTTGCTTTCTCTTTTTGAATTTTTAAACCACTTAAAAATTTATCTAAAGCCAATTCTCTCTTTTTTAAATCAGATTTTGATGCATCAAAATCTTCCCAAATTTTTAAATCAATATTATTTTCAATAATTGATTGTACTTTTAAAAAAGTTTCTTTTTCAAGTTCTTTACATTCCCATTGTGATTTTGCCAATGCAAACCAGAAATTTGTACAATATTCCGCCGAATTTAATTCTTCTCTATAATTTTGAATCAATTTTTGAGAAATTTCATTTACCTCCAAGCCATTATTATAATATTGAAAAAAGTCATTATATACATCTAAAAACATATCGTTAGAAGATATTCCCGTTCCCCAAAATCCCATTTTTAATTTTTAAATAAATTTAAACAATTTATCATTGGGTTTCCGAACTTTTTTAAAATTCTGAAACTCATCTTCTTCCGAGCGGTAACCGAGTGCCAAAGTAACGGCAACCTTTTCTGTTTCTGCATCCAGACCCAAAAGTTCATCGATTTTTTCCTGTTTAAAACCTTCCATCGGACAAGTATCTACGTTTTCCAGAGCCGCGGCGAACATTAGATTTCCCAGCACGATGTAGCTTTGCTTATCTGACCAAATCATCACTTCTTCTGAATTCAAATGTTGAATGTGCTTGCTGATACTTTCCCGAAAAGGATTTAGACTTTCCAAAGGAACTTCTCTGGTTTCAGAAATATGACTGAAATAACTGCCGATGTATTCGTTGCCAATGCTGTTTTTAGAAACAATGACCAGTAAATGGGAGCACGTGGAAATTTGTGAAGCATTGTAAAAAGCAGGAATGAGTTTCTGTTTCACTTCAGGACTTTGAACAATAACGATTCGGTAGGGTTGCAAGCCAAGAGAACTTGCTGAAAGTCTTGCTGCTTCTAAAATATTATGGAGTGCTTCCGAAGAAACTATTTTTTCCGCATCAAATTTTTTCACCGAATATCTTTTGTTCAGTGCTTCAAGGTAATTCATCTAACAAATATAATTAAATGAGCCGGAAGTTGGGTTGATGAATTTCTTCGGGTGAAAAAGTTGATGGTGAATTTCTAAAAGTCAATTTTTGAGAGTCAATTTTCTTTGGGAAAATTTAATGATATGAATTTAAAAAATTGACCATTGAATGCAAAGCGAATTTATTTCAACGTGATTGATTATTTATCGAAGAGTCCACCATCTCTTTGATTCTCGAAAAATTCGTCGGTTAAAAGGGGTTCAGTTTGAGCTGCTTTTACAGCAAGCTGATCACAGATCTCGTTTTCAGAATGGCCGGCGTGGCCTTTGACCCAGTGAAAAGTTGTCTTGTAATCTTTGATTAATGGAACCATTCTCTTCCATAAATCAGGATTTTTTTTATTTTTAAAACCGATTTTTACCCAGCCCATTAGCCATTTTTTATTAATGGCATCCACCACATATTTGCTGTCGGTGTAAATGTGAATGTCGTTTTCGGTAGACTTTACTTTTTCTAGAGCTACGATTACAGCCAGCAATTCCATGCGGTTGTTGGTGGTGAGCCGGAAACCCTGGGAATATCTTTTTTCGTAATTTTTTTCAGGAACCTTCATGACGATACCGTAACCGCCTTTTCCCGGATTGCCACTGCACGCGCCGTCTGTAAAGATTTCTATTCTAAGACTCATTTCTAAAATTGAAAATCGTCATCATCATCCAGATCATTCATAGAGGAACCGGAAAGATTTTGTTTACTCGGCAAATCGAAAGCTGCACCTGGATCGATGGTCGTTTTTATTTTTTCGAAACCGCTTGGCGCATCAAGTTGTGCAAAGTTGGATGGTTGATAACCGGTTCCATATTGGTTTCCAAAAAGGTCGAGATCGGCAAATTTTGCAATATTTTTATGGAAGGACATTCTTACGTCTGCGGTTGCACCATTCCTGTGTTTTGCAATGATCAATTCGGCCTGATTTTCTGTGGAGCTTTCTGCACCATCTTCATCATTATCCCAGGTCGTGATCTTATAATATTCCGGGCGGAAAATAAAGGAAACAATATCTGCATCCTGCTCGATTGCACCAGATTCCCGAAGGTCAGAAAGCATTGGTCTTTTTCCGGGACGGGTTTCCACACTTCTGGAAAGCTGGGAAAGCGCCACTACAGGAACATTAAGTTCTTTTGCAATGGCTTTTAAGGATCTGGAGATCATGGCAATCTCCTGTTCCCGATTTCCGGCACCACCTTTTCCTGAATTGGCCGTCATTAACTGAAGGTAATCCACCATGATGATCTTCACACCGTGCTGCATCACGAGTCTTCGGCATTTTGCACGAAAATCAAATACCGAAAGGGAAGGAGTTTCATCAATAAATAAAGGTGCATTTTCTAGGGCAGATACGTTAGAGAAGAGCCGTTGCCATTCTTCATCGCTCATTTGTCCTTTCCGTAATTTTTCGGAAGATATTCCTGTTTCGGAAGCGATCATCCGGGTAATTAACTGAACTGATGCCATTTCCAGAGAGAATAAAGCCAAGGGAATATTATGTTCTACAGCGATATTTCTCGCCATAGAAAGTAGAAAGGCAGTTTTTCCCATGGCGGGACGGGCTGCAATAATAATTAAATCTGAATTTTGCCATCCACCGGTTTCTTTGTCCAGATCTTTGAAACCTGAAGGAATTCCAGAGATCCCTTCTTTATCTTTTAAAGCTTTAATGGTTTCGATGGCTTGTTTTACCAAAGTATTTGCGGTGTCGAAACCCTTTTTGATCGTATCGTTGGTGATCTCGAAAAAGGATTGTTCGGCTTTATCTAAAAGTTCGAAAACGTCGGTAGATTCTTTGTAAGCGTTATCGATCACATTTGCAGAAACATTGATCAAACTTCTTAAAATAAATTTCTCCAGAATTACGCGAACATGATATTCGATATGAGCACTGGAGGAAACACCCATCGTTAAGTCGATGATATAATGATCACCGCCAGCAAAACCAAGTTTTTCGGTTTTTTTGAGTTCCTGAATCACGGTCATTAGATCGACAGGATGGTTTCCTTCAAAAAGTTTTAAGATGGCACGAAAGATCTCCTGATGTCTTGGATCGTAAAAAACGTCGGGCGTTAATAAGTCAATGGAATAATCGAGTCCTTTTTTATCGATCAAAAAAGTTCCTATTACTAATTTTTCAAAATCAACTGCATTTGGGGGCATTTTCCCGTCAGAAATAGAGAGCTCCTTCGCAAAGTTACCGTGAATGAGAGACGATAACGTTTCTTTTTGTGTCATTGTACAAAGATAGTTTTTTTTAAAAATTTTCGGGATTAATTAATCAACATTAAAGCCGTATAGAGTGCTATGAAATTGATATTCAGGATTTTGATTTGTTGATAAGTTCAAATATAATGAAGAAGAACAGATATTAATTCATAGCCCGGATCGTAATGGAAATCCTTTTTTGCAACGGCAAAAAAGATTGTAGTGGAGAGCCGGACCGATCCTGGAGAGAGAAACATCTTTTCTTGCTCCTAAAAAATTAATAATTCATTTTGCGAAGTTTCGGCACTTTTGTCGCTACGAAAAGCGCGATCAGTACCGTCATTGTTCCACCGAAAACCACAGAACGCACGACGCCCATTAGTTTTGCTGCGACTCCGCTCTCAAACTGACCCATTTCATTGCTCGACATAATAAAGATCGAATTAACGCTCAACACCCGGCCCCGAATGTAATCCGGCGTTTTCAACTGGACAATTGTGCCACGGATCACGACAGAAATCCCGTCTAACATTCCGCTGAAAACGAGCAGTACAAAGGAAAGCCAGTATAAAGTGGACAAACCGAAACCAATGATACACAATCCAAATCCGGCAACCGCGACGAGCAGTATTTTCCCTTGATCTTTTCGAAGTGGAACAAAGGCCAGAAAGGCGATGACGCACATAGAACCAATGTCGGAGGCGGCGTTTAGTAGACCAAAACCTTCGGCGCCAACTTTTAAAATATCAGTCGCGAAAACCGGAATCATGGCGACTGCGCCACCGAAAAGTACAGCAAACATGTCGAGGCAAAGCGCGCCCAAAATTTCTTTTGTTTTATAAATATAGGCGATCCCTTCTCGCATACTTTGTACAACACCCATCGTTCGGTCGCTGTTTTCGGAGGGATGTTTATTCAGAAGCCAAAAGAAAATGGAAGAAAAAAGCATTAATCCCACCACGACCAAAATAGTTCCGGAAATATCGATCCAGTGAATGAGGAATCCGCCTAAAGCGTGACCACAAACCGAAGCCGTGAGAAAAGTTGCCTGATTAAGCGTGATTGCATTTGGAAGGGTTTCACGGGAAACAATCTTCGGGATCATCGATGGAACGATCGGACCAATAAAAGCCCGGCAAAATCCGGTAAAAAAGATGACGGCATAAATATAATAGGAGATCTGCAGATTAGTGAAATGCAATTGCTGATGGCCGAAAAATGCCGGGATCGCCAGTAAACTTATTAAGAAAACATAAGCGTAATTACAGATCAAGAGCAGTCTTTTCTTTTCGGAATTATCGATGACGTGACCGGCGTAAAGCGCGGTAGAAACTGCGGGTATAACTTCGGAAAGTCCGATTAAGCCAATAGCAAAAGGATCTTTGGTCAATTGGTAGATCCACCAACCCATAAGCGTTGCCAACATTCGGAAAGATAAAACCAGAAAAAAACGTCCCGTCATTAAATTCCGAAACTCTGGAATTTTGAGGGTTTGAATGGGTTGCAGCGATATCATTTTGCAAAAGTAAATTTTCAAAACGAAAAATCATTTAATTTTTTGCCCCAAATGCACTAATTATCTACTGGTGATAATAAGCTTCACCGATTTAAAAATCCATTGCGGTCATTTATTCGTGAATTCTTGGCTTTTGATTCTTGCCGCAAATGCACGAATCTCCGGTCAGAATATTTAAGAAACTTTTAAATAGATGCTTACAAATTTCATTCTTGCATTCGTGGCTTCGAATTTTCATAAAAAAATTTATCTTTGAAAAATGAACTGGATTTTACTCATTATCGGCGGATTATTTGAAACCGGATTTGCAACCTGCCTCGGAAAAGCACAGGAAACGACTGGCAAAGAAAGTTATTTTTGGTGGGCCGGTTTTGTGATCTCCCTTTTTCTGAGCATGTTTTTGCTCTACAAAGCAATTTCTGTAGGGGCAAATCCGATCCCGATTGGAACTGCTTACGCGATCTGGACAGGAATTGGAGCAGTTGGCGCAGTAATGACGGGCATTTTTATTTTTAATGAGCCGGCTACTTTCTGGCGAATGTTTTTTGTTTTTACTTTAATAGCGTCGGTAGTTGGGTTGAAAGTAGTGAGTAATTAATTTACTGTCCCGCAATCGTATGTCCGAATGCCCGGCCGATTTGGGCAACTGCACTAAATATTACGGCTGTAACTACAATCACTCCAACAGAAGTTCCCACAAGGATTACAGTTCCTGTTGTACTGTTTTTTCGCACTCTCCAAATCGTGTTTTTTGCAAGGGCAATTCGGGATTTATTGTGCAAACCTATAACGCTGTCGTTTTCAATGGAGGTAATTTCCATTTGGGTTTTTAAGTCATTTTCATGAAAAAAAACATACGTTTTTCCGGCATTTAGACTTTCAAAATTTCCGGGGTTGCTTTTCACGTTATATTTGTTTGAAGAGCAAGAAAAGAGAAATAGAACCATCGCCAAAACACAGCTATTTTTCATCAGTTTAGAGTTTTTTTTATTTCTTCAAATTTTCTAAATAATCCCCGATTTTACGGTCATTTGCCAGACGCGGAATTTTATTTTGTCCGCCCAGCTTTCCTTCCGATCTTGCATAATCCTGAAAAGCATTTTTTCGTAAAGAACTTATGATAAGCGGCTGCAAAATATTTCCAGAGATCAGATCATCATAATAGGAATTTCTTTTTCGCATCTCTTCATTAAGATTTTTTCGGAAGAGGTTGAGATTTTCAGGTTCTTTTTCAAATTCAATAAACCACTCATGATATGGCAAACCTTCAACAGGATTTACTTGAGGTGCAAGATGGAATTCAGTGATCTGCGCCGGAAATTTTTCTACCGTGGCTTTCATGGCTTCTTCCACTTCAAAGGCGATCACGTGTTCCCCGAATGCAGAAGTAAAATGTTTGGTTCTGCCGGAAACTAAAATCCGGTAAGGATCTTTAGAAATAAACCGCACTACATCGCCGATGGAATAAGCCCAAAGTCCGGAATTGGTTGTTAAAATTAAAGCGTAATCTTTATGGAGTTCAACATCTTTTAATGTCAATCTTTTGGCGTCGGGTTTTCCGTATTCTTCAAGCGGAATGAATTCATAAAAAATTCCGTGATTCGTTAAAAGGAGCAAACCTTCTTTTTCATAATCATCCTGAAAGGCAAAAAAACCTTCGCTCGCCGGAAAAGTCTGAATGATATCGACTTTACCGCCAAGCAATTCTTCCATTTTTTCGCGGTACGGTTCGTAATTTACGCCGCCCGTAATGAGAAGTTGTAAATTCGGGAAAAGGTCTTTGATCTTCTTGCCGTTTCTTTCTGTCAGTTTTTCAAAATACATGATCAGCCAGGGTGGAATCCCGGAGATTAGGGTCATGTTTTCTTTTTCGGTTTCTTTTACAATTTCATCAACTTTGGTTTCCCAGTCGTCGATGAGGTTTGTTTGGAGACTGGGCAAACGGTTTTTCTGTAAATAATTTGGAATATGATGCGCGACAATTCCGCTGAGTCTGCCGGTTTGAATGCCGTTCACTTCTTCCAGCTCCGGACTTCCCTGCAAGAAAATCATTTTCCCCGAAACAAAATCGGATCCGTTCTTCTGCGCCATATAATGGAAAATGGCGCTTCGAGCTGCATTTATTTGGAAAGGCATTCCTTCTTTCGAGATCGGAATATATTTGGAACCAGAAGTAGTGCCCGAAGTTTTGGCAAAATATTCAGGAATTCCGGGCCATAAAATATTTGCGTCGCCGTGTTTTACTTTTTCAATAAAAGGCTTTAGATCTTCGTAATCTGCAACGGGAACCTGACTTTGAAAATCTTTTACATTTTTAATATCTTCAAAACGATGAACTCTTCCAAACAAAGTTTTTTCGGCTATTATTACCAAGCTCAGTACCAATTTTTCTTGATCTTGAACAGCATTTTGCTTGAAAGATTTGGCATCTTTAACATGATTTTTTGCCCAGAGTAAAGCGATTTTTTTCTTAATGAAATTCAGCATGACGCAAATTTAGAAGATTTTAGAAATAAATCCTTAAGCCTAAAGATAAATTGAAGATCGTGGCTTTCGAATAATATTTATCGGCGTTTGAATTTTCGATCTCTGTAAAAGTATTCAGAAAGTATAAGCGTGGCGAACCTACGAGATATAGAGAATTATTTTTAGTTAGGCTGTAAAGTGCTTTTGCTCCGAGGATAAAAGCCGTTCCATTTTCTTCGAAACCTTGATTTCGATAAACGGAGTTGCTTATGATTCTTATACTTCCAACACCTAAATTTACTTCAACATCAAATTTATCAGTGACTTTGTAACGGTATAAACCTAAGATTTCAAGAGAAGAAAGCGTCGGATTTTGAAGATCGCCGAAAACGGAAATGTCTTTAACATCGGTAAATCCTTTATGATACTCTAAACTCAGACCCATATTTTTATAAAATGTTCCGGAAAATGAGGCACCGAAGCCGGTAAAAGTTCCTAATCCGTCTGCAATAAAATTATTTCCGATACCGGAGAACGTATTTCCCTTCAATTCAAAAGAAAAATTCTTTTGCTTTTGTGCCATTAAACTTCCGGAAACGACGAGGAAAATAAGTAGAAATATTCTCATGGTTTAAAGGTTATTTGAGTAAAATTCGCATAATTTTTTCCGACGGGTAAAATGATGGCTAACGAATCGTAGGATAACTTACAATCTGTTTCGTTCGAAGTGAATGATGCGATTTGCCGATCAAACGATAACTCTTTTTCGCCAGTTGTTCCGGGACCACCAAGTTTAAAACTTCCATCCGAAGACGATTTTGTCTCGGAAATTAGAATGTTCCCGGAATAAAGGGTGATCGGAACTTCAGATGCATTCTGAGAAATTATTTTTCCTTCTACAAAAACTCTGGAATTGTTGTTGTATTCGGGTTGACAAGAACTGGGCGACATCAAAAAAATGATACTTGCAAAGTGAAAAAGAATAAAAGTGGTCTTCATTTATATTAATTTAAAAATTGAAACGGTAACCTAAACTCAAGCTCAGAAAAATAGAATGATTGAAAAATTTCTGAATTTCCGGATTTTCATTATAGATACTGGTAGAATAATAATTGAGCTTTCCGGCGACAAAAACCGCCTGATAACCTATGGGATCTAAAATGTAAATTGCTTTTCCACCTAAATTAAAACCCATCCCATTATTTTTTAATTTTTGACCGTTCAGATCGATGAGTAAATTCGACTGATTGTAGTAACTGAAACCCACCATTTCCTCTACCAAAAATTCTTCAGAAATATTTTCTCGGTGCGTTACATAAAAATCAATGATCATAAGTCGCGGTGACCCTAAATTGCCGTAAATATTTTGTTTTTCATATTGAACATTTGAAAAAAGCACGTTATAATCTAAGCCAACTCCAAAATTAATGGGTGTCATTAAATTCCCGCTGAAAGCGAATCCATAAAAAGGTTCTAGATTTTTGGCGAGAGAATTATTTCCGATGGCTTTCATCGCAATCGCCCGCACCTCAATATTAGAAACCACGTCGAGTTTATTTTTCTTTTTTTGTGCGAAAAGAAAAGTACTGAATCCTAAAAATAAAAGCAATAAAGTTCTTCTCATTTTACTTTTATTTCGTTAAATATAATATAAGTGATTCCTGCAGGAATAAGGATCTGCAAGGAATCTGCAGAAATAGTACAGCCTGTTTTAGAAGTCGTAAAAGATCGTATTTTTTTATTCAGAACAAGGGAAAAAGAATCTGAAATAAGCGGTCCCGATAAAGAGAAATCACCCGAATTGTTTGGAACCGTTTCCGCGATACTCGTGTTGTCACTTTTAAGAATAACACTAATTCTTTGATAGTCTAATTGACTGCCGGTTAATTTCCCTTCTACATAAGCCCGCGGATTGTTGCGGTTGTCTGATTGGCAGGCCAGAAAAACAGTGAGAATAAAAAAAGTATAAAAAACCTTCATCAATTTTTTTTTAAAGATATAAAAAAGCCCTGAAAATTTTCCAGGGCTTCTAAAATTAAATATGAAAGGTTTTTGTTCCTATTTGTACCGCTTATCGGGCGTTCCGTCTTTTTTTAAATGTTCGTTGGCTTTATACCTTTTGTCCGGAGTTCCATCTTTTTTCAGCTTCATTGTAGAATTGGTGGCTGCGGGTTTTGCAACAACTGTTGCTTTTGCCGGAGTTGCTTTCGTAGCAGTCGTTATTTTTACTTCTTTTACAGGATATGCTGCCGTTTTTTGAACTGGAGTAACCTGTTGTGCACTTGCAAGTCCTAATCCTACGAGGATAGACAATGCCGTGAATAATTTTTTCATTTGCTTAAAAGGTTTTAATTGTGTTTCGTGTTTTTCAACAGAGTAAAATTAGTCAAATAGGAAATGTGAAAATTAACCCACTTCAACTTTAACCAAACTTTAACGCGTATTCTAATTCCGTTTATGGACTAACATTGAAGATAAAATTCCAGTTTACATTTCTCAAATTTCCGTAAAAAAACTGCTTCCTTTTAATGAAGCAGTTTGAATATTTTAGAATTATAAATTATCTCTTAGCATTTGCAGTCCATGTTTTACCGTCTGCAAAATAGAGGATTTTTAAATCATTATTATCAATTCTGATGTAAGAAGTAGCGCTGGATCCTACACTAATTAAAGTATTGTCGCCTTCTTTTTTAAATTCAACTCCATTCAAATCAGGAATTCCATCGGAAAATCTAAAGTTATACTTTGTTCCGCTTGCAATTTTTGTAACAAATACGCTCCCGTTATCTTTTGAAATTGTAGTAGTTCCATCATTGTAAGAAATGTTTCCGTTGTACGTTCCTGCAAAGAAATCGTTGTCTGCCGGATCATCGTCGTTTCTACAAGATGCTAACGAAATGAACGAAAATAGAAGGATAAACAATCCTAAAAATTTTAATCCGGACTTTTTCTTGTTTTTTAAATTCTGTAATTTCATACTATTTTTATTTTTTGTTAAGCGTCTCACTGCTCACACCCTATGCCACCAAGTCTGGACTTTTCGTTTATTGGGAAATTTTATAAGAGGGTTCCATAAGATTTATTTTTAAAGTTTTAGGCGAAATCGTTTTGAAATTACGGTCGAAAATAAATTCTTAAATTTGTGCTTTCAAACGGTTTCGGAATTCTCCGAAATCGCTTTTGTCGTTTTTATTTTCAGCGGCATAAAATATTATTTTCAAGAATGCAGTTAAGACCCATCCACGAAACCTTTCTTCCCGATTTATTGAAAAACGAATTTGGGGCAGATATTTTCAAAAACTTAGAGGACTATCAACACCTTTCTGTGCGGGGTTTTGCAGGTTCGTCACCGTCTGTTTTTACTGCAGAACTTTTTCTAACTTACAAAAAGACCATTCTTTTTCTGATTGAAGATCGGGAAGAAGCGCTTTATGTAACTGCAGAAATGGAAGATCTGCTGGGAAAAGAAAATGTGTTATATTTTCCCACCACTCATGTGGAGCCTTATCAGATCGAGAAAACTCAGAATGCAAATCTGGTCTTACGAACCGAAGTTTTGAACAAATTAAATTCGAGCACGAAGCCAAAAGTGATCGTTGCCGGATTTTCAGCACTCTCGGAAAAAGTTTTGAAGAAAGAAGATTTCAAAGCGATCTCTCATCAGATCAAAGCGGGCGAAAGTTTAGATTTTAATTTCACCGAAGAACTTTTGCACCAGTTCAATTTCAATTTAACGGATTTTGTTTCTGAACCCGGAGAATTTTCTGTGCGTGGTGGAATTGTTGATGTTTTTTCATTCTCCAACGAACAGCCTTACCGGATCACTTTTTTCGGAAATGAAATTGAAAGCATTAAAACTTTTAATATAGAAACGCAGTTAACAGACGGGAAAGTAGACCGTTTTCAATTGGTGTCGAATATGAATTTTGCGGTTTCCGGAACCAAGATCTCTCTTTTTGAATTGATGCCGAAAGAAAGTTTTGTCGTTTCTAAACATGCGTTTTTAGGCTTTAAAAAAATTACAGATTTTTACGAGAAAGCAGAGGTTAAGTTTGAAACTTTAAATAAAGACATTCGCCATCAAAGTCCCGCAGAATTATTCCTTTCTCATGATGATTTAATTAATAATTATCAAAAATTTAGAAGTGTCGATTTTACGCTGGAGAAACTTAAACTTAATGGGATCTCTTGCGGAGATTTAGAACTTTCTCAAACCCAGCAGCCTACTTTTCATAAGAATTTCGAACTGCTGGTCGAGGATTTAAAGGAGAAACAGGAAGCTGATTTCGATATCTGGATCTCTTTTTCCACAGAAAAACAGAAAGAAAGACTCGAAAGTATTTTTGAAGATCTGTCTTCAAACCGAAGCGATGATCCTTCCGCACAAGAAACTTTAGACCTCTCGAAAATCAATTTTAAATCTTTTAAATCAGAACTTCACGAAGGTTTTGTAGATTTTAAGCATAAAATTTCGGTTTATACGGATCATCAGATCTTCGACCGTTATCAAAGATTTAAAGCCAAAAATGCCTTTGCAAAATCCGAACAGATCACGTTAAAAGATCTCATGCAGATGAAAGTGGGCGATTATATCACGCACATCGATCATGGAATCGGAAAATTCATGGGATTGGTAAAAGTGAATAATAATGGTAAAATTCAGGAATGTTTTAAGCTGACCTATAAAAATGGGGACCTGTTGTATGTGAGTATTCATTCATTACATAAAATTTCCAAATTCAATGGTCCGGATGGGAAAGAGATCGTTTTGTCGAAACTCGGTTCTCCCGCCTGGAAATCTTTGAAACAAAAAACAAAGGCGAAAGTTAAACAGATCGCCTTTGATCTTATTCGACTTTATGCTGAGCGAAAAACTGCGAAAGGTTTTGCCTTTACACCCGATACTTATTTGCAGAACGAACTGGAAGCCAGCTTTATTTACGAAGATACGCCGGATCAGGAAAAAGCAACGGTAGATGTGAAAACAGATATGGAAAACGATAACGTAATGGATCGTTTGATCTGTGGCGACGTAGGTTTCGGTAAAACGGAGATCGCAATCAGAGCTGCATTTAAAGCTGCGACTGATGGAAAACAAGTTGCGATTTTGGTACCGACGACTATTTTGGCCTTTCAACATTACCGAAGTTTTACCGAACGACTCAAAGATTTTCCCGTAACTATTTCTTATATGAACCGGTTCCGGACTGCGAAACAAAAGGCAGAAACGCTGGAAGGATTGCAAAATGGAAAAATCGATATCGTTATTGGAACGCATCAACTGGTGGGAAGTTCGGTGAAATTTAAAGATCTGGGACTTTTAATTATCGATGAGGAACACAAATTTGGCGTTTCGGTAAAAGACAAACTGAAAACTTTAAAAAATAATATTGACACTCTGACTTTAACGGCGACTCCGATTCCACGAACGCTGCAGTTTTCTTTAATGGCAGCGCGGGATTTATCGGTTATTAAAACACCACCACCAAACCGGCAACCTGTAGAAACCAATATTGTGGGTTTTAGTGAGGAAATTATTCGGGATGCGATTTCTTATGAAATTCAACGGGATGGACAGGTTTATTTTATCAATAACAGAATTGAAAACCTAAAAGATATTGCGGGATTAATTCAGCGTTTGGTTCCGGATGCAAAAATAATTACGGGTCACGGACAAATGGAAGGAAAGCAACTGGAGAAAAATGTCCTGGATTTTATGGAGGGGAAATACGACGTTTTGGTTTCTACCACGATCATTGAAAGTGGTGTTGATGTTCCAAACGCGAATACCATCTTTATTAACGATGCCCAAAGATTTGGAATGGCCGATCTGCACCAAATGAGGGGACGAGTTGGTAGAAGCAACCGGAAAGCTTTCTGTTTTTTAATTACGCCACCTTTTGATATGATGACTGCGGATGCGAGAAAACGACTGGAAGCCATTGAACAGTTTTCTGATCTTGGAAGTGGTTTTCAGATCGCGATGAAAGATTTAGAAATTCGGGGCGCCGGTGATCTTTTAGGTGGTGAGCAAAGCGGTTTCATTAACGAAATGGGTTTCGATACGTATCAAAAAATCATGCAGGAAGCTTTAGAAGAATTGCAGAATGATGAAGAATTTGAAGATCTTTTTGAAAATGAAGAAGACCGCAAGAAACTCTTTAAATCAACAAAAGAAGTCAATATTGATACGGATCTGGAATTAATGTTGCCCGATTTCTACGTTCAGAGTATTGAAGAGCGGCTTTCTCTTTATCAGAAATTGGCAGACATTCAAAGTAAAGAAGACTTGCGGAAATTAGAAAGCGAGCTGGTAGACCGTTTCGGGGAATTACCTTCGGAAGCAAAAAATTTGATTAAATCGGTTGAGTTAAAATGGATCGCAGCAGAAATTGGTTTCGATAAGATCGTGGTGAAGAACGGCGTTTTCTTAGGCTATTTTCCGCCAAATCCTCAAGACAAATTTTATCACAGCGATAAGTTCAGGAATATTATAGCCTATTTAAATAAGAATCCGAAAGAAGCCACTTTAAAAGAAAAAAGCACCAAAGAAGGAAATCAACTCATGATGCGGAAAGAAAATGTGCAGAATGTAGATGAAGTGAATTCTGTTTTGGAGCGGATTCTGGGATCATAAAACCAGATGATCAATTTTCTAAAAAAAGACTACTTTTGCTGAAATTAATTTTTAAGATGAAAAATGTTTTAAATATTTTCGCGGTTATTTTCTCCGCATTTCTTTTATTTTCCTGCGAGCCCAGTCGGGATTTGAACGGGGATTTTCTTATTGGCGTTAATCCAAATACTGGCGGTGGCGGAAACGGCGGTGGTACAACGGGAGTTGTAAAGAATTTAAAATCGGTTACCTCAATAGATGGCAGTGGAGAAACTCTTATCTATAATTACACCTACGCATCTGGAAAATTAATTGGAGTAAAAGCAAGTGATAATTCTGTCTCTTATGATCTTTTCTATGACAATGATATTTTGAATAAGATCAACGTTATTCAGGATGATGGAATAATCACTAAAACCAATTTTACGATCACCTACAATAACGGTAAATTTCTTAAAGCGGTAGGACTTGGTAGTGAAGATTCGGGAACAACATTTACGAATACTTTAGAATCGACTTACACGAATAATAAAATAACAAAAATTCTTTCAAAATTGGTCGGAAATGATATTAGTGATCCAAATACGACTTACGATTTATTTACTTTTCAAAGCGACATCACTTACACCGGTAATAATATCAACACCTGGAAATTTTCGACTACTTTTCCTGCAACACCACCGATTTCAATTCCACCCATTGTAATAAATGCTACTTTTAGCGATTATGATTCATACCATAATCCCTTTAATAATTTGCCTGAAGCCTTTAATATCATCAGTTCACTTTACGGATCAGACAGCACTGCAGTGATAGGGTTTTCTACAAATAATTACAAAAAAATAACGGTATCGACAGATGCTGATACTCAATCTGCTGTTTATACTTATACTTATGATAAAGATGGTTACCCAACAGTTGGAGTGGCTTCAAATAATTTAGGAACGTTAACATTCGTTTATCAATAAAAATTTATAATGAAATACCTGATCGTAGGTCTCGGAAATAAAGGCGAAGAATATACTGAAACCCGGCATAACGTCGGGTTTAAAGTTGCAGAAAAGATCGCAGAAACGATTGAAGCTCCTTTTAAATCATCAAATTTTGGTTTGCTCGCAGAAGGTAAATACAAGGGTAGGAAGGTTTTTATTTTGAAACCCGATACGTATATGAATCTTTCCGGTAACGCCGTGAAATTTTGGCTGCAGAAAGAAAATATCCCCGTCGAAAATTTAATGATCGTCACCGATGATCTGTCTCTGCCTTTCGGAACTTTAAGAATGAAAATGAAAGGTTCTGATGCCGGACATAATGGATTAAAAAGTATTCAGGAACTACTGCAAACCCAGAATTATCCGCGCTTAAGATTTGGGATCTCTGCAGAATTTTCAGAAGGGCGGCAAGTCGATTATGTGTTGGGAAAATGGGAAGGCGAAGAAAAAGAAAAACTCTCCGAAAGAATCGAGAAGTTTTCTAAAGCCTGTCTTTCATTTGTCTTTGCCGGTATTCAAAACGCGATGACCAGTTTTAACGGGAAGTAGATCGTTCACATTACTAAAAATCCTGCCCAATTCCTATATAAAGAAACTGATCTTCTTTGGAGATTCCATATTCTAATTGAGATAATGGTGTAATAAGCGGCATTAGCTTTTAGCTTCATTAAATAAAGCGTGTAAGCGAAAAAAGAATTTTCACCCGTTCCGTTCCAATAAATATTTGTTCTTGCATCGAAGCCAAATCATGTTACGGGATCAGATGAAAAATCTGGAATTCCTGTAATAAAAGTGCCTTCTTTTTTCTTTACTACATCTGGATCCGACATTTTTTAATATTTTTATTTTAAATGAAATTAACTTCGCCAGTTTCTACATCATAATGGGCTCCGGCAATAATGATTTCAGCATCATCTTCCATGTTTTTGAGTGTTGGGCTGTTTGTTCGGATGTTGCGGATCGTGTTTTCTATGTTTTTATAGGTTAATCGGTTTAAAAGATCATCATTTGTTGAACATTTCTTTTCTCCTTTTTTGATGATCTCCTGAATGCAGGAATCAAAATTATTAACTAGTTTCGAGAGGTTATCTAAACCTAAAGTAATTACTTTCTCGGAATCCAACGCACCTTTCAGTGCGCCACATTTAGAATGTCCGAGAACTAAAACCAGTTTGGAACCTGCAATTTTACAGGCATATTCCATAGAGCCCAGAATATCTTCGTTGGTGAAATTTCCTGCAACTCTCACGCTGAAAATATCACCTAATCCCTGATCAAAAATTAGTTCTGAAGAGGTTCTGCTGTCAATGCAGCTTAAAATTACAGCAAAAGGAAACTGTCCTGCTCGTGTATCATTTACCTGCTCCAGCAGATTTCTGTTCATCTTCAGATTATTGACAAATCTTTGGTTGCCTTCTTTTAAAAAATCAAGAGCTTTTTGGGGTGAAACAGTAGATTGTGTATCTAAGGTATGTGCTTTCATAATATATTTATTGTTAAATCGAAATAGGTAAAATTACATGGATCTTCGGTGATCAATGCTTATGTGGGAATTTTGATTGCTTTCATAATCTCTGTAGGAAGTTCTAAAACCAACAAGCTGAACTTCGATTTCTTCTTCGGCAGCTCTGATGTTGGCAAAATCCTGAATCATTTCTAAAACATCCATCGCGATATAGGAAGTGCCCTTCGCATCGATGATCACCTTAGAATTTGCTTTGATGTTTTTGAGTGTTTTTTTAATGGCGGCTTTATTTAAAAAGGAAACTTCCTCTGCCAGTTTTACCGTAATTTCGTCGGCATCATCTAATTCCTCTTTGCTGAAATAGTAGGCTCTTTTCATATTTCCCTGTAAAATGTAGAAAACAGAGATCAGCAAACCAATACCAACTCCCTTCAATAAATCAAGGAATACGACGGCCAGAATTGTCGCAATAAACGGAATAAACTGATATTTTCCCTTCTTCCAGAAATGCACGATCGTGGCAGGTTTAGCTAGCTTGTAACCGACCAAAATCAAAACAGCAGCTAAAGTTGCCAGCGGAATTAAATTCAGAATAAAAGGAATTGAGAGAACGCAGATCAATAAAAGCGCGCCATGAATCATTGCAGAAACTTTTGAGGTTGCTCCTGCAGCCGCATTTGCAGAACTTCTTACGACTACAGAAGTCATTGGTAATCCACCAATTGCGGCACTTATTAAATTCCCGATCCCCTGAACTTTAAGCTCGAGATTGGTATCCGTGGTTCTTCTGTGAGTATCTAAACGGTCCGATGCTTCAATGCATAAAAGGGTTTCGATGGACGCTACGATTGCGATTGTTGCTCCTACGATCCAGACTTTTGGATTAAAAAATCCCTGCAGATCCGGAAAAACGATCATGTTTTTAAAATCATCAATATTTTGTGGGACAGGCAGCGAAACCAAATGTTCGGAACCAATGGCTAAAGAACTTCCGGAAACCTTACAAATGAAATTAAGTAGAATTCCGACAGCAACTGCGATCAGAGCGCCGGGAATCATTTTCAGTTTTTTTAAGGCTGGAACACGATCCCAAGCTAAAAGAATTCCTATGGAAGATAAAGTGATGATAATGGCTCCGGGATTTATTCCGGCAAGTAACTTCGAAAAATAACCGGGATTAAAACCGTTGGCGAAAAGACTTTCGTTTCCTTCGAAATCTCTGTCAAACCCTAAAGCGTGTGGGATCTGTGTTAAAATAATAATGATGCCGATTCCTGCCAACATTCCTTCGATGACATTGTTGGGGAAATAATTTGAAATACTTCCGGCTCTTATAAATCCTAAAATCAGCTGCAGAAGTCCTGCGATAATTCCGGCACATAGAAAGAGTTCAAAGGCTCCCAGATCTGTGATCGCAGTAAGAACGATTGCGGTTAATCCTGCAGCAGGACCAGAAACTGAAATATTCGAATTGCTTAAAAATCCTACAATCAAGCCACCAATAATACCGGCAATAATTCCGGAAAGTGGCGGTGCGCCTGAAGCCAGGGCGATTCCTAAACAAAGTGGGAGTGCGACTAAAAATACGACAAGTCCGGAAGGAAAATTTTCTTTAATTCCTCCCAATACTGAGATTGCTTTTTTCATTTTTGAAAAAGTTTTTGGATGCAACGACCAGATTATCTGATCAAAACACAAGATTGTTTTAATTTTAAATCAAAATAGTAACTGCTCAAATCCTGATGAAATGAGTGTTCTAATTTTTGTGCGATAAAAAATTAAGCGTTCGGAGGTGGAGAAAAAATAGAGAGAAAAGGAGACAGATGAACGGAATCATCTGTTTGAATGAAGGATTTACCAAGTAAATCACTTTCGAAGAATTTAAGAAAATCGTGAACGTTCAGCGTTTTTGGAAGTGTTTTTTCGTTGATGACCAATGGAGCGTGTTGGGTTTCCTCTTCGGAGATTACCACATTACTCGACGGCAGATCCCAATTGAAAATCGTGGCCATACTTGGTAAAGCCATAAAATTCAAAAAGACCGTTAATGTAATAATACTCCAAAATTTCATAAAGAAAACTTTCTGTAAAGTTAAATGAGGTTTTTGTTATTCAACTTACTCATTACCCACTGCGAATTAGTAAGGTTATATATTTTTTGAATGTCTTTCAAGATCTTCTCGAAGTCGATATCCAAGTCAATAATTTTACCGGTTCTTAAATCGAAAACCCAGCCATGAACAATAGGATATTCGTCGATTAAATACTGTTCCTGTACTACTGCCATTTTTATAACGTTAATACATTGCTCCTGAACATTTAGTTCTACAAGGCGGTCATACCGTTTCTGTTCCTCTTCAATCGCATCTAATTCTGCCTGATGCAAACGGTAAACATCCCGAATATTCCGCAACCATGGATTCAATAATCCTAGATCTTGCGGCGTCATCGCTGCTTTTACACCGCCACAACCATAATGTCCACAAACGATGATATGTTTCACCTTTAAATGTTCTACCGCGTATTGGATTACGGCTGTTGAACTCATATCTAAACTGTTTACAACATTCGCAATATTACGGTGAACAAAGAGTTCGCCTGGCTTCATACCCATCATTTCTTCTGCAGAAACGCGACTGTCTGAGCAACCAATGTAAAGAAACTCCGGAGTTTGAGTAGAGGATAAAGTCTTAAAAAAGTCCTGATCCTGAGCGAGTTTTGATTCTACCCATTTCTTGTTGTTTTCAAAAATTAATTCGTACGATTTTTTCATGATGAAAAATATTCAAAGGTTTATATTATACGATTTCGTTCAGATTATTTTTAAATTCAATAGATGAAACAAATAACGACACAAAAGTATTGTTTAGAAAATAAAAAAAAGATTAATTAACAAATTTTAATACTACAAATCTTAGATTTTATGATTGATGTAACCTTCTGTCGCCTTTAGATTAGAGGATGTTTGTCCTGGATTTCCAAACACGATCGAGTCGGAAGGAACGTCGAAATTTACGTAAGCGTTTGGTGCGATCAAAACATTATTTCCAATGGTTATTTTTCCCACTATCACGACATTTGCACCGATCCATACCTCATCACCGATTACAGGCACGCCTTCGTTTTTACCCCGATTAGATTGAGCAATTGTTACGCCTTGAGCGATATTGCAGTTTTTACCGATGCTCACTCTGGGATTAATGACCAACGCGCCCCAATGTCCGAGATAGAAACCTTCGCCGATCTGCGTTTCCGGATAGATCTGAAATCCATATTTTATTTGATAATGTCGTAAAATTAAGCGCCAAATTTTGCCTAAGAAAGTGTTTTTTGGATGTTTCTGTGTAATTCTTAAAAGATAGATGAAATGCAAATTCGGACTGAAACATTTTTTCCAGATTTCAAAAGTAGAAAGCCATTGTCCACTCTCGCGGTAAAAATCTTTTTGAAGGGTAGTTTTTTCAGACATTAGAACAAAGATAGAAGTTTAAATATTTAAAAATAGAGATTATTTTGATGACTAAATCATAGAATTTGATCGGTCTATGTTTAAGGCTTTCAGAGTTTAAAACCCTGAAAGCCTTCTGAGTTTTCAGACCACCAAATTATAAAGAATCCAAAATGTCGGTTATCGCCTGAACAGAATTTTCCAGATCGAAAGGCATTTTATAATCCTGTAACGCGAAACTGTATTTTTCGAAACTTTCGGGATTGGCAAGGGCTTTTTTCATTCCTTCATAAATTCCATCTTCGGAATTTTCTACAATTAATCCGAGTTTTCCGTCATCTAACATTTCACGAACACCAGAAACTTCTGTGGCAATTATTTTCTTTTTTAAAGTAATTGCCTCAAACAAAACTGTTGGAAATCCTTCATATCTCGAACTCAAAATATAGAAATCTGCTTTTTTAAAATAGGGATATGGATTGTTAGTAAAGCCAAAAAGTTTGGCCGTTTCTGTAATACCCAATTCCTTTTTTAATTTTTTAATATTTTCGAAATCGTAGCCGTCACCCAGAATTTGCATTTTATGATTAAAACCTTCATCCAGAAGTCGTTTATGAACGTTCAACAACCGGTCAAACCCTTTTTGCGGAAAAACCGTTCCAACAGAAATAAAAACAGGAACTTTAGGTTCTAATTTCCTACTAGTTTCTTCCATCTCCTGACTTCCATCATCTGACTTCCGCAATATTTCGGCGGTATCTAAAGGATTATAAATTCTTACGATTTTATTTTTTTCTTCCGCAGTTGTTGCAATACTTTCAAAATCATGCCGAATTTTTTCTGAAATCACCATGATCTTATCGAAGCCAAAAAACTTTCTAAATTCGTCATCTGTATAATTATGGAATTCCGTTTTCTTCAGATCATTATGGATCCAGATGATTTTTTTTGATGATTTTAACGGTGAATTCAATATGTCGTCCCGCATTCCGTGAATGGCTGCAAACTCGATATCATATTTTTTTCCTTTTAAAATAAATTGATAAAGAAGGGGAGGAAAAATCTTCAAAATCTTCTGATACAAAACCCGAAAAGCTTTCACCGGTAAATCCTGCAGACGATTGGTCGTGATCATTTCGCCTTTGTTCAGGTACTTGATAGTAATCCAACTTGGAACTTCTGCAAGATATTTACCGGAATTTAAATTTAATAAAAGATCGATTTCATATTGATCCTTCGACAAATTTTTCAATAATGTTACCAGCACTTTTTCTGCGCCACCATGACGAAGAGAACCAATTCTGATGAGGATTTTCTTTTTAGCAGCCACCTTTTTATTTTACGGGTTTGTAAGTATGAGATAAATTTTCTTTAATATAAGCATCTAAATTCGGACGAATTTTTTCCAGTTCTCGTGGATAGAGAATATTATTTTTTAATGCTTTGTCGCCATATTCTTCGATCGTACAAATAAATTTTGCGGGAACGCCGGCAAAAACAGAATTCGGTGGAGTAGAAGAATTTAGAACGGAGCCAGCTCCCAGAATACAATTATCACCCATTTCTACGCCGGGAAGGATTGTGCAATTATTTCCAATGAAGCAATTCTTGCCAATTTTTATCCGGCCGAAATTTCTGGCATCCCGGTACTTTTCCATGGAACGGATCACATACATTGCGCCATCATGGTTAATAAAAGTGCAGTTTGCGGTTATTTTGGTGCGGTCGCCGATTTCTATTAAATAAGGTTCTGACCCAAACTTTGGTGTTTCGATAAAAATTACGTCTTTGCCCACCTTTAAACCGCGCGATTTGCAAATCTCGATATATGCTTTATCGCGTAGTTCCAGGCAGATCGTGTGAATTTTAAGAATGATTCTGTAGAGAAGATCCATTATTTGGTTTTTGCTAAATTAAGAATGATTTCTTCAATCTCGCTGAATATTTTTTTATTGTCGAATTCTTTTTCAATGTCAATCAGGTTTTCTTTTAAGTCGGAAATTAATGTTTTATTGGTTAAAAACTCTTTCATTGCACTGTAGAGTTCTTCTGTTTTATAATTGATAAGATACCCTGTTTTTTTGTGTTTGATCATTAAGCCAACATCTCCAACTTCTGTAGCAATAATCGGTTTCTGCAAAATAAGTGCTTCTGCAATGACCAAAGGCCAGGCTTCAGATTCCGAGGGCATAATGAAAAAATCTGCATTTTTTATGTAGGCGTAAGGATTCATTTTATTGCCGGCAAAAATAAAAGTTTTTTCAACTCCTAATAATTTTTGTTGAGTCAAAAGATTCGAAAGTTCTTCGCCATCACCAATGATCAGAAAGGAATGTTCAAAGCCGTCTTTTAAAAGCTGAGCATGAACTTCCATCAATTTATGATAACCTTTTCGGGTATGCAATCTCCCAACGGAAACAAAAAGAGGTTTTTTAGGTAAATCTGTGATTTTTTCTTCGGCTTTCCTTTTAATTTCTTCAATAGGAATCGCGTTGATGATCACACTTTCTTTAGGATAATTAAGATCTGGATAATCTCTGTGCATCATCTCTTTAATTTTCTCTGAGCAATAAACCATGTGATCAAACTGGGGGAAAAGTTCTAGAATTTTGGGTACTAAAACCTGCAGTTTTGGATGATCAATCTCTGAATGAAACCAGCCGATTTTTTTAGAATTTTTATTACTCGAATTTAAGACCGGTTCAAAATCGTTGTAAGTCATTCCGATCTCGATATCGTAAGAGTCTTTCAAAAAATTCTCATCAATAAGTTTTGGATTTCTTCTTAATTTTTCCAGTTTCATTCTTCTGAATAGCAACGGAATTTTTTGGAGATATTTGTTTTTAGAAAAACTTTCTTTTCCTTTCGCCAAAAAAACTTTTCTTACATGAGAAGGAATTTCATTTCTCAATTCGCCCTGATCAATACTCAAAAGCAGTGTTAATTCGAATAAATCAGGATTAAGATTGTTGAGTAAACTGAGCAGCACTTTTTCTACGCCACCCATTTCCATGGAGCGGTGACGGAAGAGTATTTTTATCTTTTTAGTTGACATCGCATCCCAGATTTTGATATTGATTTCTAAAATCCGAGACCCATTTTTTAAATTCCTCCAGATTTATTTTGTCCTGTATAAATGCTTCGAAATAATTGAGACTAAAATCCTTTGGAAAGTTCTCTAAAGGATCAAAATCACCTTTAAACCAAGCTTCATTAATGAGATGATTAAAAAGGTTCACATCAAAATCATAGCCGTATTTATGGTAAGAATTGGTCGCAGAAGATTGAAAAGTAGTTTTCATCGCCTCCTTTTTTAGACGGGAAATAAAGTTCGGATTTTTGCGATTCTTTTTATAAAAAAGAGAAGCATTTATGAGTTGTTTTTTTTCATCTACTTTGCCCTCAATATCTTTCCAGATTTCTAGCCAATACTCTTTTTTGTACAGACCCATTAAGATGGAATTAAGCATCCAGTATTTATTTCTGGTGACATTATCAACCAGTTTTAATTTGTATAAAAGGCTGTAAAATTTGTAATGATTGTAGAAAAATGCTTCCATTATTCCCTTATTTCCTAGAAATAGTTTTTTGGGTTGAACGGCATCCAATTGCTTTGAGATTGGAAAATTATTACTAAAATCGTCGTCTTTCGTATTCCCCAGCCAACCTAATTTGAGAAGATTAATTTGAAATTTTTTCGCATCATTTTGAAGTTCGTCCAAATCAATTTGATCGGTGAACCACACATCATCCTCAGTCATTATAAAATAGTCTGAAGCGTTTTTCGCCGCCTGGATCCATAAAGAAACTGGAATTTGAAAACCATTGATTTCTGTTTCACTACTAAAAATTTCAACAATCGCTTCTGATTTTTCCTGATAACTATCGGATTTTAAAATGATAATCGCTGGGTATTTCTCTTGAATCTTTTTTAAATGCTTTTCTGGAGTTCCATCGTCTAAAACGGTAATTTTGAAATCGCCTGTAACGAATTGATAGATCGACGAAAGGCAACGATCCAAGTAGAAAGGGCGGTTAAATGATTTGATTAAAATGTCCATCTATTTCATTGTGACTTTTAAAAGATAGGGTAAAATAGATTTCGGCGTTTTTAATGCCCATTTGTAAATAGTAAAGCGATTATTATCAGGATAATATCTTTTTGCTTTATTTAAAATTTTGATTAAATCCTCGTAATTCTGGTATTTTAGAGCGATTTTAGCTGCAAATAAAAGATCATCAATATCGCTATGGTAATTCGGATGTAGGATATTCAAAAAACTTTCCGGTTCGAATATATCGTAAGAGTCTACTCCGTTTTCTTTACGTTCCAGAAAAAAGGCCCGGGCTTTTTCTACGAATAACCAGCGGATAATTTTACAGTCTTTTCTGGATATAGAATGCGGCAAAATTCGGTATTGTAAAAGCGGTTCATTAATATTTGCAAACTTACAATCCTCTGTCATTAATCTAAAAAACAAATCATAATCTTCACAATAGATCATTTTTTCCCGGTAATAAATTTTCTTATTATTCCGAAATAAAATCGCAGGATGATACATTGAAATGTGTTTAAACATTTTCTTTTGAATATCCTCATTGGAATGGTGAGCCTGTAATAATTTGATGATCACGCCGTGTTCATCGATGTGTTGAATGTCACTTCCAACCATAAAGACGTTTTGATTTTCTTCTAAAAAATCAATTTGTTTTTGGAATCGGTCAATAGCAGAAATATCATCAGCGTCCATTCGGGCAATATATGTCCCAGAAGCCGCTTCTAATCCGATATTTAAATTTTTTATAAACCCTTTATTTCCTTTGTTTTCTTCTCTTACAATTATTTTAATTCTGCTGTCTTGATTTCTGTAATCTTCCAGAATAATTGGAGTTCGATCCGTTGATGCATCTTCGATTATAATAAATTCAAAATCTCTGCAGGTTTGATTTAAAATGGAATCCATCGCTTCATGAAGATATTTCTCTCCATTATAAACGGACATGATCACCGATATTAAAGGGTTTGTACGCATAAAATCTATATTTAAAATCGTTTGGTTTGCAATTCCTGCTTCAATGTGATAATACTGTTTTTTGGTACATCTTTATAAAGCAAAACTCCGGCTCCGATAATGCAATTGTCACCAATGTTAACATCTTTCAAAATAGTAACATTCGCTCCAGTCCACACATTGTTACCGATCGTTATTTTACCGATATTAAACCCCGTTTTAGATACTTTAAATGGACTGGTCGTATATTGATGGTTGTGATCAAACAATTTCATTCCTTCTCCTAAAATGCAGTTTTCTCCGATCTCAATCTTACCTAAGCAAGAGATTGTAGCTCTGGTAATGTAGGTTTGTTTTCCGATTTTTAAATGACCTTTGCTTTTTACGGTGATAAAATTATTGCTGTTTACAGTGACGTTTTCAGCGATTTCAAAGACAGCTTCCGGAGATAAATCTAAAACATTGTCGCCACCTAATTTAAATGTATTGTGAACTTTACTCCGCGAATTTTGGTAAAATAATTTTCTTTGAGAATGTACGATTAAATATTTTAGTGCGTAATGAAATTTTATCGCAATTCTTGAAAGAAGATCAATCATTTATGTTTCAATTTTTCTGATAAGTCAAAGATAATAATTTAAATATTATTAGGTATTTTTGAAAAAAAATAAGTCCATGAATCCTTTAGTTACGATATCGATTCCTCTTTATAAATGCGAGGTTTTTCTGAAGGATTGCTTAGAATCTGTTCGGTCGCAAACTTATCCCAATATCGAAGTGACGCTGATCAACGACCAAACTCCGGATAACAGCGTTCAAATTGCTGAAGATTTTATTAAAGCTAACAACCTGCAGAACTGGAAAATAGATCATTTAGAAAAAAACTCGGGTTTATCGGTGGTAAGAAATAAAGGAATTGATACCGCAAACGGGAAATATCTTTTGTTTCTGGATAGTGATGATACCATAACTCCCGACTGTATTTCAACCTTAGTTGTGATTTCTGAAAAAACTTCAGCGGAAATGACCATCTCTCAACTGGAATGTGAGCAGTTAGAATCCGGTGAAAAATCAATTTGCATCAAAATACAATCTGAAAAAGATATTATCGAAGGAAATAACGAGATCTTAAAAGATTTTGCCAATTCCGAATTAGTTACTTATGCGGTAAACAAACTTTTTTTGGTCGATTTTATTCGCAGGAACAAGATCTATTTTATTCCGGGATTATTTGCACAAGATGAGTTGTGGACTTTTCACCTTGTTTTGAAGCTAAATAAGATCGCGATTCACAAAGGCATCACTTATACTTATTTTCTGCATGATAAATCGGTGATTCACAACCGAACTAAACGGAATTTTGACAACTGGTTCACGATCGGAAAAAATATTGATGAGGCTTTGAAGGAGGAAAAAGATACAGATCGGAAAAGGCTGATTCTTAAATATCTTATTAATTATAAAACGCTTACTCTTTTGATGAACTGGCAAGCGCAAAAAAATGAATCGCTCTGGAAAGAAAGTTATTCAAATTATAAAAAACTATCGAGTTTATCGCTTTTTAATTATTTTTCAAGCGATTTTTCTACTTCCCTGAAAAAGATTAATTTTTATAATCAGCTTCCTACCGAATTTGGATTTAAACTTTTTAAGTGGCGCTATGACCGATAATAAACTGATGAATTATTGTTGAATTTTTCAGATCGTAAAATGTAGCAGATCAAGATCTTTTAAGATGAACAACATTTGATTTTCCACGGATTTTCTTTTGGAACGGAATTTCGATCAGTCGATAGGTAAAATGGCTGCAGATCAATAATACCGGGAAACCAATCACGAAAAGGATATATTCATTTTGTATATTAATTACGCTTAAAACTTTTTTCAAAAATATAAAAACGGGGTTCTGAAGAAGATACATTGCGAAGCTAATATTTCCCAGATGTATAAATGTTTTATGGTTAAACAGCTTTGTAATTCGACCTTTGTTGGCTGCAATAAGTAAAATTAAAAAGCCAAAATTAAAAGCCAGTAATCCGTCGTGAAGAAGAAAGTCTTTTAAGGCATAAATCATCAAACAGTTAATCCCGATCATCAGAAAAATAGGCAGATCTAAATTTTTGGATAATGTAGATTGATAACGTTTAAAAATGGCGGCAAACAGTATTCCTACCAAAAAGCTGTTCAAGTGCAAAAATGGATTGTAATGCAAGAAATAACGGTCTAAAGATTCATTACCATCATAGAATGAGGAAGTGTAAAATACATTCATCCCGATTTGACAAATCAGCCAAAAGAGTATGACAGCAATCGCAAATTTTCGAAGCCGCAGCTTTTTATATATTTTATTGAAAATGAACGGAAAAACCAGATAGAAAAATAACTCCACGGAAATGGACCAGGAAGGAACGTTGAAGGTTAAGCTATATGCCGGAAACCAAGCCTGTAATAAAGTGAAGTTTGCGATAAAACTGAGAGGATCGATCTTGTAATTTCCCAGATAATTAAAGGCTACGAAAAGAGAAACAATAATCGTAAGACCCAATGTAAAGAGGTGTAACGGATATAACCTTGCGATCCGATTAATTAGATATTTTTTCGGTTCCACGTGATCTTGATCTCCATATGCCAGGATCATTACAAATCCGCTTAAAACATAAAAGTAACTTACGCCCAGAAAAAAGTTGTCCCGCATCACTTTTACAAAATCAGAATCAGTTGGGAAAAGATTTCCGCCAAAATGAAAAAATACGATCAGGTTTGCAGCAATAAATCGCGTAAAAGTTAATTGAGCGGTATTCATCAAATATCTAATTTAATTTTTTCAGCACTTTTCGAATTTTCTCAATATTTTTTTCATTGCTCATTTTATCTAAATAATCCTTTTTGATCCTTTTAGAAAAACCTTCCAAAACATCCCGATTTTCATAAAGATAAATAATTGCATTTGCCATTTCATCGATATCGCGGTTAATAAAAATGCCATTAACTTTATCCTGGATCACCATTGATGGCAATCCGATAAATGTTGATACCGACGGAATGTCCGAAAGACTCGCTTCGCAAAACATGGTTGGAGCGCCATCGCCGCTAGAGGCGATTACGGCAAGATCGACATCATTATAGAACTCGATCATTTCTTCGTAGGTTGCATTAAACGATGTTTTTAGTCGAACCTTTCTGCCCGTTTCCCTAACTTTTTTTACTGCCGGTTCTATTACTTCAAAAAAACCTTTAACAGGACGATTTGGATTTCCGGTCCAACCCAGGGTGAAAATTTCACTTTTAATTTTAGTTCGTCCGAAAAGGTCTTCTTTATAAATTCCAAGAGCAAACTCCAGATTTTCGGTATGGTCTTGATAAGCACGAATAAGATTTTCGTTAGCAAGTAACAGAAAATCATATTGTTTTAAATATTTCGTAAAAAATTCTGCACGAGAAAGGGAATTCACATCAGTTTTAGTTTTAAAGTCGTATTCCGGACCAAGATGAGGAAAGCAGTCATTAAAAATTCCGACCAGATTTTTTTTACCTGTGAAGGGAATTTCCGCGACATATTGAAAAAAATACGCCATCGAAACTATATAATCAAAATGAAGAATTTTAACAGATTTGGATTCATCAATAAAAGGAGTTACGAAAGGTTTCGTGTATTTTGGAAAAGAATAATTTCCGGACGAATCAATAAACTGAACTTTTTTATTATTTCTGGAAAATCTCTGATAAAATGTGAATCGAATTGCGGAAATGAAGTTTAAAGCGAATCTTTTAACAACACCCAATTTTTTAAGACCTTTTATGCGATAAGCATCATTACAAACGTAATAACAATCATATTCATCTGCTAATTTTAAAGACCATGATTTAACCATGAAATAGAACGCCCAGTCTTTTATATCTACTTCAAAAAGTATTTTTTTCTTCATCAATGGAAATTATTCGTAAAGTTACATTTTTTAGCAATAGTGGGGATTACGGATGATATAATTAAACTTTCAGAAATATTTTATGTATTTTTAGGCACAATTTATAAAACAAAATGCTGTTTACCGTTTTCACTCCTACTTATAATCGAGGTTATTTATTAAGCCGTCTTTTTCAAAGTCTGTCCAGCCAAACGATCCGTAATTTCGAGTGGTTAATTATTGATGACGGTTCAACGGATAATACCGCAGAATTGGTTGCTCAGTTTATTAGTGAAGCAGATTTTCCTGTCCGATATATGAAGCAGAAAAATCAGGGGAAACATATTGCCATCAACTATGCAGTAAATAATGCAGAAGGAAAATGGTATTTACCTATCGACAGCGACGATTTTCTCGCAAATGACTGTCTGGAAGTTTGCCAGGACTTAGCATTCGAAACAACTGGGGAAGAATATGGAGGATTTACTTTTATTCATGCGCCAGAAGCATTAGTCGACGAAAAAAGGAATAGTGATATAAAAAAATGGACGGAGTATAACAGTTATCGATGGAATTTTGCGGGTGAAATGGTTTATGTTTTTAAAATAGAAGTGATCAAAAAATATCCCTTTCCTGTTTTTGAAAATGAAAATTTTTGTCAGGAAAGTGTGCAGTTAATTCCCATCATTAAAAATTACAAAATTCTTTTTACTGACCATATTCTTGCTTTTGGTGAATATCTGGAGGATGGTTTGAGTCAAAATTTATATCAGCGATTATTGAATAATCCAAATTATGCAATGCTTGCTTTGAAAACGAAACTGGGCGTTTCAAAATCAGCGAAGGAAAAAGAAATGCTTACCAGGAATTATTGGGATATTGCTTTGAAAACTAAGCAACCAATTTTCAGGAGCTTACTGAATTATCCATTTCTATGGAATTTATACTATTTCAAATTTCGGATCCTTCAAAAATTGAGGGGTTAGTTTTACGATTTTTCTAAAAGTGAGGCTACCTTTTCTGCCACTTTCTCTCCCCAGATTTTCCAGTTCAATTCTTCTTCATATTTTTTTCTACCATTTAAAGAATACAATTTTATTTTTTCTGGATTGCGCAGCAGAATTTCAATTTGATCAGCATAATTTTCTGCAATTGCTTCTAAAGGCAACAGTATACCGGTTTTTCCGGATTCTACTACTGCTGCAACGCCGCCTGTGTTGGTTGAGATCACGGGTAAGCCGTAACTCGCTGCTTCACAAAACGAAATCGGCGTGCAATCTGCCCGTGTTGGCATAAACATAAAGTGAGAATTCTGCAGAAAATCAAAAATTTGTAATGCCTCCGTTGGATTGTTTTTGTTCAGAAAAGGAATTACATTCATTGGATCAGTATTAGCGACGGGAGGAATACATCCGACGACCTGTAATTTTACCGGATAATTTCTTTTACGTAAAATGTTGATCGCATCTAAAGCGATTTGACCTCCTTTCCGATCCCATTCTACACCTAAAAAGAGAAATGTTATTTCGCCAGTATAATCTTTTTCTGTAATTTTTTCCGGCGCTCTGGAGTTGGATCCAAATTTAATCACATTAACTTTTTCTTTCGGGATTTTGTAGAACTCTACCGCATGATTTGCGGCCCAATCCGAGGAAAATACCAAAGCATCGGATTTCTGAAGCGCTAATTTTTCTAAAAACACCGTAGTTTTTTTTGAAAGCCACCCGAATCCACTCATTCCACCATAATAATTGAGGAGTTGATGAAAGGTAGCATCATTAAGATAAAGAATGGGTATTCTGGTTTTTAAAAAAGCAATATCTGCAATCGTTGTTGGTGCAAAAATTAAGTCTGCATCAGAATTTTTTAAATGATGATTAAGTTTTCGTGAAGCGGAGAATGCTTTAGCCAAAAAATGATTGCGGTTGAATCCGCGGTTAAATATTTTTTTATGAAGATTTTCTACCGATAAAAAGAATTTAGATTCTAAAGGAGAAAATTTATTTACAGGAATCCATTCCACCTCAAATCCCTGCGCCAGGAAAGCCTGGTACATTTGATTAATCGTACCCGACCAGATTTTTTTGTCTGTTGGTGGGCCGCTGCAAAGAAATATGATTTTAGTTTTTTGAGACATTTTGGGAAGATAGGTGATGAATGCAATTATTTTTTCATCCAGTAATAAATAAAGATCCTGTTTCGTAACAGCCAAGGTAGAAATTTAATTGCGGAGACAATTTTATTTCCTTTGCTTAAAATATTAAAATTAAGATTAGATCGCAAAAAAATATGCCAGTCAGATAATTTCTTAATTTCTCCACCGTAATATTTACCGATGATCTCGTCTAATTTATTGTGCTGTAGATCACGCTTGAAATTTACTTTTCCTGCAGAAAGTCCTGCTTCATGACGACGGTACGCTGACATTTTTTTTGAGATACCACGCATTTTTCCAATTGTAGATGCCGCTAAAAACAATACGGTGTCGAAATATTGTAGATCAAGTTCTTTTAAAGTTGCCTGTTTAGCTTTGGATTTTAAAACTTCTGAGCTCATCATTACGGTTGCGGTATGTACGATCCAGTGTTTATAAATTTCCAGTGCAGAGTAGTCCCTATCTTCAACTTTAGAAAATTCGGTTCCATTAATTTCCTCATCATCAGAAATATTAACAGCGGTATGAAAACAAAGGCTGTAATCTGGATTTGCTTCAAGAAAATCAAGCTGCATCTGTAGTTTTGATGGATCGGTCCAATAGTCATCACCTTCACAAAATGCCACAAAATCTCCCGTTACTTTTTCCAGCGCAAAATAGAAATTGGGCGTGGCTCCAATATTTTGATCATGTCTGAAAAACTTTACCTCGAAATTATCGGGTGTAGAACTAATGACTTCGTTAATCGCTTTGACAGTTGCGTCTGTTGAATGGTCATCACAAATAATCAATTCAATTTGCGTCTTAACTTTTTGCGATAAAATCCCCTCCAAATTTTGACGTATAAAATTTGCGTGATTGTAGGTGAGTACGATGATGGAGATTTTAGTCATTCTAAACGGAGGTATTTAAAAATTTCTATTTTCCTTTTGTTCGTAACCTGCTAAGGATTTTCCACTTTCATCTAAAGCCCAGGAGGCAGATTTGTTGACGGTTGCGAAATAAAATTTATTTTCTTCCGATAAATTTTCCGTATTAATATACCAACCGCCGTGTGTTGCTGTGTAATCTCCGGCTAAACGGAGTCCTTTTAAAAAATCGATATTGGTAAATTGGAGTCCGTACCGTGGTTTGTAAAGTGCAAAAGTAGTATCGATCGTCGTAAGATATCCATTCGTTTCCACTTGATTTTGCCAAAATTTTGCTTCCCAGGTCAATACTTTTTCTTTTAGTTTAAAGTGTGCGGGAAGATCATCGATCCTTAATGCAAAACCAACTTTGGTCACTTTACAAAAATATTGATCGAGTTTTTTCATCATTTGGTCCACAAAATTTTCGGGCAGATCATTATTGGGAATGATATCGGAATCCGTCAAAAAGTAATAACCTTGACAATGTTTTTCTAAGAGGTGCGGCGCTAGATATAAAACCTGATGACCGTAGTTTTCTGCTATATATTCAATTTTAACCTTTCTCTCAATTTTTTTGTAATAGTCTAAAAGTGGTGGATAAGTAGAATTATTGTCAAGTATGACAATATTTGAAAAATTTCTTTTCTCAAGAAAGCTGATCAACTTCTCTAGATATAAAAACTGGTTAAAGTTGATAATCAAGACCGGAATTGATTTCGGATCATGCTTTTGTGCAAGGATCAAAGGATCATTATTTAAAAGTTCTCTAAATTCTTTTTTAGCTTTGAGGTTGTCATAATACGCTTCTAGTCCAGCCCAAATTCCTTTGATAGATTTAATGGTATTGATGTAGTTTTTTTGGAAGGGATAAGACATATCTGAGACTATTGATTGAAATTATTCTAACGGGCACGCTCAATTATATTAAGAACTATTTTAATATATAATTTTTTAAGTTGGAGATCAAGATATTTAGAGATCTTATTGGCTTTGTAATATTTCTTTTTTTCCAATTTATAGAAAAGGTTTTTATTTCTCGAGATCAGGTAATTTTTATATTCTCTGTTTTGAAAAGAGTTGGAACTTGCAGAATAATGATTTTGATGCAATACGACTTTATCATCGATAAATTGAACATCCAGTTTCCTTTTTTTTATCCGGGATAGAAATTCATTGTCATCAAAACCGATCCCAAGTGCAAAAAGTTCATCAAATCCACCGAGTTCGTTAAGATCTTTTTTAGTGATCGCAGTACAGAAATGAAAAGCTTCGGGCCGATGAATCGAATGATTATACCACCCTGCGTCACCATCCTGTTGAACCGTATGATTGTTTTTTTTAATGACGGCTAAAATTTCTTCGGAAGTTGTTGATGCTGAAAGTTTTTCAGTTGATTCTTTATCCAGTGAAAAGCAGCCAAAACTTAAATATTTATTTTGAATAAGATTTTTTTCGGTATAATCCAGAATATTTCCAAAATGAAAGCATTCCGGATTCTGAATAATGATCATATCACCTTTAGCCGCTTTGAAACCGATATTAAAAGGAATGCAAGAGTTGTGATACCATTTGTTTTTTTTTTCTAAACGAATCACTTTTAGAAAAGGAAATTCCGTAATCAAATCCTCTAAGCGCTCATTTTCGTCACTTCCGTCATCTACCGCAATTACTTCCAGCAAAGAAGTAGAGTTCTGTGCTTTAATACTTTGCAACGTATTAATGAACAGTTTTTTACGATTGTAATATGCGGTAACGATTGAGATCATAACATTTTTTGACTTTTCCAGTCGCTTTCAACACCAATTTTACCAGGTCTTACAATTCCAAATTTTTGAAGAAAAGAATTTTCATCTTCTTCAACTTCAAACGAAATTTTATATTCTGGCTGATGGTGAGAAACTTTATTGGAAGAAGGTGAATAAATAGCAAATGTCACATAGTAAAATCCACTGGCGAGCAAATATTTAGGAAAGGTTCCTTGCACGTTAAATGTTCCTTTTTCGTTTTTAACAAAGCGGGCAGTCGTATAATCAGAGGTCCAATAAATTAATTCGTCATTTTTGTCTTTTACATCTATAGTAATGTAAGAATTAGGAACAGGTGTTCGCACCTCAATTGTAAAGTTAAAAGTCAATAAGTCATTCGTGAATAATCGATTATGATCATAAGGTTTCTGAAGTTCTACATCCAATAATTGCATGTCTAAATCTGGCTGAACCGGATAATGAATTTTAAAGTTTTTATCTTGGGAAATAAACTCCAGATCATAAGTGTTGATCACTTTTTCAATTGCTCCCTGAGTAATTAGATTGCCATCTTTTAAAAGAATTCCTTTGTCACAAAGGTTTTTAACGGCTGCGATATTATGACTCACAAACAAAACCGTTCTTCCTTCACCTTTGCTTACATCACCCATTTTCCCCAGACATTTTTTCTGAAACTCTGCATCACCAACAGCCAAAACTTCATCTACAATTAGGATTTCAGATTCTAAATGTGCCGCAACGGCAAATGCTAAACGGACATACATTCCAGAAGAGTATCTTTTAACAGGTGTGTCAATGTATCTTTCAACTCCAGAAAAATCTACGATCTCATCAAATTTACGTTTGATCTCTTTTCTTGTCATTCCGAGAATTGCGCCATTCAAATAAATGTTTTCGCGGCCGGTCATTTCGGGATGGAATCCTGTTCCTACTTCTAGTAAAGATGCAATGCGGCCATTGGTGTAAATTTTCCCCGTCTTAGGTTTCGTTACTTTGCTAAGCAACTTTAACAATGTTGATTTTCCGGCGCCATTTCTACCGATAATTCCTACAGCATCGCCTTGCTCGATTTCAAAATTAATATCGCGTAAAGACCAAACGTAGTCGCTTTCACCTTTGTTAGCGCGGTCATTAGCTTCACCAATTTTCAGATAAGGATCTTCTTTTCCGCGCAGTTGATGCCAAAAACGGTTCATGTCATGGGAAAGGGTTCCTGTTCCAACTTGTCCAAGACGGTATTGCTTTGATATATTTTCTGCCTTTAATGCAAGCATCTTCTTTAATTTATTTTTTTTGAATCGTTTTAAAATTGATCTTCTTCACTTTAATACTGGCTCTTCTAAACAGTATCCATAAAACCTTTTTCCACTTTCGTAAAAATAACCGTTCCTACTGCAAGTATCAAAAAGATAATAAAACTGCTGACCAAAAGCATAGTGCTGGAGAAATCTCCAACTCCAAGCCAACCGTATTTGAAGCATTCGAAAATTCCGGTCAAAGGATTATATAGTGCAATTTCTTTCCAAATTCCTTTTAGGGATGATAAGGGATAAATTACTGGAGTAGCATACATGAACAGACTTACTCCAAATCCTAATAACATTTGTAGGTCCCGATATTTGGTGGTTAAAGCAGAAAATATCATTCCCGTACCTAAGGCAAAAGCCGCCATTAAAATCACAATAAAAGGTGTCGCTAAAACCCAGATATTTGGATGTACTTCTCCAATAATTATGTAATAAATAAGGAAACAAATAAAAAGTCCAAACTGAACTCCAAATTTCATGAGATTAGAAATTACAATCGTTAAAGGCATTACCAAACGTGGGAAATAAACTTTTCCGAAAATGGAGGCATTATCTCGAAATACGCTGGAGGTTCTTGTAAGGCAATTGGAAAAATAATTCCACAGGGTAACACCGGCCAGATAAAACAAGACTTTCGGAGCGCCATCTGTTGATAAACCCGCAATATTTCCAAAGACAATTACGTAGACTAAAGTGGTAAATATTGGATTGATGAAAAACCAGATTGGACCCAGTATCGTCTGCTTAAATTCTGAGACAAAATCCCTTTTCACAAACATATAAACCAAATCTTTGTACCGCCAAACTTCTGCAAGTTTTAAGTCAAATAAAGAGTGGCTGGATTCGATGGTTTCGGTCCATTCTTGTTGAGGTTCGTTCATCTGTAAAATAGTAAATTTTTATCAAAAATAAGGTAAATTATTGAATTTTCGAAAGTTCCGTTCGGGCGAGAAACAGTGATGTAATAAAAAGAGGAATATAAAGACGCACTTCGTAAATTATTCCTGTGTAAAAACACATGAAGATATATGGTAGAGACAGAACATGAAAAATTAAAATGAGATTGAAGGCTTTTCGGTCTTTTGCAATAAGCAATGTGAATACGAAAAAGACCATCCAGAAAAGTAATCCTAAAATATTTTTAGGCTGCCTAAAATTTTGCAGCAGAAGGTTTCCGTCGTTCGTGGAAAAGCTTTCACTTATTAGTCGCATTCCAAAATAGACGGCGATAAAAGTAATTCCTAAACAAAGTAGAGGAGTGATCGTTTCCTTTTTCAAACCATATTTTGCATAGAGTATTGTCGCTGCCAATGAGAGCGAAAGCGCGGAAGATTCCCGGTTTAACGTCGAGAAGATCATGATGGTTATCAACAGAATCAACTTTGAAACTGACCTTTTTTCTAAATATTTAAGCAATATATAAAAGAAGAGCAGTAAGAAAAAATAGCTCGAAATATCATAAGGAACAATTACAAATTGAGAAAATACCATCACAAAAATTGCAGTCGCAATAATCATCAATTTTTCTGCATGGGTCGCGACGAAATTTTTTGACTCTGTTATCAAGACCATAACAATGGCACTTAAAACTGCAAAAATGGTATTTAAAATATAAAATGATAAATACATTTTCGGTTCAGAATCTGCGTTAATAAATTTGAATTTGAAGATTTGATAATCGATATGTAAATCTGATAAAAAATCATAAATCCAAATCAGAAAATAGCCGCTTAAAATTCTATACTGATAAATTCCGGAGTGGAACTGTTCCGAAAAATCTTTGTAGTTCAAGATCTTGGAAGAATAAATATTCCCAAACGAAAAATAAACAAAACTACTAACCGTAAAAGCCAATAGTGCTGCAAATAGAAGTTTAAGGGATAAATTTATTTTCAAGATGTGATGTTTTTGTGAGGGCTGAAAATTATTTCAAAGTTTTCCGGCCGATCGATTTGTAGTAAAATCCAGAATCTTCTACCTGTTCTAGGGGGAACATATTTCTACCGTCGAAAATCGCTTTATTTTTCATTTTTTTCGCCATCAGTTTGAAGTTCGGATTTTTAAATTCGCTCCATTCCGTTGCGATCAAAAGACAGTCGGCATCATCTAAGGCAGCGTACATTTCTTTGGCGTAGGAAATTTTATCACCTAAAATTTTCTTTACATTTTCTTCGGCGATGGAATCATACGCTACTATTTCTGCGCCTTTTTCTAATAAGATCTTAATATTATCTAAGGAGGAAGCTTCCCGAACATCATCAGTATTTGCTTTAAAAGCTAAACCCCACAATGCGATTTTTTTGCCTTGAAGATTTCCGCCAAAATATTTTTCAATTTCTGAAATCAAGATCACTTTCTGAGTCCGATTTACATTTTCTGTGGCTTCTAAAATCTGGAAATCAAAATCTTCCTGCTTTCCGGAACGTATTAGAGCCTTCACATCTTTCGGAAAACAGCTTCCTCCATAACCGATTCCGGGAAAAAGAAAGCGATGTCCAATTCTGTCATCCGAACCCATTCCCAAACGGACTTTATCAACGTCGGCACCAACTTTTTCGCAATAGTTGGCGATCTCATTCATAAAGGTAATTTTCACGGCCAGAAAAGAATTCGCAGCATATTTGGTGAGTTCCGAGGATTTCTCATCCATAAAAATAATAGGAATTCCAATATTGGTAAAAGGCTGGTAAATTTTGCCCATAATTTCTTTCGCTCGTTCCGACTCGCTGCCAACAATCACTCTGGCTGGATTCATGGAATCCTCTACCGCAAAACCTTCGCGCAAAAATTCGGGATTAGAAACAACGTCAAATTCAACTTGAGTTTTTGCTGAAATTGCCGCGCTCACTTTGTCTGCAGTTCCTACCGGAACCGTCGATTTATTTACGATCACTTTATAATCAGTCAGTAAACTTCCTATTTGATCTGCAACAGAAAGAACGTAGGAAAGATCCGCAGAACCGTCTTCTCCGGGCGGCGTTGGAAGCGCTAAATAAATAACTTCACTTTTCTCCAGAGCATCCTTTAATTCTGTCGTAAAAAATAATCGCTGTGCCTGAATATTTCGCAGAAACATTTCCTCAAGACCGGGTTCGTAAATGGGAACAATTCCCTTTTTCATCGTTTCAACTTTCTGCGCATCAATGTCAACACAGTAAACCGTGTTTCCTAATTCTGCCAGCGTAGTTCCTGTAACAAGTCCCACATATCCGGTCCCAACAATCGTAATATTCAAAATTCGAGTTTTAAAGTTGGCGCAAATATAAATAATTTATTGCTTGTTGGTTGCTACTCAATTATTAACCGCAAAGGTATTTTGTCGATTTATCAAATTTGTGTATCTTTGCATCGGAATTACGGAAAAAATGAAAAGGCCTTCGCAAGAATGCCTTTTTTCGTAAAGCAAATTAAGGATATGGAATTTAGACAGCAAATAGAAGAATTACTCAATACTTTTCTCGCAGAAAGAGAAGATCTTTATCTTATTGATCTGAAAATTTCTGTGGCAGATGCGATCACAGTGATTCTGGATGGAGACGACGGTGTAAGGTTGCAGGACTGCTTAGATGCAAGTCGCGCTATCGAAAATAATATGGATCGTGAGGAGCATGATTTCTCCCTTCAGGTCATGAGTGCGGGTTTAAGTGAACCATTGGTTTCTCCGCGACAGTTTAGAAAAAATATTGGTCGTGAACTGGAGATCGTGTTAGATGATTCTAAAGAAATTGAAGGAGAACTGATCAAAGTTGAAGACGACAAAATCACAATGATCTTAAAATACCGTAAACCTAAAGAAATAGGAAAAGGGAAAGTAGATGTAGTGGAAGAAAGAGAAATTCCGTACACCGAGATAAAGAAAGCACTTGTTGCAGTAAAATTTTAAATAAAAACGATGTGGTGATACCTCTCACGCATCATTCATCACTTATAAAATAGAAGATAAATGGACGGTTTAGCATTGATTGAAGCATTTGGCGATTTCAAAGAAGATAAAAACATCAGCAAGATTGACCTGATGGCGATTATTGAAGATTCATTGAAAACTTTATTAAGAAAAAGATTCGATTCCGATGATCATTTCGACGTTATTGTAAACCCTGACAAAGGGGATTTTCAGATATTTTTAAATAAGACCATTGTTGAAGATGATATGTCTGAAGATGACGATCTGGAAATTGAACTTTCGGAAGCGAAAAAAATTGACCCAACTTTTGAAGTAGGCGAAGATTTTACAGTAGAGATTCCAATTGCACAGTTAGGTCGAAGAAGTATTTTAACGTTGAAGCAAATTTTAGCAACTAAACTTCAGGAACATAATAACGCTTATTTATATGAGCAGTTTAAAGATAAAATCGGAGAAATTGTGACCGGCGAAGTTCATCATATCCGTCACAAACATGTTATTTTATTAGATGATGAGGATAACGAATTTATCTTGCCGAAAGAAAATCAAATTCCATCCGACTTCTTTAAAAAAGGAGAAAATATTAGAGCGATCGTTGAAAGCGTAGATTTTAAAGGCGCAAAACCTCAAATTATCGTTTCCAGAACAGCCTCTAAATTTTTGGAGAAATTGCTTGAACTGGAAATTCCTGAGATTCAGGACGGAACCATTATTTTGAAAAAAGTAGTGAGAATTCCGGGAGAGAAAGCGAAGATCGCGGTAGATGCTTATGATGACAGAATAGATCCTGTGGGAGCTTGTGTTGGAGTAAAAGGTTCCAGAATTCACGGCGTTGTCCGCGAATTGAAAAATGAAAATATAGACGTGATTCAGTGGTCCAAGAACCCCGAGATCATGGTGAAGAGAGCTTTAGGAAATATCACTATTAATAAAATTGATATTAATCTGGAAACGAATTATGCGATGGTTTACACGCCGGTGGAAGAAATTTCGCGGGTGATTGGTAAACAAGGGCAAAACATTAGATTAGCTTCCTGGTTAACAGGATTTGAAATCGATGTTCACAGAGAATCCAATGAAGATGATGATGTTGAATTGAAAGAATTCGTAGGTACCGAAGAAGGAGATATCGAACAGTGGATCATTGATGAATTCCGGAAAGTAGGTCTTAATACTGCAAAGAGTATTATAGACAAGGATACAGAAGCACTTTTAAAAATGGTAGATTTGGAAGAAGAGACCATCGAAGAAGTAAAACAGATCTTAAAAGCAGAATTTGAAGACTAAACTTCAGATTAATTGACAATCAAGTTAAAATAATTTAACTTTACAAAAATTTAAATAAAAGTATAAAATATACATGCCAAAAATTAGATTAAACAAAGCGGTTAAGGAATTTAATATTTCGATGACAAGACTTGTAGAATTTCTGCAGTCCAAGGGAATCGTAGTAGAAAGTAACCCGAACGCTCAATTGGAAGAATCGGCATATTCTGCATTAGAAGCGGAGTTCCGCAAAGACGGGGAACAAAGAAAAGCTTCTCATGAGGTGGTGATTGCAAAGGTTCCGGAAGAAAAACTGGAAATTGAAGCATCAAAACCTGAGGTAATAAGAGCCAAATCAAACGTGAGACCCGAAACAAAAGTTTTGGGCAAAATCGATCTTGATGCTAAGAAAGAAGAAGTTCAGGAACCTAAACCGGCAGAACCGGAAGTAAAAGTAGAAGTCCCTGTAAAAGAAACTCCTACCGTTCTTACAACTCCTGAAAAACAGGAATTTAAGATTTTAGATAAGATCGATCTGTCTCAAATTGGAGGTAACAAGCCAAAATCTTCAAAATCTGCTCCACTGAAAAAAGAGGAAGAGAAACCTGCTGCGAAAGCAGAAGAAACTCCTGCTCCAAAAGTGGAAACTCCAGCTGAAACTGTGGTAGCACCTTCTGCACCTGCAGAAACTCCTGCAGCTCCGACGCCGGAAATTATTCCTTCTGATGGTGAAAACCCGGAATCTACTAAAATAGAAACGGTTTACCAGAAACTAGGGGGTGTAAAGATATTGAAAGAAACGGTAGATCTGTCCCAGTTCAATAAACCTAAACCTTCAGCTAACAGTGCTGCAGCGAAGAAAAAGAGAAAACGTATTGAAAAACCTGGAACTCCGGGAGCCAATACGCCGGGTGCAGGTGGAAATCAACAACAGGGAAACCGACCTCCGGGTGCAGGTGGAAACCGACCTCCGGGACCCGGCGGAAACAGACCTCCAGGACCGGGACAAAGTAGACCAGGCGGATATCAAGGTGGCAACAACCGACCTTCAGGACCAGGTGGTTCCAGAAGAGGTGCACCTACAATGCCTGTTGAATTAACCGACGAGCAGGTTAAAAACCAGATCAAAGAAACCCTGGAAAAACTTACCAGCAAAGCAGGTAAGAATAAAGGGGCTAAATATAGAAAAGAGAAAAGAGTTTACAGAAGAGAGCAAGACGAAATGCAGCAGGAAATGGATGCAGCAGACAGAACCTTGAAGGTAACGGAATTTATTACCGTTGGCGAATTGGCGAGTTTGATGAATGTGAGTCCGACTGAAGTAATTTCTGCATGTTTCTCTTTGGGCGTAATGGTAACGATGAATCAGCGTTTAGAAGCTGACACCTTATTATTAGTTGCCGATGAATTCGGATTTAAGATTGAATTCTCTGATGCTGATTTGGAAGAATCAGTGATTGAAGAAAATACAGATACGGCAGATGATCTAAAAACCAGAGCACCGATCGTTACCGTAATGGGTCACGTAGATCATGGTAAAACATCTTTGCTGGATTATATTAGAAAAACAAACGTGATCGCTGGTGAATCCGGTGGAATTACGCAGCATATTGGAGCATACAACGTGAAACTGGAGAACGGTCAAAGAATTACGTTCCTTGATACACCAGGTCACGAAGCCTTTACCGCGATGAGAGCGAGGGGAGCGCAGATCACCGATATTGCAATTATTGTAATTGCTACCGATGATGATGTAATGCCACAAACAAAAGAAGCGATCTCTCACGCACAGGCTGCGGGAGTTCCGATGATCATTGCTTTGAATAAAGTGGACAGACCAAATGCTAATCCAGATAATATTCGCCAGCAGCTTTCTGCTATGAATATCTTAGTGGAAGAATGGGGTGGAAATATTCAGTCTCAGGAAGTATCTGCTAAGTTGGGTAACAATATGGATGCTTTACTGGAAAAAGTATTGCTTCAGGCAGAAATGTTAGAGTTAACAGCAAATCCAGACAAAAACGCTCAGGGTGTTGTTATTGAAGCTTCTTTGGATAAAGGAAGAGGATATATTTCAACAGTTCTTGTACAGACCGGAACTTTAAAGGTAGGAGATTATGTTCTTGCCGGTAAAAATCACGGTAAAGTAAAAGCGATTTTAGATGAAAGAGGAAAACCACTTGAAGAAGCAGGTCCATCAATCCCAATTACAATTTTAGGTTTAGATGGAGCGCCAACTGCGGGTGATAAATTCCGGGTTTTCGAAGACGAAAGAGAAGCGAAAACAATTGCTACCAAAAGAGAGCAATTACAGCGTGAGCAATCAGTTAGAACCAAGAAACATGTAACCTTAGACGAATTAGGAAGACGTATTGCTCTTGGAGATTTCAAAGAATTGAATATTATCCTTAAAGGTGATGTTGATGGTTCTGTAGAAGCAATTTCTGATCAGTTACAAAGCTTGTCAACCGAAGAAATCAGCGTGAATATTATTCACCAGGGTGTTGGTCAAATTACCGAATCCGATGTATTGTTAGCAGCCGCTTCCGATGCGATCATGATTGGTTTCAACGTAAGAGCTGGTGTCAACGCGAAAGAATTGGCAGACAAAGAAGAAATCGAAATTCGAACGTATTCAATTATCTATAAAGCAATTGATGAGGTAAAAGAAGCGATGGAAGGAATGCTTTCTCCTGAAATTAAAGAGCAGGTGATTGGTAATGTAGAAATACGCGAAACTTTCAAAATCACGAAAGTAGGTACGATCGCAGGTTGTATGGTTCTTACCGGAAAAGTAACACGAAACTCCAAAATCAGATTGTTGAGAGACGGAATTGTGAAATTTGAAGGCGAGCTCGAAAGTTTAAAACGTTTCAAAGACGACGTGAAAGAAGTAACAAAAGGTTACGAATGTGGATTGAATATTAAAGGATACAACGATATTGAAAACGGTGATATTCTGGAAGTGTATGAAGAAGTTTCTGTAAAGAAAAAACTGAAATAAAATTTTCAGATATATTGTAAAGCCTGCTGAAAAGCAGGCTTTTTTTTGCGGTTTATTCAAATGTATCGCTAGATAGTTTTAAGTATGACTATTGAGGTACGAAACAGCAATTAAATGTTTTGGGCGATTTTCATAAAAAATACTCAATCAAAGTCGGTAAAAGATATAAAAGCAATAAGGATTATCCGGTAATAGATCATAATTCGAAATTTTAACTTGTATATGTTAAATTAAATTAACATATTTGCCTCTTAAATATTAAATAGTGTTAATATGAATGTAAAATTACGAGTTTTAAGCATTGGGGTATTGTTTTTCGCAGGACATTCCTTAATGGCGCAGAAAGCGAAGAGAGATACCGCTACGAAAACAAAGGAAATCGAAGAGATCGTTTTAGTCGGAGGAATTAAACTGGATCCTGCACAAAAAGTAGGTTCCTATAATACCGTCTCCAAAGCTAATTTTGAATCGACGCCGTTTTCCTCTGTAGATGAGGTGCTGAATGGTAGAGTTGCAGGATTAAATTTTTCTTCTGCAAGTGGAGATCCCGGATCTTCGAATATGGTTACCATTAGAGGAGTAAGTTCCTTAATAGGAACGCCAAATCCTTTATATGTTATTGATGGTGTTGTAGTAGGGAAAGGATCAGATACTGCATCTTTAATGGAGTCCTGGAATCCTTTAACGTCAATTGACCCAAATGCAATTGAGAGTGTATCTGTACTAAAAGATGCATCTGCAACAGCGTTGTATGGTTCCAGAGGTGCGAACGGAGTAATTTTGATTACCACCAAAAAAGGTAAGTATAATCAAAAAACACGTTTTGATTTCTCTAGCGAAACAGGATTTCAAAGCAGAGCTTTCGATAAGTTAGACCTAATGAATGCTGATGAATATATCAAAATGGGTGGCATCTTGATGTGGAATAGTCAGGATGTTTTAAAAACAACTTTTACTGATCTTCAGCAAGCAACAAAATACTACTTAGATAATTATGAACCTCAATATGATGGTGGTCCCTCAACAGATTGGGTTAAGGCCGTGAACAGAACATCATCTGTTGTAAATACTTATAATTTTGGAGTCTCTGGCGGTGGAGCGAATACCTCATTTAGAATTGGTGGAACATACTACGAGAACACGCCGTTGGTGCGAACTTCAGATTTTAATAGAATAAGCATTAACACTGCGATTGATCACAAGGCTTCAGACAAATTAAAATTTGGTCTGAATGTAAATTATTCCAATATTAAGCGTAAAACATATTTTGGAGGTAGAGCTTCGGCAAATCCTGTAACTTCTTCCATTATGATTTCGCCACTTCGACCGGTATATAATTTAGATGGAACCTTTAATCAGGATTTAGGAGAAGGTTCACCAACTCCAGGTTTTAATCCGGTATCGATACTCGAAGAAACCGATAACAGATCTACCATTAATTCCATCATTGGATCGGTAAATATGGATTATCAGTTCGTGAAAAACTTTTATTTCAATTCCCTTTATGGAATGCAGGCGCAGTTCATGACAGAGAAACAGAATATTCTAGCAGGTCACCCGGTATATACCATTATGGGTCAGGATAAAGGTGCCTTAGGTGATTTTAGAACTGTGATTTTAGACTGGAACTGGTCCAATACTGTAAGTTACCGGAACATTTTCAACGGCAGACACAATGTTCAGGCCTATTTAGGGATGGAATATCAGGATCATAAGTATGATAACATAAGTGTAAGAAGTTTTGATAAACTCGATCCTCGACCTTATTTTGATTTTACACAAACACAATTAGCAAGTAACAGAGACTTTTCATGGAGACAAATCGCATATTTCTCCCGTTTAAATTACACCTTAGACAGTAAATATACCGTATCAGGACAGTTGCGAAGAGATGGTAATTCAACCTTAGGAGATGAAAAATTTGGAACTTTTTGGTCTGTAGGTGCTTCGTGGAATTTATTTAATGAAGCCTTTGCGCCGAAAGCATTTTCCTCAGCTACTTTAAGAGGTAGTTATGGAATTTTGGGGAATATCCCTTATGCAGATCAGTGGTATTCTCAATATGATGCGTTCTCTACGTTACAATATGATTCTACAATTGGATGGGGCGATACGATCGGAAATGGCTATGTTTCTTCTCCAGGAAATCAAGCTTTAACATGGGAGGAATCTTCACACTTAGATATCGGTGCTGATTTTGGTTTCTTTAATGAGCGTTTGAAGTTTACTTTAGATTACTATGATAAACTAACGAGCAAAGCCATATTTAAATCATATCCAGCATTAGAAGCTGGCGGACCAATTGAGTATAATTCCAATGTTGGAGATATCAGAAACCGTGGGTTCGAGATCGTGATCGATGCGACACCGATAAGAAGTGATAACTTTCAGTGGAATATCAATGCGAATGGATCTTACGGTAAATCAAAAGTAGAAAAATTGAATGTTGATATTGCACAATTTAAAGATCCAGATAGCGTATCAGACGGAAGTAACGAATTGGTAGCTTTATCAGCAGGTCATCTATTGGGGGAATATTATACTTACCTCTGGGCGGGTGTTGCACAGGCAGATGATGCGGCAAACGGCATTAAAGCTGGTGAAGGGATCTGGTACACCGACGAAACAAGAACTGCGGTAACAAGTGATAAACTTAAAGCCAAAGAAGCTTGGATCGGTAAAAATGCGTTCCCTACTTATAATGTGGGTTTAACCAATGAATTTAAATACAGAAACTTTTCTTTGAGCTTCTTACTAACCGGTCAGTTCGATTTCCTGGTACAAAATGCAGTGCATTCTTACACCATACATGATGGTAGATTTCCTACAAGAAATCAAGTGACGGAAGCATTATATAATAGCTGGACAGATGCTCCCGGTGCTGAAAATAACAGTAATGTAAATCCTAAACAGGTTATTGGTAATCCAAATAGTTCCAGATTAGAGTCTGATCGATTTTTGAATAAAGGAGATCATATCAGATTAAAGGAAACGAGGATCGCTTATTCTTTTGGTGAATTATTTAAAAACACCACAGGGATTAATAATCTTACGATTTACGCACGGGCGACAAATTTATTTACTTATGTTTTCGATAAAGAGTTGAATTACGATCCAGAATCTACTTCAAATTCATGGTCTTGGATAGGGAAAGGCAGATATTGGTATGCTTCACCTGTTATTAAAACAGTTTCCGTGGGTATTCAAGTTGGTTTCTAATATAAAATTTAATAAAAATGAAAAAATATACTTTAATCGTAAGTGCTCTATTTCTCATGTTGGGCAGCAGTGCTTGCAGCAACAGAGATTTGGATCTGTATCCACCTTTTGCGGATGAAATTACGAACATCAATACCGAAGCGCAATTGCAGCAATTACTCAACGGCGCATATCTCGACACTGCATCAACAGATGCATACGGCACAAAACTAATGCTGGTAGGTGATTTATTATCCGATAATATGTTCGTTTCGAATCTTAATCCATCATTTATTGACACTTACAATTTCAATTACAATGGAGCTCAGAATGAATTCACCTTTTACGGTGCTTTATATAAAGCCATTGCAAAATGTAATTTGGTTATTAACAACACGACTGTTGCGGAGAACGATAAGGTGAAAAGAATCAAAGGTGAAGCGAAAACAGTAAGAGCATTATCTTACTTTGCATTGGTAAATTACTATTCACCTACACCAACTTCCGGAGTTAATCAAGAATATGGGGTGCCTTTAGTATTAACAGATTACGACGTAAATCTTGCGCCAGCCAGATCAACTGTTGCTCAGATCTATGATCAGATTATCGCAGATCTAAAAGATGGTATTGCTTTAAATGACGAAAATCCTTCTTTAAAAGTGACACTAAGTAAAACTGCGGCCAAATTATTATTGTCTAAAGTTTATTTAACGAGAAGAGCTACAGGTGATGCTGCGTTAGCACTTCAATATTCGTCCGAGATTGTAGACAGCCCCACTGGTAGTTTTTCTCCTGTATCCGCTTCTGGATATAACAATTACTTTTCAGGAGGTAGTGATTCTATGGCAGAAAATCAGCCGGAAACGATATGGGAATTAGATGTGAACAGTAATACCAATCAGATAACCGGTATTGGATCTAATATTTCTTTGCCTGGATATTACAACCGGATCGATTCCCGGAAATGTATGCTTTTTAACCAGACTTTCTACAGTAGTTTTGGCGCTAATGATGTGAGAAAAGGACTGGCTCCATTAAGTGCAGCAAGTTTATTAACCGCAGTTGGCGTTCCGAACGTTGATAATCCAAAAGGATACTGGACCAATAAATACCCAAGACTTACAGAAAGAGGTAACTATTTCCGTAATATAAAGGTTTTCCGTTTTGCAGATGCGCAATTAAATCAAATTGAAGCACTTCATCTTACAGGTCAGGATGGTCTTGCTTTAACTAAATTAAATGCGTTTGCACTGTCTAGAAATGGATCTACTTACACTGGTGTAGATATTACAAATGATATTTTAACCGAGCGTTCAAAAGAATTTTACGGTGAAGGACAGCGGTTTTTAGATCTGAAAAGATATAATATGGCGGTAGTTAGACCTTCAAACTGTTTAACTTGTACAGTCGCAGCAAATGACAAACGGTTTGTTTTGCCGGTGTCACAAACTGCAATGAACAGAAATCCAAATCTAACGCAATATCCTGGATATTAATATTCAAACTAAATAAGAAAGACTGCAATTAAAAATTGCAGTCTTTTTTTTGAATATATCCATTATTTCAGGACGAAAGATCACGCTCACAAACCGTTTTTTATATGGGTTTTTTATTTCCTCATAATCCTTACATTTGTACCTCAAAGCAAATAAATGAAACGCAAAGATCAATTTTATTCTAAACTTAGAAATACAGGCGTTCCATCGGGCCAAAAAAAAACTAAATATAAACCGGTGAAATACCTTCTTCTTTGTCTATTCTTTTGCGGTTATTTCGTCAAGGCGCAGGTCGTGAATAAAACTGACTCCAACAGAGTAAAATCTCAGGATACGCTTGTAATTGATTCCGGCATCAAAGATTCTCTAAAAATCTTTAAGCCCACGATCTACGATTATACCTACCAAACCCAGTTTTCCGAGAAGAAAATTTTCGATACTGCTTTCACCCACGATAAAACATTTATTTTTTCTCAGTACAATAACAAAGATAATTTCGGTAAAATTCAGTTTGCAAACGTTGGATCGGGTTTTCAGGATCTGATTTACGATGTGAATACCCAGCAAAATCTTGCGCTACTTCCGACGAAGAAATCCTATTTTATTTTAGGGATCGACGATATTAAATACTACGATGTAAAAACACCAACCGCCGCTTTTATATATCATAATTCCGTCAGCAGTGGTGCAGAATTACAATCAACCTATACGCAGAATGTTGGTAAAAATTTCAATTTTGCCGTAGAATATATGGGACTTCGTTCCTTAGGATTTTATCAGTATAATCTGGCTTCCAACAATAATATCAGTTTTTCCGGGCACTATACTTCCAAAAACGGAAAGTATGAAGCCTTCGCGCATTACCTTCACCAAAATGTAAATAATCAGGAAAACGGCGGTATCACAGATGTTAATCTTTTTTTGAATGGAAGCGATAATTTCAACAACCGATTAAATCTCCACGTTAATCTTACCAATTCGGATTCGCGATTTTCCTATCGCAGATATTATTTCAGCCAGCAATTTCGGCCTTTTGCCTCCGAAAAATTTCCTTTTAAGATCCGGCATACCATTTTTCATCAGAGCAATAAATATTATTACAGCCAAACTTCGCCGGAACCTTACTTTTTCAATGATCAAACAGACTTGATCGCTTATCCATTATCCAGCAAAAAATATTCAAAAAACCTTAGCAACACTGTAAGTATTCTTTTCGATAAAGAAAATTTTAAGCTTGATGCCGGTGTTCGTTATCAAAATATTAAACTTGGTATTGGAACTCCGCTGCCGGATTATTTGGGAATTCCGCAGGAGCTTTCGGAAGGTAGAATCGGTGCGGTTGGGAATCTCCAAATTAAATTATGGAATAAAGTGGAAGTCAATTCAAACCTTGAAATTTCGAGCGGCAGTGAATTCGGAAGTTATCTGCGCTCTCAAAATTTACTAAAATTTGAACCCATCAAAGACTATTTCGTAAATGCGAAAGTGAATTTCCAAAGTGCTTCGCCCAGTTTTAATTTGCTGATGAATCCATCGGTCTACAAGAAATTCAATTTTTATCTGCAAAATCCTAACAACGAAACCATCACGCAGATCGGTGGCGACGTCAATTTAAAATGGTTCAAAAGTATTTTAACAGCCAACTATTTCAGGATCGATAATTATACCTATCTCGACGCAAATGCACTGCCACAGCAAAGCAATGCCGCTTTAAATATTTCTCAAATTGGTGGCGAAGCTACTTTTTCTTACGGTAAATTTCATTTAAATCCGAAAGTAGTTATTCAAAGTGCCATTAACAATTCCAATCTTTTACCCATGCCGAATTTTGTGGGTAGAGCAAACTTTTTTTGGCAGTCAAAAGCCTTTAAAAAAGCCGCCGAAATTCAAGCCGGTGTCAAAATATATTATTTTACCAAATTTGCTTCCCGCGAATATTTTCCGATCTTGAATGAATTTATTTTGCCACGTGCAAATTCCTACGAAATTGGAGGTCAGCCGATCGCCGATGTTTATTTTAATATGAAAGTAAAACGAATGTTTTTCTTTATAGAAGCACAACATTTGAATAACACGTTCATGAAAAACAAATCTTTCACCGCGCCAAATTATCCTATCTACGATTTTCGTTTGAATTTAGGGATCGTTTGGTATTTATTCTCTTAAATTATTTTGAAAAAAACATCTACCATACCGTTTTTAAATATTGACAGCATTCCGGCGCTCATCAAAGATTTTTTAACGCAGAAAATTGCAGGTTTCGAAAACGACGTTTTCAATTTAAAAAATATTGGAGATCAGTTCAAAGAGAAAGCAGAATCATTTTCTCCCTCAAAAAGAGAAATTCTTTCTAAAGTTTTACAGGAACAACATGCGGGATTTCAATTGTCTGAAAAGCAACGTTCAAATCTGGATATTCTACGGAACGAAAATACTTTTACGGTTACGACAGGTCATCAGCTAAACCTTTTTAGCGGTCCTGCCTTCTTTGTTTACAAAATATTGCAGACCATTAAGCTGGCGAATTTTTTAAATGAAAAGTTTCCGGACACAAAAACGGTTCCTTTATTCTGGATGGCTTCTGAAGATCATGATTTTGAGGAGATCAACCATTTTAAAACAGAAAATAAATATTACGAAACCCATGCAAAATCGGGTGGAGCAGTTGGAAAAATTGTTGTAGAAGATAATTTTTTCATCTCCGAATTTGAAGAAGAATTTAAAGATTCGGTTTACGGAACCGAACTGATATTGCTTCTGAAAAAAGCCTATAAAAAAGGAAATACGCTTTCTGAAGCCACAAGAATTTTAGTGCAGGAATTATTTGCAGATTACGGTTTGCTCATCACGGATGGTGATAATCGTTCACTGAAGGCGGAAATGAAAGAAGTCTTTAAAAATGAACTTCTGAGCCAGGAATTATTTCAAACTACAAAAGAAACGGTTGCCGATCTGACAGAAAGTTACGGAAAAGTTCAGGTCAATCCACGGGAAATAAACCTGTTTTACCTGAGTGAAACGCGTGATCGAATAGAATTCAACGAGGGCCGGTTTAATATTGTTGACAAAAAGCTGTCATTTTCTAAAGAAGAGATCTTACTGGAACTCGAGAATAATCCCGAAAGATTTAGTCCAAACGCCTTAATGAGACCGGTTTATCAGGAGTCAATTTTGCCTAATCTCGCCTATATTGGTGGGAACGCGGAGATCATGTACTGGCTGGAACTCAAAAATTATTTTAAGAAGATCAATTTGCCTTTCCCAATTCTTATTCCGCGGAATTCTATGCTTTTCATCACCGAAAAGACTTTAGAAAAAACGGAGAAGTTAGGTTTAAGCATTGATGATTTTTTTAAAAACTTTGCCGAAGTCACGAAAGACATTTTGCTGAAAAATAATGAGATTCTTACGCTGCTGAATAAAGATGAGACTTTTCTGGAAGACCATTTCGACGAATTAGCCTCCAGCGCTGAGAATACAGATTTAACCTTTGGTAATTTAGTTAAAGCTGAAAAAACGCGACAGTTAAAATCTTTTAACCGAATGAAAAAAAGATTGTTGCGGGCAGAAAAAATTAAACAGAACGAAAAGCTGGAACGCCTGGAGAATTTATTTTTAAAAATACATCCCGGCAAAAACTGGCAGGAAAGAAGCTATAATTTTTCGGTTTTCTATAGTGATTCGGGCAAAGAGTGGCTTCAAACTTGTTATGAAGGAATCGACGTGCAAAATTCGGAATTAATTATTTTTACGATTTAATATTAAAGCACTATTTTTGTAAATATTTACCATAAAAGATGATCAAAAAACTTTTCATTATATCTAGTTTAATTGCTTTCGCGGGGATTTACGCGCAAAAAACCCATACTGTTGTAAAGGGTGATAATCCGTACAATATCTCTAAAAAATATGGGATGAGCATCGACGAATTGTACAAACTTAATCCAAACACGAAAGATGGAAAACTGGCGATCGGAGAGGTTTTGAATATCGAGAAAAATGTGAAAACATTTGTTAAAGATTCTACCGAAAAATCCGAAGCTACTGCTGTAAAAACAAGCAGTACTTCCGGGCAGCTTGGCAAAATAATTTTGCAGCCAAAACAAACAATTTACGGAATCACAAAGCAATATCAGATCTCTGAAGCTGAACTCCGAAGATTAAATCCGGAACTCGATTCCCACATGAAAATTGGGGATGAAGTGATTTTACCATTAGCCAATGTCAATAAATTTGGTGTTCCAGTTATTGAAAAAGTAGAGATCGTTAAGATCGAAACTCCTGTAGAAAAAGAAGTGTTTACAAAAACTAAGGACGAGAATTCCTACGAAATCCAGCCAAAAGATAACTACTATAAATTAAGTAGAAAATTTAATCTTTCGCAAGCTGATCTTTTTGCAATGAATCCAGGTTTAGAAGCCAAAGGGTTGCAGCCCGGAGAAATGATTAAAATAAAAGGTGGAAGCGCGACGGTGACTGCCGTTAACGATTCTAAAGCGACGACCGTTACTCCAACAGAATCTGTAAACACCTACTCATCAACTTCTACAAGTGATGAATATGTAACCTATACCGTGCAAAGCGGCGATACTGTATTTGGAATTTTAAATAAATTCGGCATCGATCTGGACCAGCTTTTAACTTTAAATCCAAACCTTTCCGCAGGATTAAAAACCGGAATGGTCTTAAAAATTAAAGAGCTGGACGCAGCTTATATTAAGAAAAATGGCGATGCGCTTAACGTGGTTATCATGTTGCCATTTGGTTTTGATACGAACGATTCAAAATATCGAAACCTTTCCCTCGATTTTCTTTCCGGTGCAAAATTGGCCATCGAGAGAAATGTGAAGAAAGGACAGAAACTCGATATAAAAGTAATTGACGCAGGTAACGAAGGGAGTTTCAAAAATTCTTTAACCCAGATCAATGCGAATAACACCGACCTTATTATTGGTCCATTTTTCAAATCCAGTGTTTTACAGGTTTTAGATTATGTAAAAGTAAATAAGATTCCAGTGGTCGCACCCTTTGCAAATTCTGATGATTTGTTGAAGTTTGATAATTTAATTCTTATCGAAACTAACGAGACGGTTTACGCACAAAGAATTGTAAAAGAAGTGAAAGACGTTTATTCTGATCAAAAAATATATATTGTTGCAGATTCCGATAAATCAAAAGCAAATTATTTAAAAACGAATCTTGAAAAAGAGTTGAAAAATCCGGTAGTGATGATCGTGAATTCTCCGGATGATATTAAGCTGGATCAAAATATGATGACGGGCCAAAGTGCTCCAGTTATTGCAGTTTTAGCGAACGACAGCGATTCTGTAGGTGATGCATTTGGAAATAAGATGATTGCATTATCCAAAGAAGTTCAGAATATTAAAGCCTTCAGCATGTATTATTCTCCAATTTTCGAGAAAAAAGTTGATGATCTTAGTCAGGCAAATCTGGTATATATAATGGACAGAAAGATCAATACAGAGGGAGATTTCGAGAAAGAAGTTTTAGCAGATTACAAAACTAAGTATTGTAAAACGCCTTCAAAATATTCAGTGATCGGTTTCGACGTTGTGAACGATATGTTGAGCCGTGAAAATAAAAAAGGCGAGATCTTTAAACAAATGAATAAAGTGCAAACGCAGTTGGCAACTAAATTCGAGTTTGAAAAAACAAAATCTGGAGCTTATGTAAATACAGGTTATAGAGTCGTGCGTTTGGTGCCGAACTAAAATCTGAATCTAAGTTCAAAATTAAATCTCATTATTTAAAGGACCATAAACTAAGAAGGATCTTGATTCTTCGAAATTATTATTATTTCTAAAAAACAATTATGAAAGCACTTGTATTTCCTGGTCAGGGTTCGCAGTTTGTTGGCATGGGACAAGAATTATACGACTCCCGAAAAGATGTAAAAGACCTGATGCAATTCGCTAACGAAGTTTTAGGTTTCGATATTCTTTCGCTCATGTTCAAAGGAACCGATGAAGATCTTAAAAAAACCGAAGTAACTCAACCCTCCATATTCATTCATTCTGTTGCCGTGTTAAAAACGGTAAATGGACCGGGTGCAGAAATGGTTGCGGGACATTCTCTCGGCGAATTTTCTGCCTTAGTCGCAAATGGAGTTCTCTCTTTTGATGATGGATTAAAATTAGTTGCAGCGCGTGCGAAAGCAATGCAGGAAGCTTGTGATGCAAACCCAAGTTCTATGGCAGCGATCTTAGGTCTTGCTGATGAAAAAGTAGAAGATATTTGTGCCCAAATTGAAGGAATTGTTGTTCCGGCAAATTATAACTGTCCGGGTCAGCTTGTTATTTCCGGCGAAACTGCCGCTGTAGAAATGGCTTGCGAAAAGTTGAAAGAAGCCGGTGCAAAACGAGCCTTGATGCTTCCCGTTAATGGAGCTTTTCATTCCCCATTAATGCAGCCTGCTCAGGAAAAATTAGCCGCAGCGATCGAAAATACAAAATTCCGTAAGCCGATGATCCCCGTTTATCAAAATATCACAACTACTGCTGTTTCAGATCCTGAAGAAATTAAGAAAAATTTAATTAAACAATTGACCGGTCCCGTAAAATGGACGCAGTCTGTGCAAAATATGATCAAAGACGGTGCAACTCATTTTGTAGAAGTTGGGCCTGGAAAAACATTGCAGGGCTTGATTAAAAAAATCAATTCAGAAGTTACTGTAGCATCTGCAAATTAAAAAAATGATGGGTACAATATTTTCACCTGGAAAATTATTGCTCACTTCAGAATATGTCGTTCTCGACGGCGCCTTAGCTCTTGCGATCCCAACAAAATGGGGGCAGGAGTTTTTTTTTGAGGAAATAAACGATGGTCAGTCTCTCCTTAATTGGCAAGCACTTCATCAGGGTAAACCGTGGTTGGACCTTCAAATTGATTATCAAAAAGAAACGATTCTATCTACCAATCTTCCGGATCCGGCAGCATTTATTCTAAAGGTTTTATTGAAGGTGAAGGAACTTTCCACCATTCAGTTCAACAATAAATCCTCTTATTCCATTACGACTAATTTAGAGTTTCCTTCAAATTTTGGTCTGGGAAGCAGTTCTACTTTAATGAACAATCTTGCAGACTGGGCAGAAATTGATGCTTTTCATCTCAACGAAATTTGCTTAGGCGGCAGCGGATATGATATTGCAGTGGCGAAAGAAAGATCTCCAATTTTGTATCAGAATACGGCAAAAGACCGAAAAGTGGAGGCGGTTCGCTTCAATCCAACATTCAAAGAAGAGCTCATATTCATTCATCTTAATCAAAAGCAAGACAGTCGCGAGGGAATCAATCTTTACCGAAGCAGAGCGAAATCACCTGAGCTTATTTCAGAATTTTCGGAGCTTACAAAAAAGATTTTTGAAACGGAAAATTTAGAAGATTTTTCAGATTTAATGACGATCCACGAAAAGAAATTAAGTGACTTCCTTCAAATTGAAACCGTTAAAGAAAAATATTTCGAAAACAGTCCGGTTTTCCTAAAAAGTCTCGGCGCGTGGGGTGGTGATTTTGTGATGAGTTGTAAATTTCCGGGTTTTGAGGACTATTTTCGGGGACGAGGTTTTTCGACGATTTTCGGGTGGAATGATTTAATTCGTTGATAAATAGTTACTTACTTCTTTAATATTTTCTTGCTAATTCTGATGAATATCAGTATTTTTAAACATTCATTAATACTTATTAATGTTTAAATTTGTTTTTACTAAAAAATCAGAAAATAAAAGGTCGTTATGAAGAATATCAAAATTATTCAGCAATTACATGATTTAGGAATTACGGGTTACCAGGAAGTGGTTTACAATCCAACTTATGAAGAGCTTTACAAGGCAGAAATGTCTCCGAAAAATGCAGGTTTTGAAAAAGGTGCAGTTACGGAATCTGGCGCTGTAGCAGTTAAAACTGGAATTTTTACCGGCCGATCCCCGAAAGACCGCTATATTGTAAAAGACGATGTAAGCAAAGATAACATTAACTGGGATGGTAAAGTAAATTTGCCAACTACTGCGGAGATTTTTGAAAGTTGCAAGAATGTAGTTTTGAAACAATTGTCTTCATCAAAGAAAATATATGTTGTTGATGCCTTTTGTGGTACCAATCCAGATACAAGACTTAAAGTGCGATTTATTATGGAAGTTGCTTGGCAGGCGCATTTCGTAACCAATATGTTCATTCGCCCGTCTAATTTCGAACTCGAAAATTTTGGTGAGCCGGATTTTATGGTAATGAACGGTTCTAAAACGACCAATCCAAAATGGAAAGAGCAGGGATTAAATTCTGAAAACTTTGTAATGTTTAACCTTACAGAGAAAATCCAGATCATTGGAGGAACTTGGTACGGTGGCGAAATGAAGAAAGGAATGTTTGCCATGATGAACTATTACCTTCCGTTAAAAGGAATGGCATCCATGCACTGTTCTGCAAATGTTGGTGAAGAAGGAGATGTTGCTTTATTCTTCGGACTATCCGGAACAGGAAAAACGACGCTTTCTGCAGATCCAAAAAGATATTTAATTGGTGATGATGAACACGGTTGGGATCACAACGGAGTTTTCAATTTTGAAGGCGGTTGTTATGCGAAAGTAATTGACCTTAGCGAAGATAAAGAACCAGATATTTTCAAAGCAATTCGCAGAGATTCTCTACTGGAAAATGTGGTGGTTAACGAATATGGTGAGGCAGATTACAGCGATAATTCAATTACCGAAAATACAAGAGTTTCTTACCCGATCTATCATATCAGCAAGATCGTTTTGCCTTCAAAAGCAGGCCATGCTTCTAAAATAGTTTATCTTTCCGCAGATGCATTTGGTGTTTTGCCACCGGTTTCTATTCTTGATGAGGATCAGGCACAATATCACTTCCTTTGCGGTTATACTTCAAAATTAGCCGGAACAGAAAGAGGAATTACAGAACCTCAACCTTCATTTTCTCCTGCGTTTGGTGAGGCGTTCTTAACTTTGCACCCAACCATGTATTCTAAAACCCTGATCGGGAAAATGAAAGAACATGGCGCCAAAGCTTATCTAGTTAATACAGGCTGGAACGGAACCGGAAAAAGAATTTCTCTAAAAGATACACGAGCGATCATCGATGCAATTATCGACGGATCGATCGACACAGCGGAGAAGACGACTATTCCTATTATGAATCTTGAAATTCCGACTAAATTACCTAATGTATCAGAAGGTATTTTAGATCCGCGGGCAACTTATGCAAACGCTTCTGAGTGGGAAGAAAAAGCAAAAGATCTTGCAGCGAGATATATCAAAAACTTTGAGCAGTATTGTGATAACGACGAAGCTAAAAGATTAGTGGCAGCCGGACCGCAACTGTAATAGATATTCAAAAACTAAAATCCTCAATTTGAAAAATTGAGGATTTTTTTTTCACTTTTTTGACTATTTCTGATATTAAATTCCTTTTAGATGAAATTAAAATAATCTTAAATCTTTCTTTTCAGTGAAACTTCTAATAATCGTTGGATAAAATTACTTCTCTTGCGATTAATCTCTTGTTTTCAAAAAATGACAGGAAGAAGAAATACCTTTTTAGCCTTCACATTGAAATTATTAGTCTTTCATTTTTTTAAGATTTCCCAAAGCTTCATCTACTGATCGTTTCTGTTTGGTGATGACTTCTTTCACATCCTGCGGAACATTTTCGTCCATTAAAATTTCTCCGTATTCTTCTGAAAAAGTTTCTTCACCTCTAATACATTCTGCATAAATGGCCTGTTCACCATTAGAAAATGAATCCCGAATTGCAATCCAGACGCGATGTAAATCAGCTGTAACGCTTGTCCCTTCAGTTGGTTGACCACCATATTTGGAGATCAGAGCTTTTAATTCTTGTTCAAAACCAGATCGATTATCCGCCTGCTCCTGAAAATATGTTTTTAAAGTAGAGAGCTCAATCTTTTCAGCAGCTTCTTTATAGCCTTTTACAGCATCGTAATTTTTCGTTAAAAGATCGTTGAGTAAGTTTACAACTTTGTCGTTTTCCATTTTGTTAGTTTTAATGTTAGAGACAGAAAGGACTGCATAAAACATTCCAATAAGAAGATATATCTTAGACTTAACACACTTTAACGCCTTCGATAAAATAAAAAAATCGAGCATTACTATTTCTAAAAATGATCGCTGCACTTTTTTCCCTCAATTTTGTGTTTTTAAAAAGTTTGGTACGGCAAATGATATCTTTTTTTATTTGCTAGTTCCTGAAAGGAAAAGTCTTAAAGTAAAGCTCCGGTTAATGATGCAGTAGTGCATTTTTTCCCAGAAATTTCAAAGTTCAAATAGTTAAACGAAATAACAACCTAAAAATAATACCATGATCGAAGCCAGTGAATATACATTTGACCTCTGGAAAATTTTATTCGGAGATTTTACTTTTCATCTCTATTTAGAAATCATTTTAAGAGTGGTTATTATTATGGCGTACACGATCCTTATTATTAGGTGGATCGGTAAACGCGTCGTGGGTGGTTTGGGTAGTGCAGATGTTTTATTGATTGTTGCCATGGGCAGTGCGGTTGGCGATGCAATGCTGTATCCCACAATTCCTCTTTCTGTTGCAATAACTGTGATTACACTGATCGCTGCATTTCAAAAATTATACGTTTACATTGGGATAAAATACGAAACGGTAAGAAAAGTCACAGATCCATCGGTTATGAAACTGGTAGAAAATGGAAAGCTTTTAAAAGAAAATTTCACTGCTGATGATATTGATGAAAATGAAGTCTATATGCTTTTAAGACAGCAAGGAATCCGATATCTCTCCGAAGTTGAACATGCTTATTATGAACAGTCCGGAGTTCTAAGCGTCTATAAATTCGAAAATTATATAAATGAACACTCGATTTTACCGGAAGACCTACACGAAAATGTAAAAGGATGATGAAATTGATAGTCGCTAAACATTAAATTAATACATAATGACTTCAATTAAGTATTTACCTCATTCATCTTTAGATCGCTTCCAAAACATATTTTCTATAATCGTAATAATGCATATTCTTCTTGATTCCATTTCTGTAATTTAAATTTATTCTCTTAAATTGTAAAGTATAAACTAAAAAATGTCGAATGATTCTAAGAAAATAAGTTTATTGGAAGCAGTTTCCATTGGCATTGGTGGCATGGTCGGTGGCGGAATTTTCGCAGTTTTAGGTTTAGCCGTTTCTCTGGCCAAAGGTGGAACGCCGGTTGCATTTCTGTTTGCTGGGATTTTGGCGCTACTAACTTCTTACAGTTATGTGAAACTCTCTACCGCCTTTCCGGACAGAGGTGGAACCGTGAAATTTGTGAACAAAGGTTTTGGCAAAAATGTATTTTCCGGCTCAGTTAATAATTTATTATGGCTGAGTTATATTATTATGCTGTCGCTCTATGCCTCAGCTTTCGGATCTTACGCGCCTAATCTTTTTAAAATTTTTCCGGAAGGAAGATTGAATTTTCATATTTATGCATCGGCGATCATTTTATTGGCGACAGGCATCAATTATTACAGCATCGCAATCGTGGGAAAAGTAGAATCTTATGCCGTTGTTATTAAATTGATTATTCTTCTGGCATTTGTCGGATTGGGTGCTTATGCTTTAGTACGAAATGAAAATTTTTCGCAGCTTAATTTTGAAAACTGGGAAAATCCTATTAAATTATTTGCAGGTGGAATGGTGATTTTTGTAGCCTACGAAGGTTTCGAATTAATCGCAAATGCAGCTCCCGATATTAGAAATCCAGAGAAGAATATACCAAGAGCTTATTATATTGCAGTGGGTTTTGTGATGGTTCTCTATGTATTAATCGCTATAATTACTGTTGGCACGCTCCCATTTAAAGAAATTTCAACGGCGAAAGATTATGTTTTAGCGGAGGCAGCAAAACCAATGCTCGGAGAAACCGGATTTGTGATTATCACGATCACCGCGCTTATCTCTACTTTTTCAGCTATTAATGCCTCACTTTTAGGTGGCAGCAGAGTAAATTATGAGATCGCAGAAGACGGGGAACTTCCGAAAAACTTCCTGCATCAGTTTTGGAATAAACCCATTGGCTTACTTATTACAGCAAACTGCACATTGATCCTGACAAACATTTTAAAAATTGAAACCATTTCTACCGCCGGAAGTATCGCTTTTATCCTCATTTTTGGAGTGGTTAATTATGTGGCTTTTAAACTGGCTGAAAACATCAAAGGAAATAAAACAGTTCCACTGATCGGTTTTATTTTGTGTATTATCGCAGTAATTTCACTGATTATCGAACAATTTGAAGATAATAAAATCGGGATATTTACGGCAGGTGGAATGATTATTTTCTGTTTTATTGCTGAATATTTTTACAGAAGATCGCACACAAAAGTTTTGAAAAATTAATATTTTCCCCCTTTTATGGAACTAAAAATGATCGCGTCGAAATTCAAATTCTAAGATAAATATCTAAGTTTCTTTATGAATTTCGAATCAGTCTACTCATTTGACTGGTTGGCGTAAAATTCAATTTAGATTTATCGACAATATCATTTCAAAATTTGTAATTTTATTTAAAGAACAATTAACTTTTTACAATTGAAATCAAACGTTCCAAAACTTCGGAAGCACAACATTGCAGATGTAATCATCGCTGCAAAAAATATTGGTGAAAATTCTTTAGATGACGCTGCAGAAAACGATGCTTTTGATTCCTTTCCAGTAAAGACGCTGGAAAAAATTAGTAAAGCCGGATTGCTAACCTGCAGTGTTTCCACGAAATATGGAGGCCTGAATTTAGGATTGGAATCGGGTACTAACGTAGCACTTCTTACCATATTAAAAAGCGTTGGCAGCGGAAATTTAGTAATGGGCAGAGTTTTAGAAGGACACATTAATGCCCAAATTTTAATTGAACAGTTCGGAACCAAAGAGCAAAAGCAACGGTTTGCTACAGATGCGTTTGAAGGAAAACTTTTCGGCGTTTGGAACACCCAAGCTGATGACGGAACTTTTTTATCCCGCACGAAAGAGGGTTTATACCACTTAAACGGATCAAAAACTTTTGCTACCGGAACAGATTATGTTTCTCGGCCTGTAGTTACCGCTTCGCTGCCAAATGGTTCCTGGCAAATGTGCATTGTTCCACTTGATGAAGTAAAAACGACAAATGATAAAAGTTGGTGGCACCCAATGGGAATGCGGTCCAGCAGAAGCTATAAAATAAACTTTGACCAAACCCCTATTTCTGAGGATAATTTGGTTGGAAGTCCTGGCGCCTATTATCAACAACCCGGCTTTAGTGGCGGATCGATACGATTTGCAGCCGTGCAGTTAGGTGCAGCAGAAATGTTGTTAGATGAAACCCGGAATTACTTGCGAAATTTAGGAAGAACAGAAGATCCATATCAAAAAATACGTCTCGGACAAATGTCAATCGCTGTAGAATCAGGCAATCAATGGCTGCATGGAGCAGCAAAACAACTGGATCTTTATATGCTGAATTCTACAACCGAAAATAGCGAGCGTTTTTTGGCCTTTTCGAATATGATGCGCACTGCAATTGAGCAAATTTGTACTGAAGTTATGGCTCTTTGTCAAAAATGCATCGGAGCTCGCGGTCTCAATAAGCCTTATCATTTTGAAAGGATCATTCGCGATCTTAATACTTATCTTCGCCAGCCTGCGCCAGATGCCGCTTTAGCTGATGTTGGAAGATATGTTTTACAAACTGATATTCCCGCCAGTGAATTATGGGAATCACCAACTCTAAATAAAAAATTAAAAAATTGAATTTAACTGATATAGAAAATATTCCTCTGGCTCCCGAGCAATGCGTTACGGGATTTGGTACAACGCTAATTGTTGCTCCGCATGCCGATGATGAAAGTTTAGGCTGCGGCGGTGTTATTTCACTTTTGCGTAAATATGGGCAAACCGTTTATATCTTATTGTTGAGTGATGGAACTTTATCACATCCAAACAGCAAGAAATATCCAGCAGAAAAGTTGCGAGAGCTGCGTGAAAATGAACTGATAGAAGCTGCCGCACTCTTGGGAGTTCCTGCACATCATATTATTTTTTGTCGGTACAAAGATCGCAGCGTGCCTGATGAGACCAGCGAAAATTTTGAGGAAGCCTTAAAAAACATCGCTAAAATGCTGAAGGTAATCAAGCCACAAAGCATTTTTGTGCCTTGGCGAAGAGATCCACATCCCGATCACCGTGCGGCTTTCCAACTCATAAATGCTGCAAATACGCAAAATGCTAAAGTTTATGAATATCCGATCTGGCTTCAGGAATTAGGAGAAGACGAAGATTTGCCGATTGACAATGAGGTTATGCCTTTTCGACTAGATATTGAAAGTGTTCTACATCAAAAGCAACATGCAATTGACGCGCACAAGTCTCAAACTACCGATTTAGTCAACGATGACCCGGAAGGTTTTAAACTTTCCGAAGATATGCTGACTCAATTTAAAGTTCCCTACGAAATCTTTTTTATCTCAAAATAATGGAAGATAAACAATCTTTAAATTCTGAATATTTCAAAAGAGTTTACGAGGCTAATGATGATCCCTGGAATTTTGAAACCAGCGAATATGAGGCAGGGAAATATGCTGCGACTTTGGCGGCGTTACCCCGAAGTTTATACGAAAATGTTTTAGAAATCGGCTGTTCAATTGGAGTTCTTACGCAACTTTTAGCGCCACGATGCACGCATTTGCTCGCAACCGATGTTTCACAAAAGGCTTTGGATCAAGCTGCCGACCGTTGCAAAAATTCGACTAACGTCTCGTTTAAACGTAATACCTTTCCGGAAGAACTTCCGGATGATACTTTTGATCTTATCATAATATCCGAGGTTGCGTATTATTTATCTTCTGCAGACTGGGAACTGGCGATGGCGAAACTATTAACTAATTTACGACCTAAAGCGAATGTGGTTTTGGTTCATTGGTTGCCTGTAGTTCACGATTACCCTCAAACCGGCGACGAGGTTCACTATAGTTTTGCGCAATATATGAAAGGAAAAATAGTAAATATTTTCAGCAGCAGAGCCGAGAATTATAGAATTGATGTGTGGGAAAAAGGAGAAGAAGAGTAATCCGCAATTGCAGTTTGTAGATCCATTATCGCTTTATCAATGGGAGCATCAGGAAATTTTTCCATCCAGTTTCTTCCCTGCATTTCGATGATGTGTGAATACCATTCTCCGAAATATGGTGATGTCTTAAAAGATTCATAAACACCATCATTAATATTAAATTCCGGTACAATTCGTTTAATCTTTTCGTAGATATTTAAATCTGAATCTTTGCGCTTATTCCATAAATCTTTCAATTTTCTCTTGATAGTGAGTCTTTTATAAATAGAGGCGCAGGATTCAACAAGAATATCATCTCCCACCTCACCTAAATTTTTCCAGGCGTTGAGTTGATAGGATAGTCCGATTTCTGTTCGGCCAACATATCTCGCAGAAGTATGTACAACAACTTTATTGCTGTGCCGAACTTTGGCGTCTATGTGTTGAAGACGTTCAAAAAAAGCGCAATCCTCCAGATAGCAGACATCGGGAACACCTCCTGATTTTGCATAGCATTCTGTCGTAATTGCAAAACTTCCATTAAAATGTTGATGATGTGTTGGCGAAGGATCGAAAGGATTTTGAATGATTTTCGCTTCCAGATCCGCCACCAGCAGTAGATATTTTTCGTTTTTGAAATGAATTGTAGACGTAAAGTGATCTAAGCCCTTAACTTCTTCGGGTAAAAGCAGAATTCTTCCACCTACAGCATCAGCACCGGCTCTTATTTCTAATTGAGTTTGAGCGACCCAATCTTTTGCAACTTGCGTGTCACCATCTGTCGTCATAATAATACCGCCACCATTTTGAGAAAGTCTTTTATATGCAGCTTCCTTCAATAACCTTCGAACGTATCCAATATTTGCCTGATGTGGTGGTAATTGTACTTCTTCCAAATAAATATGAACCTTTGGAAATCGCTTTTGAAAATCTTTAATATATGCTACAGAACGATCTGAACAATTATTGGCTAAAATCAAAATTTCAAATTGATCAAAATTAAAAGTAGATCCGAAAGAATCAACCTGCATCGAAAATGCCGTAAGCGTATCTGTGATATGTTCTTCCTCATCTTTAACGGGAATAACTATGCTGATTTTTACTTGCGGTAAAACTTGAAAGACCGAAAATAAAAACGTGTGTGAATGATCAGCAGGAAGATTCATCTATTTTGATGGTTTTTTTGAGGTGAAAAATAGAGTTTGATTCAATAATTATCAACATTTAAATGATCGGTCATTTTAATAATTGCATCTGCGTTTCGTGGAATCGATTTCTGTAGTAAATAAAAAATTATAGAATTTAATATTTACTTTTTGAAATACTTTCTATAATAATTTACACCGATTTCGAAAAACTTAAAAGATTTGTTATCAATTCCCATTCCATTTTTATCGCTGGAATTCCTTCTGCGCTACCATTAAAAGGCTCTGCAATTTTAGATGTTATTGTTTCTCAATCGTAGAAAACTGCCGCTTCATTATTCTTATCTCTATTATTGAGAGTAGTAAAATCGTAGACTCATAATGATTAATTTCAACAACGATAATTCGACTCAAATTAAATAAGAAAACGATGTATCTGACTTTAATTAGAGCAAATGTGGAAAAGTGCTCGGAAAATTTGCTCAATCGGAACGGGAATATGAATTACTGGAAAGTTGCAAAATATTGCATGTCGAAGATAATTGATATTTTTTTACAAAATTTGTGAGAGCAATTCTTATTTAAGATTGTTTTCTAAATTGCATTCTTTCCAACAAAGCTAAATTTAAAAGGCATCACCTTCAACTTTAGACAACAAAAAACCGATCTGTTAAATCGGTTTCTCGTTTCTTTTCAATAAATGTGTTTTAATGACGAGACAAAAGTATAAAAAGGAGGTACACAAAGAAAGAGTGAAATCACCCTTTTTTCTGAGAATTTATAAGTTGAACTCGCAAGGAAATTACTATTGGTAATTATACCATGAAAATAAAGAATTCAGCTGTTATCAAATTCTTTTTCGAATTAGCAATAACTCTTACTGTTTTCAGAAATTTTTAAAAATTCAAGATATTGTCGTACGAGCAGATTAAATCAACAATAAAATAAAAAACCCTGTAAATAATAAATTTACAGGGTTTTAAGTGGAGTTGGAGGGATTCGAACCCTCGTCCAAACAAGCAACACATAAGACTTCTACATGCTTATTCTGCAATTAATTTTCGACGGTAAACAGAGCACAGACACCCAATTTACAACTTAACTTCTTTAGTTTTCGATCCCGAACCGAAGTCTTCCGAGACTTATTTCTGCATTGCTATGCCTCTAAATCAAACGCCGCAGAACGGAGCATTTGCGAGACATCTTGCCTCCTTACTATCTTCGGGAGAGCGCTTGAATCCTACTTTATTCGGATTAAGCTGCAAGAGCGAACTCTTGGTTGCCAGTTAAAAGTTTGCAGCAAGGGATTAAAGAGATCGCGCTACGGTTCTCTGCATGCTTACTTACCCATCGATCTTGCTGTCGAAACCAGTCAACCCCATGTTTTGTAAGGCCACAAAGATAAACAAATATTTTTCAGAAATAAAATTCATTTGGGCGTAACCTTCATTCGGTTAATTTGCGCTCGCTTCGCTCGCGCAAATTCACCTCATTCAGGTCGGGCTTTCCGTTGCAATCCCGCCGCGGCGGGGATTTCCACTGCAATCCCTTACGCAAAATTTCGCTCTTGCAAAAATATATTTTAAAAAGTTCAGCTGTTTCCTTTCCGAATTAACCTCGAAATAGTTGCTCCTGAAAAATAATTCCCGCATATAAATCTGTGCTTTGCTGAGTGAAAGCTCTTTGTACCTTCCCAAAAAATTGCATATCAAAGATTTTTGTCCCTTAATTGAGACAAAAAAATCTATCCAACAATTAACCAGCGAACCCGCAAACATTAAAAATCTTAACAAAAAACAAAATTCCAAATTCAAAAAAAATCATAAAACCCCTTAAAGACGGTTAAAATTCAAGACAGTATTGTCTAAAACCTTAAACAAATGTTTTATAAAATTACTTTTACGTAAATATTTCTGTATGAAAACAAAACTACTCTTTCTCTCCTTTTTTCTCCTTTCAGTTTCTGCATTTTCGCAGGAATATATTTTCGGTAAAGTCTCTTCCGAATTTGGGAATGATTTACAAGAAGTCACCATTCTCAACCTAAGAACCGACGAAAAAACCCTCACCGATAAACATGGGAATTACATGATCGCTGCCAGATCTTTCGATGAGTTGCGCTTTGTGAAAAGTGGGTACGACAGAAATTCTGTCAAGATCAATTCTGGTACTTATTCCAAGCCACTTAATATTTCGCTTTTAAAATCTCCTTATTTAATTCCAGAAGTACAGCTTGCTTTTCAACCCACCGGGAATTTAAAAAGAGACATTAAAAATCTGGATCCGCCAAAAAGAGTTATGGCTTTAAATTCAAAAATGACTTCTTATATGCGGTCACCACTTACCGAAGTTTATCCCACGCTTACGACACCGTCTGCATTTTCCCCAAATTACAATGCTGGCCAACTGAATGTTATGGGAATCGCCTCAGCCTTATCCGGATTATTAAGTAAAGCGAATAATACTGCGCCAACAACTGCAAATTATGCCGAAACACTGGCTTTTTTCAAACGCATAAAAAATACTTTGGATCTAAGTTTCTACACCGCTCACGGTTGGGACGAAGAGGAGATCGACCGGTTTCTCATTTATGCAGATGATACCTATTCTTTAGCCAAGAAATACCGTAAATCTTTTGATGTTTCTTCAATCAAATCAGATATGATGATGGCGTACCACGAATATATCAAAACCCATAAAATAGGTTCTTAATGTTTCGAGTTCTTGTATTCGTATTTTTATTGCTTTCTGCAACTGCCTTTTCCCAGGTAGTTTCCGGTGTCGTAACCGACGAAGATCAGAATCCGCTTGCGGCAGTACTAATTTTCAATATGCAAACCGAGAAAAAAGCGTACACCGATATTAACGGACAATTCGCCATAGAAACTTCTCTAAATCAGGAACTGAGATTTATCCGGCAAGGTTTCGACCGAAGTTCCAAAATGGTACAAAACGCAGATTTCAGCAATTCTGTGCAAATTTCTCTCGTCAGAATGGTCGCAGAAATTGAAGAAGTAGAAATCCGTCAACGACTCAGTGAGAATTTAAAAAATGACAGTAAGAGATATGGCGATAATAGTACTGTTGCAAAAATAAAATCAGAAACCGCAGGTTATATTCGATCAAAATCTTCTGCAGAAGTTATGAATGTTAAATCTGGAGAGTTCTTACAACCTTTTGGTGTCGGGTTTACCCTTGGAACAACCAAAAATAAATGGGATGACGTAGATTTTATGGATGCACTTCTAACCAATATTGATAAAGCATTTTTCATCGATGAATTAAATCTTACGAGTACAGAAATACAACCTTTTATATATTATATTTTTAGAAATTTTGAGAGAAAAAGTATTCTTTATCGAGGTATCTGTAGTGATTATGATATGTTCAGATTTGTCAACGAAAGTTATAAAAGAATAGAAGATTTTCGAAAGAATTTACCTAAAAACTTACCATTAATCAAGAAAAAAATATAATGAGATTACATTTTTTTCTTTGCTTCTTACTCATTTCAACTTCAATTTTTTCACAAACTGTTTTCGGTGTCGTAACCGACGAAGATCAGAATCCGCTTTCGGCAGTACTAATTTTCAATATGCAAACCGAGAAAAAAGCGTACACCGATATTAACGGACAATTCGCCATAGAAACTTCTCCAAATCAGGAACTGAGATTTATCCGGCAAGGTTTCGACCGAAGTTCAAAAATGGTACAAAATGCAGATTTCAGTTATTCTGTGGCAATTTCTCTCGTCAGAACTGCCGCAGAGATTGAAGAAGTACAAGTTTCGAAGCTCAGATTAACAGGCGACTTAAACACCGACTCCTACAATTTGACCAAGGTTGATCGTGTTGCGCAGGTAGAAAGTGCAGTGGGCGTTCCGGGACCACCTGAAAAACCGCGGGAAAAACCGGCAGAATTTAAAAAAGAGGTCATACGGTCGTTGTTAAGTTTGAGCATACAACCGCAAGCTATTTATGATTTAATTAGCGGTGACGCAAGGCGGATGAAAGCAGAATACCGGTATGATGATCTTCAGGAAAACATACATTGGGTCAGAGACAGAGTCTCAGATGATTATTTTATTAGAATGGGAATTCCACAGGAAAAAATAGCTGCTTTTCTTCAGTTTTCGATGGGTGCGAAACCCGATATTACGCAGTCTGTAAAAGCCAGAAATCTCTCCAAAGTGCTTTTTTCTCTGGAAGAAACTTTGCCTCAATTTCTTAACCGGTAATTTTCCATTTAAGTCTTACGATTGTAATTAAGTCGCTGATATTTATCTGATTAAAAACTAAGTGGAAGCATCACTAAGATCACGGTAATTTATCACTACCTTTAAAGTAATATTTTTCCCTTCTGAAAAATAAATAATACCACACATGAATAGAAATATCATCGCTATTGCGATTGCCGCGCTCGGTTTTGTTATTGGACTTGCACTTTTAGGAAGCGCCATAAAAAATAGAAATAAAGCTGAAAACACCATTTCAGTCACTGGTTTAGGCACCAATAAATTTACTTCGGATCTTATCGCCTGGAGCGGTAATTTTTCGCGCAACAGTTTCGAACTAAAAGCTGCGTATGACGATCTCGCCAACGACAAAAAGGTGATTGAAAATTATTTGACGTCTAAAGGAATTCCGAAAGATCAAATGGTTTTTTCTGCCGTCGATATTCAGAAACAAATTAATTATGGCACCGATGCGAATGGCAGAAGCACCCAGACTTTTGGTGGTTATCAACTTTCTCAAACCGTGTCTATCGACAGTAAAGATGTGGCGAAAGTTGAGAATCTTTCCCGTAATATCACAGAGATTATCAACTTAGGAATCGAGTTTACTTCGTCGCCACCCAATTATTTCTACACCAAACTTGCCGATGTGAAACATCAAATGATTGCCGATGCAACTAAGGACGCTAAACAACGCGCTGAAAAAATTGCTGAAAATGCAGGGGCAAAACTTGGGAATTTAAAAAAAGCGACCATGGGAATAACTCAAATCACCGCACCTAATTCAACAGAAGAATATTCCTACGGCGGTACCTTCAATACATCCTCCAAAGATAAAGAAGCAAGTATTACAATTAAGTTAGAATATGAGGTGAATTAATTGCTGTTCTGAACAAAAATTGATCTTGTTCACGATTAACTCTCAATCGCCGATTCTTAAATTTCTCAACAACTAAATGCCTTAAAAAAATGAGTGAAGATCTTTTACAAGAAAGTTTCGGAACATTGTCTGAAACGATAAATGCCCTGATCAAAGTTGGATATATCCACGATTTTAATATTCAGGAAGAATGTATTGTTTGCCACCAGGTGAATGTAAAATTATCTCCGGATGATTTTCATATCGATAAAGTATATCGTTTTGAGGGAATTTCTGATCCCGATGACCAGGCGATCCTCTATGTTATTTCTTCTGTTAAAAATAATCTGAAAGGAACTTTGGTGAATGGTTACGGTATTTCTTCGGATCAGGGAACATCAAAAGTAATCGAGAAACTGGAAACGCACGCTACTCTTTTAGGAAAATAAATTTGATGCTGAAAAGTAAAGGATTTCTTAAATAAAACCATCTTAAATGGTCCGTAGAATTAAAATAATGAAAAATTTATTCAGTCTTGTAGTAATTTTACTTTTCCTTTCCTTTAAGCCAGCTCCTACCGTCAGTAAATTAGAAGGAGAAAGTAATCAAGCCTTTCCAAGAGAAGTGCATTCTTCCAACGAAAATTTTAGTAAAGCCTATATTGGCGCAATCGGGAAAGATTTGGATGTTGTTTTTCAACTGTCCAATAAGAATGGTGAAATAAATGGTTCCTATTTCTACCAAAAAATCGGTTTGAATATCGAATTGGTCGGAACAATTACAGATGACGATTTGCAAATTTTTGAACTTAATGCAAGAGGAAATAAAACGGCGCTCATTAGAGCAAGGATAAGCGACAACCAAATCAACGGAATCTGGCGAGATCTCAAAACCGGGAAAATACTGACCGTAAAATTAATTCAAACTCATAAAGCCATTCCAGAAGTCCCAAAGGATTTAGAAGGTATTTATAAAAATTCAGAGGAAACAGCTTGTGATTTCAGTTTGAAAATCTCTAAAAAAAACGCTGACTATTATTACGAAATTAAAACTGCCGAAAGAAAGCTCAGCGGGTCATTAACATTTTACCGAAGTTTAGAGGAACAATCAGTTTATGTGACATTTGAGGGAATAGAATGGGCAGAAGATGAAGGAGCTTTAGATGAAAATAATGAAGCATCAGAACTTCACGATGTTTTACCGGTTGGAATTCAGGGAATATTGGATGGTCAAAAAATTAGAATTCAAAATTCTGGAAATGCAATGAATTATTATACCAAATTTTCTGACTGCGGAGATAAATTTATAACATTAGAGAAAACCTGAAATCATCTCGCACAATAAACTACATCGTAAATCTCTTCTTTGATCAATTGAATGTTTTCATGTTTCCAGTTAGCAAAAAGCAGAAGGTTTAATTCGTTCTTTCCGGCTTCGTAGCAAGGCTGAACATAATTTTCGTCGATCACGATAAAGCCGTTTCTTTCATAGAAGGCAATTCGTCTTTTGGCATCTTCCCCATGATTTTCCTGTTCCACTTCTAAAACAATATGAGAATAATTTTTGAAAAGATCTCCTATAATTTCGGAGCCATATTTTAAACTTCGAAACTCCGAGAAAATCTCGAAATGTTCTATAAAAACAAAATTCGTGAGTTCCCAGGAAACGAGATATCCAATATTTTTCAACTCCTTTAATACAGAAAAAACTTTCACTTTCGGATTCGTGAATAAGCTGCGAAACTGCTTTTCGCTGCGTCGTTCATCTTCGGGAAAAGTCTCACAATAGGATTTAAAAATCTCTACCGCACGAAAATCTTCAAAAGAGGTTATCTGTAAATATTCCATAGAAATAAATTGAATTTGCTTTGAGGCAGAAAACAAATTCCACGCCGTTAAAAATAATAATTAGAAAAAATTTTCAGTTGCTATCACAGATCAAAAACACTTGGGCGCCGCGTAATAAACATGTCTTTGATCCAAAGAGTAAAGGCCAATCCCAGATAAATGAGAAAGAAAACGCCCGCCGTCGCAAAAGTAGAGTAGATAAAAAACACCCGAAGTTTAGACACCGGAATTCCCAGTTTAGCACCCATTCTCGTGAGTACACCAAACCATTGTTTTTCCATTTTATGTCGCAGGTTATTCAGCATTTTTTTAATTTCTGATCAAAGATAATTATTTTAAAGTACAGCCCAAAATTCTAAGGATCGAATGACTTACAAACATTTTTTTATTGATGTTTAGCGCTCATCTGAAAGATAATTTCGCCCCCATTTGCAATATCTGAATGTTTCAGGATATGATTCTTCACTTCTATCCCATTCACTATAATTTTAGAAACATAGATGTTTTTCTCCGACTGGTTTTCAGCTTTGATGGTGATGGTTTTTCCATTTTCTAAATTGATTTTCGCTGATTTTACGAGGGGAGAACCAAATTGGTATTCATCGGAACCCGGCAAAACGGGATAAAACCCTAACGCTGAAAAAATATACCAGGCGCTCATTTGTCCCGCATCATCGTTTCCGCAAAGTCCATCAACCCCGGAAGAATACATTTTGTCCATAATATTTCTTACACGTTCCTGTGTTTTCCAGGCATCATTCGTGTAATTGTAAAGATACGGAATATGATGACCGGGCTCGTTGCCATGCACATAATTCCCAATGATTCCGTCGCGCGTGATATCTTCGTTTTTCTCAATGTACTTTTCTGCAATTTCGGTAGTAAAAATGTCATCTAAATGATTAGAAAATTTGCTTTTGCCGCCCATCATTTTGATCATTTCCGGAACATTCTGGGGAACGTATAATCCATAATTGAAAGCGTTACCTTCAATAAAACCCTGGCCGTGAGTATCCATGGGATCAAATTCTTTTTTAAAAGTTCCGTCTGCTAATTTCGGATGCATAAAACCGGATTTTGGATTGTAGACTTTTTTATAGCTTTCACTTCGTTTTAAATATTCAGCTTCAGTTTTCGCATCGCCATTCTTTTTAGCGATCTGCGCGATACACCAATCATCGTAAGCATATTCTAAAGTTTTCGAAACGGAGGCATCACTTTTATCTTCCGGAACATACCCGTATTTTAAATAATCTTCGATGCCATCGTAATATTTTAAGTTGGAGGAAGAGATACTCGCATCTAACATTGATTTCAAATCGGCATCGGTCGTTTTTTTTGCAACAGCATCTGCCAGAACCGATACCGCGTGATAACCGATCATACACCAGTTTTCATTCGCATAATGGCTCCAGATCGGTAAAGCTTTGTGAACGCTATACTTAGAATGCGAAAGCATCGACTTGATGAAATCGTTATTCCTCTTCGGCTGAATAATATTATAAAGCGGATGTAAGGCGCGGTACGTATCCCAAAGAGAGAAGATCGTGTAATTCGTAAAATCTTTTGCCTCGTGAATATTTTGATCGATATCTAAATACTTCCCATCAACATCCTGATACAAAACCGGCGACATCATCGTGTGATACATTGCAGTGTAGAAAGTGGTTTTGTCTTTCTCTGTTAAAGTTTCAACTTCTATTTTGGAGAGTTCTTTCTGCCATTTATCCGAAGCTTCTTTTTTTATTTTATTAAAATCCCAGCCAGGAATTTCGGCTTCTAAATTTTTTAAAGCTCCGGCAGTGGAAACTCCAGATAGTGCAAACTTTATAAGAATAGATTCATTTTCCTTTGTATCAAAATCAAAATAGGCGCGAATTTGTCTCCCCGCAAATTCGGGAAAGTTTTCATTTTCATTAAACTTACGGTAAAAGCCGTTGTATTCTACTTTTTCGTAGCGTTTTCTCCCATAACTTTTAAATGGTTTTGAAAATTTCATGGCAAAATAAACTTTTCTCGTTCTTGCCCATCCTGTCGTTTCCCGATAGCCAACAACGGTTTGGTTGTTTTCAACCCTCACAAAAGTCCAGACATTTTTTGAGTCGTAATTATAAATATTCGACATTAGATCCAAAATAATATGCGAATCACTTGATTTTGGAAAGGTGTATTTATGAAAGCCAACTCGTTCTGTTGCGGTAAGCTCGGCTTTAACTTTATAGTCATCCAGAAAAACTTCGTAAAATCCCGGACTTGCCTTTTCTGTATTTTTAGAAAATTGAGAATGATACCCACTTTTGGGTTCGTTTGCTTTTCCGGGCTCCAGATTTAATTTACCAACCGTGGGCATGACCAAAAAATCTCCCAGATCAGAATGTCCGGTTCCGCTGAAATGCGTGTGGGAAAATCCAAAAATAGTGTGGTCTTCAAATTGATAGCCGGAACAGTACTTATAAGTAGCAGGATTGTATTTGCCGTCCACCAGGTAAGCTTCCTGATTGGTTTCCGGAGAAAGTTGCACCATTCCAAAAGGTGTTGTAGCTCCCGGAAAAGTGTGTCCCATATTTTTTGTCCCTACAAAAGGATTCACGTAAGAAGTAAGATCTTGAGCCTTGCTAATTGATAAGGGCAAACAAATTATAAACAGTAAGATGTATTTGGTATTCATGGGAACGCTTATTTATAGATTTTGGACGAATGTGCGAAGTTTACTTTTCCGAACTTTAAAGAAACTATGATCTGCATAAATATAGTTTATTTCAAACATTATCTTCCAAACACAAAATAAAATGTTGGAATTTCAAATAATTATTTAACTTTGCAATTCAAAGTACTTTTATATGGAGTCAAAAAATTATCATGAAGATCTGTCCCACATCCGTTCGATGATGGAAAGAAGTTCCAGGTTTATTTCCCTAAGTGGACTTTCCGGTGTTTTTGCCGGTTTAGTGGCTTTGGTTGGAGCGATTTATGTTTATTTCGTTTTTCAGCGAGAAGGAATCGACTATTTTGAGGGAAACAGAAATATTTTTTCCGAAAGTCTGGTAAAGGAATTGGTTTTGATCGGCGCTATTATTCTTGTGCTGGCGATTATCTCGGGATATTTTTTCACGTCCAGAAAGACGAAAGAAAAAAATCAGAAGATCTGGGATCAAACGACCAAACGTTTGCTTTTTAACTTTGCTGTTCCTTTATTTACGGGCGGTCTCTTTTGTTTAGGATTGCTTTACCATCATCTATACGTTCTTGTCGCGCCGGCAACTTTAATTTTTTACGGTTTAGCTCTTGTAAACGCGGAGAAATATACATTGACCGATGTAAAATACCTTGGATATTTTGAAATTATTCTGGGATTATTATCTTTCTTTTTTCTTGGATGGGGCTTGGTTTTCTGGGCGATAGGTTTCGGGATCCTGCATATCGTTTACGGAATAGTGATGTATAAGAAATACAAATAACTGCGATAATAATTTTTTAAATACTTCCGGAGTATCTTGGATTTTCCTTAAACACTTTAAATATTTATACTATTGAACTTTAATCGGGATTTAGAATATAAAAGGGGGTGCAATTGGAACGCAATATTTTCCAGATAAAAATTAGTTTTTAAATAGAATGATCAACATTAATCAACTTAACAAAGAATTTGAGAGTCGCGTCAGACTGGGCATTATGTCTGTTCTGATGGTAAACGACTGGGTTGATTTTACCGAAATGAAAAATGTTCTGGAGATCACCGATGGTAATTTAGCCAGTCACAGCAGCGCACTGGAAAAACAAAGTTATATTGAAGTGAAAAAAGAGTTTGTAGGCAAAAGACCTAAAACTTCTTATCGCGTAACAAACCTGGGCAGAGACGCTTTTTCTCAACACTTAACCGCACTCGAAAAATTGCTTGGAAAATAAACCTCTATTTTTTTATAAATTAACTTTGAAAAACAAAGTACTTTGAATTATTTATTTTAATCTTATTATCAATAAAAAATTATTATGAAAACACATCAATTGATCCTTCTCACAACTGCGCTTTTTATTACGTTGTTTTACGGCGAAAATTTAGGACTCAACTTAGGGATTTTGGGTCTTGCCTACGCGGTTCTTACGTTCTTCAAAACACCTCCGAACAATCGAAACCGAACGCTCCTGACCCTTTTTGTGACCTCTGTTTTATCAAGTGCAGCTTTTGCCTGGTATGGAGATTTTGTATCGTTCATGGCAGTATTCATTTCATTATTTTTACTGGTCTTAAAATCAAAAGATAAAGATCTAAAATCGTTGCTCATTATTCCAGTTTTCGCGATTAATTCCCTCACTTTTTTTACGCGCATCTTTAAGTTTAACGAATGGCTGCCAAAAAGAAATACGTCGGGATCTTTACAAAAAGTAATTTCTGTAGTGCTGATTCCGACCTTTTTTATCGTCGTGTTTTTCCTGGTCTATTCCGCAGGAAGCACGCATTTTTCCAGTTTATTCACCGATTTTAAATTCGATTTCGATTTGTGGGAATTTATCATGATCGCATGTCTCGGATTTTTTATCGCTTTCAATTTCTGGAATTTTAAAGTGTTCGATTTTATTTATACTCAAAATCATCTCCTCAAAAATAATTTTCTGAATGAAGATAAAACTCAGGAACCGACGTACTCTTTTCTGGATATCGCAGCAGAACGCAAAAGCGGTGTGATTTCTCTTATCGCTCTAAATCTTTTACTGCTTGTGTTTATTATTACTTTTAATTATGAACAGTTTATAGAAATTCATAAAACACCCAATCAACTTTCCATAGAAACTCATGAACGTGTGAATGCTGTTATTTTAGCAATCATAATGGCGGTTCTGGTGATCATGTTTTATTTTAAGGGCGCTTTTAATTTTGATAAAGACGCAAAAATGCTGAAGATCCTGGCAAAAGTCTGGTTAGTAATGAATGGAATTTTAATCCTGTCTGCGGCTGCTAAAAACTCAGAGTATATTTATAATTTGGGTTTAACCTATAAAAGATTGGGCGTTTATGCATTCCTTATTTTATCGCTTATTGGATTGATTCTTGCTTTTTACAAAATTGAAAAACAGAAAACAAATGCCTTTCTTTTTAATCACATGACCTGGTACGTTTATGGAACAATCTTAGTTTGCAGTTTTATAAATTGGGGTGCAGTTGCTACACGCTATAATATTACTGCCGGAAAAGGAAATTATGACTTTCTTTCTACTTTCAGTTTTAACCACAAGTCTTTAGAAGAAAAGTATCCGGAAAAAATTAATCTGGACGATCAGATAGTAGAATTACCGCAAGGCTCTTTTCTTTCCCGAACATTATATTACGAAACCTTAAAATCTCACTAAAATGAAAAAATTAATATTGCTGATTCCTGTCCTGTTACTTTCCTGCAATAAAAAAGAAGTTGAAAATATATTTGCCGCAAACAATGATTCCACAGCGACTGTTGATAAAAATGTGGTTGTACATTCCCGCGATTCTGTACGGGACGACATAATTTCTATTGATGAACCTACTCCGAAAAAGGAAAATTCAGATAGTTCCCGTACGGTGGAAGGAAACAAGATTATCAGAACCATGAACGCAGATATTCTTCCTCTCAAAATTACGGAGGCATTCACGCAAAACGAGCAACAGTTTACATTAAAGATCAAAAATTTCAAAGCAGGTAAAATCACCGGAACAATTACTCCGGAAAGTTCGCAGATGAATATCCGCTTTAATCAAATTAGATTGCCAAATGGTTATTACGACGGACCTTTCGGAAGAGAGATCAACTACGACGTTAAAGAAAACGGCGAAATCTGGTTTCTTATCGGAAAGAGCAACATGGCTTCCGGCGAAACGACAGGGAAGTTTACAATAGATCTCAAATAATATTCAAACAAAAAAATCCGTCCCGAAAAAATTTCAGGACGGATTCAAAAATATATAAAAAAGGATTCTTTATTCTGCGACTGCTTTCTTGTTAATAAAACGTTCCGCAAGTCCCGTTAATGTTGCATTTGTTGCTTTCTCGTTGTCCAGTGTCTCTGCGAGTAACCTTTCTGCTTCTGTGTGTCCCATGTGGCTCGCAAAAACTTTCAGCGTTCCGTAGCTTGCAATCTCATAATGTTCTACTTTTTGTGCGGCCAAAACCAAACCTGCGTCGCGGGTCATACTGTCTTTTGTGGTATCATCGATGATGGATTTTCCTTCTTTTAAAATTCCTTCAATAGCCTCGCACTTTTTACCTTCTGCTTTTTCGCCTAAACTTTCGAAAACTTTTTCAAGTCTCAAAATATGTTTTTTGGTTTCCTGTTCGTGTTGTGCAAAACTCTCAGCTAATTCTTTGCTTGTTGCTGCACCCTGCATTTTCGGAAGTTCTTTTAAGATCGCATTTTCTGCCCAGTATAAATCTTTCAGTTCATCCACGAAAAACTTATGAAAGTCAGAATTTTTCATTTTTTCAGATATCATCGTAATAATTTTTAAAGTTATGCAGTGAATAATGCAATTATCTTTCCATCCAACCAGATCTAAAGTTAATCTTATGTTAATTAGGTGAATTGGTATAATATCTGAATAGAATCACGCAAATAAAATATACGATTATGAAAAATTTATTCTTATCCGCAGCCGTTGCTACAGCAACATTGGTAAGCTGTTCAACAGTATCTTCCATTTTACAAAATACATTTCCTTATAATGCCACAGTTTTAGTAACCGCTAATTCCGCCGCTAATATTGAACTTTCCAGCGTTTCCCCGGCTCAAAGTGTAAACCAACTGACTGGTTCCGGCGCAAATGTTAAAGATATTCGGGTTTCCAATGCTACGATTTCCGTAGGTTCGGGCACGAGTTTAGGCGTTTTTAAATCGGTAAAAGTTTATTTGTCCAACAATAGCAACAATCAGGTTTTAGTGGCTTCAAGGGAATCAATTCCAGATAATGTTGGGAATTCACTTGCTTTAGACGTAAATTCCTCTCAGACCTTAGATTCAATGATGAAATCGGGTTCTGTACAGGCGAAAATTGTCTATGTTTTAAAAAAAGTACCGAGTTCAGACATTTCTTTGAAAGCTTCTGTAGGTTTTAGCAGTGTTCCAGTAACCAACTAATTTTTTCAGGAGCAAAATGGGGATCGCTTCGTTCAACTTACGTTCCGGCTCTCACTCCTCGCTTCCCAATCATGCTCCCGAATTCTCGGGACATGATCGGGAGAGCTCAAACAAACCGTTCGATCCGGGCTAGAATAAAAAGAATTTTTTCCTACAAAAATAAAAAATAACCGACGAGTATATCGCCGGTTATTTCTTGTTGTAGATAGAATTTTAAAGATAGATCCTTATCCCTATTTCTTGATCATCTTATTCATTTTCTCCAGAATTTTTGGGCCTTCTACGGTCATTCCTCCTAAATGTGCGCCGCTGAATTCTACAAATTCCTTTTGTTGTGGTGCGTTGTTATAAACCATCATTCCTTCTTCAAACGGCACTTCTTTATCTTCTTTGCTGTGAATGAACAGCGTCGGAATTTTGTCAATGGATTTAATATCTTCCTTCGCAGAATATGGTGAAACAAAACTTTTTTCTAAAAAGTCTTTGTATTGTGGAGCATAAAATCCGGCAATATCACCAAAGGATGAAATGGTTCCTTCCAAAACCAAACCGCTCAAAACATTTTGGTTATCCTTTGCTAAATGAGTCGCGATCTGCGTTCCCATCGATGCTCCGTAAAATATTTTCTTTGTGTCTTTAATGTCGCTTCTTTTCGACAGCACGTCAAATATTTTCTGTCCGTCTTCCGCAATGTTTTTATGCGTCGGAACACCTGTAGATTTTCCGTAGCCGCGAAAATCGATCATCACCACTTCATAATTATCTTTCACCATAGGCAAAGTAAAATCCAGATAAGAAGTATTGTTCCCGCCCGCGCCGTGAAAATAAAAAATGGTGCCCTTTGGTTTCATGTTGGGTTTTAAGATCAAAGCCGTTATGGTGTCGTTTTCAACCGGGAATTTCACTTCCTCAACGTTTTTCCATTCGATGGTTTTCATTTCCTTTTTCGGAAAATAAAATTTATCATCCATTTGTGCATTTACAGAAACGAATTTCGCAACGAGTAAGATCAGAACTAAGAATTTTGTTTTCATGTTTTTTTTATGTAAAAGTATTCAGTTCAGATCAACTTTTAAAAAAAAGATGACTGAATGGTCGGAAATTTCTGCTGAAGCGTTTTTAAGTTTCAAAATCTTAAAAATGATCAAAAAAAATAACCGACGAATTATCGCCGGCTATCTTTATATCTCTAATAACTTTTATTTATTCTCTTTCTTAAAGTAGGCAATTCCACATTCTAAAAAGTTTTTGAAGTCCTCTTTCGGCATGTAACCGGAAATCGGAGTGTTGATTACTTTTCCGTCTGGAGTAACCAAAACATAATGCGGTTGGGAGTTATTGTTAAAGTTGATCTGTTGAAACAAACTCCATTTGTCGCCAATTGTTTTTACTTTTTTCTTTTGTCCATTACCCATGTCGATAGACGTTTGTTCGTTCTCCGGCAAAGCTTCTTTATCATCAACATAAAGGGAAGCGAGAACGATTTCGTTTTGTAGGATCGGTAAAATATCCGGTTCACTCCAAACAAATTCTTCCATTTTACGGCAATTTTCACAGCCATAACCTGTAAAGTCGATCAGTACCGGTTTGTTTTCTTTCTTCGCAATTTCTATGGCTTCGAAATAATCGTGCGAAGGATGCATTCCTAAAATTCCGTCTTTCTCATCATGAAGATAACTAACGTTGATCGGAGGCAAAATCCCACTTAAATATTGCAGTTTAGGCCGTTCTCCCGGGAATAATCCCTGAATTAAATAAATAATGAAACCGATTCCTAAAACCCCGATAACTTTTCTGGTTGTAGAAATCTTCGCTTTTTTATCATCATGCGGGAATCTGATTTTTCCAAATAAATAAAGAACCAAACCAATTGAAATTAAAATCCATATTGCAATAAATAATTCTCTTTTCAGGAAGAATGTTTTAGAAACAAGATCTGCTTTCGATAAGAATTTTAAAGCTAAACCTAATTCGATAAAACCTAAGAAAACCTTCACGGTATTCATCCAGCCTCCAGATTTTGGTAAACTTTGCAAAGCTTGTGGGAATAACGCCAGCAATCCAAAAACGATTGCCCAGCTTAATCCAAAACCTGCGAGTGCGAAAGTAAGCAACATTGGAATATCTGCGGAACCGGTAAGCGAACTTCCCAGTAAGCTTCCTAAAATTGGTCCGGTACAGGAAAAAGAAACGATCACCAAAGTTAAAGCCATGAAAAATATTCCGATAATTCCACCTGCATCTTCTGCTTTCGAAGATTTATTCGCTATGGAACTTGGTAAAGTGATATCGTAGTAGCCGAAGAAACTTCCGGCAAAAAATATAAAAATGATAAAGAATACAACGTTTAACCAAACACTTGTAGAGATTTGATTAAAAACATTCCCGGCAATTCCATCAATAATATGAAATGGAACACTTAATAAAACAAAAATTAAGAGGATGAAAAATCCGTAAATAAATGCATCTCTTTTTCCTTTCGCTTTGTCTTTTGAACCTTTTGTAAAGAACGAAACCGTTAAAGGGATCATCGGGAAAACACACGGAGTCAATAATGCGATCAATCCTCCAAAAAATCCTAATAATAAATAGGTCCAGAAATTCTCAGAATTCTTTTCCGGAGCAATTCCACAATCTGTTTGCGGATTTGCGAAGTCGATGGAGGCTACTTTTAAACCTTCTTGTTTTGCCGCGGTTGGCGCAACAATGGTCGTTTCTGGAATGGTTTCTGTTCTAAGACTGTCCGCATTTTCGGTGACAACTGGTGCAGTTGCAACTTCCTCAGGCGTTGTCGTAGTTTCTGCAGTTGCCGCGGGACTTACTTTCTGTTCGAATTCTAACGTATTTGGTGCCAGACAAACGCGGTCATTACAGGTTTGATAGGTGATTTCTGCGGAAACATTTGCAGGTTTTGCGCCGTTTTTTAATTTAAATTTTTGTTTAAACTGAACTAAATCGGAATAATAAACGATCTGTGCCCCAAAAGCTTCAGAAAATTCATCATGCTTATTTCCAACTTCTACCACTTTGCCGAGAACCGTAATTCCTTCCTTTGAAGTAAGTTTCATTTCCGTCGGAATTCCCGAATCTGGTGGCAGATCCTGAGAATAAATATGCCAGTTTTTTTCTATCGTAGCCGTTAAAACTGCTTCATATTCATTATTCGGCAGTGTATTAATCGTATATTTAAATTTTACAGGATCTTTAATTTGTGCTGTAATTCCCTGAAAGAGAAAGAGAACAATAAGGATAAACCAATTTTTAAATTTCATTTTTTACTTTACTTTTTTTGCGCCTTACTGGGACGCTATAATTTTACTTTAATTATTTCTTCAGAATCTTTTGTGCCCGCAAATCTGCGGTCCTGGCGAAAAGGAAGAATTCCTAAAACAGTATCATTTCCATCGCACAAAAGCCAGATTTTTCGATGGGCTAAAATAGGAATTTTTTCATCCTTAAAAAATTTAGAGATTTTCTTTTTGCCTATCATCCCGATGGGGTGAAATAAATCACCTTCCTTTTTTCGGCGTAACTTCAAAGGAAACTGAAGTTTTCCTCCGTCAAATTTCCAGGTAACGTTGCCAAATTCTGAAATTTCCTGCCGTTGTTCGTCGGGAATTACAATTTCATTTACGATGTTTAGATTCAGAAAGATTTCCGCGTTATCATCTTCAAAATTTAGGTCTTCTAATTTTTTAAGGTTTAAAGTTTTGCGGTCAACCGTTATCTCATATTCAATAGAAATAAAAGATTTTCCAGTTTCGGCATTTTCCATTTTCGAAATTTCTTCAGGTTCCGTAAAACCGAACTTTCGCAGGATCTCAAACTGTACAAATGCACGCTGACCAAAAAAGATCTTCTTGTTAATAGTTAACATCTCTTCATTTTGACTGATAATCTCTTTTTCTATTTTTGAAATTTCTTCCTGCACAAAATCTTTAGTTTCATTAAGGTAAGAAATGCTTTTCCCGAAATTCTGCAGAAAATTTTCGTTCACTCGTAAAAGTTGCGGAACGATCTCATTCCTGATTTTGTTCCGTAGATAATCGCTCTTTTGATTCGACGCATCTTCCCGAAATTCAATCTTGTTCTTCTTTGCAAACTCATAAAGTTCTTCTTTAGAAAAAGCGAGTAGTGGCCTCAGAATTTTATTATCGCTGGCAGGAATTCCACTCAAACCTTTGATTCCTGAAGCTTTTGAAAGATTAATGATAAAAGTTTCGAGTTGGTCATTCAAATGATGTGCGGTTACTATAAAATCCAGGTTTTTTTCTTCCTGAATTTTTCTAAAAAATTGGTAACGCAGATCTCTCGCCCAGTTTTGAATGGAATTTTGCGGTTTATCATCAATTTCCGAAACGATATAAAAATGAAAAGGAATGTTGTTTTTTTTACAAATGTTCCCGACTAATTTCTGGTCGGATTCGGATTCTTTTCCGCGCAATTTGTAATTAACATGTGCGACTTCAAAATCCAGATCAGATGCCTTAAATAAGTAAAGTAAAACCATCGAATCGACACCACCACTTACGGCGAGCAGAAATTTCGCTTCTGCCGGATGAGGTAAAAGGAGTGCAAGTGATTGCTGGAACGTCTTGGTATTAAGCAATTTTTAAGGTTTTTTTAAGGAATATTTAGCAAAGATAATTCTTCTGTTTATATTCGTTTCCCTATTTTTGGCTCAATAAATAGAATATTATGAATATAGGAAAAATCGGAGCAATTCTTGGAACTGCATTATTGTTGACGTCGTGCGTTAGCCAGAAGAAGTTCGACGCAATGAGCGAAAACTACAATCAATGTATTACCAATGTTGGTGAAAGACAACGTGAAATTCAGGACTTGAAAGGGGTGAATTCTGGTTTAGCCAGCGAAAACATGCTTTTAAAAGGACAGAACGATGCGCTGAAATCATCTTTGGATGCTTGTTTGTCTAATTCTGGAAAAGGATCTGCAAACATTGATAAATTAATTGGAGAAATTAACTCATCCAACAAATATATCAAACAACTGATTTCTACGAATTCTAAAAATGACAGTTTAAATTTAGCTTTATCTAACAAACTGAAACGTTCCCTGGATAATATCGCAGATAACGATGTTCAGGTGAAAGTTTTGAAAGGAGTAGTTTTGATCTCTCTATCCGACAATATGTTATACAAAACGGGTGATTACAACGTTTTACCTGCAGCACAGGATGTTTTAGGAAAAGTAGCGAAAGTAATTAACGATTACGACACTTATTCTGTTTTAATTGAAGGTAATACCGATAACGTTCCTTTGAACTCTAATACTCTTCCGAAAGACAACTGGGATTTGTCAGCTTTAAGAGCAACATCAATGGCGAAAATTCTACAGACGAAATTTGGGGTAAATCCTTCGAGAATCACTGCAGGTGGACGAAGCGAATACAATCCTAAAACGACTAACGCTTCAGTATCTGGAAGAACAGAAAACAGAAGAACAGAAATCATCATTATGCCTAAGCTGGATGAATTTATGAAATTAATGGATATTGCACCGGTGAAAAACTAAGCAGTATATTTTTAAATGTTGATACAGCGCTGTTAGAGCTTTAAGTTCTAGCAGCGCTTTTTTATTTTAAATGTTTAAATTTGAAACTAAATAATATTTCATGAGTTTTTTTGAAGAACATTGTCCGGAAATGGATCGCTATCTGGAAGATCATGCTTCTGCGGAGCCCGATATTTTGAAGAGGCTTAGGAAAGAAACTTTTCAGAAAACTACGCAGCCGCATATGATTTCCGGTTATCAGCAAGGAAGGTTGCTGACCATTATTTCGAAAATGCTGCAACCCAAGAATATTCTGGAGATCGGAACTTTTACGGGTTATGCAACGTTGTGTCTGGCAGAAGGATTATCAAAAGAAGGTAAAATAACGACTTTAGATATTAATGAAGAACTGTCTTATTTACCGAAAAAATATTTTCAGGAAAGTGAATTTTCCAGTCAGATCGATTTTCAACTGAAAGATGCAAAAGCTTTTTTAACGGAAACGGAGGAAGTTTTCGATCTTGTTTTTATTGATGCCGACAAAGAAAATTATCCCGAATATTTCAACCTTATCAAATCCAAAGTAAGATCCGGTTCCGTAATTCTGTTCGATAATGTCTTATGGTACGGAAAAGTACTGGAGGAAAATTCAAAACAAAGATCAACTCAAAAGATTCAGGAACTAAATGATTCGGTCGCAAAAGATGAGGATTTCGAAAATCTTATTTTACCTTTGCGCGACGGCGTTAATTTAATTCGGAAACGATAACCATCAGACCAAAGAATGAGTAAAGGAATTTGTACAGTTTCGGTGGCACCAATTCGGGCAGAACATTCGCATCAGTCCGAAATGACTTCTCAGCTTTTATACGGAGAAACTTTTAATCTTCTGGAAATTAAAGACCGTTTTGCAAAAATCAGGATCGATTTTGACGCTTATGAAGGATGGATCGCTACAAACCAGTTCACCAAAATATCTGATGAAGATTTTGCAGACCGAATGACCAATGTCGTTACAAACACCGTAGGCTTCTACGATCTGGCAGAAGGCAAAACGTTACTTTCTTTAGGAAGCGAATTAGCTACCAAAAATCAAAAAGAATTAAAACCTGCAACTTTTGAAAATATTGCTGAAACCGCACAGCTTTTTCTAAATGTGCCTTATTTATGGAGCGGCAGAAGCTTTTTTGGAGTAGACTGCAGCGGCTTTGTACAGCTTGTTTATAAAATCCATGGCATTGCTTTACCCAGAGATTCTCCACATCAGGCTGAAATTGGCGAGGTTTTAAGTTTTGTGGAAGAAAGCCAGCCTGGTGATTTAGCCTTTTTTGAAAATTCAGAAGGAACCATTACTCATGTTGGACTCATGCTTAATAACCAGGAAATTATTCATGCTTTCGGAAAAGTTCGGATCGATTCACTGGATTCTACAGGTATTTTTAACAAAGATCTGAATCAGCATACACACAAACTGCGGTTTTTGAGAAGCCTCTTTTAATTTTAAAAATTTCTCAATGATATCTTTCTATAATCTTTTTATCCGTTTAATGATTGCTACAATGCGAGTTGGAGCAGTTTTCAACTATAAATTGAAGAAAGGTTTAGCCGGAAGAAGACAAAGCTGTGCTTTAGTAAAAGCCAAATTTTCTCCGACTGATAAGGTGATCTGGATGCACGCTGCGAGTTTGGGAGAATACGAACAAGGACTTCCGGTGCTGGAAAAACTGAAAGATAAATTCCCACAGCATAAAATTTTAATTACTTTTTTTTCCCCGTCGGGTTATGATCAGGTGATCAAAAAAAATACGATCGCTGATGTAGTTTGTTATCTGCCTTTCGATACCGAAAAGTGGATTCAGGAATTTACTTCCAATTTTAAAACTGATATTTTCTTCACCGTAAAATACGACTACTGGTATCATCTTTTAGAAAATCTTAAGAATCAAGGTGCAAAAGTATATGTGGTTTCCGCATTGTTTTATGAAACGCAAATCTTCTTTAAAGCATACGGAAAATGGACGGTAGGTCAGTTGAAAAAAAATGTCGACTGGTTTTTTCATCAAACCAAACATTCAACAGCGTTAGCGAAAGGAATTGGACTGAAAAATTCTTCGACCTCCGGCGATACGCGTTTTGACCGGGTGAAGAAACTTCGGGAAAATGATCGTTCTGTGCCGTTTATTGATGATTTTAAACAGAAGGAACAAACCATAGTTTTTGGCAGTTCCTGGGAATCAGAAGAAAGAATGGCTGAGATCATTGCCTCCCAAAACAGAAATGTCAAATTGATCCTTGTTCCACACGACCTAAAAAGAGTCGCTCATTTAAAAACTATTTTTCCGCGTGCTATTTTGTATTCTCAGATTTCGGAGGGACAGCAGAGTCATTTCTTTAATGCTAAAGTTTTAATAATTGACTGCATTGGCCTGCTTTCCAAACTGTATTCTTACGCTGATTTAGCCATTATTGGAGGAGGTTTCCATTCGAAAGGTCTTCATAATATATTAGAAGCAGCTAATTATGGAATTCCCGTTTTTTTTGGAGATCAATACACCAAAAACCCGGAAGCAGACGAGTTAATCCAACGAAATGGTGCAAAATCTTTCGAAGATGAATTTTTTGCCGCGCCTTATATCGTGGAGTTATTGAATGACCATGTTTCTTTGAAAATAATGGGCATGAACGCACTGAAATTTATTGATGATCAGCCAAATGCTTCGCAGTTTGTAGTCGATCATATTTCCTAAAGACAGATCATCATTCCTCTATTTGTAACCTTTTGGTTCGAGCTGAACTCTATCAATATAGAACTCAGTTTTTAAACCTTAAAAAAGAACAAATGGACACAACAGCGCAAAATCAAATTGTTAAACCCGTATTCAATTTATTAAAATTGACCTTCACCATTGTTCCTATTGTGGCGGGACTGGATAAGTTTTTTAATATTTTGTGCGACTGGACGCAATATATTAATCCAATGATCCTTGATATTTTGCCCTTTTCCGGATCTGCGTTTATGATGATCGTTGGAGTGATCGAAATTATTGCGGGAATTTTAGTATTTATGAAACCCAAAATTGGTGGTTTAGTCGTTTCTGTCTGGTTGATCCTTATTGCCTTATCTTTGTTGGTAGGCTGGAAATTTGCCGATGTCGCCGTTCGGGATTTGGTGATGGCGATCTCTGCATTTTCTATGGCAAGACTGGCTTTGATTTTCGATAAAAACTAAAAGAGATGAATACAAAAGCTCAATATTCCGATCAGGAATTGGTTGAAAAGATTCTTCACCAGGAAACTGCTCTTTTCGAACTCATCATCCGCCGAAACAATCCTTACTTATACCGAATCGGCAAAATGTATCATTATAGTCATGAGGATACGCAGGATTTAATGCAGGAGACCTATATTAATGCATACACGCATCTAAAGCAATTCGAACATAAATCTTCTTTCCGGACCTGGCTTTCAAAAATCATGGTGCATGAATGTTACCGAAAATCTCAGAAATGGGCTTCAAAGAATATAGAATCCCTGGAGAAAAATACCTTACTGGTAGAGAGAATCGGCAGCAGAGAAACGTATAAAAAAGTGATGAACACAGAATTGAATTCTATACTGGAAAAAAGCTTGCTCCATATTCCCGAAGATTACAGAACGGTTTTTACGCTGCGGGAAATTAATGGCTTAAGCGTCGCCGAAACAGCTGAGGTTTTGCAGATCACCGAAAGCAACGTGAAAGTTCGGTTGAACCGTGCAAAAGGCTTTTTGAGAACAGAAATTGAAAAATTTTATAATAAAGAAGAGATCTTCGAATTTAATTTAATTTATTGTGACGCGATGGTGGATCGGGTGATGAAAGAGATCGTTTCGCTCTAACTATTTTAGCGCAACAATCCATCTGCTTTTACTTCTTTAAGAATACGGTCGATGTGATCCGGAATATTATCGGGTTCAAACCAACTTAAAAATATTCCGTTTTGAAGCGTGAGTTGTTCCAAAGTTTTATTGTCTACAATCAGGTCGTGAAGCGTGGTGTAATCATCTTTCAGTTCCAGAAAATAATCGGAATCTAATTTTTTCGTCAAAATGAAAGATCTGTAAATTTTATTAAGAATGTAAATATACAGTTTGTAATGATCGCCGCTTTTAGGAAGGTTTTTTAACACTTCGGAAATTAATAAAAGGGTGAGCGAAACTTCTCCAAATTTATCGGTCGTAATTTTCACATGTTCTGTTATTTTTGCACTGATCCTGCGAATGTTCGGCAGAAAATATTTCGTTCGGCCGTACCTTTTTGCGGCAGTTTCTACTTCATCTTTAATGAGCGTTTCCATCTGAGCTCTTTTGTCGTCTTCCGTTTCTTCATCAATCAATTCAAAATAAAGACGATGTGATAAGATGCGGTCTTTTTTGAGCAGACGAATGATGAGTTTATCTTTTTCCTGTGAGGTGAAATTTGAGATCGCTTCTTTAAACTCCTTAGAATATTCCATTAATTAAATATTTTTGAATATTTCATAAATCCATTTACAGCCCAGTTTGCGGTATAATACCAAGATTTTAAAGTAGAAAAATTCATGTGATCTTTGTATACCAAATATTGATCTTTCATAATGTTCGTCTTTTTTCGGGATATGCTTTTTGCATGCATCCGATATTTTGCCATGGTTTTTGGGAGCGGCCTTCCGGTCGGTATTTTCTTCAACAAGTTCAGCCACATTACGTGATCTTCGCGTTTGCTTCCGGCGGGAAAAAATTCTTTTCCAACTCTTTGTGAATCGTACATCGAACTCAGTAAAGAAAGCCTGCAGGTTTTTAAAAGATTGTCAAATGTAACCTCGGTATCTGCTTTAAAATCTGCAATTTTTGAATTCAGGTTTTCGTCACATCTGGAATAATTTGAGTAAGCAAGTTCTGTTTTTTCCTTTTTCATGAAGGTGATCATCTCTTCCAGAAAGTTAGGTTCCCAATAATCATCAGCATCTAAGAATGTAATATATCTTCCGGTTGCTTTTTCTAAAGACACATTCCGTGCATGTCCCGCGCCTTGATTTTTTTCTAAAACGGTGAGAATAATTCGTTGATCGTCTATCTTTTTGATGATTTCTACAGAATTGTCGGAAGAAGCATCATCCGTAATCAACCATTCCCAATCAGTAAAAGTTTGATGCATAACCGACTGAATCGTCTCCTTCAAAAATTGGGAGGAGTTAAAACAGGGAGTGATAATAGAGATCCTAGGCATTAAGAGGCATTTGAGCAAAGATATAAATATGAAAATTCAAATTGCTATTTATGGCATAGAACTTGAAATCGTTTAACATAATCCATAAAAATATTGTTATGAAATCACAAACACATCACTTAAAAGGTTCAAGATCAAGATTCTCTAAAAAGTATTTTCTTCTGTTACCGGTACTTTTTTTATTAGTGTTCACGTTATTGAATTCTTGTAGAAAAGACGATGATACCAGTTCTGAAGCTGAGAACTTAGTAGGATTATGGCAACCTTACAAACTGAATCAAAAAGCAACCTTAACCACAGGAAATTATGATCAGACGACGGATTTTACTGTTTGTCAACAAAAGGCGAGAATTATTTTCAGTAAAGATAATAAAGGAAGTGCAACAACGTACACCGATATGAACGGAGTTTGTGTGCAGCAAGGACAATCCAGTTTTACCTATTCCTACGATGTAAATTCAAAAGTTCTTGTGATCACCAATCCAGACGGTACAACCCAGTCCGGAACTGTTTTGCAGTTAACACCCTCAGATCTTGTTTACGAATTAGTGGGCAATTATGATTTTGAAGGAGACACCAATGTTCAGGTAAAAAGTACTTTTTACGCCCGAAGAACAAAAGATTAATTTTGAAAAACATCATTTCTTTTCGGAGAAATATGGTACAAACGATCCTCGCTTTTTTAGTGGGGATTTTTTCATTTCAAAACCTTAAATTTGTCCATTATTCATTCGTCGTACAGAACTGGCGAATATTTTTAACGGAAATACAATTCAAATAATGTTTTACGACCATCAATCGATCGAAAAAAAGTGGCAGCAATTCTGGGAAGAAAATCAAACTTATAAAACTTCCGACAAAACCGACAAACCAAAATTTTATGTTTTGGATATGTTTCCATACCCTTCTGGTGCGGGTCTGCATGTTGGTCATCCTTTAGGATATATTGCTTCCGATATTTACGCACGCTATAAAAGACACGAAGGTTTTAATGTTCTGCATCCCGTTGGCTACGATTCTTTCGGACTTCCGGCGGAACAGTATGCGATACAAACCGGAACGCACCCGGCAACTACAACGGAGCAAAATATTACGCGGTACGAAGAGCAGTTGCGAAAAATTGGTTTTTCTTTTGACTGGAGTCGGGAAGTAAGAACTTCAGATGCATCTTATTATAAATGGACGCAATGGATCTTTGTGCAGCTATTCCAGTCCTGGTATAACAAATCAACGAATAAGGCGGAACCCATCCATACCTTGATTCAACATTTTAGAGACCATGGAAGCGACAATTTATCAGCATTTCAAAATGAAAAATTAAATTTTTCCGCCGAAGATTGGATTTCTGCTTCGGACTTAGATCAACAGGATATTTTATTGAATTACCGTTTGGCTTACAGAGCTGAAACCACCGTAAACTGGTGTCCTGGTTTAGGAACTGTTCTCGCAAATGATGAGGTGAAAGATGGAAAATCAGAACGTGGCGGATTCCCCGTTTTTCAGAAAAAAATGATGCAGTGGAGTATGAGGATCACTGCATATTCCGAAAGATTATTGCAGGGACTTCAAACTTTAGACTGGCCACAACCGTTGAAAGATGCGCAGGAATACTGGATCGGAAAATCGCAGGGTGCACAGGTTTCTTTTGAGGTCCAAGCATCCTCCGAAAAAATAGCGGTTTTCACAACACGTCCCGATACTATTTTCGGTGCAACATTTATCGTTCTGGCTCCGGAAAATCCTTTGGTAGAACTTTTAACTGCAGAAGAACAGAAATCTGAGGTTGAAAATTATATCGAACAGACTTCTAAAAAAACAGAGAGAGATCGAATGTCTGACGTGAAAAACGTGAGTGGTGCTTTTACGGGAGCCTACGCACTGAATCCTTTCAATGACGAAAAAATGCCAATCTACATTTCAGATTATGTATTGATGGGCTACGGAACCGGAGCCGTTATGGCTGTTCCCGCTCATGATGAACGCGATCACCGGTTTGCGAAGAAATTTGACTTGCTAATAAAAAGCGTTATTAAAAATGACATTGATATTCAGGAAGAATCTTATGATTCGAAAGATTCATTTTGTATCAATTCTGAATTTTTGACAGGATTAAACTATACTGATGCTAAAACAAAAATCATCGATGAAATAGAAAATCGTGGGATTGGTCACGGAACTACAAACTACAGACAACGCGATGCGATTTTTTCCCGGCAAAGATACTGGGGCGAACCCGTTCCTATCTATTATAAAGAGGGAATGCCTTATTCATTACCGATTTCTGCACTTCCGTTAGAGCTTCCGGAGGTGGAGAAATATCTCCCGACAGAAGATGGCGATCCACCTTTAGGAAATGCCAAAAATTTTGCGTGGGACGAGATGAACGAAAAAGTAGTTGCTACCGATTTGATCGATAATATAAATGTTTTCCCGATCGAACTTTCTACAATGCCTGGCTGGGCCGGGAGTTCCTGGTATTTCTTAAGATACATGGATCCAAATAATACCGAGGTTTTCAACAACAAAGAACTTTCCGATTATTGGGGACAGGTTGATCTTTATATTGGTGGCAGCGAACATGCGACGGGACATTTGTTGTACTCGCGTTTCTGGAATATGTTTTTGAAGGATCTTGGTTTAATTGATCAGGAGGAACCTTTCAAAAAATTGATCAATCAGGGAATGATCTTGGGGATGAGTGCGTTTGCCTTTAGAATTAATGAAACAAATAAATTTGTTTCAAAAACGCTCGCTGAAAATTACGAAACACAAAAAATTCATGTTGACGTTTCTCTACTAAAAGGTGGAACGGACGAATTGGATACAGAAAAATTCAAAAACTGGCGTTCTGAATATGCCGATGCAGAATTTATCTTAGAAGATGGTAAATATATTACAGAACGCGAAGTCGAAAAAATGTCTAAGTCCAAGTACAACGTCGTTAATCCTGATGATATTTGCGTAGAATATGGCGCCGACTGTCTAAGATTATATGAAATGTTTTTAGGGCCTTTAGAACAAAGCAAACCGTGGAATACGCAAGGTTTAAGTGGAGTTTACGGTTTTCTAAAGAAATTCTATAACCTCTACTACAATGGCGAAACTTTAGAGATTTCCGAAGATGAACCAACCAAAGAAGAGTATAAGGTTTTACATACGCTGATCAAAAAAGTTGTTGCAGATATTGCAAACTTCTCCTTCAACACCACCGTTTCATCATTTATGATCGCGGTGAATGAATTTCAAAAACTGAAGACCAATAAAAGAAAAATTCTTGAACCTCTTGCAATATTAATTTCTCCGTACGCTCCGCACATTTGCGAGGAACTGTGGAAAGAGTTAGGACACGACAACACAATTGAGTTTGAAAAATTCCCGTCGTTTGATGCTCAGTATCTTATAGAGGATGAGGTGCAGTATCCGGTAAGCTTTAATGGGAAAATGAAATTTAAAATGGCACTTCCTTCAGATTTGTCTATAGACCAGATCGAAGAAATTGCGCTGAAAGATGAGCGTGTTTTGCACCAACTTGGGGGAAATACACCGAGAAAAATCATCATAGTCCCGAAAAAAATCATTAATATTGTTTTTTAAAGATTTATACATAAAATATTTATTGTAAAGTAATCGTAAAAATAGGTCTATTATATTTCTGAATTTTTAAAAGTCTTTTTAAAATTGAAAATTATAATCATAATATAATTCAATTTTTATAGATATCGTAATGTTAATGAATCTTAACGTTGAAAAAAATTACCGCAATAGTTTTGAAAGACTTGCGTGGTTAAATATTTTGACTTTATTTTACAACTCGAAAAAAAAATAACAATTATAATTTAGTTTAGTATGGAAATGAATGTTTCAAACAACGAAGAGCAAGTAGTTGCTAAAAAGGTAGGTGGATTGAATCCTACGTTAATAATTCCTATTCTTATCCTAATAGGTATAGCGATATACATATTTGTATTGGGTAACCCAGGTAATTTTAAAGCAGATCCAAGGCTGAACGGTCTATCGTCTGTTGCATTCTCTGGTTTAGAAACCAAAGAATTACATCCGGGAAATGGATTTATGGGAGTTATTTATATGGGTGGTCCAATTGTACCGATCCTTATATCTTTTATGATCATCGTAATCGTATTTTCAATTGAAAGAGCTTTAGCATTGAAAAAAGCTGCAGGAAGCGGAAATGTTGACAGCTTTGTTTTAAACGTAAGAAGATTACTTAATCAAAACAGAGTTGATGAAGCGATTGTTGAATGTGATAAACAAGAAGGTTCTGTGGGTAATGTAGTTCGAGAAGGACTTACAACTTACAAAGCTTTGGCTCACGATACCACTCTAAATAAAGAGCAAAAAATGGTAGCTCTTAATAAATCAATCGAAGAAGCTACGACTTTAGAGATGCCAATGTTGGAAAAAAACATGATGATTCTTTCAACTTTAGGTACTGTTGCAACTTTGGTAGCACTACTAGGAACTGTAATCGGAATGATCAAGGCATTTAGCGCATTGGGTTCAGGAGGTGGTACTCCGGATTCTGCAGCATTGTCAATCGGTATTTCTGAGGCGTTAGTAAATACGGCTTTGGGTATTGGTACATCTGCTGTTGCGATTATACTTTATAACTTCTTTACTTCTAAGATTGATGGATTAACGTTCAAAATTGACGAAATCGCTATGTCAATTCAGCAGTCATTTGCAGAATTTCACTAAGAATTCTGTCTTGATTGGAAATCATTTAATTTAAATGTATTTCAAAAAACTGAAGTTTAATAAAAAATAATTTACAATGGCGAGAGTCAAACCAAAAAGACATAATATAAGGGTAGATATGACGGCCATGACCGATGTATCATTTCTACTCCTTACATTCTTTATCCTCACGGCTCAGTTTGCAAAACCTGATATCGAGACGATTACCACGCCATCTTCTATCTCTGAGAAGCTTCTGCCAGATGGAAGTTTAATGACTATTTTGACAACAACTGATGGGAAATTTTACTTTACCCCTGTAGAAAACGGAACCGAAAGAATCGCTCTGTTAGACGCAATGGGAAAAAAGTATAATATGACCTTTACTGATAAAGAAAAAGTTAATTTTTCTAATTCACAGTCAATTGGTGTTCCGATGAGTCAGTTAAAATCATATTTGGATCTATCAGATGAAGATCGCAAAGCTTATAAAAGCCCATCGGGAATTCCAATGGACAGTACAAAGAAAGAATTGATTGACTGGGTACAACAGAGTTTAACCGTTAATCCAGATTACAAATTGGCAATCAAAGGAGACGTACAAACGAAATATCCTAAAGTTAAATCTTTGTTTGAAGGATTAAGAGATATAGATTTCTTGAAGTTCTGGTTAATAACAAGTCAAGAAACGGCACAATAATAGAGAAATGGCAGAAGTACAAGTAAAAGACAACGGCGGGAAAGGCGGAAAGGTACGCTCCAAAAAGCAGGTACCTCACGTAGATTTAACTCCCATGGTGGATTTGGCGTTCCTTTTGATCACCTTCTTTATGTTAGTGACCACTTTTAACAAACCAAATGTAATGGATTTAGGTCTTCCGGCGAAACCGAAAGAAAACCAAAAACCTCCTAGTACAGAAATCGATTTATCAAATTCTATTTCATTAATTATAGGGAAAGACAACAGAATTTTCTATCATCAGTTAGACCAGGCAGGATTGAATGATCAAACTTTGCAGGAAACAAGTTTCGATAGAAATGGGATTACGAAAGTAATTGAGCAAGCGAAAGCTAGAGCTAAAGATCAAACCAAATTTACGGTGATCATTAAGCCTACAGACGACGCAGTATATAAAAATTTCGTAGACATGTTAGATGAAATGGCGATTACCAAGAATGAGATATACGGTATCACCGATGTTAAGCCTTGGGAATTGGCAATTTACGAAAAGAAAGTAGGTGGTTCCGCTGCTACACCAGCAGCTCCTACCAATTAGAACACACTTTTAATATATAAAAGAAAGAATAATGGCAGAAGAAAACACTTACAATGAAACTCCAACTTTGGATGAGATTGTATTTGAAAATAGAAATAGAGCTTATGGAGCATATGATCTAAGAACGAGATATAGATCAGTACTTACGAAAGCCTTCATTCTTGGAACGATTCTATTCTTGGTTGTAGCGATTGCACCATTTGTGGTTATGAAAATAAAGCAAATGAATGAGAAGGATGCTACAGAAGTTAACGCTAAATTAATCGACATTCTTCCTGAAGATGTCATAATTGAGCAGCCTAAAGAAGAAGAGCCGCCACCACCGCCGCCGCCAAAAGAGCCGGAAGTGCAGGAAGTAATACAGAATGTTGTTCCAGAGCCGGTAAAAGCTCCAAAAGTAGAAACTCCACCGCCTCCAATTTCGAAGCAGTTGGAAACAACAACAGGGGTTGTAGCTGTAGAAGGGGTAAAACAACCAGCTTATTCACCTCCACCTCCACCTCCAGGTCCTACTAAATCTACAACGGTAGAAGTAAAACCACAAGTTTCTTCAACTCAGGTTTATACAGAAGTAGAACAATTGGCAGAATTTCCAGGAGGGATCAACTCTTTTAGAAGTAAGGTGAATGGTAACTTCGACACGTCTGTAATGGACAGTGACGCAGGAACAGTAAAAACTGAAGTAATATTTGTTGTCGAAAGAGATGGAAGTATTACCGATGTGAAGGCAAATGGGTCTAACAAAGACTTTAATGCAGAAGCAGTTAGAACTGTAAAATCAATTAAGAATAAATGGGCACCTGCGAAAATCAACGGACAAGCAGTTCGTTACAGATTTAGAATGCCACTTACAATGCAGTTTGAATAATTCAACACATTGAGAAATATTTTAACAAAAGAGAAGCAAATGCTTCTCTTTTTTTAATTTTTTGTATTTTTGCTTTTATGATGTTTAACTGGTTGTCCCTAATTACGGGATTTTTTTATATCGTTCTGGGAGTAGTGGTGATCATTTATAAATTTTTTGTCATCTTTTTAGAACCTAATATTGCTTATTCATTAGGAAGTTTATTAATTCTCTATGGAATTTTTAGAATAGGCAGAGCTGTTTACAGAATTAGACAAAGGAAAAATGAAGATTAAATTAAAAATTATTTTACTCAGTTTTTTTACGGTGGTAATCTCGTGTAAAAAAGCAGATAGGATTCCCGACGATCCACAGCAGGGAACAATAACCCTTGCCGCCGACGAATCCTTTAGAAGCGTCTCTGAAGCGCTGACCGATAGATATATGGCGCTCAATCCGAAAACGAAGATCAACTTGGTCATCAAAAAAGAAGATCTGGCGTTTCTTGATCTCTTAGAAAATAAAGTGCGGGTGATTATAATGTCGCGGGAACTTAGTTCTAAAGAGAAGGAAGCCTTTAAAGCGAAGATCGATATGGATTTGGAACCTGGTAAATTCGCAGCAGATGCCGTTGTTTTTATCGTTCCCAAAAATTCATCACGGGAATCAGTTACTATGACTGAACTTGATCGGGAATTACATTCAGATGAAAAGAAAGTGATCTTCGACGGTACAAATTCCAGTAATTTAAATTTCGTAGCTCAAAAATTTAAGACGACGCCCGATCAGTTAAAGTATTCTATAATCAGTGGGAATAAAAATATTATTAACGAGATCAATCGCTATCCGGATAAAATTGGAGCCATAAGCTTAAATACTTTGAGCAGACCTTATGATAAAGAATCCGAGGAGTTAAGAAATTCGGTTAAGATTCTTTCTGTTATTTCAGACAATAAGTCATACGAACCATCAATCGGAAATATCAAACAAATGACTTATCCTTTTACGCGGGTTTTATATTTTCTTACCAACGAACGGTATTATGGACTTGGGAATGGTTTTATTCGTTTTTCCTGCCAGCAACTCGGGCAGATTGTTGTCGAGAAAGAAGGATTACAACCCTATACCATCTTTAAACGTGAAGTTCAAATGCGTTAAAATGTATTAAAAATTGCTGCGTCGTTTGACACAATGCTCTTTTGGTATAAAAATTGGGTAGAAGTACAAGTAGATTATTTATAAAATTTAAACAATTAAAAATGAAAGATATAATGAAGTTATCAAAGAAAGTTGCTCTCGGAGCAGCGGTAGGGTTCTTATCGAACTTTGCTTTTGCGCAGACACTACAGGATGGAGTTGCTAGTGCAGACAGTCATAAGTATGCAAAAGCAAAAGAAGTTTTCACAGAAATGATTGCAAAGTCTCCAAACGCAGAGAATTATTTTTATTTAGGAAACGCATATCTTACACAGTTCGAACCAAATTTTGAATTAGCTCAAGAGAATTTTAACAAAGGGTTAGCCGAAGATAAAAGAAGTAATCTAAATAAAATTGGACTAGCTTCAGTTAAATTAGGAAAAGGTGATAAATCTGCAGTTGCAGAAATTCAGAATATTGTTAAAGACTCCAGAGATAAAGATGCGGAAGTTCTATATAGAGCAGCAGAGGCCTTAACCATTTTTGGAGGTGCGCCAAATGCTGATCTTGCAATCGACTATTTAAATAGAGCAGTTGAAAAATCTCAGAGAGGAGGTACGCCAGCATATTTTTATTACACACTGGGAGATGCTTATCGTTTAAAATTAACGAATAGCCCACAAGTGGCAGGTTCTGCAATGACTGCTTATGATAAAGCCTTGCCTATTGCTAAAAATAAAGCTTCTGTTTACACAAGAATAGGAACGCTTTGGATGCAGGCGCAACAATGGCAAAAAGCGAAAGAAAGTATCGATAGAGCTATTACATCTGATGCTACTTATGCTCCAGCATACAAAGCAAAAGCTGGATACGACATTAAATATCAGCAAAATGCTTTAGCTACTCAAGATCTTGTTAATTATGCAAAGTATGCAGATGAAGATCCAGATACTCAATTAGAGATTTCTAAACTTTTCTTCACTAATGAGGATTATGGGAACTCCAAAATGTATTTGGATAAAGTTTTTGATAAGGTGAAAGATCCAATCAAATTTAAACTGAGAGCTTATTTGCAGTATGCAGATGGAGAATACGGTCCTGCTAAAATGAGTATGGATGAGTTTATTTCAAAAGCGGAGAAAACAAGAGTTTTACCTGCAGATCAAGGTTTATTAGGTTTGATAGCTGCTGGTATGGCTGAAACTGAAACGGATGCAACTAAGAAAGCTGCATTAATGGCAGAAGCAAAACAAAAAGTTGCCATTGCTAAAACCGCTAAAGATGAAACTTTAAACTGGGATGAAGAATTAATAAAAATTAAAGGCGGTGGCGGAATCAAACAAGCTACAGTGGAAGAAGGAGCTACAAGCCCTGCGATTGAAGCTGCAAAAGTTAAAGTCGCCGCAAACCCACAAGACACGAATGCTTTGTTTGAGTTAGCTAACGCTTATCAGGAAGCCAAGAATTACAATGGAGAAGTTGTTACTTGGAAAAAAATGAGCGGTTTGTTACCAGATTGGGCTCCATCATATTACAGTCAGGGAATTGCTTACCAACAACTTGAGAATGCTGAATTAGCAAATATCGCGTTTGAGAAGTACGTAACTTTAGTGAAGCCAGAGGAAATTGAAGCTAACAAGAGTGCTTTAGCTTATGCATACTTTAGCATCGCTAACTTTGTCAAAGATTCTGATGTGATGAAAGCTAAATCAAATCTTGAGAAAGCATTGTTATACAATCCAGCGAGCGAGAATGCTTTAAAATTAAAAGTAATCTTAGATAAAATGTAGTTTTATCCTACAAAAAATCCCCACAGAAATGTGGGGATTTTTTTTGCCGAAATTTATAGTGGTTTAAATCAAAACTTTAGACCATATTTCATCTATTTGTTTAAAAAATCGCAAAAAAGATTTGCGAGATAGTTTGAGTCGTATTACATTTGCACCACTTCAAAATAGAAGTAGCATAGTAGGATAATAGG